>NZ_RFFG01000016.1 GCF_003696215.1 Actinomadura harenae | reverse complement strand
GGGCGCTTCCACGCCCGACCCACCCCGCCCAAGCCGCCCACCAAGGTCTTCATCAACAAACCCCCGAAGGAGAACCCCGAGACAGAACAAGCAGCCTGAACTGTCTCATCCGGTTTGACAGGTTCCGGGGAGCCGGCGACCTGGCTGATCGGATAGTTCGGGTCCTTCTTCATGTCGGCGATCAGGTCGGCGGCCGCCGCCTTGAGTTCGGCCTGGGAGTAGCGGGCGGGTTTCACCTCCACCGGCGCGATACCGCGCGCCTTGTCGACGGCCTTGCTGACGGCGGCGGGGAGCTTGCCCTTCCACCACAACTCGACCGACCTGGGCTGCAGGGCGATGCCTGCGAACCCTCCGCGTCCCGACTTCTCCATCGCCCAGGAGATCTTCGACGCGGCTTCCTTCAGCGGCACCTGGTCATGCATCTTCTGCCGGATGTCGGCGGGAATGTAGCTGAACGGAACCCGCTCGACGCTGTCCTTGCCGCCGCCGGACGCCTGCCCTGCGGCCGCGGGCATCACGCCCGACACCGCCACGCTCAGCACCGCCGCGCCCAAGACCCCGGCGAACCGTGCCGAGCCCTGCCTGAAACCCATGAGTTCCCCTCATATAGATCCTTGACCTAGAAGAAGTATTGATCAACTTCACGGGAAAAGGCATGCACAAGGCGTGCGGTCTGGCTGTGCGACGCGTGCGGCGATAACCGGGGGACGCCCGGTGGCTCGCCGCCGAACTGGACCTTGTCACCCGCGAGCTGGTGGTGACCGCCCGACGAGGAGAGCACCGCCACTCCTGGCAGCAGATCCGCGCGGCCATGGGCGCCACCGGCCAGGCCGCCGGCAGAACGGGCGCGGCAGTACGGCCTTCCCGTCGATGAACCCACCACCAGCGGACACGTTCACGATGGCGAGGAAGGACGGTCGCCGCGCTCCACGGCGCCACCGTCGTTGCATGGAGACCACGCCCCGGCCCGCCGGCGCTACTTCTACACGGTTTGTCTCGCGGGCCGAAACGTTACGCGCGGCATAGGTCGGTGAGGGTGGCAAACGCGCCTACATCGTGCAGTGGATCGCCACGACCTTCGGCGCCAGCCGTGCCACCCACTGCAGGTACTTGACCCAGTTCCAACACCCTGACGCCACCGTCGTCCTCCGGCTCACCCCCTAACTGCTGGTGGCGTTGACGAGTGCGGTGGCGGCTGGGTGCCAGGGCCGGTGGGGTGGTCCGGTGAGGACCAGGGTGCGTTCGAGGTGCTGCCGTAGCGGGACCAGGACCAGTTGCGGATCGATCATCGCCGACGTGAGGCCGGGCACGATGGAGACGCCGATGCCGGCCCGGACCATGGCCAGCAGGGTTCCCAGCTCGCGTACGCGGTGGGTCGGAGCGAGCGGTGTACCGGCGCGGCGGAACAGTTCCTGAATGTGTCTCTCGCAGCCGCCCTGTGAGAGGAGGAACGGGTCGTCGTCGAGGTCGGCGACGTCGATCGCGGGTTCGCCGGCGAGCGGGTGGTCGCGGTGCAGGACCGCCTGGAAGACGTCCCGTCCGATGGGTGTGCCCGGGCCTGGGGGCGGGTCGACGAGGACGGCGAGGTCCACGGTGTTCCTGGTGAGCCAGTCGGCGACCTCGTCGTCCTCGCCTTCGAAGAGGGCGATCTCCACGCGGGGGAAGTCGGCCTTCCATTGGATCATCAGTCCGGGCAGCAGGCCTTGGCACACGGTCGGCGGGGCCGCCAGCCGTAGTGATCCGGCGGGGAGTCCGTCGCGTTGTGCGGCCAGGTCGCAGATGGCGGCGGTGGCCGCGATCGCGGCGTGGGCGTGGGCGAGGATCCGGTCGCCGAACGCGGTCGGCTGCGGGCGCCCGTGCCGGGTCAGCACGGGGCTGCCGAGCGCGCGTTCCAGCGTGGCCACGGAGTGGGAAACGGCGGATTGGCTGACCCCGAGCGCGTCGGCTGCGGCGCTGAAGCTGCCTTCCTCGGCCACCGTGAGGAAGGCGCGGAGCTGCGGCAAGCTGATGTTCATGAGCCTTCCTCATGGGGCGCGCGTGCTTACTTGTTGGACTCATGATGGCAGGTGTCCGCAGGATGCGGCCTGTGGTGAGTCGACCCCCTTGAGGAGTGGCAGACCCTCTGGCGCAGGCTCGGCTGCCCGCACCGTGCTCGGCTGCACGAGCGGCGTGTGGAGGGGATCCGGCGCCGACGCCGGGCGATGGCTTGGCTGGACCAGCTGGCACCTGCGGCGGGCGGACCACTTGGTAGGTGAGAAACGCCGCCTGGCCTGCAGCCCCGGCACCGCTCCGAGACCACTGGCCGA
The DNA here is from genome assembly GCF_003696215.1 of Actinomadura harenae. Classification (GTDB taxonomy): domain Bacteria; phylum Actinomycetota; class Actinomycetes; order Streptosporangiales; family Streptosporangiaceae; genus Spirillospora; species Spirillospora harenae. Next base: position 123,050 of record NZ_RFFG01000016.1, on the reverse strand, counting down.
TAGGTCCCTGAAGGTGTCCCGGACGACGTACCGCCCGCGCCGGTGGCACGACCTGCCCGGTCCACCGGCCGAGGACCGAGCGGGGACACATCAGGCTGGCGGGAGAGCCCGATACGCAGGTGGCACCACCGTCGGCGGCCCCGCGTTGAGGGATCTCACTGGATCAGGTCGGTGTGCGGATGATCCGGCGATGCCGGGCAGGCGTACAGCTGCAGGTCGTAGCCTCCACCGACCTGAACCATGGCCGGGTTCGCCGGGCGAGGACCGGTGGTGGTCGGCTTGATCCTCGTAGGTGATTCAGCCGCGGGTGTTGTCGTCCCATTCGGCCGAGGCGATGGTCAGCAGCGGGGCGATCTCGGCATCGCAGGCGGGGCAGAGCAGGCGGACGGGGTCAATAAGTCCCCAGCGGGTCCAACCGCCGGCCTTCCAGCCGGGAGCGATGGACAGTCCGTGGCCAGTGGAACTCCTCCGGGGCGGGTTCGTAGGAGCTGTCTGGCGCGGCGCCGGCCTCCTGCCATGTGTTCCAGTCCTGTAGCCGCTCCTGCAACTCCTCGCTCAACTCCATGGGGTGGGGATACTCGGTGACCTGTTCCGGGGCGAGTAGGCACGGCTCTGGCACGTAGCCGTCGGCCTGGACCACGGCTGGCTCCGGAGGTGTGGTGACCGTGGCGGCGGACCGCCAGAGCAACGCGGTCCTGGGCTTGGGCTCTGGCGGGTGGCCGAAGGGGCACCACACCACCTGGAGCATGTCGGCTCTCCCGGGCGGGCGCAGCAGAGGGACGTCACGCACGTACAGCTGGGCCACGGGCAGCATGGCGACCGGGTCCTCGGGCCACGGGCGGCCGATGTTGATCTGCTTGTCGATCGCCACTTCCTCTGGCGTGAAGCGAAGTTGGCCCAGCGGTCGGCTCGCCGCTGCCGCCCGGATGCGCCGCCGCAGCCGCACATCCCCTGGCGAGAGGGCCGGATTCCCATTGGGCACGTGCGGGCCATCGCAGTACGGCCACGGCTCGGCGGCGGGCCACAGCAGTGGCCCGCCGCCGAGCCCGTCATGCGGTGACGGCGACCCGGCGCGGGGATGCAACCGGGTCGCCGTGCGTGCCAGCAGAGCCATTTGAGGGAGGACCGCGGTGATCTCGAGCGGCCGCGGTGGAGTGGTGCGGCTCATCCAGGCTCCCTGGTGATTCGTCAGCTCGGGTCAGTTCCCGAGGTTGAGTCCGCTGCTGGCCTGGTCGTTGGGGAGGACGGCGCTGAACAGCAGCTGCCTGGTTCCATCCGACCGCTCAATCGTCGCCTGCATGCTGACGCCCCAGGGGATCGTGCTGGTGTCGTTCACGTAGTCCGGTGTCACCTCGTAGAAGATCGCATCGTCGGGCCCCATGCTGGAGTCGGCCACCGCGGTCTGAACCTCCCTCTCATGGGTCCGCATGCTGGGCGTTCCGGTGTTCAGCCCTACTGCCAGCAGGGGACGAGGTTGGCCTGCCCACCGTCCAGCTTCTGCCCTTTCCCGCCGAGTATGTTGGCGATCAGGTGACAGCGGGCGATCTTGGTCCCGGGGAGTGCTTGGCGACGTACTTCCGCGCGTCCAGCCAGCTGGTGATGTCGCCCGACGCCGAGCTGCCCACGCCGAGGGGTCCCCGGAGACAAGCCAGCGCCGCGGCCGCTCGGCTACCGGGCCCGTTGGGATGGGTGGTCTTGTTACGGTGCGCGACGGGTTCGGCGGTGTTGCTGATCCACCCGCCACCGGACGTGACCACCCTGGTCGGCGGCCTATCCAGGCAGGTGATCTACGGGAGGTACCTGGCGTCCTGAGGAGTGATCATGCAGGAGCAGATGTGGCCGTCCCACAGCTCGCCGCTGACGGTGGGGTCGACCGCGGCTTCGTAGTACCCCTCGGCCTGGTCCTGGTCGCTCTGGTACCCGCCGTCCCAGCTGTGGCGAAACAACAGGTTGCCGCTGCTGGTGTAGTCGTGGGAGAAGTTGGGCCCGGTGACGGTGGCGGCCCAGGTGGAGTTCCGCGCCGGCCCTGCAACGGTGAACGCCGCTGCCCGTGGCGCACCGACGCCGACCTGACCGCCTTCGCCGACGACGACATGGCGCGGCTGGCCCGCGCCCAGGGCGGCCTCCCCACCCCCGGCCTCCCCACCCCCGGCGACGCCACCCCCGGCCTCCCCACCCCCGGCGACGCCACCAAGGCCGACGCCCGCCGAATGATCGACTCCCCACAGCCGGCCTGCCACAAGGACCGGGCCGACACCACGCACCCGCTACGGTTCTGCGCGGCCGGGCTGGCCGCGGTCGGCCCCGACCACGTCGGCGTGCACATGGAACTGGCGACCGGGCGGCTACCACCGGAGGAGGTGAACCCCCACCGCACTCGATGGCCCGCCCTGTTGTGATGTGCCCGGACGGGCTGCCGATCCAGGCGGTGATGCGCAAACGCGGTGTGTCGCATCCGACGGTGGGTCAGGCGCTGGAGACGGCGTGGCCGAAGCCGCGTAAGAAGATGGCGCCGAGGGCGTCGCTGCTGGACCCGTTCAGCCGGTGAGCGATGTGATGCTGCATGGGGGGCGACCTGGAGGTGCTGCGTAAGCACCGCCCCATCAGGCGGATCTTCGCCCGGCTCATCGAAGGGCGGGACCGCGCTGCGGCCCGCCCCTCTATGAGCGATGGAGCGTGTCGTATGACTGTCTTCTGATGAGCAGGTGCGCCAGCCGGGGGATGGCCTTCGTGGGGTTCGGGGAGGGCCGGTCTCAGTTGCCGCTGATGATGTTGCCCATGTCGGTCCAGGTGCCGGGGGTGACGGGGCTGCTGGGGTCGTAGGGGTCGCTGGGGACGCCGCCCTCGTTCCTGTAGGCGTGGACGGAGCCGTCGGGATTGGTGCCGAGGTAGTCGGCCCGGCCATCACCGGTGATGTCGGCGAGGGCGACCGTCCCTGCGTCGGTGTATCGCGTGAGCATGGTCTGCGGGAGGATGGCCCAGTTGGTGAAATCCCAGCTGTTGATGTAGGTGGTGAGTACGCCGCCGCTTCCAGCGTGGAATGTGTGGCCGGGGATGTTGTAGTCGAAGCGGCGGTCGCCGTCCATGTCCGCCAGCCGAACCCCGCTGGCGGGGCCGGGACCGACCCCCGGCATCAGGCCCACCTGGCCCGGGTTCCAGCCCAGGCCGGAAACGCCACCCCCTTGGTTGATGCTGGTGTGGAACGAGCCGTTGTCGGGGTGGAGGACGTTGTAGTCCGTCCGGCCGTCCCCGTCGAGGTCGGCGAACCGTACTAGGGCCGGGTTGGTGGTAAACCAGTCAGGACTGGTAGCAGGGGCGAGTACCCGCCCCAGCTTCTGCCACCCGCCGGGCCCGTCGCTGTTGTTCAGCTCGGCGGTTACCCCACCGTCCTGGTCGATGTGCAGGTAGTCGGCCCGGCCATCACCGTTGAAATCGGCGAACCGAGCCCGGCTCGAGTCGGCGGACACCGCGGAGTCAGGGCCGCGGACCTGCCCCAGGTCCTGCCACCCGCCGTGCCCGTCCGTGTTCAGGCGGACGTTCACCGAACCATTCGAGTTGACGGACAGGTAATCGGCCCGGCCGTCACCATTGTAGTCCGCCCACCGCACCCGACCCGACCCCGACTCGTTACCCGACGTCGAGTGCCTTTCCGACCCCTGCGGGATACCCATCAAACGCGCGTGCGGAACGGCGCTCAGCGGCCAATTGAAGGGGTCGGTTCCAACGTATCCGCTGTTGGCGGCACGATATTCAACCCCCGCAATCTCGTCCAAATAGACGTAATCAGTTTGGCAATATGAAGCCCAGGCGCATGATTTCATCTTTCCTTCCAGGCCGTGCTTGCCCTGGTCGCCCGCGAGCGCAACAGTGGGGACGAGAAAGTCGTGGCGGGATTCGCACTTCGTAGTCGCAAACGCATACACCCGGCCACGGCCTTCTACGCGGTCCGCGATCAGCGTCACGGTCTGGACGCAGTCCTCCCAGGGTTCGCCGTAGCCCATTACGGTCACTGTGGTGCCGGCATCGGCCAATGCGGACGCGGCGGTCCCCCAGGCCACCACTGCTGCCAGCGCGCCAGACAAGACACCCCCAGCCTTCCAGAAGCCCCTCATGTTTCCCTCTCCCTTTGGTCGGACCGGATCCTTCGACTTCCCGAACGGCGCACCCGCGGCGCGGGCACCTCTGCCCTCCGGGGGCGGGCACCACAACATCCAGCGGTCCGCGCCGCTCGCGACCAGCACTGTAATTGGGACAAAAGCCTGCCCGGCGTGCACAGCATGCGGCCTTGTTGATCATGCGTGCGAGGACGCCTGAAGGTGCGATAGTTGAGCATGCGCAGGCAAGAAAAGCCCGAACCGGGCTAATCCCGACACTCGGTGAGACAACTGGAAGGTGCCCGGGAAGGGCTACGTCGGGAGACCGGTGCGGCGATGGAGTAAGACCATGTTCATCGCGAGATCGCTGACGCCTTCCAAGGTGACGGACAGCTACTCGTACTCCCCTCCTCGAGCTCCCCGGACTCACAGCGCTGGTACGCTCCACGGCCTGCGCGAAGCCTCGTTCCTGCTGACGGCGCTGCCACCGGAGCCCCCGCAGACCCGCGGAGACCGCGCGTGAGCCGCCGCGCGAAGCTCTCGGCGCGGACGCCCACGCGGACGCCGTCGTGATGCTGCTGGGATGAGGGCGGCTTCGCGGGCCTGGCCGACCCGGCCACCGCGGCGATCGTCCAGGACTCGATCACCAAGCACCCGGCCGCCCTGTCCACCGGCCAGGACGACACGGGCCGGGAATGCATCATGGACGACCCGAACTCCGCCCACTAGAAGCTCAAGAACGCGGGCCAGCAGGGGCCGGTCCGGCTAACGTGCTACCGCTGGCCGATGAGCGACGGCCTGCCCCAGCGACGGGAGGGCGACCTCAATTGCCGTCTCGACGACCTGACCACCAACGACCGTTAGGGGCAATGCCGGGTAGTTAGGTCCGTGGGCTGGTTGTCCAGGGGTTTGGTGGATGTTGGAGACATGGGAACGGAGATCCAGTAGAACGGGTGATCTTCTACCACCATCCGCCTGGCCTACTGGATCTCCGTTGGGTGTTGAGTCTGCCAGGTCTGTTGCGGCCTGCGCCATTGGTTCGGTCCGTCGTTCGGGGGTCGGGGTGTTCGCGCCTGGGCATCTGGGTGAGCTGACCCGGATCGTGCCGTTCGAGATGGTGGATGAGGTGCTGGCCGAGACGCGGTCGGTGGAGCGGCGGTTGCGGCGGTTGCCGTCGCGGGTGGTGGTGTATCTGCTGCTGGCGGCGGGGCTGTTCGAGGATCAAGGGCTCGGGCAGGTGTGGTCGCGGCTGGTGTCGGGTCTTGACGGGCCTGGGTGGGTGCCGTCGTCGTCGGTACTGGCCCAGGCCCGCCGCCGGGTGGGGGTCGCGCCGTTGCGGGCGCTGTTTGAGTTGCTGGCCGGTCCGCCCACCGGGGCGGTGCGGTGGCGGGGCATGTTGGTGTGCGCGATGGACGGCACCACCTTCAGCGTCCCGGACAGCCCGGCCAATCTCGCGGCCTATGGTCATCAGACCGCAGTCATGGCGGGTCGGGCTATCCGCTGGTCCGGTTGGTCGCGGTGGTCGCCTGCGGCACCCGGACCCTGCTGGGGGCGACGTTCGGGCGGTTCGCGACGGGTGAGACGACCTACGCGCCCGAACTGCTGGACTGCCTCAAGGCGGGGATGCTGATGCTGGGTGACCGCAACTTCGCCGTCAAAGCCCTGGTGACGGCGATCGCCGGCCCGCAGGGCACCGGCGCGGACCTGCTGATCCGCTGCAAGAGCACCCGGCCGCTGCCCCGTCTTGAGACCCTGGCCGACCGATCATGGCGTTCGGTGCTGGGCGGTGTCCCGATCCGGGTGATCGACGCCCAGATCACCGTCACCCTGCCCAGCGGCGGGCGCCGCACCGGCCACTACCGGCTGATCACCACCCTGCTCGACCCTCGTCTGCACCCGGCGCGGGAGATCGTGAAGCTCTACCACCAGCGATGGGAGATCGAGACCGCCTACCTGGAGTTGAAGTCCACCACCCTGGGCGGCCGCGTCCTGCGCTCCCGCACCCCCCAGGGCACCGACCAGGAGATCTACGCTCTGCTGGCGGCCTACCAGGCGCTGCGGCTGGCGATGGCCGACGCCACGACCACCGGCGCTGTTCCCGCTGACCGGGCCAGCTTCACCATCGCCCTACTCGCCGCCCGTGACCAGGTCATCCACGCCGCCGGCATCATCACCCACACACCCGTCGACCTGATCGGCCAGATCGGCCGGGCGGTCCTGGACCACCCGCTGCCCGCCCGCCGTGACCGCAGCTGCCCCCGCATCGTCAAACGAGCGATCTCCAAACACCGAGCCAAAGGCCAGATCGACCGCACCAACCATCAGACGACAACCACCATCAACATCCTCCCCGAACCCGACTTGACACCAGCCCAAGCCCCCTAACTACCCGGCATTGCCGTTAGGGGCCCCGTGGGTGAGCTGTGCGCATCAGGTCATCCGGCTGATGCCTGCTGGACCGGCGAGTACCACGACATGGCGATCGGCCAGCTCAGCGACCTGCCGGGCGCGCCGCGCAGGGGCACGCAAGGCCGTGACATCGGCGACGACCTGCTGTCGTTCTTCCGCCCCCGGCCGCCGCGAGAGCATCCGCGTTGTCGGCTTCCCCAACGTTGCTGTCGAGGCCGAACTCGCCAGGCTCACCGAAGGCTGGCGGGCGCTGTGCGCCGCGACTGTGAATGAACCGCCCCGGGTAATGTGGAGACTCGATTCCATGTAAGGATTGAGTCCTGGCACGACCCTCCCGTTACCCGCTCGAGTTCCGCCGTCGTGCGGTGCGTATGGTCGCTGAGGTCCGTGGTGATCACCCGAACGAGACGGCCGCCTTGCAGGCGGTTGTCGACAAGCTGGGCATCGGTTCGCGGGAGACACTGCGGAACTGGGTGAAGCAGTACGAGATCGACGCCGGGCAGCGACCCGGGACCACCACGGAGGAGTCCGCCCACTTGAAGGCGTTGAAGAAGGAGAACGCCGAGCTGAAGCGGGCCGACGAGATCCTGAGGGCGGCGGCGGGTTTCTTCGCGGCCGAGCTCGACCGGCCACACACGCGCTCGTAGCGTTCATCGACGAGCACCGGGACCGCTTCGGCGGGGTCGAGCCGATCTGCAGGACACTCACCGAACACCACTGCAAGATCGCCCCTTCCACCTACTACGCCCACAAGAAACGCATGGTCGTTCCCTCGGCTCGCGCCGTGCGGGACGCCCGGCTCAAGGAGCTGATCGGCCAGGTCCACGCCACCAACTACCGTGTCCACGGTGCGAGGAAGATCTGGCACGAGCTGAACCGGCAAGGTCATGCGGTGGCCCGCTGCACCGTCGAGCGCCTGATGCGCCAGATGGGCGTCCAGGGCGCGGTCCGCGGTAAGCGCGTGATCACCACCCTGCCCGGCGGGCAGGCCGAGCGGGCTCCCGACCTCCTCGACCGCGACTTCGTCGCCACCACCCCCAACCGGTGCTGGGCCGCGGACTTCACCCACGTGAAAACCTGGTCGACGACCGTCTATGCCGCGTTCGTCGTGGACACCTTCTCCCGCCGGATCGTCGGCTGGTCGGCGGCCACCGTCAAGGAGACCGTCTTCGTCCTGGACGCCCTGGAGATGGCCGTCTGGCAACGCGACCGCGAGCAACACCCCATCCGGCCGGGCGAGTTGATCCATCACTCGGACGCAGGCTCGCAGTACACCTCGTTCAGACTCGCCGAGCATCTTCAGGCCGCCGGCATCGCCGCATCCATCGGCTCGGTCGGCGACGCCTACGACAACGCCCTCATGGAATCCGCGATCGGCCTGTACAAAACCGAGTTGATCAAACCCCGGCGCCCCTGGAAGACACTCGCCCAGGTCGAACTGGCCACCGCCGAATGGGTCGACTGGTACAACCACCGACGGATCCACGGAGAGATAGGCCACATCCCACCCGTCGAGTACGAAACCAACCACTACATAGAACTCACAAAACCCCAGGTCACAACCACAACCTGAGATCTCTACCGAACCCGGGGCGGTTCAGTTTCCGAAGTCGTCTGCACGGGTGTCTGAACTGCCACGAGCCGACCGGGCTCGCCGGGTCTTGATTTCGCGGTAGCAGTACGTTGCGATGGCCAGGACGATCCCCGCGTGAAGGAGCACCTGTTCATGGCGGGGGCTGTTGTACAACCAGCCGTCGAACCAGCCACTCTTCCATTTCTGGATCTCATCTATCACAAGGCCCACGGCGATGAGCGCCGCAGCCCCGTACCCCGTTCCGCGTGTCAGGCCTCCGGAGCGCGGTGTCAGTACTTCCGTCAACACCAAGGTGATCAGCAGGACGAAATGGAACCCAAATAGGCCCACGGGGACCGGCGTCGGGAACCGGAAGTCGTACAGCACACTGAAGAGCAACCATAGGCATACCGGGAGGCCGAACCGAGTCGCGCGATTCATGCCCACAAGAAGTCCGCCATGGCGTGCCGGAGTATGCGTCGATGCCGCGTCCGGCCGCTGGGGGATGCCTCTCGCCCCACGTGTGGAGGTCACGTGCGGGAGCGGGGCCGTTCCTGGCATGGAGGAGGGTTGGGTGGCCCGTCCTGCCGGTGGCACGGGGCCCCCTGCGGGCTCGGGTGCGGGATCGAGTTGCCGGGGCGCCTGGGCGGGGCGTTCGGGGCGGGGCTGCTGTGGCGTTGCCGACCCGCCGCCCGAGGTGGGGCGGGAGGCCAGGCTGCGCAGGTGTTCGGCGACGGTGGCTGCGTCCTTGGGCCGGCCGTCGGGCTGCTTGGCCAGCAGATCCAGTACCAGGGTGCTTATGTGGTCGTCGATGTCGGGCCGCACGGATTGCGGGGATGCCGAGGTCCGGTTGAGGTGCTGGTAGAGGATGGCGCCGACGCTCGAGTCAGTGTCCATCCAGGTGGTCCCGGTCAACAGTTGGTAGAGCACGCAGCCGAACGCGTACAGGTCGGTGCGCTCATCGACAACGTGGCCCTCAATCTGCTCGGGCGCCATGTAGATCGGAGTCCCGGCGGATGAGCCGGTAGCGGTGATCTTGGTGGCGTCGGCCAGGCGGGAGATCCCGAAGTCGCAGATCTTCACCCGCCCGTCGTCGGTCAGGAAGAGGTTGGCCGGTTTGATGTCGCGGTGCACCACCCCATGCCGGTGGGCCGCAGCGAGGGCGTCGAGGGTCTGCATCGCCCAGTCCGTCACCTGCGCCATGGGCAACCCGTCCGGATGCTCGCGCAGTATCGAGGCCAGGTCATGCCCCCGCATCAGTTCCATGACCAGGAACAGCAGGTGCAGGCCCCCGTCGGTGTATTCGTCGATGTCGAACACCGTGGTGATCCCCGGGTGGTTCAAGGCCGCGGCGGTCTCGGCCTCCCGCCGGAACCGCGCCACCCCGGCCTCGTCGGCCGCCCCACTCAGCGGGAGGATCTTGACTGCGACCGGGCGGCGCAGGCGCAGGTCGATGCCCTGCCAGACCTCACCCATACCGCCTTGGCCGAGAGGCGCCTCCAGCCGATACCGCCCGGCCAGCTCCAGACCGCCACGCATAGCTCTCCCCGGCTCGGAAGGCAGGTCAGACAGATATATGTGTTTACTTGAATCGTATAGGTGCGCAGAAGGATCTCGAGGTTATTTGGCTGGGGCGGCGAGGTGGCTGTGCAGCGAGGTTTCGGGGGTTCCGGTCTTGACAGCAGCAAGTCCGACACCAGGCTTCTGAACCAGGCTGTCGCAGTCGTCGGAATCGTCGACGCCACCGGACAGCCACTCCGCTGCACCGCCCATGACTTCCGAGGGCTCCTGACGACCGACGCCGTCACCGGAGGACTGCCGGTCCACATCGCCGCACGGATCCTCGGATACGCCAACCTCACCACGACCAGCATTTCCTCGCGGTCTTCCAAGGGGAGATGTGCTCGCCGGTGGTGTAGCGACGGCCCTGGGCGAGCCCGATGTTCAGGAGGCGCACGCTGGGGTCGGCCAGGAGCTGGCCGTAGTCCTTGCCGGAGGTCATGATGCCGACCGCGCAGCCGTCGGCGCGAGCGGGTGGCGAGGGTCGCGAGGACGCCGTCCGCCTCGCAGCCGTCCTGCTCGATCCACCGGATGCCGCTGTGGCCGAGAACGTTCTTGACCGGGGGCAGTCCGGCCGCTTCCACCGGGGTGGGTTGAGGCAGAACCGCCGCGGCCCACGCTGCGGGATGGCACGCTGGGGGTGCCTCGTTCGGGTCGTCGGTGTTGTGCGTCGTCGGCTGGACAACGGTGAGGGGGCGCCCGTCCCATGACCGGTCGTTGGCGCTTCCGCTTGCGGGACGGCGCCGGAAGGTCCCCCAAGGCGGGCACTCGCCCCCCGACTCGGCGCCCTGCAGGGGAACACGAATGGTGTGGGCTATCGTGTGGGCATGGCCACACACCGAATCAACGTTTCTCTGCCCGAGGATCTTGTGGCGCTGCTGGACGCCCACACCGGGACCGGCGGCCGGTCCGCCTACATCGCTGCGACGTTGCGGCGGGCGTTGGTCGCCGACTCGTTGGCCAAGGTCGCCGACCACAACGGCGGGGCCCTGCCCTACGCCGACGAACTCGACGGCCTTGACGACACCCTCGGCGACGCCGCGTGAACCTCGGCGACGTCTACACCGTGAACACGATCGGCGGTACCGAGGTGCCGGTGCTGGTGCTGTCGGCGGCCGCCGCGGGTATCGCCGGGGCCGGCGTCACCGTGGTGACCCTCGCGGACCCCGACATTGCCCCGGACACGGTCCTGACCGTGAGAATCTCAGCGGTCGGCCTGGTCGCCCGCTGCTACGACATCCGCACCATCCCCGCCAAGCGCTTCGCCGACCTGGTCGGGCGGTGCACCACCGACGAACTCGCCCACGTGCGCGCGGCCGTCGCCGCCTACCTCGATCTTTAGGCAGCGCCCCCCGGGCAGCATGAAGGCCCCGCCTGACTAGCCGACACCGCGGAACGATGCCGACAGAGCCCTGGGGCTCTTTCGTCGGACGGGGCCCGGATCCCACGAGAGCCTGCCGACCTCGTAGCCCCGCGCGCGGCTCCTCCGAGGACACGGCCCCCTGTCAGGCGACCCCTACGCGCGGCGGCGGCCGGCCCCGCGAACCCCGGACGGGCGGCCCCGGGGCTGGCCGGGTTCAGCGGCGGAACGTCCACGCCGCCGGGGCCGGCAGCGCGTCCAGGACCTCAAGCTGATGCGTTCCGCCGGACGCCTGCACCCGCGCCCCCGAAAGCTTGTCCCCGACCGGCCACGCCAGCTCACCGGGTCCCCACACTGGACTTCAGCCACTCGCACCGGCTATGACGGCGGGAAGAAGATCAACGGGGTCAAGCGGTTCGTCGCGGTGGACGCGATGGGCCTATTTAGTGCTCACCGTGGTCACCTCCGCCGCGATGACCGACCGCGACATCGCCCGCGACGTGCTGTTCCGGCTGTGCCTCGCCCACCCGCAGCTCGCCCTGGTCCGGGCCGACTCGGCGTTCTCCGGCGAGCTGGTCACCTGGGCACGCGAGTCTTGGCCGCGGTCTCGGTGGCCTTGACCGACTGGGTGTCGATCACGGCCGTGACCGGGTTCGGGCAGCGTCCCGCGCGCTGGCGGATCTGCGCGGTGAGCAGGGCGAACGGTGCGACACCGATCCCGACCAGCCACAGGGCGCGGCCGAAACCGAGCCGCCGCACGAGCGCGGGCGCGGCCGTCGAGCCGAGGAACGCGCCCAGCCCACCCGCCGCGAGGAACAGACCCAGCACCCCGGCCGGCAGACGCAGCTCACTGGCATGTCGGGGTCGTCGGCCACGCACCGAGGTTTCAGGGACGATCTTCGCGTTGATCGTGAACGTGCATGGGGCGGGCCGTTGTGGAATGCGAGGTTCCTGCTCGTTGCTGTCGGGCTGGCATAGTCGTGGGGTGGATCATCGCTCTCGGTTGAGGATGCGGCGGCGGTTGCGCTCGTTGGCGTGGCTGGAGCTGTTGAACGTCCCCCTGCAGGCGGTGGTGTGGTTCGGCGTGATCGGTCTTCCGCTGACCATGGCGAACGTCTCCGGGTTCGCGTTGTTCGTGCTGCTGCTCCTTGAGGGGGCCGGGTACTGGGCGGCCAAGGTTCGGCAGATCGCAGCACCGGGCTCGTGTCTGCGCGGCGCCGGAGCCTTGGCGTTTGCCCGCGTGGGAAACGTCGTCGTGCTCGCCGCCGGGCTGCCGCTCATCGGCTGGGCGGTGGTGGCCGAGCCTGGGGCCGGTAGCTGGCCGGGTCTGGGGTTCGCGCTGCTCGCGGCGCTGGAGCACGTGAACTACTTCCACGTCCAGCTCATGTACGACACCACCGCGGACCTGCGTCACCTGCGCGCGCATGGTCTGCGCCGCGCGCACCTGGCCCGCGATCTGGCTCTCCGTGCGAGAACCACCGAGCAATACCGAACTCACCGCGCCTACTAGGTCACGACCTGTGAGTGGGTTGTGGGTGCCCGGGACACGGGGAACGGCCCCCGCCGGACGTGACTTCGCGTGATGATGTGCCCCGGCTTCAGTAGAGGTAATCAGAAGCCGTGGAGGCCGTGCGTTGAGTCTGGTGGATCGACGTGCTCGCGTTGAGGTGGGGGAGTGTTGTCCGGTTTCCGGACGGAGTTCTACCAGGCTGCCATCCACCTCACCGTCGTGGCCTAAGACCACGTCCGGGGGGATCCTCCCTGGGGCCATCCGGCAGGCTTACCAGGCCGGTGCCCCGCCCGGGTCCCCGGCCTGCTCGTGCAGCGTTCAGCCCCGATGGCAGAACGCTGGCCACCGCCAGCATCGCCCCCTTGGTGGCCGATGGCGGGCGGGACAGGTCGCCGCCGGGCCGCAGCCGGGCCGGGGCCCGTATCAGCGCGGCCCGGTCCATGCCTACGAGTCGCTCGCGCAGCATCGCGGGGGCCGAGCCAGCGGGCCGCGGATCTGGTTTATCGCCTGAGTGCGGGCCTGACCGCGCTACGGCGGGCGATCTGCAGGACCCAGACCGCCTCGACCACCCCGTCCCGGCTTTTGGGGATGCCGGTGGCGCGTCCCGCGAGCACGGCCGTCGCGGCGGCGTAGGCGTCGATAGGGTCGGACTTGCCCTTTGACCTGCGGGTCTTGCGATCCGGGCGGCCCACCTCGATGACCGTGACGCCAGCGGCGGTCAGCACCCGGGCGAGCTCGGCGCCGTAGGCGCCGGTGCCCTCCACACCCACCGCGACGAGCCCGCCGCCGTGTGAGCGCATCCAGTCCAGCAGGTCACGGTAGCCGCCGATCGTGGCGGGGAACTCCTGGTCGGCCAGGTGCCGGCCGACCGGGTCGATCATGGGCGCGTGATGTGTCAGGCCGTGGGTGTCGACTCCGCTCGTGATCTGCAAGCCATCATGCGTCGTGCTGGTCATGTCCGTCCATGTGGCGTGTCCGTTGCCAGGGTGGCACGCGCCGGTCGGGCGGGTGGACAAGACAGTGACGGGGCTTCTGGACCGAGCTCCGATAAGGTCACAACCGCCCGCCCGGCCGCCTGCGTGGTGACGCCCGGCAGGGCCGACAAATCCGATACAGGACAGCCGAGACGTCAGTCAGTCGAAGGGCCAGACCCCACCAGCAGCGTCACCACGAACATCATCACTGTCAGTCGATGCCTTCGATGATGCGGAAGTCGCGCTCGTAGCCGTCGGGGAGGGCCACCAGGGCCTTCTGGTACGCCTCGCTCTCGTATGTCGCGACGGCCTGTTCAAAGCTGTCGAACTCGATCAGAAGGACACGTTCCGTGATTCCGGCCTCGTGGGCGACGATTCGAGCGCCACGGGACAGGAGGCGCCCGCCCCCAGCCTGGACAGCCGCACGGGCCAGCTTGTCGTAGGCAGTCAGCATCTCTGGGTCGGAAATGGCGGGGTAGACGCTGACCCAGTAGCCCTTGGCCATGGAACCTCCTGTGTTCGGCCGGACACGTCTGACTTCGAAATTGACACTCAGATCGATCGATCCCGGCATGCGCAGGCTAGGGCTTGATGCGTGGCCGAGGGAAAGACCGGTACGGGATAGAGTCAGAACGGATCGTTATCAATCGGCAGGGAGAGCACGTGGCGCCGGATACGGTGAGCCTGCGGTACTTCCTGGTGCTGGCGCAGGAGTTGAACTTCACCCGCGCGGCCGCACGGATCGGTATCGCACAGCCCGCACTCAGCGCCCGGATGCGCCGGCTGGAGGCGGAACTCGGTACGGCCCTGCTGGTCCGCACCACGCGCAGCGTCGTATTGACCACGGCCGGTGCGGCCTTGGCGGAGTCCGCGCCGCCCGCGCTGGCGGCGCTGGACCGGGCATGGGACACCGCCCGGAGCGCGGCGGCCGGTGAACTGGGCACGCTGCGCATCGGATACAGCCTCAGTGCCGGAGCGGAGACGGCACCGGCCCTGGTGGACAGGCTGATTCGCGGCAACAACGGACTCGAGGTCAGCGCGGTCCCGATGGCGACACCGGAGATTTCCCCCGCGGTCGCCGACGGCCGCATCGATGCCGGGATCACCCGCGGTGAACAGCCGGGCCGTGGCGTGCGCCGGTCCCTGCTGCGGCGTCAGCGCATCGGGGTCCAGCTGGCGCAGCACCATCCGCTGGCCGAACACGCGGAGATCGAGATCGCCGACGCGGCCGCGTATCCGCTGCGACTCCCGGACCGTGCGGCCAACCCCGTGATCCACGACCAGCTGTCCGCACTTTTCCGAGACACCCGACCACACCCCCAGTTCCTCACGCCCGCAGTCTCCTTCGACATGTCTCAGCGCGACCTGCGCGACGGGGTCACTCTCGCCCCGGCCGGAGAAGCCGCGGTCACGACACAACCGGCCGGTCTCACCTGGCGACCGCTGCGGGGCGCGCCCAGCCTGACGATCCACCTGGTCCTCCCACGCGAGCAGTCGCCACTACACCGCCGCATCCGTGCCGTCGCCAAAACCCTGGCGCACGAGCTGCACTGGCTGCCGGACTGACGCGCAAGAGGTCAGCGAGACGGACGCCTGCGGTGGCGAGGCCGAAGACCGTGCGCCAAGCGAACTTCGCGGGGATGACGAAGACGGCGGTCTTGCTGAATGTCCGACACGACCTCGCTACGCCAGCGGATCAGCATCCGATGATGGCCCCGGGCCCGGTCCGAGTCGTAGACCGCGGCCCCGCCGACCCCGACCATTGAGAAGGGTGTTGCGTTCCCGCGCCCTTGGCGCTGCCCGATGACCCGCTGCTGCCTGAACCCGCCATGCTCAGCGGCGCGCTGATCGGCTACGTCTGCGTCTCCACCCGTGACCAACACCTGGACCGCCGGCTCGCCGCGCTCACCGGCGCGGGCTGCATCCGGATCTTCGCCGACAGAAGTCCGGCAAGAACGCCGAACGCGAAGAACTGGGGAAGACCCTGGACTACCTACGGCCTGGCGACACCCTGGTCGTCCCGTCCCTGGACCGGCTCGGCCGCTCCCTGCAGGACCCCATCGCCATCGTGGGGGCCTGCGCGAACGCGGCACCGGGTGCCGCTCCCTGCACGAAGCCCTGGACACCACCACCACCGGCGGCGGCCGCCCGGTCTTCCACGTCTTCGCCGCCCTGACCGAGTTCATCCGCGAACTCATCATCGAGGCACCAGCGAAGGACTGGACGTCGCCCGCGAGCGCGGTACCCGCCTGGGCCGCGCGCCCGCGATGGACCGCGACCAGATCGCCCAGGCCCGCGCGATACTCGCCCGCCCCGCCGCCAGCATCGCCCGCTTGCTCGGGGCCTCCCGGGCGACCTTGTACAAGCACCTGCCCGAACTCGCCGCCGGAGAACCCATATGACCGCCCGGCTCACCGACAACCACGCCGAACCCGGCGAGCCGCCGCCCAAAACAGTAGCCCGCCGTCGCCACCGAGTACGACCCGCCGCTCGACACCCCGGCCGAGGACCAGGAACCGTACGTGCGTCTGCCTTTCGACCCGAGCGAACCCATAGCCTCCTCGCTGGTGATCATCTAGGTCAGGTAGGAGCCTGTGAATCGAAAGTCCAGGTTCCGCTGCCGAGGAGGCGGTCTAGGTCGTCCGCGACCTGTGCGAGAAGGTCTTCTCCGAAGACGACAAGGGTTTGTTCGAGGTAGTGACCGAACGTTCCCACGCGGGCGTCCGCTGTGGTGAGGAACTGGAACTCCTGGTCGGCGATGGCGGTTCCCGGCCAGGACGGTTGTCCGGGGCCACCGACGCGGTGCGGGTCGAACTCCCATCCGTTGAGGTAAGGCCGACACTCGTACACCCATTCCCCGGGGCGGACGCAGGCGCGCAGGCCGCGTTCGATGACGCTTTCAGCGGCTGCGATCGTCGGGTCGTCGCGGTCGCCGAGCAAGCCGTAGAACCAGCGGCGCGAGTCGGCTGGCGCACGATAGCGTCCGCTGCCGCTGTCATAGTCGAAGCCGACGCGGGCCTCGCACCGGCGCTCGATTTGTCTGACCTCGCCGTTGTTGAGCGAGTGCCTTGCGGGCGGGGTCGCCGCAGGTTCGCCCGGCGGGGTCCAGTGGTGGGATCGTACAGTCGTGACCTCACGGAATCCGGTGGCGAGCAGGACGTCACGCACCTCCCCGTCGGCGTCGGCGACCAGGAACTGCTTGGACAGCGGCCGGAACCGCCATAGCGGCAGGTGGGCCAGGAGTTCGGGGCGGGCTGCGGTCAGCCCGCCGATGACGGCGTAGGCGGTGTCGGAGACGTTCTCCAGCCAGCAGGCCCCGGTGACCATTCCGCGGTGGGTCAGCACACGAACCTCAACGTCCCAATACGGAGCGGAGCGCATTGCGTGCCAGGTCTCCAAGGGGACCCGGTGCGGGCCGGTTCGCGCCGCAAGGTCGAGTGCCTGCTGCGCCTGTGGTTCATCCCAGCGGACCGATCCGGCTTCCCACATCGGCTCCGGCTCGGGGAAGTCGAGCTCGGCGATCTCACCGACCAAGACACTGCGCTCCCAACCTGCGGAGAAGCCGGCCGTGCCGAGCGCAATGCTCAGGTGCGACGCCGCTGCGTCGTGGTGGAACACGCGCCACTCCACGGGCTCTGTACGTGCGGCCGCGGATACCTGCACCATCTCGGCAAGCCGTGCGGCCGAAGCCGAGTCCTCCGCGTTCAGCGGGGGATGGTCAACGACGCAGTGGGTGCCGTAGTGCGTGAGGTTCAGCGGACCGATCCGCTCTACGACGGTGCCAAGCCGCGGAGGCATTCGAACGTGACCCCGCAGAGTGCCGTCGTGCTCCGCCAGGAGCTGCCCCGTATCCAACGCCACGTCGGCATTCAAGCAGCGTGATGCCCCAGGTACCACCACTTTGTTCCTGGCTCTCGGCTTTGTCCGACGGAAGGAAGGGCGGGGCGGCGCGGCACGCTGGTCACCACCGCAACCCCGAGATCGCGCCGACCTACCTCGAGGCGCAACAGACCTCGAGCGGCCGGTGGGTGGGGCTGCTCCTACGCCCCAGAGTGGGCCGCCTGAAGCGCTGAGCCCTGCTGCCCCAGCCGTCACCTGGCTTCAACTATCGACGTTCCTGACGATCACCGGTGATCGTCAGGGGAGCGCCGACGCACCGTTCGAAAACTCGTTCAACAACCCCTCGCATCCCTCGGGTCAACAACCACGGGGCGCTGTTGTTGAGTGACTGAACTTCTGACGACGGTTCCGCCCCCGCACTGGAGCTCCCCGGCGACCCGCTGACCGCCTTCCCCGCGCTCTTCTCGGAGGCCCGCGGACAACCGCCTCGTGGCCCAAGATGTGACTGTCCGTCGTTTTCTCTGCCTCGGTACTTGTCGTGTCCGTTTGGCCGGGGGTGGGCTGTTCGGGAAGCAGAAGGGCCGCCGCGGCGCCGGTGAGCGGTGTCGGCCGGGGCCGCGGCGGGCGTTTGCGGTTCGTGGTGCTCTGCTTAAAGGGCAGCGGTGAGGTCGACCTCGATGAGCTGGTCGGAAAAACCCAGCTGGGCGACTCCCAGCAGGGTACTGGCGGTGGTGAACGCAGCTCCCAGGGCCGAATCGACCAGCCTGGCCCACGCCTGTCCCAGAACCTTCTGCTCGTCGGACAGCACGTAGATCACCGACCGTATGACGTCCTCCGGCCCCGCCCCCACGGCCCGCAGGGCCGCCATCGAATTGGCCACCACCTGGTCGATCTGCGCGTCGAGGTCCCCGGCACCCACCACGGCGCCGTCCGGGCCGATCGGACACTGACCCGCAAGATGCGCGGTACGGCCCGCCTCCACGACGGTGATGTGGTGATAACCGGGAGTCTTGTGAAGCCCTTCGGGATTGATACGAGTGATCTTCTCTGCCATGCGGCCGAGTCTGGCAGGCCCATCCCGGCAGGCCGCAACTCGATTTCATGGCCGACACCGACTGCCGGCTCCCCAAGAACTGCACCAGCCCCTGGCCCGCGCCCGAACCGAGCAGACCACCCAGACGTGGAAGGACAAGCACACCATCCGCGCCAACGCCGGAAGTACCCTCCACCAAGCCGTCGCAACTTGCGGCATCCGGCGCGCCCGCTACCGGCGGCCTGCTCGCCGTCACCCTGCAGCACGTCTGCACCGCCAGCGCGATCAACCCGATCCGCCTGGACAACCGGCGGAACACCCCACCCCTCGACCACACCCGGACCAGCCACCTCACTCGACTCGATCACGCCCTGGCGGCCTGACGGAACTGGGCAGCAGGGCCAACGGGCACGACGAACACCGAGGCAGAAGACACGACGCTCAGCGAGTCACGTCCCAACCCAAGGCTCCAAGATCCGTTCGCGGGCGCTCACCGGAACAGCGCGCCTGAACCGAACCCACCAGCTCCAGGTGACTGGCGGGCCTACTCAGGTCGGGTCAGCTTCGGGAGTGGGACGCCTGGACCGTGGCGACGGGTGGGGGTGAAGCCCTTGCATCGGGTACCACCCGGGTGCGGCACAATCGTGATCACTTGCTTCGCGGAGAAGAGATCGTGATGACGTGGCTGCCCGCTGATTTCGTCCATCCCACTCGCGTCGCGCTCCCGGGCGGCGGCTACCACCTGCGCCCGATCAGCGGCTCGGACGCGCCGCTGGACTACCCGGCGGTGATGGGCTCGCGGGAGCGACTCGCGTCGTTCTACGGCGGCTGGCCGCGGACCGACATGACCTATGAGTACAACCTGGCGGACCTGGAGCGGCACGCGCGGGAGATCGAGGCGCACGAGTCCTTCAACTACGCGCTGTTGGACGATGCCGGGACCGCGCTGCTCGGCTGCGTCTACATCGACCCGCCGGTCCGCCAGGGGGCTGACGCCGAGATCTCCTGGTGGGTGGTCGACGGCCGCGTCGGCACCGAGCTGGAGAAGACGATGGCGGGCTTCGTCCCGGCCTGGATCGCCGGGGCCTGGTCGTTCGAGCGTCCGTGCGTCATCGGCCACGACGTGACCTGGGACGAGTGGCGCGCCCGGCCCAAGCTCGCCTGACAACGAATCCCAAGGCCCAGGTCGGTGCCACCAGAGGAGTAGGGCTGTTCGTGGCTGCAGCCCGGGGAGCCGGGCTCTGACAGAGCTCCCGAATCCCTTTTCCATCGAGCATCTCCGTAAGGTTCCAGCTGCCTGGACTCAGGTGTTCTGAGTACCGTCTGGAGCGCCCCGGAGAAGCTGGTCACTGTGACGTGGTCTCTGCCGAACTCGTGGCCGTTGGACGGCCCGATAGGCGGGCCATGGCCAGCCTCTCGACGTATCTGTGCAGCAGCCAGGCCGCTGCAAGGGAGGAGGGGATGATGAGGAATAGCGAGCACGCGGTCGCACCCAGGATGTTGAACGCTGCGTCCCATCCGAATACGAACCGGAACAGATACATAATCACAACATAGTGGATGATGTACAGCGCATAAGAGCGGTCGCCCAGGTAGCGCATAACGGGATGATGCAGGAAGGAAGGGGCTCCATGGAGTTCGCGGCTTGCGGTCCCCGCCACGATCAGCAACATCGGAAGCGCAAAGTAGGGTCCGAATGCGAAAATGGGAGGAAGGAATGCGAGCATCGCCATCGCGGCCAGGAGGAGGCCGATGCCGTATCGCAGGGGTACTTGTGGCCAGATGCCCTCCTGGAGCATGCGTGCGCCCAGCGTGCCGAGAATGAACTCTGGAAGCCTCGCGAGAGGCAGTGTGTATGCGAACCAGATTTGGCCGAGGGGAAGAGGAGCGTCGGGCGTGCTACCGGGACCGTCGATCATGAGAGCCACGCATGGAACTGATAGGCAGATTGCCACGGCAAATGCGCTGGCAGGCGCGAGATAGCGAGACGGGATTCTGCGGATGCCCGGGAGAAGGAACGGAAAGAGAGCATAGAAGAATACTTCGCATGCCAGGGACCATGTGGGTGGGTTGGCGACGAACGGGACGTGGTCGCGCACTGGGATCCAGGACTGCAGCAAGAGGAGATCTGCCACTTTGCTGGTGATGTCAAAGCTTGCATGGTCGGCGACGATGAAAGTTGCGTGGCTCCCACAAGTGGCGATGAGGAACACGGCCAGTATCCACGCCATGGAGTGGTTCGAGTATATCCGGACCATCCGGCGCCGCCAGAACTGGGCTCTGGTATCCGACTCGCGGGACGACCAGGTGAGAACGGTTCCGGAGAGTATGAAGAAGAGACTGACGGCTGCAGTGGCTAGAGGAAGAAGTGCGCCGGCGGCTTTTTGGGCGGCGCCATTTGTATAATGGAGGGGGATGAAGAAAGCGTGGGCGAAGAGTACGAAGCCCGCTGCGACCGCACGCAGGCCGGTCAGGGAGTGGAGGCGCCGCGTGGATTGGGTGGCCGACTCGGTCATGGTGTGCCGTCGTGGAAAGCGAACAGTTCCTCAGGGTAGATAGGACGGCCGACTCGAGGCCGGGCAGGTGAGCGCTCGGTTTCGAACGCCGCCGCCTGTGGCGATTCGACCGGCCGCTCACCATCAAAGCCGCGCAGGCGTTCCTGCTGTCCGGCGTCGACGGAGGGGCGTTGGGCCGTTGCCGCAGCACCACCGGGGTTTTCCGGGAGCGGCCCCGCCCGCCTGACCGGCCGATGACGCTCGTCGGCCGCCGTCCTACAGCTGCGCTGCAGGACCTGCTGGAGCGGAAGTCGGCCGGGCGCCGCTACCTCAAGGCGATGGTCCATGCCGTCGACCGCAGCGGGAGCGCGGTACCTACCAGCTTCATCGTGTCGGCAACCGGGACCGTGACGCGCCCCAGCCGGCTGGGTTCCGGACTGGTCGACATCGACCTCGATCACGGTATCCATGAACCCCTGCCCGAGGGGGCCCGGGAGATCTGGAACCTGTGGCATGTCGGCCGTCCCACCAGTCCGAATCTGTGGTCCGGCTACGCCCGAGCCATGCGCGATGAATGGTGCCGGGCTGCCGTGATCTACCATCCCTACGCCCAGCCGGAACGTCCTCCCGGACGCACCTACGAGCTCGACGGCTGCCACATCACCGACGTCGAAGGCTTCTACTGCGCCCTCGGCGAGGCCATCAACGAACCCGGCGGCTACTTCGGCTGGCATCACCAAGCCCTCCTCGAGTGCCTGCGCGGCGAGTGGGGCGCCGCCCCTCCGTTCCGGCGGCGCTGGCACCACTCCAACGTGGCACGCCACCACCTGATCCCGGGCTACGACCGCCCGTCTTACGACATCCGCGGCTGGGGCCCCCGCGTCACCTTGGAGGACATTCTCGCCGACCTCACCGATGCTGGGATCACTGTCGACCTCCGCTAAATGCGAGTGGATCTCTGCTGTTCAGTGATTGCGCCGGGTCGGATGTAGCGCATCGCGGTGGCTACCGTGTGAACGGTGAGCCTCAGAGACGTCGGCTGGTCCCAGCAGCACCCCACCAAGACCCTCACCGACCCCGACGACGGACCGATCGAGGTCGACGTGGAGATGGTCCCGCTCATCGAGGCCGTCTGGGCCGCAGGCCACACCACGATCATGAGCTGCCAGGACATCGGAGAGTCCATCCTCACCGGCGGCACCGTCATCCCCGAACACCTATGGGAACGCAACGGCGCCTACTACCTGGGCATGGCCTGGCTCAAAGTCCCCGCCGACCAGGGGCCCCGCCTCATGACGACCTGGGAACCACTGGCCCGGCAGCGCCGCGGCGAATGGCTCGCCCAGGTCCCCATCCAGGGCGGGCGCCTCTGCGGCTACGCCTCCATCCACCTCCCCCGCGAACAGATCACCCAGGCCACCGACCTCCTCACCTGACCAAAAAAAACCGGCCCAGGGGCACATCACCCGATTCAGCACGCACGCCACCGACATACCGAAACTGCACCCCAATACCTTCGACACCGATCCCGCCGAGGACGACATCGACGCCGCGCAGGAGGCCACGTAGCCCACACCCGGCAGCACCAACACTGGCTTGCCGACAACCGGAGCATGGACGACCACCAGGCCAGGGACGATCGGCGCTCGCCGAGCGCTCGGCCGACGCCGTTTGGTGTCAAGTGTTTTCACCGTGCCGAAAGAGTCTTTCGGTCGTGTCGGCAGTCGTCCACGCTCTCCCCATCTGCCGGGTCAGGGGACCCGGATCGAGTGGATGGGGGATGAGATGCACTCGAAGTCACCGATCATGAGGAAGGCCGCCGTTCTTGGGGCCAGCCTCGCCTTCACACTGGGCGTCATGATCGCGCCGGCGCAGGCCGCCACCAACAGCACGGCCGCCGCGACGACCGGCAGCGTCACTCAGCAGACGGCCGGAACCTGGCACTTCTGGAAGAGCTACTGGACGAAAGGCGAGTGCAAGGCTGCTGGCAAGAAGGTCCTGAACTCGAGTTCCCGCTACCGCGGGTACTTGTGCGGATATGCGACCGGTACCGACCACAAGTGGAAGTGGCATCTCTACATCTACTACTGAGGGACTGGGGACCACTCGGCAGCCTGATCCAGGCTCGGCTCTCGGGAACGTGCGATGAGCCCATGGGTGCCTGTGGCCCCCGACTTGACTGGGGCGGGGGCCACAGGCCGTATCGAGGAGGGCCAGTGGGTTCGTGGTCGAGAACGGCCAGGAGGGCGTCCCGTTCTCCGTCGCCGCCGCCCTCGATCACGACGAGGCGAACGTGGAAGCGGTGATGGCCGACTGCACGCGGGCACCGACCACGCAGGGTCGGCGGGTCGGCCCCGGCAACGGCCCGACCTCCAGGAGCAGATCCTGGAGGTCGGGATCAGCCCGAGCTGCCCGGGGCGGCCCCGGCAGTGCTCTTCGGGGCGCGCCGAGGGCCAGGCCGGGTGTCGACAAACGGTTGTCTGCCGACCCTTGGCGGGCGACCGCATGACCCCGGGCGACATGTGTCGACAACCCGTGCCGGGTTTCAACGTCGGTGAAGGGCACGTGCCACGTGTCCTTCGCATTCAGCGGCAACACCAGCGGGGCCGTCCGACTCGTCGCGTCCGAGTGACCGCCTACCGGGGCCGAAATCCTGAGGCCGTCTTGTCGGTGGTGGGAAGGAGGATGACCGGTATGCCGCATACGACGCGTCCACCGATCGTGGACGTCACCGAGGACATTCCCGCGCTGGCCGCGTACGCCCGCACCGCCGTCCGGCTGCATCCGCGCCGGGGAAATCCGCAGCCGGGCGACAGCAGTATCGGCGGGCCGTTGTGGTGGCCCGCCGATGAGCCCTGGCCATTGTGCGATCAGCCGCACGGCCCCGCGCGGTCCGCCGGAACGCCGGTCGCGATGGCGGCGATCGCGCAGATCTACGCGTCCGACGTCCCTGCCTACCCCTTCCCGCAGGGCACTGACCTACTGCAGATCCTCTGGTGCCCTAACCACGACGGCGACTGGCCCGACGAGACGATCATTGTGCGGTGGCGGCGCGCGGCTGATGTCACTGCGGTCGTCACCGATCAGCCGACGCCGCACATGGTCGAAGAGCTGCTGATGCCGGTCCCCTGCGTGCTCGACCCCGAGCCGGTCACCGAGTACCCGTATGCGGAGGAGCTCCCTCAGGAGATCGCGGTCGCTATCGACGACTGGGATGCCGGGTATCCCGCCTACCAGTACGGACTGTCGATCGCGTCCGGCTGCAAGCTGGGCGGCGGTATGGCCTTCAACGTCACCGACATGGGGGAGCCCCCGGAATGCGCGCAGTGCGGCGCTCCCGCTCACCTGATCCTGCAACTGGACAGCTCCGAGTGGGGCGGCGAGTCCGATCATGAGGGCGGCCCGCCCCGCTGGCGGCCGGTGGAGGACGCCGACCTCGACACTGACGCCTACTGGGCCGCCCGGGAGCCGACCGGCCTGCAGATCGGCCGCTACAGCCATGGCGGCTTTTTCGGCTGCTCCGCCGATCACCGACATCCGGTGGCATTCCACAGTCAGTGACCACCGGGCCGCGACTGCCTCATTGGACGGCATCCTTCGCCGCGTCCGGTAGTGAAGCCGTCCGTGGCCCGCTCCTCGAACTCGCTCGTTCGCGGCCTTCGCGAGCATGCGTGGTAGCGCGGCGCGGCCCCCAAGGTGTTGCCCGCCGCCAGGTCCAGCGAGTAGGCCCGGCAGTGGCCGCGCGGGTCGGCTGCGACCTGCAGAAGGGGACGTCTGTGTGACGTCAGGCCATGGGTCCTTAGCCAAGGTTGTCGGCACGTCGGGTCACGTTACTTGGCTCCGGCCGGGCTCCAATAGCCTGCTTTGGCGCTCGGCGGGTGCGGGAGCCGATGCTCCTGGCGGTTGGAGATCTGCGCGGCTGAACACCGGGCATGCGAGGAGTTCAGTGAGAACCTTGCGCTGCCTGCCGGTCAAAGGATTGAAGAACACCACCGCCACGGCATCGACCGCCGCGCGCTCCTCAGCGATCTCGCTGACCTTCCCCGTGCTCATGAGCGTCCGGGAGGAGTACGGCCGGCCCATGTTGCTTTTCCCGCCGGGGGCCCGTCCCTTCTTCCCACCCGAGATCCCGCGTCGCTGAACGAAGCGCCCGACGACTCGGCCTCCCAGCGCAGCTACCTCGCTTGTCAGGGCGTCCATGCCCGCAAGGTGATCCTTCTGTTTGGCGGAGAACAGGCCCGCAACGAGGACATCGCCACCGTCGACGACCTCCTTGCAGGCACGAACAGAAGATGGCCGTCGAGCCCTCCGGCGCTTCTGATCGCGCTCACGATGCATCTCAGCAGCCTAAATACGGGCTCGGCGGGAGTCGAACGACTTCGCGCCGACCTGCACCCCCAGGGGCTGTGGTCGGCTTCGGGCGAAGG
The DNA here is from genome assembly GCF_003696215.1 of Actinomadura harenae. Lineage (GTDB taxonomy): Bacteria > Actinomycetota > Actinomycetes > Streptosporangiales > Streptosporangiaceae > Spirillospora > Spirillospora harenae. Next base: position 97,775 of record NZ_RFFG01000016.1, on the reverse strand, counting down.
GTGGTCAGAGTGAGGCGCGCAGGTGTTCGACCGTTGCGGTGATCGGGGGTCTGGTGTCCTGGCGGCGCCAGGCCAGGACCGTCGTGCAGTGGTGGTTGCCGCGCAGGGGGACGATGACCACGCCGGACCGCGCGTAGTGCTGGTCGGTGCTCATCGACACCAGCGCGATTCCGACCCCGGCGGCGACCGACTCCAGGGTCTCCTCCAGGGCGTTGGACTCGGCCGCCACGTGGCCGCCGGTGGCACCGATCGCGGACGGGGCGCGGAAGCGGGCCCACTCGGGATCGGGTGATCTCGGCGTGACCCAGGCCAGTCCGTGCAGGTCGTCGGGGTGCAGGTCGTGCCGCGCGGCCAAGGGGTGGGCCACCGGCAGCGCGATGGCGCGGCGGTCGGTGGCCAGCGGGAGGGTCTCCAGCGCGTCGGTGGAGACCGGTGGCCAGATGACGGCCAGGTCGGTGTCCCCGGTGAGCAGGCCGCAGGTCGGGTCGTCGAAGTCGAATCTGCGAAGCGCCAGACGGATGCCGGGCTGTTCACGCACCACGTTGATCACCGTGCTGGTGCGTGTCCCGGCGGCCTCGCCCATGAACCCCAGAGTCAGATCCGACGGGTCGGCCATGGAAAGCGCGGCCTCCACCTCGTCCAGCGCGGCCAACGCCGGCAATGCCCTTTCCAGGACGCGGCGACCATGTGGGGTCAAGGTGACGCCCCCCTGCTCTCGGCGTAGCAGGGGTCGGCCTCCGCGGGCTTCCAGGCGGGCGACGGCGGTGCTGACGCTGGGCTGGCTGACTCCCAGCGTGTTGGCGGCGCCGGTGAACGATCCCGTCCGCGCGACCGCCGCGAACGCCCGCAGAGCCGAGGCGGTGACGCGTGTGGAGTCGCCCATAACGTGAGGCTATAGGTATGTGGGCGGACTATTCGACTGTCCGCGAGGGTGTGCCGAGACTGGCGCAGTGATCAAACTTGATGGTTCTGACCTGCGCTTGGCCATAGGGGCCAGTGTCGGTGCCGCCGTGTACTCGGCGGTGTTCGGGGCGCTCGCCGTCCAGGACGGCTGGTCGGTGGCGCAGGCGGTGGCGGCCAGCGTCGTCATCCATGCCGGAGGTGCCCAGCTCGTCGGGCTGGCGGCGCTCGGCGCGGGTGCCGCGCCGCTGACCGCGGTCGCCGCCGGAACCCTGGTGAACATGCGGCTGGGAGTGTTCGGATTCGCGTTGGGTGACGTGTTCGCCTCGTGGCGAGGACGGTTCGGTGCCGCCCACCTGGTCTCCGACGAGTCCGCCGGGACCGCGCTGACCCGCGCGACACCTGCGGAACGACGGCGGACCTTCATGGTCGTCGGCCTGATCCTGTTCACCGGCTGGACGACCGGGACCCTGATCGGCGCCGTCTTCGGGGCGACGCTTCCCGACCAGGTGCGCGGCGTTCTCGACTCGGCCGCGGCAGCGGTCTTCGCGGCCCTGGTGATCCCTCTGATCCACGGCCGCCGTGAGCTGGCGTTGGCGCTGGTGGCGTTCGTCGTGGCCCTGGGAGCGGTGGCCCATGTGCCTCCCGGCGTTCCGGTACTGCTGAGTGCGTTGATGGTGGTGCCCGCCGCGCTGATTCGGAAGGGGGGCGTGGCGCGATGACCGTGTGGCTGTTCATCGGTGGTCTGGCGGCGACGACCTTCCTGATCCGGCTCGGTGGGGTCGTGCTGGCCGCGCGCGGCGGCGGAACGGGCGACTCCGACACCGGCATGGTGGCGTTGCTCCCGGTGGCGCTGCTGGCGGCCGTCGCGGCGACGCAGGTGGTCCCCAAAGGGCACCTCGAGCCCCACCTGCTGGCAGCGGCGGTCGCCGCGGGCCTGGCCAGCACCCGGCTGAGTTTCCTGCCAGCGGTGCTGATCGGAGGAGTGGCGGGGGCACTTGTCAGTCTCGTCTGACCAGATCGACGCCCGGCTCGCCGAGGCGATCGGCGACGGGTAGGGAAGGATGTCGATTCGGCCCCGCCCCACACGTCGAGGAGTCGGGGGGCTGGTGGACGGCCCCGCTGATCCGAAGGATGGACGAGCATGACGCAGTATCTGATGCTGATCTACCAGGACGAGAGTCTGGTCGGCGACCCGCCGTCGCCCGAGGTCGGCATGGAGCACATGGCCTTCATCGCGGCCAACGGCCCGGCGCTGCGCGGCGGGAACGGACTGGAGTCCGCCGCCACCGCGACCACCGTCCGCGCCGGCGGCCCGGCCGACTTCATGATCACCGACGGGCCGTTCGCCGAGACCAAGGAGCAGATCGTCGGCTACTATCTGGTCGAGGCCGCCGACCTGGACGCGGCGATCGCCCTGGCCAAGCAGGTGCCGATGGGCGACGGCTGCGTCGAGGTGCGCCCGATCCGCGTGGTGCCCGGTGCCGTCGGCTGACGTCGTCGCCGCGGTGGCGGACGCGCACCGGCGCGAGTGGGCGTTCGTGCTCGCCGCGACGGTGCGTGTCACCCGCGATCTCGATCTGGCCGAGGAGTGCGTGCAGGACGCCTACGCCGCGGCGTTGACCGCGTGGACGCAGCAGGGGGTGCCTGCACGGCCTGGCGGCTGGCTCGTCACCGCCGCCCGCAACCGTGCGCTGGATGCCTCGCGGCGTGCCGCAACCGTGCGCCGATACCTGCCGCTGCTGGTCTCCGACGACCATGCCGACGACATCGCCGAGCAGGCCGTCGCGGCGGCCGATCCCCACATCCCCGACGACCGGCTGCGACTGATCTGCACCTGCTGTCACCCGGCCTTGGCGATCGAGGCGCAGGTCGCGCTGACGCTGAGGCTGGTGTGCGGACTGTCCACGTCCGAGGTCGCCCAGGCGTTCCTGGTGTCGGAGTCGACCATGGCGGCGCGGATCACCAGGGCCAAGAAGAAGATCGCCGCCGCCCGCATCCCCTTCCGGGTGCCTGCTCCGGCAGATCTGGCGGAGCGTATCGGCGCGGTGCTGGCGGTCGTGCATCTGCTGTACACCACCGGGCACAGTGCGCCGTACGGCGGTGAACTGGTGCGCGGCGAACTCACCGAACGGGCCGTCGACCTGGTGCGGATGCTGCGCGTCCTCGTACCTGAGCACGCCGAGGTGTCCGGCCTGCTGGCGCTGATGCTGCTCACCGAATCCCGCCGGATGGCTCGGCAGGACGAGAACGGCACCATGGTGCCCTTGGAACACCAGGACCGGACGCGATGGGATCGTGAGCTCATCGACGAAGGTCTGGCCCTGGTGCGCGATGCGATGCGCAGGCCGGGAAAGTATGCACTGCAGGCGGCCATCGCGGCGCTGCACGCCGAGGCACCCGACTACGCCACCACCGACTGGCGCCAGATCGTCGGGCTCTACGACGAACTCGCGCGGCTCTGGCCGTCCCCGGTGGTGTCGCTCAATCGCGGCGTCGCGCTCGGCTACGCCGAGGGCCCGGAATCCGCTTTGGCCGCGCTGGATCAGCTCATCGCGCTACCGCAACTGGCTGGCTATGAGTACCTCCCGGCCGCCCGAGCCCACTTCTTGGCCGAGCTGGGCCGCACCGGCGATGCCCGCGCCGCCTACGACGAGGCGATCCTTCTCACCGGCAACGACGTCGAACGCGCCTTCCTGGTCGCCAAGCGCGACGCCCTCGGATGATCCTCGACCTCAGGGACGGATTCCTGTCGGGCTGTCGATTCGAGGGGCGGTCCCGCGTCGGATAGGCAGATGGTCCAAACGGTGGGCCGCGCCGACAGAAGAAGGAACCTCATGAACACGACCCGAACAGTCGACTCGGCGCTTATCAAGCAGATCCTGGCCGACCAGTACAAGGCGTGGGCGGCAGGTGACGCGGACGCCTTCGTCGCCGACTACGCCGAGGACGCCACCGTGGTCATGCCCGGTGTCTACCGGAAGAACAGGGCGGAGATCCGCGAGAACATGGCCGCAGGATTCGCCGGTTACCTCAAGGACTCCGCCGTGACCGACGAAGTCCAGGACATCCGGTTCCTCGGGGCGGACAACGCCATTGCCATCAGCCGGGCAGGCATCCTGTTCGCCGGCGAATCCGAAGTGCCCGCCGACCGCTTCGTCAATGCGACCTGGGTCCTCCACAAGCGCGACGACAAGTGGCTTGTCGCCGCCTACCACAACAGCCCCGCCGCAGCGAGCTAGCCCCTCGAGGCCGGGCCACCAGGAACAACGCCCCCGGTGGCCCGGCCCTACGCCGACCACCCGGCTGGACATGCCCGCGTCGATCGGCAGCCGGATGAGCGACACGTGTTGGACCTCGGCATCGGAACGAGCTCGGCTCAGTGGCGTCCGGGTGGGGCGTGCGGTGGTTTGTTGGCTGGGCGGGTTCCGACGGACGCGGGTCAGTTCGGTGCGTCGGAGCGTTGGCGGTGTTGGGCGGCCTTGGCTCGGTTTCCGCAGCCTGCCATGGAGCACCAGCGGCGGCGGCAGGCCGGGGACTTGTCGTAGAAGCGGGCGCTGCAGCGGACGCCGCCGCAGATCTTGAGACGGCGGCGGGTCTCGCCGCCCAGGATCTCCGCCGCGTCCAAGGCGATACGGCTCAGGGCGCCGTCGGCGCCTGCGAGGCGGGAGCCGTGCCGAAGGGACGGGCCGCCTTCGCGCACGTCGAGCACCGGGGGTTGGCCGGCCGCCCGTGCCAGCCAGCCGTTGATCACGTCCGCCGCCTCCGGCGGGAACGGCTGGTGGTCGACCACGGCGCGCAGTCCTGCGTCGATGGCCTCGCGCAGTTCGAGGGCTTGGGTCAGCAGGGCGGCGTCGACGGCGAAGTGAACACTCGGATCACCGGCGTCCGCAGGGCCCCGGCGTTCGGCCGTGGTGAGCCAGGCGGTGAGGTCGCCGGGCTCCTGGAGCAGCTCGCGGCCGCCGCTGAAGCGGTCGCGGAGGGTGTTCACGAAGTCGACGCTGGGCCTTCCGCCGTACCAGACCCAGTCGCGGCCGCTCTGCTGGTTCGACATAACCACATGATAGGTTACGCGGCCTGGTAACCATATAACCGGTTAGTCGCTGGTCTGGGAGGGATCGCCTGATGGCTCAGCCGTCACATGAAGCGGAATCCGGAGCGGCCACACGGGTCAGCGGCCGGGTATGGCTGCTCGCCCTGGGCATGTTCGCGATCGGCACGGACCTGTTCATCGTCTCCGGGCTGCTGCCCGCCGTCGGCCACGACCTGAGCCTCTCCACGGCCGAGGCCGGTCAGACGTCGACGGTCTTCGCCATCACCTATGCCGTGGCCGCCCCGATCCTGGCCAGCCTCACTTCGAAGGTGGATCGGCGGGTGCTGCTCCTGGCCGTGCTCTTGGTCTTCGCGGTGGGCAACGCTCTGTCCGGGCTCGCCCCCACCTTTGCCGTCCTGCTCGTCAGCCGAGTGATAACGGGCGCCGGGGCGGCCCTCTACGCCGCGACCGCCTCGGCGGTGGCGGCGAAGATCACTCCTGTGGAACGGCGTGGACGGGCGCTGGCGATCGTGTACGCGGGGATGACCAGCGCGATCGCACTGGGCGTCCCGATCGGCAACGAGATCGGCGCGCTCGCCTCGTGGCGCTGGGCCTTCGGCTTCGTCACCCTGCTCGCCCTGATCACCATCGCGGGACTTGCGGGACGCCTCCCGTCCGTCCCCGGGATGGCCGGACTGACCGTGGGGCAGCGACTCGCCGCGATCAGGATCCGCCGGGCGCCCACCGCGATGCTCACCACCGTGCTGTGGATCGTCGGGACGTTCTCGCTCTACACCTACCTCGGCACCGTTCTCGTGAACGTCACGCACACGGGCGCGTCCAGCCGCACCTGGCTGCTCCTGCTGTTCGGCGCCGGAAGCTTCGCCGGGGTGATGATCGGCGGCCGGCTCGCCGACCGGCTGGACGTCCGCCGCGGCCTGGCCGTCACGGTCGGCCTGCTCGTCCTGGTCCTGGCGATGCTCACGCTGGCGCTTCACTCGCTGGTCGGCGCCGCCATCGGCCTGCTGTTGTGGGGGCTGGTGCACTGGCTGAGCTTCCCGCTGATCCAGCACCGGCTGCTCACGATCGGCGGCAAGAACGGGGACATGCTGCTGGCGCTCAACAACAGCGCCGTCTACGTGGGGCAGACCGTGGCCGCCATCGTCGGCGGACTCTTCGCCAGCGCCGGACTGCTCGGCGGGCTTCCGCTCGCATCAGCCGGGTTCGAGGTCCTGGCGCTGGTGGCGCTGGCCTTCAACGCGGGATTCTTCATGCGAGGCCAAGCCCAGAAGCCCGCGCCCACCGATCAGGCCCGGCGGTCCTCCGAGGACAAGCCGCTCCGAGAAGGAACGCGGTAGTACCACCGCTGGTGAAGGCGTCCGTGTAATGGTCGAGGGCTCTGTTGCTGTGCGTGGACGGGTTCGCCTCCGGACCGTCCAGGGTCTGGCGCGGGGCGGAAATCCGGGTGCGGACGGTCGGCGCGGTGGTGTGTGATCTTGGGCATGGCAATCGTGCTGGGTAAGCCGGGAGTCGATGGGCTGAGCAAGGCCGTGGACGTGCTGCGGGAGTGGCAGCACGATGGAGCACCGTGGCAACTGCATCCGGGGGATCTGGGCTGGTTCTGGCGGTTCGGTGCAGGGGCGACGGCCGCGGCGGTCCGGACCTGGAGCCGGGACGGGCGGATTCTCGCCGTCGGGCTGCTGGACGATCCCGAGGGGAACCTGTTGCGGCTGGCGATCGCGCCAGCCGCTCAGCGGGACGAGGAACTGGCTCAGCAGCTGGTTCAGGACATGACCGAGCCCGAGCGCGGCGTGCTGATCGCGGGGAGGGTGTGCGTCGAGGCGCCGCGAGACGCACTGGTCCAAGATCTGCTGCTCGCGGACGGCTGGAAGCCTGATGAGCCGTGGACGCCACTGCGCCTCGACCTCACAGAACCGGTGAAGGATCCCGGCATGCGGATCGCGGACATCGGGCCGGAGCACGCGCACGTGTTCGCCGCCGTGCTACGGGCATCGTTCGACAGGTCGACGTTCACCGACGAGCGCTGGCACGCGATGGCGGCCGGGTTGCCGTTCGCCACCGCCCGGTGTCTGGTCGCCTACGACGACCAGGACAACGCGGTGGCGGCGGTGACGGTGTGGTCGGCCGGGCCGGGGCAGCCCGGTCTGCTGGAGCCGATGGGCGTGCATCGAGAACATCGCGGTCACGGCTACGGCAAGGCGATCACCCTTGCCGCAGCGGCCGCGCTCCAGGAGCTGGGCTCGTCGAGCGCGCTCGTCTACACCCCGAGCTCCAATGTCGGCGCCGTCGCCACCTACAGGTCGGCCGGCTTCCAGCGACTCCCCGAGATCCGGGACCTATGCCGGGACCGCTAGACCGTGACTCTCCGATCAACTGCCCGCTTCGCGCCGTTCCGCTCGGCCAGGTGCCGGGCGGCCGTGACAGGCTCGCGGGGTGATCGCTGATCTGGCGCCTCGCTTTCTGAGCTGGGACGAGGTGGACCCTTCTCGTCATCCGTTCGACCGCTCGTCGGTGGTACGAGTGGTGAACTCGCTCGGACCGGCTCGGTGTGTGCCTCGCTGCCGTCCCGAGGGTTCCCGCACCGAACTGGCGGTGAGGGTCGGGGACGACGGCGCGAGCAAACTCTGGGCGGACGCCATGTCGCACGCCCTCGCTGAGCGATTCGGTCGTTGGGCCGTGGGCTGGCGCTGGGCCCACGACGAAGGGGACTTCGGCGGTGGCCCCGTCGGCAGTTGGTGCTGTTCGCAGCACTCGGTCACCACACCGGGGGAGACACTCGCCCGAGTCGTCGCAGCGCTGTGCGAGTGGCGCGAGTGGCTGGAGAGTCTTGCCGACTGGTTCGATGCCTATCCGCTGGATCCGGCCGCCGTCGCCGACCAGCGAATCCTGTGGGAGCGGGCCGCGCGGAACCTCATCCTCCAGGTCGTCGACCGCACAGGCCGCGGAAGCGGTTGGTACGGGCACTGCGAGCAGGTACTCACCTGGTTTCTGCAACGCTGGCACGTGGCAGCAGACGTCGCACAGGCCCTGGTCGCCGAAGCGATCGGTGGGCGATTCCACAGCTGGACCAGCCCAGAAACGGTCCTGGTCGACGACGTCGCCGAGCGGCTCGCTCTGTCCCTACCGCTGTTCGACGCTGTGCGTTCAACCGAGCCCGGCTCCTGCGGACCTGCCCCGGACCATCTGGAGCGCTGGCTCGCAGCACGAGCTTCCGTACCGTGGCAGGACGCCTCGGACGGCGATATGGGCGCCCCGGTGATCCCGTCGCGCGATGGTGCGGTAGAGGACATCCGCGCCTTCGACGGCGCCATAGCTCCCTCGCGCGCCGAAGGCCTGCTCGCCGCCCTCGAGCTGGTCAGGACGGACGCGACACACGGCGTCTCCCTCACCTTCGAGCGGCTCCAGAACTGGCAGCAGCACGTCCTCGGCACACCTCAGCCACCCCCGTTTCGCGAGGCGCCCGCTTTCGCCAAAGGGGGTCGCGAACGCTACGGCATCGGTCCCGACACATGTACCCGCCTCGATACCTGCCTGGCGGAGAGCGCATACGACAGTGAGCGTCCGTTCTCCTTGGCCACCCGCGCGGCACGGGCCTATCTCGACGTCTGCTTCTTTCATCCCTTCGACGACGGCAACGCCCGCGCCGCGTTTCTCGCCCTCGTCTTCGTTCTTGCACGTGAGGGTGTCACGCTCGCCGACGTCAGCCTGCTTCGACGCGTAAGCTTCCACGCCGACGATCCCCAAGACCCGCTGATCCTCACCCGCTACGTCAACCTCCATCTCTCGCAGGCCTGCAGAGAATAGAGGGTCTCCCGAAAACTGAGCGTCGAGGCATGTATGACGCGCAGGTGCGAGGTGCGTGGCGGTTGACGCCGACGCGTCACTGATTCCCGAGCACTGCCTGCAGCAGGCCGGGGAAGCGCGCCTCCATGTCGTCATGGCGCTCAGCTTGAACGGATCGATGAACTACGTGGGTACGGCCGTCGGAGCAGTCCTTGGCGGCGTGGTGCTCTCGACCACAGGGGCCCTCTGGCTCACCCCGGCCGCCGTCATCGCCGCCATCGTCCTCGCATCACCTGGCTGGCAGCGCCCGAGTGCCGGACGGCGGCCAGCGCGGTCACCGCTGTGGTGTCGACGGAGGCCTGACCAGCAACAACCGCGCAGCATCCAGACGAACCAGTCCGCTGTGAGCCGCGCCAGCGGCGTCGAGATCGATCCGAATCGCCGTCTCGGCCTGTCGAGCCGTCAGGCCACGGAGGGGCGGGCTGGGTCGGTGGGGATGATGGCTGCCTGGTCAAAGCGTTGTTCGAGGGCTTCGTGGCCGTGCTCGCGGCGGAAGGTCACCTCGGCGGCGGTGACGGGCAGCGTCCAGAGCAGGCGGGCGTGGCCGCCGGGCAGGGGGCAGTGCTCGAGGTCGGGTCCGTGGAGGTAGGGCAGGGAGATGAGCAGGTGATCGCAGGCTGAACCGGGAACCCAGGGCCGTCCGATGGGCAGGGCGTGGTGAAGGTCCAGCCTGTGGGCCAGGTGGTAGGAGGCGACCATGGTGAGCAGTTCGGCGAAGCTCTCGTCGCACACGGGCGCTGACAGCACGAATTCCACACCATGCCCGTGGTCATTGGGGGCCGCGTTCCAGCAGCCTGCGGTGATGTAGGTCCAGCTGTCGATCCGCGGGCCGGGGGCGATGGTGAGCAGCCGGAGGTCGGGCGGCGCCTGGGGGCGTCCTGCTCGCGGGGGACGGCTGACCGACTCGGCGAGGTGTCCGGTGAAGAAGCCGCAGACATGGGCTTCCACGGCCTGGATGTTCGCCTCGGTGTGCACGGGCTCGATGCTCCCAGAGCCTGGCCTAATGCTGTGAACGAGCAGTGGGCCCGCCCCCTGCCGCGGGGTCGCGCGCCCATTCCGGGTTTGTGTCGGCAGGAAGCCCGGCTCGGGTGGTCGGGCTTCCTGCCGCGTCACGCTGTCTGTCCGGTGAAGCGGGTTACTGGGTGATCTGCCACTTCTGGTTGGTGGCGCCGGTGCACTTCCAGTAGCCCAGCACGCTGCCCTGGCCGTTGGTGGTCAGGCAGCCGCCGTCGTAGGCGGTGATCGTGTAGGTGCCGTCCGGCTGGGCGTTGAACCGCCACTTCTGGTTGGTGCCGCCGCCGAAGGACCACAGCTGCGTGTAGTAGGAGGTGCCGTCCACGGTGGAGGCGGTGTTGGTGTTGGCGTCCAGGGCGCTGCCGGTGGCGATGGCCGACTGCACCTCGTAGCTGCCGTCGGCCTGGCCGACCAGGTTCCAGCGCTGGGCGTCGTTGCCGTTGTCGACCTCGGCCTTCACCTTGGTGCCGTTGGCGGTCAGCGCGCCGTCCACGTCGGCGTTGTAGCCGGTTGCCGAGTGCAGCTTCACGCGCTGCGTCGGGAAGGTCCCGGACGTGGGGACGACCTCCCAGGCGGCCGGGCCGTCGGTGGTGCGGAAGGCGCGGCCGTCGTTGCACAGGCCGTTGTCGGTACGGGGGGTGTCGGTGTTGGTGCTGGAGGCGTCCGCCTTGGTCCAGCTGCCGCCCGGGGGCAGGAGGGACAGGTCGCGGCTCGTCCAGCGCTGGGGGGTGAAGTCGTTGCAGTACCAGCCCTGGCCGGTGGAGGCGTTGTAGTTCGTGTAGACCTCCCACATGTTCCAGCCGAAGCCCGCCGGGTAGTTCGTCAGCCCGGACGTGCCGGAGCTGGTGAACAGGGAGTCCCACGCTTTGGTCTTGTAGTTGTAGAGGTAGGCCGTCCAGGTGTTGGGCGAGGCGTCGGTCTGCTGCTGCCAGACGCGGTAGGACGAGTCGCCGTTGGTGTAGGTGCCGAGGAAGTTCTGGTCGATCGGGACGCCTGCCTGGAAGCCGTACTGGCCCTTCGGGTCGCACCAGTTCCAGGCGCCGATCTGGGCGCTGCCCGCGTTGTACCAGGTGGTGACCTCGATGCAGCCTTGCTTGGCGTTCGGCAGGAAGGTCGGGGCGTAGACGGTGTCGGGGTCGGACGGGTTCTGCAGCCGTCCGTTCGGGTTCACCGACTGCGTGGTGACGCCGCCCGCGACGCCGGTGCCCTTCATGGTGACGCCCCAGGTGAGGTGCTGCGCGCCGTCCCAGCCGGAGACGGCGGGGGAGAGCGTCCGGGGCGAGGGCTTCATGAACCCGACGCCCTTCCGGTGGTTCATGAAGCGCTGCGTGACGCCCTTCGGGACCGTCCTGTTGAGGGCGGCGCCGCGCAGGGCCGCGACCTGGTGGCCGGATACGTGCCCGCCGTCCGGCGGCGTCGGCGAGGCAGGGGTGGACGCCGAGGCGGTGGTGGCGGCGCCGGCGGTCGCGACCAGCGCGGCTCCGGCGAGGAGCGCCATGACGGCGCGCGAGGCGGGGGGATGGATTCTCACGTGTGATGTCTCCCGGTGCTCGCGGACGGCGGTTCCGTCCGCTCCGGGCATCACAAGTACGGCGTATCGATCAGCACCGGATATTCACCCGATCAACACGCAGGTCACCACATGTGCCGCACGGCCCCGCGCCACGCGCGTGAAGGGCGGAGTACCGGCGTGGGACGTTGGAGAGCGTCCCTGCTTCGAGGTGATCGCCAAGGTCACGAGCCTGCTCGTGCCCGGCGCCGGAAGCCGCTGAGTCGCGTTGCCCGGTCCTTGTTGGTGGCGACGGCGGAGGCGGACAGGAGCGTCGCGGCGGAGAGGCTGCCCCAGAGGGCGGCCGAGCCGTGGGCGGCGAGGCCGGTGGTGACCGCAGGGGAGACGGCGAGGCCGAAGCCGGTGGAGAGCTGGAAGCGGGCGAGGGCGCGTCCGAGGACATGGGCCGGGGCGATGGCGGTGACGAGCGCGGTGGCGGTGCCGGCGTAGATGATCTCGCCGATGGTGCTGGCCACGGACACGACGGCGACGGCCGGGGCGCCCCAGACGTGTCCCAGGGAGGTGGCCGCCAGGAAGCCCAGGTAGGACGCGGCGAGAAGCACGCCGGCGAGAGCCAGCACGGTCCGCCGGGAGAAGCGGGACAGCAGGACGGTGAGCGGAACCTGGAGGGTGACCACCAGCACCGTGTTCGCCACGAAGACGGCCGCCGACCACACCGGGGACGCGTGCAGCTGTGTGACCAGGATCAGGGGGAGCGCGATCTCGGTGACGTTGAGGCAGAAGGCGTAGATCACGTTGGCGGCCAGCAGCGCGAGCATCCGAGGCGCGGGCCCGTCGGCCCCGTCCCTGGACGGGGCGGCCGCCGGGTCCGCGTGCAGGTGGACCGACCAGGCCAAGGCCGCCGCGGCGAGATAGGCGAGCCCGGTGACGGCCGCGAGCGCCTGCAGTGCGGAGGCACCGCCTGCCAGGCATGCGGTGGCGAGGAGGGCGCCCACGCCCAGGCCCGCGTTGCGCAGGGCGCGGCCTCCCGCGAGAGCGGCGTCGCGTTCGCGGCCGTGGGAGACCGTGGCCACGAGGGCCGCATGGGCGGCGGGCCATGCCTGGTTGCCGATGCCGAGGAAGAGCGCCGCCGCCGCGAACGGCCAGACGTGTCCCGCCGGGGTGGCCATCAGCAGCGCCACGCCCAGCACCCGCACCAGCATGGACGCCGCCACGACCGTGCTGCGTGCGCCCCGGTCGAGCCACCGGCCGACGGCCGGCATGCAGGCCAGGCCCACGACGACGCCGATCGTCATGGCGATGCCGGTGGCCGACGCGGACAGCCTCAGCACCGTCACCCCGTAGAGCAGCAGAAAGGGCCGCAGCAGGCCGGTGCCGAGCGCGTCCACGGCCAGGGCGACGGCATAGCGGGGTCCTCCGGAGGCGCGGACGAGGGCGCGCGGCTGGATCTTGGTGGTGGTTGCCATGGCGTCCACGGTGCGTCCGGCCTCCGGGATGCCCGGAACGATTGACGGACGCCGTCAATCGACGCGGTCATCGGCCCTTCGACCAGCGATGATGAGGGGATGACGTTGAGGATCGACATCGGTGGCCTGCCGTCCGGGCGGCTGCGGTTCGCGGCCTCGCCACTGGCCGAGCTGACCGCGATGCTGCACGTGCTGGCCGAACCCGGGCATCACCCGCAGCTCGCCGGCTGGGCCGGGGACGTCTGGGCCGGGCTGCGGCCGGAGTTGGCCGAGCGGCTCAAGGAGGCGGAGTTCCTCTGGCGTTCCTCGCGAGCCGACTTCCTGGTCCCCGCCCGTCCCCGGCCGACGCTCGCCGAGGAGCTGGACGACGTGGACCGGATCGACGACGAGACCTACGTGACCGCCGCGCTCGTCACCACGTGCGGCAGCAACCGGGTCCACTTCGCCGGGCCGTCGCCACTCGCCGACGCGACAGCGCGCGAGCGGGCCCTGGACCTGGCCCAGGCCCGCGGCACGCTCCAGGAGGCCTTCGCGGAACGGCTGCTCGCGGACCCCGCAGCCGTCCGGACGCGGGTGCGTCACACCCTCGAACAGTGCGCCGAGGCCTTCTTCGACGCCGCCTGGACGGACGTCGCCGTGCGACTCGCCACCGACCTGCGCCTGAAGAACGACCTGCTGAAGCGCCAGGGCATCGGGGCGGCGCTCGCGTCGGTCTCCGGCGCCGTGACCCTGGCGCCGGACGGCGACGGCATCATCGTGGACAAGCTGCAGGACAACGCGACCACCGCTCACGACACCGGAGTCACCTTCCTCCCCAGTGTCTTCGGCCGCCCGCACCTGGTGGTGGTTCACGCGCCCGGGTGGCAGCCGGTGGTGCAGTACCCCGTGGCCGAGGCGAGTCCATCGGAGCCCGTGTCGCTCGAAGCGGTCACGCATCGGCTGGAGGCACTCGCACATCCGGTTCGGCTGCGGCTGCTCCGCACCCTGGCCCGCGGCCCGCACACCACCGGCGAGCTGGCCCACGCCTGGGAGCTCTCACCGCCGGAGGTCTCCCGGCACCTCGCCGTCCTGCGCCGCGCGGGCCTGCTCACGTCCCAACGGCAGGGACGTTACGTCCGATACGCCCTCAACGTGCCTGACCTGACGACGCTGGGAGCCGACCTGCTGGCGGCGGTCCTGCGCTGAGCAGCGCAGGACCGCCGGAACACGCCCGCCCGCCGCCTCCGACGCCCAACGCGGCAGGTACGGTCAGCGTTCTCCCCAGCGGACCCGGGTCTCGATGGTCTGGCCGGGGCCTTCCTCGTTCACGGGACGCTGGGCCCGTCCGCGACGATGGCGCGCGGTTCCAAGGGCGAACCGGTCGTCGGCCGCGGCGTCCGTGAGGCTGTGGCGAGCTGGGACAGCGACGTGATGTGCAGGGCGAACAGCAGGGGCACGGCGGCCGTCGGGATCAGCACGAGCGGGAGTGCGCTGATCGCCGCGCCGGACGACGGGACGTTGAGCAGCTGGTACCCGGTGAGGGCCCCAAGGACCATGGCCACGACCAGGTCGGCGATGCCGAAAGCGTGGAACCGCCGGGCGGCGCGGTACCCCGTGCCCTGGGCGAGTTTGCGCGCGACCACGGGCGCGGCGACCCCGACGGCGATGTCACCCAGACCCGCGGGTAGGGCGAACAGCGCGGGCAGATGACCGAGGCCCATGACGAGCAGGAAGACCACCCCGGTCACGCGGAACGAGTGGGGGAGCAGGAGACGGCTCGTCATGCCTGGGGCCTCCAGGGCGTGCTTCACCGCCGGGATCCGGCCGAGGGCCAGCAGCGTGCTCAGGAAGCCGACCACCGCGATCGGTATCCACGGCATCTGAACGCCGGGCTGCCTGCCGTACCAGCCGTTGTCCGCGATCACCGCGCTGGCGGCGAACCAGCCGCCGATGACGACGGCCGCTCCGCCGGCGAGCAGCGCCGCGCGGCTTCGGCTCAGACCGGCGTGTTCCGCGCCGCCGTAGAGCACGACGCAGGTGACGAGCGGGAACGCGGTGACTCCGATGATCGTGATCGCCCACAGATATCCAGGTGGGTCGTACATGGCACCCTCCTTGTAGATATCTCCAAGATAGTATGTAAGAGATAGTATCTGTCAACCAGTATTATGAGGACGTGACTCGGAACGTTCGCACCTACGACCACTTCTGCCTGGTCGCACGCGCCCTGGAACGTGTCGGCGACCGGTGGACCCTGCTGGTGATCCGCGACCTGCTCACCGGCGCCAAGAGGTTCACCGACCTGATGGAGCGCCTCGGCGGGATCACACCCAAGACGCTCAGCCAGCGCCTGCGCGAGCTCGAGGACAACGGAATCGTCGCCGCCGACCGCGAGCCGGGCCGGCGCGAGGTCTGGTACCACCTGACGCCGGCCGGGGCCGACCTCGGACCCGTCATCGACACGCTCGGGCAGTGGGGGCTCCAGCACGCGTGGCGCTGGCCCCAGGCCGGCGAACCGCTACACGCCGAGCACCTGCTCCGCGCCATCGTCCAGGGCATCGACCTCGCCACCGCCGACCACGAACCGACCCGCTGGCACTTCCGGCTCGACGGCACGGACTACCTGCTCGAAAGCGACGGCCACCAATGGTCGCTGACCGCGAAGACCGCACCCGCACAGGCGGACGTCACCATCACCGCGACCACCGAGTCCCTGGCCGCCTACGTCTTCGCCCGCGCGGACCGCGACGTGGACATCACCGGCAAGCCCGAACCCCTCCAACGATTCCAGCACCTGATCAGCACCCTGCCCGCCACCGTGCGCCCCGCCGAGGACGGCCAAGGCGAGACCACCTGAAAGACCGCGAGTGCGAACGGGTGATCGGCTCAGGACTCGTGTACGTGCGACCAGCCGCAAAGTAGCTCTGCGTGATGACGGCGACGATTCGCGTGCTCAGAAATGACCGATGTGAGAATGGGCGGACCACGGCCCGGTGTCCGCCCATTCTCGCCCCTTCGGGTCCTGGGCAGCTGTTCAGAACCTCGGTCGTGTGCGAACGACTTCCGCATCGGCAAGAGCCGGCTACGTAGGCGATGAGACCTGCTCGGAGGCCTTCTTCTTGTGGGGCAGGAGGAAGGAGGCGGCAAGGGTGGCGGCGAGCAAGAGGAGGCTGGCCCAGAGGGTGGCGCCGTAGGCGGTCGTGTAGCGGTCGAGAGCCGGACCGCTGTGTCCTGTCAGGCGGCTGAAGAAGACCGTGCCGATGACGGCCACGCCAACGGAGGCGGCGAGCTGGGCGACGGTGTTGAACAACCCGGAGCCGGAGGCGGCGTGGACGGCCGGGACTTCTTCGAGGGTGAGCTGAGCCAGGGGGGCGACGGTCAGCCCCATGCCGGCGCCGCCGACGATGACGCCGGGAAGGAAGGCCAGAACGCCGGTGTCGTGGGTGGCGTCCGTGGCGGTTGCTGCGAGCAGGACGAATCCTGCGGCGAGGACGACGATTCCGATCTGGACGGTGGTGCGTCCGAGGCGGGGCAGCAGCACCGCTGCTCCAAGGCCGGCGGCGACGGTGGTGGCGATGGGCCAAGGCAGGATCGTCAGGCCCGCCTTCATGGGGGTCATGCCGAGGCCAGGCTGGAGCAGCTGCATGAAGGTGAGGAAGAAGCCCATCACCGGCAGGAAGAACAAGAACTGCACCAGGAGACCACCGCCGACCGAACGGATCCGGAACAGGCCGGTCTCGATCAGCGGGGAGCGACTGCGGGCGGACAGGGACCTCTGGTGCCGGACGAAGACGGCGAGCACGGCGATGCCCACTGCCATGCTGGGGTACGTCCACAGCGGCCAGGGGCGTTCCGCACTGCCTTTGATCAGCGGGTAGAGGATCAGGACGAGGCCCGCTGCGGACAGGAGCATACCGACGGCGTCCAGTCGCGGCCGGGTGGCGCCGCGCGCCTCCGGCAGAACCATGAGGGCGGCGGCCAGGGCCAGAGCGCCGACGGGGACGTTGATCCAGAAGACCGCGCGCCAGCCTTGGCCGAACCAGTCGGCCTCCAGCAGAGCGGCGCCGAGAATGGGACCGGCGGCGGCCGCCAGTCCGGACAGGGAGGAGAAGGCCGCCATCGCGCCGCCGCGCTCATGGGGTGCGTACATCACCTGGATCTGCGAGAGCACCTGGGGGACCATCGCCGCCGCGAAGAGGCCCTGGACGATGCGGGCGACCACCAGCGCCTCGGCTGTCGGAGCGCCGCCGCACAGGGCGGAAGCGATGGTGAAGCCGGCGATGCCCACGAGGAAGGTGCGTTTGTAGCCGAAGAGGTCACCGAGCCGGGCCCCGGTGATGATGCCGAGGGCGAAGGCGAGTGTGTAGCCGGTGAGCATCCACTGCAGTTGCGCCGACGAGGCGCCGAGGTCGTTTTCGACGGACGGGAGGGTGATGTTCACGATGGTCACGTCGAGCAGGTCCATGAAGCTCGCCAGCAGGATGACGACGAGCGCCACGGTGCGGCCCGTGCCCGTGACAGGTGTGGGGGCGGGGGATGTCGTGCCGGTGGACACGGGAAGCCCTCCTGTTCATGGTTGTCGCAGCGCGTCGCTAGACTAGCTGCAAGATTAAGTATCTGAATCGCGAAGATAAACGGGAGTGTGGATGTCCGTCAACCCGAAGGGTGGGCGACTGCCCGCAGCGGACTCGGAGTCGGCCGCGGACGGAGGGGTGGCAGACCCGGCCGGCCGGATCATCGAGGCCATGACCGACCTCGCAGGAGCCCTGGGCCGCTTCAACGACCTGATCGCCCAGCGTCTGGGCATCGCCACGACCGACTTGCTCTGCCTGCACGTCCTCAACCGCGCCGGAGCCTCCACCGCCGGTGCACTCAGCACCCAGCTGGCACGCACCACCGGCGCGGTCACGCACATGCTCGACCGTCTGGAGAAGGCGGGCTACGTGCAGCGCATGCAGGATCCCCAAGACCGTCGGCGCGTGTTGGTCGAGGCATCCCCTGAAGGGCTGGAGCGGATCGCGGCCCTCTACGAGAGGCTCGACGCCCGCAGTCGACAAGTCATGGCCGCCTTCTCCGGCGAGGAACTGGCTACCGTTCAGACCTTCCTGCAGCGCAACTACGAGGCCACCGTGGAGGAATGCGACCGCATGGTCTCGTAGCGGGGCGTCGCGCCATCGCCCCCTTGATCGACGACAGGTATCGCGCGCACCTGGTCGGTGGCCGCCCTCGGTGGCGCCTCGGTTGACGTCGACGTGACTGTTCCCAATGCCAACTCAAGCCCCCTGTGTCCGCCCTCTTGTGGCCACCGGCCCGCGCCGGAGGGGCGAAGCGCCTTGAATGATCGTTGTGAACAGTCGGGCAGAGCGCGGAGTGGAGCTGGCGCGGCGCGGTTGGGCCAGCGCGCGGGAGCGGCGTGCGAGTCGGCCGTTGCGAGTGCGGCCGTTGGCAGCGGGGTTGTGGATGCTGCTTGCCGCCGGGGCTGCAGCTACGGCGATCTGGCTGACGACCGCGTGGCTGCTGGAGGTCGCCGACGGTGCCCAAGCGGGGACCGAGCGGGCCCGGATCCGGGTGGATGCGGTCCGCACCGGGCTGGCCGCCGGTGCCGGCGCGGGTGCGGCGGTCGGGTTGATGCTGGCGTTCCGTCGGCAGCGTCATGCAGAGCTCGCCACCGCGCTGAACGAGCTGGACGCCGCCGAACGGCGCCAGGACGCGATCGAGCGCCGGGTCACCGAGCTGTACAACGCAGCCGCCGAGCAACTCGGCTCCGACAAGGCCCCAGTGCGCCTCACCGCTCTGTACACACTGGAGCGACTTGCCAACGGCAACCCCGGACACCGGCAGACGATCGTCAACATCATCTGCGCCTACCTGAGGATGCCGTTTCCAGTTGAGCGACCGGAGCCCGAGGTCTCGGAAGAGGAACTGGCCTCCCTCACCGCACCCGACCGGGTCACCTTGACCAGCGCCGGCCATGCCCGTGCTACCGATTGGGAGCAGGAACGCCATGTGCGCCTGACCGCCCAGCGGATCCTGGGCGCGCGGCTGCGCCCCGCCACTGACCAGTTCTGGGCTGACATCGAGCTCGACCTCACCGGCGCCACACTCATCGACTTCAGCCTGTTCGACTGCCGAGTCTCCCGGGGTTTCTTCCACTATGCAACGTTCACCGGCGACACCCTCTTCAGCGGCGAGTTCAGCGGCGACGCTGAGTTCCATGGCGCCGGCTTCACCGGAGGCCTGGTCGGCTTCGTCGACCTGACATTCGGCGGCGGCGCGTTCTTTGGTCGCACGACCTTCACCGGCCACGCCGTGTTCGGGGAGACGAGATTCACCGGGCGCGCCCTGTTCTCAGACGCCACCTTCGCCGGCGACACGACCTTTCGCGGTGTGACCTTCGAGGCCGACATCCATTTCCCTGGCGCGGACTTCCAGGGCCGAGCCAACGCTTTGGAAGGCATCATCACGGTGTCCGACACCGCCCTCGTGCACCAGCTCCCTCCGCATTGGCGCATTGAACCCGCCGAGGGCACAACGGGCACCATCGTCCAAGACCCGGCCCCTGGCAGCGGTGGCTGACGACGCCGTGCAGCCACACCTGCCCATACCCCTGCAAGAAGCAGATCCTGCGGTCCTTCGTCGCCGGCTCAGATCGGGGCTGAGGATCGCTTATGGGGCGATCGGGGCACGGGACTCGGGGTTCAGGTTCGTGGTTGGCGCGGAGAGGGTGTGGAGGTCGGCGAAGGCTTGGAGGAGTTGGGCGTCCAGGGTTTGCGAGGGGTCGTCGATCCAGGCCTGGACGGCTTGATGGAAGACGGCCCATCCGGTTTTGGCGGCCAGGACGGCCAGCCGGTCGGCGACGCCGCGCTGTCGTAGCGCGTCCGCCACCGCGTCGGTGAGGGCCGCTGATTTGGCCAGGTCGCGTTCGCGGAGGGCCGGCGTTTCCGCGATGACCTGCATTCGTGGTTCGGCGAACGAGCGGTTGTCCTCGAGGATCCGTTCGGCCTTGCGGAAGGCGCCGAGCAGCACGTCGAGCGGCTGCAGGTCATCGGGGGCTTCGGTCACCGCCTGCGTCAGTGTGGCGCGGAGGCCGGCCTCGCCGTCGAAGAGCACTTCGCGCTTGTCCGGGAAGTGCCGGAAGAACGTGCGCTCGTTGACGCCGGCCCGGGCGGCGATCTCGGCCGTGGTGGTCTGGTCGAACCCGTGTTCCCGGTACAGGTCCAAGGCCGCCTGCTGAAGGCGGCGGCGCGCTTCGGCTCCGCTTCGTGGCACGTCCTGAGGATAGTGCATATGTCAGTCGCTGGCCTCACTTGACGCCAGCCACTGACGCTACTTAATGTCAGTGACTGGCGCTAAGTAGCGCCAGTCACTGGCGATAGGTGGGAGATCCACATGCATCTCTTTGTCACCGGCGGTTCCGGCCTCACCGGTCCCGCGATTGTCTCTGAGCTCATCGCGGCAGGTCACAGCGTTACCGGCCTGGCACGTTCGGACGCCGCCGCCGCGCGTCTGGAGGGACTGGGGGCCACGCCGCACCCCGGCTCCCTGGACGACCTCGACAGCCTGCGCAGCGGCGCCGAGGCCGCCGACGGTGTTCTGCACATGGCCTTCGGCGGCGACTTCTCCGACCCCGACGACATGATGAGGCGCGACCGGACCGCGATCGAGACGCTCGGCCGTCCGCTGGAACACTCCGGCAAGCCCCTCGTCGTCACCTCGGGCACCCTGGTCATGCCCACCGGCCGGGAGGCCACCGAGAAGGACGAACCCGACACGTCCGGGATCGCCGCCTTCCGTATCGCGGGAGAGCGAGCCTGCCTGGACTTCGCCGCCCGGGGAGTGCGCGCGAGCGTGGTCCGGCTCGCCCCGACCGTTCACGGCCCGCACGACCACGGATTCATCCCGATGCTCATCGCCACCGCACGGCAGACCGGCGTCTCGGCCTACGTCGGGGACGGCACGAACCGCTGGCCTGCGGTGCACCGGCTCGATGCAGCGGTCCTGTTCCGCCTGGCAGTGGAGAAGGCACCGGCGGGCAGCGTGCTGCACGGAGTGGCCGAAAGCGGCGTCACCCTGAAGAGCATCGCCGAGACGATCGCCCGTGTCCTGGACCTGCCCACGGTCTCGCTCACGCCTGACCAGGCCGCCACGCACTTCGTGAACCCGTTCATGGCGACCCTTTACGGCATCGACGGGCCCGTCAGCAGTGCTTACACCCAGGAGCTGCTCGGCTGGACGCCCACCCACCCGTCCCTACTCGAAGACATGGAGCACGGCGATTACCTGACCACGCCGATCTCCTGACTCCTCTCGCGGAGCTCGGGGACGTGCGCTGTCCGACCAAGATCATGAGTGGACGGGTACGGTCGGGACGGTGGCTTCCGTGGAGACGCCGCTGACCGCGGCCATGCGCGCCGCCGTCCTGACGGAGTGGGGGCGGCGCATCGAGGACGAGCCGACGCGCCTGCACGGCGGCGAGGAGTCGGCGGCGTACCGGGCCGGTGACCTCGTCATCCGGATCGGACCCTTGGGGTGGAGCAGCGCCGAGGCCGAGTGGTGCCACGCGGTCGCCGCCCATGCGGCGGCGACCGTGCCGGAGGCGGTCGCGCCCCTGCGCACGCGCGGCGGGGCCACGGTCGTCCGCGTCGACGGGCGGCCCGTGTCGGTCTGGCCGTTCGTCGAGGGGGAGTGGCCGGGCATCGGCGAGGAGTCGATGCGCCGGGAAGGGGCGCGGCTCCTCGCGCGGCTCCATCGCGGCCTGGCCGATTTCCGGCCCCCGGCCCGTCCGGTGGCGGGGTTTCTGGAGGGCGGTCTGGACGGCGAGCCGCCGCAGGACGTCCCCGACCTCGCCGATCCGCAGCTCGACCGCTGGCTGCTGGAGTTCCATCGCCGCCGGTCGCTTCGGCATCCGCTGCACGGCGACTACTACGTCGGCAACACGCTCGCCCGGGACGGACGGCTCGTCGCGGTCCTGGACTGGGACACGGCCATCGTCGGCGCACCCGAACTGGAGGTCGCGGCCGTCGCACTGGAGTGGACCGACGAGTACGCCGCGACCCTCGAGCAGCGCCGCCGCTTCGTCGACGACTACCTCGAGGCGGGCGGGACGGCGGGCGCCATGGACGACGAGACCGTCGCCCAGCTGATCCGGCACCGGCTGCGCCGCGAGGCCGCGTGCTACGAGCAGGCGCGCCGCCGCGGCGACCGGTTCGACGACGACTACCTCGACTACCACCGCCGCCGCATCGACGCCTTCTTCGCCCTCCGGCCCTGAGGTGTGCTCGCACCGCGACGCGCGCCCTCGTGATCGCTGTTCCGTCGAGCGGGTGCCTCAGGTCTGGTCGGCCGTCTGCTGGTATCGGCCTGTCGATAGTGACCAGGTCAGGTTGCCGCGCATCCATGACTGCAGGCCGTCCAGGTAGCGTTCCAGTTTCTTCCCTGCCGCTGTGCGGTGGCGGAGGTCGCGGTAGGCGGTGACTTCGTCGTCGTGCATCCTCGCGGCGAGGTCGATGGCCTCCTGAATGCCGCCGCCGTCACGGCGGTGCAGCAGCGCGGGCAGGTTGACGGGATGGTTGCTGCGGGCCGCTTCCTTTTCGTAGGAGTGGATGTCGTTGGCCCAGCAGACGACGTTGACGGCTTTGGTGGTCAGCGCCTTCACGTCGTGGCGGGCCAGCTCGGCGGCGTCCAGTTCGAATCCGCCGACGACATCGATCAAGGCCAGGCAGGTCGGTACCGCGCCGGTATGAACGCGCATGGCGGCGTATTCCTCGACGGTGGGCCACGCCGCATCGGCCCTGTTGGCGGCCTCCCAGACCTGGGCGAACCAGTAGCCGAGCACGGAGGTGACGAACCGATCGACCTGCGCCTGGCTCGCGACCGCCTCCAGCCGGTGGCGCAGGTCCCGGAGCGCCGCAGTGAACGCATCGTCCTCGGGCACCTGCGTTGTGGGGTCCTGGAGGATCCGCAGGTACGACGCCAGGGTCCGGGCCATCAGGCCGGGATGCATGCCCGCCTCGGATTCCTCTGAGCGGACGTCGTCGAAGGCGAACAGCCACATCTGCCAGTCGGCGTGGAGCTGCACCAGCTCCCGATCAGCGTGTGGTGTCGTACTCGAGGCTTGCCAGCCGATCCTCGATCGGCCGAAGCGTCCGCGTACGGCGGGGTCGGTGATGAGGCCGAAACCGTCGAGCCACTTCAGTGAGGTGCGATCGATCTCCGCTGCGTCGGGATGGACATGGTCGGGGAAGGGGCAGTACAGCGGCGGGATCCTCAAAGCCGGTCGCATGGCGCTCCCGTTCGGGTCACGGAAGGTGCCCGATCCCTGGTCTCGCGATGTCATGTGGCCTCTCAGCGGTCAGAGCCCCCACGGTGGTGTCGGGGCTGGACGATCATCGGCATCCTGTCCGGCTTGGGCAGCACCGCCGGCCTGGCGCGGACGGTGGTCCCGGGGACGAGGTCGAGTCGGTGCCTGACGACGATGGCGGCCAGGGTGATGACCGTCTCGTCCCAGGCGAAGGTGTCGCCGATGCATTTGTGGACGCCGGCGCTGAACGGGAGGAACGTGTCGCGCCGGGCCGGCCAGCGGCCGGGGTCCAGTCGGTCGGGGTTGGGGAACACCTGAGGGTCGCGGTGCAGCGCGTAGTGGCTGTAGGCCACCTCGGCGCCCGCGGGCAGATGGGCGCCGCCAAGTTCCACCGGTGCGGTGGTGCGCCTGATGAGCAGCAGGAACGAGTGCAGGCGGGTGACCTCTTTGAGGAAACGATCGGTGTAGTCCAGCGCGGCCACCTGGTCCGGTCCGACCGGCCGGAGGCCGACGACCGCGTCGACCTCGTCCTCGACCTGTTCGCGGATCTCGGGGTGGCGGCTCAGCTCGTGGAAGGCCCAGGTCAGGGTGGTGGCGGTGGTCTCCACCCCGGCGTTGAGGATCGTCACGGCCTGGTCGCGGATCCACGAGTCGTCCATCGGTCTGCCAGTGGCCGGGTCACGCAGGGTGAGCAGGAGCGTCAGCAGATCCTGCCGGTCGCCGGGGTCGGCGCGGCGTGCGGCGATGATGTGATCGATGATGCCGTGCACGGCGTCGGCGGCGGCGTCGAACCTGCGGTTGAGCGGAAGCGGCGCGGCCGACAGCGACGGCGGCAGCACGGCGCGCATGAGGGCGCCTTGACCGATCACCGGCACCAGACGGGCGAGTTCCCGAGCGTGGGCCCGGTCGAGGCTGTGGGAGAACATCGCCTGGGTGAGGTTGGTGATGGCGAGGTGGTACATCGCCTCGTCAAGGGCGACGCGGTCGCCGGGATGCCAGGACTCGGCCAGCTCACGGGCATTGTCGTTCATGAGCGTGGTGTACCGGGCGAGCTGTGCGCGGTGGAATCCCGGCTGCATCAACCGCCGGTCCGTGTGGTGCCGCTCCCCGTCGGAGGTCACCAACCCCTCGCCGAAGACCGCCCTGGCACGCTGGAATATCGTCCCGCGCTCGAAGCTGCCGGATTGGGTGACCAGGACCTGGTGGACCAGGGCCGGGTCCGTGGCGAAGTACAGCCTCATCCGCCCCAGGTCGACGCGGACCACCTTCCCCGCGAGGCGCAGGTCCAGCAGGAACTTCATCGGGTCGCGCCAGAGCCGCCAGGCGTGTCCCAGTAGCGGTAGTCGGCCAGGCGCCGAGGGCGTTGCCGATATCGAACCCACGACGTGGTCCCTTCCAGTTGTCGGTGAGACAGCGGCCGCTCGACGAGCGGTGCCGATGCCAAGCCCCTTTGCCGGTCACCTTCACCATCACGTCCCGCCCCCGGCAGCAATCACCGCACGCCAATCAGAACTGGACACCTTTCGCACTCGTCGGCCTGGCAAATAGAGCACCAGGTCGACGCCCGTGAGTGGCTAGAGGGCTCCGAATGCCTCGCATGCCTTCCGCACCCCTTCGCCATAGGCGGGGTCGGCCTTGGCGCAGTTCTCGATGTGCTTGTCGACCGTCTGGCGGCGTGCGCCCTTGATCGCCCGGGCGGTGTTGTCGTACAGGGCCTGTTGCTCCCGTGCGTCCATCAGCCGGAACAGGTCGCCGGGCTGGGTGAAGTAGTCGTCGTCGTCCTCGCGGAAGTCGAAGCGGTCGGCGGTCGAGCCGATGGCCTGGGCCGGGTCCGCGTAGGCCGGCTGCTCGGCCCACCGGCCGAAGGTGTTCGGCTCGACTCCGGGGACTCCGCCCTGGTTGCCGTCGACGCGCATCGCCCCGTCGCGATGGTAGGTGTTCACCTGCCTGGCCGCCCGCGGGTGGTTCACCGGGATCTGGTGGTGGTTGACCCCGACCCGGTACCTGGCGGCGTCCCCGTAGGAGAACAGTCTTCCCTGGAGCATCTTGTCGGGGCTGTAGGAGATGCCGGGGACGAGGTTGGCCGGGGTGAAGGCGGCCTGTTCGACGTCGGCGAAGTAGTTGTCGGGGTTGCGGTCGAGCTCGAACTCGCCGACCTCGATGAGCGGGTAGTCCTTCTTGCTCCACACCTTGGTGAGGTCGAAGGGATGGAAGCGGTAGGCGGCCGCGTCGGCCTCCGGCATGACCTGCACGTACAGGGTCCATTTCGGGAAGTCGCCGCGTTCGATCGCTTCGAAGAGGTCGCGGCCGTGCGACTCACGGTCGTGGGCGATGACGGTGGCCGCCTCCTCGTCGGTCAGGTTCTCGATGCCCTGCCGGGTGCGGAAGTGGAACTTGACCCAGTGCCGCTCGCCGGCCGCGTTGATCAGGCTGAAGGTGTGCGAGCCGAAGCCGTGCATGTGCCGGTAGGACCTGGGGATCCCACGGTCGCTCATGATGATGGTGACCTGGTGCAGGGACTCGGGCAGGTTCGTCCAGAAGCCCCAGTTGTTCTCCGGGTCCCGCAGGTTGGTGCGCGGGTCGCGCTTGACGGCCCGGTTGAGGTCGGGGAACTTCAGCGGGTCGCGGTGGAAGAAGACCGGGGTGTTGTTGCCCACCACGTCCCAGTTGCCCTCTTCGGTGTAGAAGCGCACCGCGAAGCCGCGGATGTCGCGCTCGGCGTCGGCCGCGCCGCGCTCTCCCGCGACCGTCGAGAAGCGCGCGAACATCTCGCACTCGTTGCCGACCCTGCTGAAGATGGCCGCCTTGGTGTACCGGGAGATGTCGCGGGTGACGCGGAACGTGCCGAACGCGCCCGCCCCCTTCGCGTGCATACGCCGTTCCGGGATGACCTCACGTGCGAAGTGGGCGAGTTTCTCGATCAGCCACAGGTCCTGCAGCAGAATCGGGCCTCTGGGCCCGGCGCTCAGGCTGTTCTGGTTGTCGGTGACCGGCGCTCCGGCCGCCGTGGTCAGCGGCTCGGTGTTCTCCTTGAACGCCATTAGTTCTCCTTTTGGCATGGCATGGCAGGGGATGTCGTGTCAAGTGGTCGTGCAGGAAGGGCACAGGCCCCAATAGGTCACTTCGACTTCGGTGATGGTGAAACCGTGGACGGCCGACGGCGTCAGGCAGGATCCGTCGCCGGTGGCGCAGGCGATGTCGGCGATGACACCGCAGGCGCGGCACACCGCGTGATGGTGGTCGTTCTCCATGCGCAGTTCGTACCGGGCAGGTGGTCCGGCCAGCTCGACCCTGCGGACGAGCCCCGCAGTGTCCAGCGCCGCGAGCACGTCGTAGGCGGCCTGCACCGATATCGCACCGAAGCGCTCGCGTACGGCGCAGATGATGAAACCGGCGTCGGCATGCGGGTGC
This sequence comes from Actinomadura harenae, assembly GCF_003696215.1. Lineage (GTDB taxonomy): Bacteria > Actinomycetota > Actinomycetes > Streptosporangiales > Streptosporangiaceae > Spirillospora > Spirillospora harenae. The sequence continues at coordinate 71,298 of NZ_RFFG01000016.1, read as the reverse complement.
TGTTCCAGGACGCGGAGTACGGCGACGCGCTGCTTGGTGACCCGCAGTGAGGCGCGGCGCAGCCGTTCCGAGAGGTGCTGGGCGGCCGTTCCCGGATCGGGCCCGAGCGGGCTCATTCCGGCCAGGCGTTGCCCTGGACGATGTCGACGAAGTCGGTTCTGGTGAACGAGGGGTCGAAGCGGGCCAGGACGTCGTCGTTCATGGTTCCGAAGGTGGTGTCCGGCCGGTCGGCCATGCCCTGGTAGAAGGCCCGCAGGATGCGGTTCTTGAAATCCGGGCGGGGATGCGCCGCGACGACCTCGTCCCGCTGCTTCTCGGTGATCTCGTCCAGGTCGAGCCCGAGGACGTCGGTCTCGACGCCCAGGGTCACCACGGCGACCTCCGGCGCGAGGTGGAGGGGCACCTCAGGTGTCGTGTGGAGGGCGATCGCCAGCCAGACGTCGCGGGCGTCCCGTTCGGAGCGGCCGTGGTCGAGCAGGAAACCCCGCGCGGCCTCGGCGCCATCGAGTTCGAACCTCCGGTTCTTGGTGGCGTAGGACGGCGTCAGGCCCAGGTCATGGAACAGCCCACCGACGTAGGCGAGCTCGGGGTCCACCTGGAGCCCTCGCGCGGCCGCCTTCAGCGACCCCCACAGGAAAACCCGGCGAGAATGGTGGAAAAGCGTGTCATCGGCCGCCTCCCTGACGAGTGTGGTGGCCTCGCGGACCAGTGCGGTGTCGGGAATGGCGATTCCCGCGATACTTTCAAACACGGAGTCTCCTCGAACTGCCGATGAATTGGATTGACTCCAGTCTCACCGGCGGTCCGACGGCGGCCCACCGCGCGAACGGACGGCTCTCCCACAGATCCGGACCTCAGGAGGAGCGAAGACGATGGCGGCTGCCCGGCAGGTCGTGTTCGTCGTGTTCGACGGCGTGAAGATGCTCGACGTGGCGGGGCCCGCCGAGGTGTTCATCGAGGCGAACCGGTTCGGGGCCGACTATTCGGTCGGCTATGTCTCGCCGTCCGGGCAGCCGGTCCAGTCGTCGGTCGGAATCCTGGTGCCCGTCCAGGAAGCGGCCGTTCCCACCCCGGACACGGTCGTCGTGGCCGGGAGCGACGCGCTCGCCAGCCGCCCCATCCCGGCCGGCCTGATAGCGACCATCCACCGGCTGCACCCCCGCGCCCGCCGACTCGTGTCGATCTGCACCGGCTCGTTCGCGCTCGCGGCGGCCGGGGTGCTGTCCGGCCGGAGCGCCACCACCCACTGGCGGCACGCGCAACTCCTGGCCCGCACCTACCCGGACATCAAGGTGCAACCCGACGCGCTCTTCGTCCAGGACGGAAACGTCTTCACCTCCGCCGGGGTCTCGGCCGGCATCGACCTCGCGCTCGCCCTCGTCGAACAGGACCACGGTCCCGACCTCGCCCGAAACGTCGCGCGCAGTCTGGTGATGTTCATGCAACGGCCGGGAGGACAGTCCCAGTTCTCCGCGCCCCTCGACATCCGTGCGCCCCGCACACCCAGCCTGCGGACCATCATCGACCTGGTCTCAGCACAGCCGGCCCTGGCCCACACCACCCCATCCCTGGCGGGCCTCATCGGAGTGAGCCCCCGCCACCTGACCCGCTTGTTCGCCACCGAACTGCACACCACGCCAGCCAGATTCGTGGAGCAGATACGGCTCGATCACGCGAAGGCACTCCTGGACGCCGGCCACGGGGTGGCCGAGGCCGCGCGGGCCGCCGGATTCGGAAGCTCTGAGACGATGCGCCGCACCTTCGTGACCCGCCTCGGGATCTCACCGAGCCACTATCGAGCCCGCTTCCAAGTCACCGGACCGGGCAATCGAACCTGAGGAACGGCGGGCCTGAAGGCTGCCCCTCTGAGGGGTGCCGTTGAGCGTCCGACGCCTCTACCGCATCGCCGAGCTCCGCGCGGCCGTCTGCTGCGCTCGCTGTCCAGGGGTGGCGGTTGGGGCCGTGAAACGAGCGGTCGGCCGGCGACCCCTTTCCCGGTGTTGTGGCGTCTGCATCGGTGTCCGTCACGGCATCGGCAAGGAGAACAGCAATGGGAAAGATCGTCGTCAGTGCGAACGTCTCGCTCGACGGGGTCGTCGAGGACCCGACCGGCGAGGAGGGCCTGAAGGGGCGGGCCTGGTTCCGTCCGGACGAGTCCCCGGACGGCGCGGCGTGGGCCGCGGACGAGCTCAGGGAGGCGCGGGGCATCGGGGCGCTGCTGCTCGGCGGCCGGACCTACGAGTGGTTCGCCGAGCGGTGGCCGTCCCGGACGGGTGAGTGGGCCGACCTGCTCAAGGCCGCGCCCAAGTACGTCGTGTCCACGACCCTCACCGAGTTCCCCTGGGCCAACGCGACCCTCCTGAAGGGTGACCTGGCGGACGGGGTCGCGGCGCTGCGGCGCGAGGTGGACGGCGACGTCTTCGTCTTCGGCAGCGGCCGGCTCGTCCGCTCGCTGATGGAGAACGACCTGGTGGACGAGCTGCGCATGAAGGTCCACCCGGTCGTCGTCGGGACCGGCGAGCGGCTGTTCGGCGCGTCCGGCGTCAACCGGGGCCTGCGCCGCGAGGACACGCGGATGATCGGCGACGGCATCGTCCTGCTCACCTACCGGCCCCTCCGGGACGCCTGAACCCCGCGTCGAGAACAGCGCCCCCGCCCGGCGGGCGGGGGCGTTCGGCCTGACGAAGAGAGGAAACGACCATGTCGTCGAGAGAGCGGTGGCTGCTCGCGCTGACGGCCACGGCCTCGCTGATGATCGCGCTGGACGCGCTGGTCGTCACCACGTCCCTCCACGCGATCGAGCTGGACCTGCACGCCTCCATCGCCGATCTCGAATGGACCGTCAACGCCTACACGGTTCCGTTCGCCGTGCTGCTCATGGCCGGTGCCGCGCTGGGCGAGCGCCACGGCCGCAGGCAGGTCCTGGTCGGAGGCCTCGTCCTGTTCGGGGTCGCGTCGGCCGGGTGCGCGCTGGCGCCGAACCTGGGCTGGCTGATCGCGGCCCGGGCCGTCCAGGGCGCGGGCGCCGCCGCCGTGGCCCCGACGTCCCTCGCGGTCCTGGCCGCGGCGGTCGGGCCCGAGCGACGGCCGCGCACGCTGGGCCTGTTCGCCTCGATCACCGGGCTCGCGACCGCCGGAGGGCCGCTCGTCGGCGGGGCGATCGTCCAGAACCTGACCTGGCAGTGGATCTTCTGGGTCAACGTGCCCATCGCCGTGGTGCTGGTCCTGGCCGTCCTGGCGCGGATCGACCGGGACGCCGGGTCCCCGCGCGCGCTCGACCTTCCCGGGATCGCCCTGATCAGCGGGGCCGCGTTCGGCCTGGTCTGGGCTCTGATCAGGGCGAACGGCGTGGGATGGGGCAGCGTCGAGACCCTCGGGGCGCTCGTCGGCGGCGCGGTCGCGCTCGTGGCGTTCGTCGTCTGGGAGGTGCGCGGCGCGGACGCCCCGCTCGTCCCCATGCGCTTCTTCGCGGCGCGCGGATTCTCCGCCGGGAACTCGGCCGGCTTCCTGCTGTTCTCGTGCACGTTCAGCGGCGCGTTCTTCTTCGCCCAGCTCCTGCAGATCGTCCTGCGGCACAGCCCGCTGACCACCGGGTTGCTGCTCCTGCCCTGGACGGTGACGCTGTTCGTCGTCGCGCCGGTGGCGGGCGCGCAGATCACCAGGGTCGGCGCGCGGACGCTCGTCGCGGGCGGCATGTTCCTGCAGGCCGTCGGGTTCGGATGGGTCGCGCTGATCGCCGGGCCCGGGATGTCCTACCCGCCGTTGGTCCTGCCGTTCGCGATCTCCGGGGTCGGGCTGTCGATGGCGATCCCGGCGGCGCAGAGCGCGGTCATCGGCGCGGTCCCGCCCGCGGCGATCGGCGCCGCCTCGGGGACGTTCAACACCGTCCGGCAGCTCGGCGGCGCCTTCGGCATCGCGATCACCACGGCGGTCTTCACGGCCACGGGCGGGCTCGGTTCCGTCACGTCGTTCGCGGACGGTTTCACTCCGGCCATCACCACGGCCGCGGCCCTCGCCCTCATCGGGGCGGCCATCGGCCTCACCCTCCCGCGCCGTACGCCCGCGTCCGGCGCCCGCGCTCCGGAGCCGTCCCAGCGAACTCCGGCAGCCCAGGACGCCTGACCGTGATCACGGCGGCTTCGGCGGCCGTCGGGTCGTCGTGATCACAGCGCGTTGCCTCGGGTTCGAAGCCGGGCACCGACCTTCACTCGCTCGCCATGCGGGCGATCATGAGGCTCCGGGTGCTGTCCGGGATGGGATGGACGGCCGTCGTTCGCAGTCCCGCCCGGCTCAGCAGGTCCTGGTATTCGTCCTTGGTGCGCTCGCCCCCTTGGGGGAACATCACGGCCATCCTCATGTCCAGGTCGAAGTCGCCGCGGCCGGTGCCGCGCTGAGATGAAGGCAGCAGATCCTCCACACACCACAGTTCGGCGGCGGGGCCACCCGCCACCAGCGCCGAGCGAGCCTGCCGAAGGATCGCGGCACAAGCGTCGTCGCTCCAGTTGTGCAGGACGGACGCCAGAATGACCCGCTGTGCGGGAGGGCAGGTGGTGGTGAACATGTCTCCCGCGATGACCTCGCATCGATCGGTCAGGCCCTGGTCGGCCAGATGACGTGTGGCGTCTTCGGCGACGGAAGGGCGTTCCACCAGTACCCCGCGCACGTGGGGGTGGCGGCGCAGGATGGCGGCCAGCGTCATGCCCTGGCCGCCTCCCAGGTCGACCACGGTGCCGACTCCCTCATGATCGCGGGCGGCGAGGGCCATGCTGACCGGGGTGCTGAGGGTCGTCATGTAGCCGTTGAAGGCCGCCGCCAGTTCCGGGTCCCGGTGGATGCGCTGGTAGGGGGAGTCGTCGGAGCCCGTCGGCGTGGGCGGGCCCGTCAGCAGCTTGTCGGCCAGACCGGCGGCCGCCTCCCGCCAGGGAGCCGACCCGTTCAGCAGTACCCCGGCGCGCAGGGAGCCGACGGTACCGGGGATCAGCAGCCGCCCGGCGGGAGACAGGCGGTAGCGAGATCCGGACGAGCCGCTGACGATCCGGTACGACTCCAGGGCTCTCAGCATTCGCCGCATCAATGGCGGATCGCACTGACAACGTTTCGCCACCTCGTCGCTGGTGAGCTCGCCGTCGGCGAGAGCCTGCGGCCCCGAGACCCGCACGAAGGCGTACAGCACGCTGAACCGCATGGCGCCGTTGATCAGGTCCCGCACGACCGAACCCGCCGCCCCTTCTCCGTCGTTCATTCTCTCCATCCCTTCGGACGGCCGGCCGCGAGGGCGAAGTCGAGACCTCACGTGCCGGTGGTGCGTTCGGTCCATCGCAGCGGCAGGCTGTCGGGGCCGTGGATCATGGCCAGGTCGTCCCGCCAGGTGATGGGGCCGCAGACGGTGGGGGCGCCCAGGCGCGCGGTCAGCACGGTGAGCGCTTCGGCGAGTTCCATCTGGGCCAGGGAGCGCCCGAGGCAGTGGTGGGCTCCGCCGCCGAAGTTGATGTGGCGTGCCGCGGGTCCGCGGCGGACGTCGAAGACGTCGGGGTCGGGAAACTCGGCCGGGTCCCGGTTGGCCGCGGTGATGGAGCAAAAGACCATTCTTCCGGCGGGCAGGTCCAGACCGCGGTAGGTGAGGTCGTGCGCGGCGTAGCGCGTGATCAGGCGCGACTGGGGCGTCCAGCGCAGAACTTCGTCGACGGCCGAGGGGACCAGGGCCGGGTCGTCGCGCAGCAGGTCCCACTGCTCGGGGTGCTCGGCGAAGGCGATCAGGGCGCGGCTCAGCTGACGGGCGGTGGTGTCCTGCCCGGCCCACACCAGCAGCAGGACCATGTCGTGCAGTTCGGCGGAGCTGAGGGCGCCGCCGTCGTCATGGGCGTTGATCATGGCGGTGAGCAGGTCGGGGCCGGGGGCCTCGCGCCGGTGGGCCACCAGCGAATTCACATAGGAGCCCAGCTCGGCGATCGCGGTTTCGACGCTGCCGACGACCTCGGGTGTGAGCCCGCCGGCGGCGAAGACGGCGCCGAGGTCCCGGGCCCAGGAGTGGAACCGGTCGTAGTCCTCGGGCGGGATGCCCATGATCCGGCACAGCACCAGGGTGGGTAGCCGTTCGGCGTACTCGGCGACGAAGTCGTGGTCCCCGCGGGAGGCCAGGCGGTCGGCCAGGCGCGCGGCGGTCGCCGCGGTGAAGGCGCGGACGTCCTCCACGCGCGCGGGGGTGAACGCCTTGCCCATCAGGCGGCGCAGGCGCTGGTGGGGAGCGCCCTCCAGGCTCATCAGGGTGCTCATCCACCAGTCGTGGAGGACGCCGTTGTCGATGTTGTGCAGGTCCATGTATCCCTGGCCGCCGAGCCGGAAGCGGGGGTCGTGCAGGAGAGCGGAGACGTCGTTGTAGCGCAGCGCGATCGGCCCGATGGGGCTGTCCGCGTACCAGTTGGCTTGCTGGGCCGCTTTGACCTGCGGGCTGGTGAAGCTGAATCCGGATTCGAACAGGTCCAGGTGGGCCACGGATGCTGGGGAGGTGGTCATGGCGTCCTCGATGCGTGACGGAGGTGGAACGGGGCGGTGCTCAGGGGCGCGTGGCATCGCGGGACTCGCCGCCGCCGGTCGGCCGGTCGGCGGGCTGCTCGATGTACTCGAAGACCGCGCCGTCGGGGTGCTCGGCGATCAGACGTCGGCCGTTGGGGCTTGCGGTGGGGCCCTCCCGCAGGACTCCGCCGCCACCGGTGACGCGGCGGGCGACCAGGTCCAGATCGGTGACCACGAGAGTGGCGGCACGGTCGGCGACCTTGTCGGCGCCGGGACCCGCCAGCAGAAGGAAGGGGCCGACGCCGGCCAGGTCGATCCCGGCGAAGGTGAAGCGCTGGACGGCGTCGGTGTCGATGAGGGTGCGGTAGAAGTCGATCGCGTCGTCGAGGTCGGCCACGACGATCCTGGCGATCACCTTGGTGATGAGGGGCATCGTTCGCTTCCAGAGTGGTCGTCGGCGGATGTTCGGTCCGAGGTCACCAGGTGACGGGCAGCTGGTGGACGCCGTAGGTGACGTTGGACCGCCGGTAGGCGATGTCGTCGAACGGCACGGCCAACCGCAGGGTGGGGAAGCGGCGCAGGAGAGCCGGGAAGGCGATCCGCATCTCCATGCGGGCCAGCGGCACGCCGACGCAGTAGTGCAGGCCGTACCCGTAGGCCAGATGGGCCTGGGGGGTGCGGGTGAGGTCGAGGGTGTCGGGGTCGCGGAAGCGGGCGGGGTCCCGGTTGGCGATCGGGAGCGCCACGAGCACCTGCTCTCCGCGCCGGATGAGGGTGCCGCCGACGCGCACGTCCTGCAGCGCCGTGCGGATCTCTCCGTGGTTGGGGATCGAGACGTACCGCACCAGTTCGTCGACCGCCCGGTCGACGATCCAAGGGTCCTCGCGCAGCCGCCGCAGCTGCTCGGGATGGCGCAGCAGGGCCAGGGTGCCGATGCCCAGCATGTTCGCCGTGGTCTCGTGCCCGGCGACCAGCAGCAGGTTGCCGATGCCCACCAGTTCCTCGTCCGTCACGTCCGGCCCGTGGGCTCGGATGATCCGGCCGAGCGCGTTGTCGCCCGGGGCGTTCCGGTTGGCCTTGACCAGGGCTCGCATACCGGCGCGCAGCGCGTCGCGAGTGGGGATGAGATCCTCCACCGGGGTCATCACGTCGGTCATGACCTTGGTGAGGGCGGCGAAGTCGAAGCCGTGGCCGTCCGGGACGCCGAGCAGCTCACGGATGACGGTGGAGGGGAAGGGCAGCGCGAAGGCGGAGATGAGGTCGACGGGCGGCCCGGCGGCCTCCATGTCCGACAGCAGGCGGTCCACGATGGCCTCCACGCGCGGAGACAACCGGCGCATCCGCGACGGGGAGAACTCTCCGGCGACCATCGCCCGCAGCCGGGTGTGCTCGGGCGGGTCGCATTCGATGAACGTCCCGGGCTGTTGGTTCTGAAGCTCGGCGGCCAGGGAGGCGTCCCGCGCCTCGGGCAGGACGATCCCCAGCGGCGTCAGCTGGCTGCTGAAGCGGCGGTCGCCCAGAACCCTCCTGCCGTCGGCGAACCGGGTGACCAGCCATATGTCGCCGCTGTTGATCCGCACCCGCGAGATCGGCTCCTCGTCCTGTAGCCGCCGCAACCGCGGATCGGGGTCGAAGGGGCACGCCTCGTCGCGGCGGTAGGGCAGCGGCAGTGTGCCGAGGGCCGCTGCGGCGTGGTCCTCGCCCGCGGTGTGGCCGGTCATCGCTCCTGCTCTCCGCGCTCGTCCTGCGTGCCGTGGGCGGTGTCGGCCGCGGACTCCACACCGGTCGGATCCCCGCCGGTCGGGGCACCGGTGACGGGGACGTCGGTCACCCACCGGCAGTTGCGCTCACCGAGTTCGTTCCGGACGCTGATCCCCAGTTCAGCGGCGGTACGGTGATGCAGGTCCACGCAGTACTCGCATGGACGGCCCAGGGTCAGCTGCACGCCCTGCTCCCGGGCGCGTTCGCGGTAGTCGTAGATCCCGCACCGACGCACTTCCAGGACGGTCCGGTCGGCCTCGTCGACCCGCGTCGTGTCGGACCCGTAGACGTCCAGCATGCTGTTCAGGCCGGTCAGCAGGTCGCGCGCCTGCGCGGCCCGGTCGGGCAGCTGGCGGCGCATCGCGGCGGCGTTGATCTCGGCGACGTGCTGCGTCCATTGGGGCAGCCGGTCGGCGCCCATGTACCGTTCGATGGCCGCCTGGGTGCGGAAGTACACGCCGAGGACGAACTGGGCTTGCTGCTCGGCGGTCATCGTCCCTTGGGCGGCCATCGGGGTCCCGGCGGGTTCGGTGCGGGGGCGGGGGACATCGCGCGCGGTGACGGACGGCATGTCGGGGATGGCGTCCAGCGTCTGCAGGGTCTCCTGCAGCACCCCGCGGATCGGCGCCGGCAGTCTGTCCCACAGGGTGGTGTCGTCCAGGTCGAGCACCCGGGACAGCTTCCATCCCACGTAGGCGCCCTGGGTCGCCAGCGGCGGCAAGGACTCCACCACACGCAGCGCGAACGTCCTGGCCGAGAACATCTCCGCCAGGCGCCGCTGAAGGGCCGCGCACCAGCTCGTGGACGCCGGACGGTCGGTGGTGATCAGGCAGACGACATGGCGCCCGCGCAGGACCAGCATGTAGTTCAGCGGACGCGGCCCCTCGCCGACGGCCACGTCCGACGGCCAGAGCAGCGCCTCGACATCACCCTGCCGGACATGGAGATCGCCGAGCGCGAAGACGTCCTGTTCGCGGCCCAGCGTCCGGACGACGGGCTGCGCCGACCCGCAGCGACATCGTTCACCGGTGATCTCGACCAGGTCCCCGGTGCGGTAGCGCACCAGCGGCCGGCTCGGCAGGTCAAGGGTGGTGACCACCAGCTCTCCGCGGTCCGGACCGCCGTCGATCAGGCGGATCCCCGAGTCGTCGCCGATCTCGGCCAGGTAGCTCTGGGACTGCAGGTGCAGGCGACCCCGCTCGCAGGTGACCGCGACCGTGCCGGTCTCCGAGGACCCGTAGGAGCACACCAGGGCCACGCTCCCAGTCAGCTCCTCCAGATGCCTGAGCAGGTGGGGGCCGGTCTGCTCGGCCATCAGCAGCAGCCGGGCGAACCGCGGCACCGGCTCGGCGTGGTCCAGCGCGAACTGCGTCATCTCCAGCAACCGCGACGCGGTGCCGACGTAGACGTTGGCCTCGATCTCCCGCACGATCGCCAGGATCCGGCCGTAGTCGCCGGTGACATTGTCGGTCCACAGCCGGGCCGACATCACCCCGAGGTACTCCAGGACCTTCTCGAACTGGTACCCCGCCGGCGCGAACGGCCCGTTGATCAGGATGAGGGCCACATCCCCGGGGACCAGGAAGCGCCCCCACATCTCACCGATGTTCATGGTGTTGACCACCAGGTCGTCCACCGCCTTGGGCGCCGCGACCGGATCTCCGGTCGTCCCGGACGACTCGTAGTAGTGCACGAACCGGGACGGCGGGATGTTCAGCGCCGCGTTCGGCCGCGCGCGCAGCACCGAGCGCTCCAGCAGGGGGAGCGCGCTCAGGAGGTCCCTGATCGCCTGCCGCGGTGAGACCCCCGCCGGCACGGCGGACGGGGTCAGCTCTCGCGACCGGCGCAGCGGCTCGGTGGCGAGGGGCGCGGACGCCGCGCTCCCCACCGTGGAGACCAGCTTGTCCCACTGGATGCGGTGCAGTTCGTCCGAGCCCGCCTGGGCCGCCTGGATGGCTCGCAGATGCGAACGCATCAGCGCCGCCACCGCGGCTCGCGTGGAGTCATCGCGCAACAACAGCATTCGGCTTCCCACCTCGCTGGGGCGTCCGATCGCCGCCGGGCCGCCGTTGGGACGGACAGGAACGTCCGCGATGGCAGCGGTGGGTCCACCAGCAGGAACGCGAAGCGATCGAAGCTCGCTGTATGCGTTCGTTCAAATACTCTGAGCTACTTCCCGACGCGGCAAGGTGTCAACCGCGCCCCGTCCGGAGGTGAGCGCAAGGTGGCCCCAAGGCGACCGGTCCGAGGCAGCAGAGGTTTGTCCGGTCGAGCTGGCGGAGGCGGGCACGGTTCGGCTGCGCGTGGTGGTCATGGCCGGCAGCTTCACGGCAGCCCATCAACGGTGACTATTCTTTCGCCCGGAGGCAGAACATGCTGGCCATCGAGGTGGGACCCGTCGACGTGGCGCGTACCCGCTACGCGATCTCACCGCTGGGCGAGGCGATGCAGGCGCTGCGCGTCGCAGCCGGCGTGCAGGCCGCCGGCCCGCTCCGGCCGTGGGCCGAGCGCATCGCGCCCCGGTACGAGCAGCTGCGCCGGCAGGTGCCCGCAGTCGGGGCGCTGACGGCGCTGTTCCGCCACGGCGCCTACAACGCCGACTTCATCCATCCGCCGCCGTCCGGCTCCGGTGGCGATTTCGCCGCTGAGCTGGCCGCCGTGCGCGCCACGCCCCTGCGCCGCGCACGTCTGGAACTGGACCGCAACCTGGAGGGACTGCGGACGCCGCCACGCTACGTGCAGCGCATCCTCGACGCGCCGGACGTGGTCACCCGGCTCGCCGATGCGCTCGAGGCGAGCTGGCAGGCGCTGGTCGAGCCGGACTGGCCGCGGCTGCGGGCGGTACTGGAGCGTGACCTCGTCCGCCGCGCCGGGTACCTGGCGATGTACGGGTGGGCGGCGGCACTGTCCGATCTCGACCCCCGGGTGAACTGGCGCTCCGAGGGACAGGCCGGGACCATCAAGGTGCGCACGGGCTCGCGTACCGAGTGGGACCGGCACCAGTTGGCCGGCAAGGGCCTGCTGCTGATGCCGACGGTGTTCGGCACTCTGATCAGCTACGTCGAGCCGCCATGGCCCTACGCCCTGGTCTATCCCGCCTGGGGCATCGCGGACCTGCTCGGCCCTGTGGCGCGTGCACCGGGCGGCGAGGCCCTGAGCCGACTGGTCGGCCCGCGCCGCGCGGACGTGCTGCGTGCGCTGGACGTGCCGGCAACGACGACGCAGTTGGTCGCCCAGCTCGGCCTGAGCCTCGGAACCGTCGGCAGCCATCTGGCGGTGCTGCGCGATGCTGGTCTGGTCACCCGCACTCGCACCGGCCGGGCCGTCCGCTACGAGCACACGCCGCTGGGCGCAGCCCTGGCGGCCGGCTGAACGCCGCCGTGCGGCACACATCGAACTCGCCATCCTCGCTGAGGAACTGAAGGCGAGCGACGTCGGTCTGGAGTTCCTCACCGGAGAACTGAAGGGCCTCAGTCAAGGAGTTCAGCAAGCGGCACGGCGGGTTCGTGGTCGAGAACGGCCAGGAGGGCGGCCCGTTCGCCGTCCAAGGCGGCACCGTGTTGCCGGCCAGCGCGCGGTTTCGATACGTCGGCGATATCCCTCCGTTCCTACGATTGAGAGCATGCGTGTGCCGGTTGTGGAGAATGAGCCCTACATGGCTGAGGCCATCCGCGCCGGACTGCGCCTGGAAGCCAGGGCTTCCGGGTTCGAGCTCGGCGCTGATGACTACCTCACCAAGCCGTTCGAGCTGCAAGAACTCGTACTCCGTCCCGGAGCTCTCGACCGCAGGCATGCCCATAAGAGGCCGCCAGTGCGGGAGTTCGCCGACCCGCGCAAGCGGCTCGGCGAACCCTGGTCGATCGCCACGGTGCCTGGCGTCGGCCACCGCATCGGTACAGGACCGGAAGCCGGGAGTGAGGGAGACGAACGTGGATAGGGCACCTGGGTTGAGCGTCCGCCTCAAGCTCGCCTTCAGCTATGCCGGATTCCTCATGATCGCAGGCGCCTTGCTGCTCGCCGCTGTGTGGGTGTTCCTCCTGCGAGGAAGGTCGAAAGGCCTGTATGTCGCAGATCTGTCCGACTTCCTGCGGGTTTTCCACCCGAGCAGCAATTTCGGCCCAGCCGTCTTCGTTCCGGCCGCGATACTGGTGCTGGCGTTCCTGCTGGTGTTCGGTCTCGCCGGAGGGTGGATTCTCGCCGGGCGGATGCTGGCTCCGCTGGCCCGCATCACCGATGCCACGCGCACGGCTGCGAGGGGGGCGCTCTCTCACCGGATCGAGTTGGAGGGGCGCCGGGACGAGTTCCGAGAGCTCGCCGACGTCTTCGACGGCATGCTCGCGCGGCTCGAAGCGCATGTCGCCGAACAGCAGCGCTTCGCGGCCAACGCCTCCCACGAGCTGCGTACTCCACTGGCGATCACGCAGACCTTGCTCGACGTCGCTCGCAACGATCCGAGCCGGGAAAGCAGCGAGCTCGATGAACGCCTCCGCGTCGTCAACGCCCGAGCGATCGACCTCACCGAGGCGCTGCTCCTGCTCAGCCGCAGTGACCAGCGCTTTTTCGCCCGAGATGACGTCGATCTGTCTCTCATCGCGGAAGAAGCCACCGAGACACTCCTCCCGCTTGCCGAGAAGCATGGCGTCGTCATCGAAACCTCCGGGGACATCACCCCCACCACCGGCTCTCATGCGCTCCTGCTGCAGTTGACCACGAATCTCCTGCACAACGCGATCGTCCACAACCTGCCGGAGTCCGGCACCGTTCAGGTCAGCACCGCCGTCGGCCCTGAGGACGCCGTGCTCACGGTCGAGAACACCGGCGACAAGCTCAGCCCGCACGTGGTCTCCACCCTTACCGAGCCGTTCCAGCGCGGCACTGAACGCATCCGCAGCGACCATGCAGGGGTCGGCCTCGGTCTGGCGATCGCCAAGAGCATCACCCGAGCGCACGACGGAACGCTCTCGCTCACCCCGCGCGCCGATGGCGGGCTACGCGTCACGGTACGGCTACCTGCGACAGCCCGGCAGGCCCGGTAGAAGCGGGACGAGCTTCCAGCCTGGCCGGTGTACCCGTGTCGCCCGGCTCGGCGTTCAGCCGCTGCTCACCGCCGCGCAGCGGTAGCGGGACGTACACGGCCGGCAGGCCGACGGCGGCCAGTTCCGCGCACGTCATCGCTCTCGAGCGACAGATCACGAAGTCGGCCGCGGCGTAGGCGTACTGCATCTCGTCTACGTAGGGCATGACGACGTAGGGCGGGTCGGCGGGGTCGGGGCCCGGCCCTTCGACCACGTGCTGCGGCTCGGTGATGTGCAGCACCTGCACGCCGGTCGCTCGGCGGGGGCGGTGAACACGTGCGTCGTCATCCGGGCCGCCAGCCGGTTGGCCGCTCCGGGCCGGGCGTTCGCCTCGTGGATGACGATCGGCAGGCCCTGCCTGTGGGCGGCAAGGTAGGCCGGCATGGCCACATGGCCGCCGAAGCCCACCACGACCTCGGCCAGGACGCGGTGGAGCACGGCCTCGGCCGTGGGCTCCAGACGACGTAGGGCGTCGGCGCAGTTCATCGCGGCTCGATGTGTCCTGCCGAATGGCCACCGGCGACAACGACGCGCGGTGGCGGCTCGCCTGGCATCACGATGTCCTCCTGATCATTATTCCTCGTTTCGCGTGAAACCGCTCGAACACATGCATGGGTAGCGATGCGGAGTCTGAATTGTGGGAGTAGCCCGACGGATTATGGAAACGCACTACGCCGTCATCGACCGCATAGACCAGCACGAGGTGGCCCCCGCGCTGGGGCTCGCGAGTGTTCGGGTCGCGAATCTCAGGTGATACCGACGCGATCATGACCTGCCCGGGTTCCACCTCTCGGCCGGATACCTGGATGGGCGTGTGCTCGACCAGTTCGCAGTGAAATCCGAATTGTGAGCCGACCCAGGCCATGAACGGCCGGTAGATGAGTCCTTGAACCTTGCCGGAGGGCTCCACCACGTAGCAGCCCCAGTCGAGGGCTTGTGCGAGGAGTTCACCCATCGGTAGCCGGATGTCGGTCCAGCCGTGGAGCAGCGACTGTAGACACGCCAGACCGCAGACCTTGCGGGACCAGAACAGGTACTCCCTGCTTGAGCGGTATCCGTCGGCGGCCCAGTCGTGCAGTCGCGATGGATCGGCCCCGCCCAGGAAGACCTCCAGCCCGGACGGGCCGGTGCGCCGCATGACGACCTCGTCATTGCGGTCCAAATTCCTCCACTGGGAGATGCAATGGAGACTTCGGTCACGTGATGGGGAAGTCGAAGTAGGCATCAGGATGGGGCTCGTTTCTTAGCGTGTAGTGCCACCATTCGCAGTCGTAACGATCGAATCCGCAGTCCTCCATGATGGAACGGAGATGCTCGCGGTTGTGGGCCTCGGCCGGCGTGATTTCGCTGGCTTGATGACGTGAGATCGGGTCCATGAGGTCATGGCCGCCACCCATGGGAACAAGCTCACCGGTGGCAAGGTGATAGAGGGTCAGATCCACGGCGCCGCCCCTGCTGTGGCCCGACTTCGCGGCCACATACCCCTGCGTGACCATCTCGGCCCGATCGATGTTCGGGTAGTGGTGCGACTTGGTCCGGCCGTCCTCGGGCTGTTCCGACCAGCGGAGGAAACAGTCGACGGCGCGTTGGGGGCGATACCCGTCCCAGAGAAGCAGCCCGAAGCCGAGAGAGGCCGCCTTCCGGCGCGCTCGCTCCAGGGCCGCGCTCAGGGACCGGGTGCCGACGATTCGATTCGCGAGATAGCCGTCCACCGGTTTGCCGGTGAAGTTGTCCCAGGTGGCGTACTTGGCGTCCCAGCGGACGCCCGGAACCCAGTCGTCGATGTAGACGAAGTCGTCGTTCATCGCTTCGTCCCGTGCAGCGTCATCGAGATGAGCCGGTCGATCACGTCCGAGAGCGACAGTCCCGCGGCGGCCATCATTCGCGGGTAGCGGCTGTAGGACGTCATGCCGGGCATGGTGTTGACCTCGTTGAGCACCACCTGTCCGTCGTCGGTGAGGAACATGTCGACGCGGGCGAGTCCCCTGCAGCCCAGGGCGCGGTAGACGGTCTTGGCGGTCTGTTGGGCGAGCCGGCGCGAGTCGTCGGAGATGTCGGCGGGAACGATGAACGTCGAGTTCTCCGAGCCGGTCTCGGGGGAGTCCTCCTGGTGGATTCTGAAGAATCCGTGCGAGAGGTCGACGCGGTCCACCTCGCCGGTGACCAGGCCGGACCGTTCTTCGAGGACCGCGCAGCCGATCTCGCCGCCGGCCACCGCCTCCTCGATCAGAACCTTGAGGTCGTACTGTCGCGCTGCGCTCAGCGCGCTCGGCAGCTCATCTTTCTCGGTGACTTTACTGACGCCGAACGATGAACCTGATCGGGCCGGCTTCACGAACACGGGATAAGGGAGGCGGTCGGGGTCGACCTTCTCGTTCTCCGCGACGACCCAGAAAACCGGCGTCGCGATTCCTGCGCTCTTCGCGACGGTGTAGGCCAGGGACTTGTCCATGCACACGGCCGAGCCCTGGATGTCGCAGCCGACGTAGGGGATGCCGGAGAGCTCCAACAAACCCTGGATCGCGCCGTCTTCGCCGAGCCTGCCGTGAAGTATGGGGAAGACGAGGTCGAGGCGCACCGTCTCATAGCCAACCTGCCCCATGACCAGCAGACCGTGCACGCTTCGGTCAGGTGACAGCGTGACGGGTCGGGCGCTGCCGCTCTCCCAGCCCGCGGCAGGGCCGTCGCACAGTATCCAGTCGCCGTCGGCCGTGATGCCGATCCAGAGCGGCTCGTACTTCTCGGTGTCGAGGTTCCTCGCCACCTCGCGCGCTGACTTGACGGAGACGGAGTGCTCCTCGCAAGCGCCTCCGAAGATGAATCCGACCTTCAATCTGCTCATGCTGTTCTCCCGCTCTCGAAGCTCAGGCAGTTGATGAGAGTGTTCTCGACGATGTCTTTCAGGGCGTGGTCGGTGTCATAGGCGGAGTGCGGACTGATCAGCACGTTCGGCAGGCGCTGCAGTCGCGCCAGGGCCTCGTTCTCGAAAGGCCTGTTTCGACGGTCGGTGTAGAAGATGCCGTCCTCGCCTTCGAGGACGTCCAGTGCCGCGCCGCCCAGCCTGCCGCTCTCCAGTGCGGCGAGGAGCGCCTCGGTATCGAGCAGCGGTCCGCGACCTGTGTTGACGATGTACGCGCCGGGCTTCATCCGCTCGATGCGATGGCGGTCGAGGAGATGGTGGGTGTCCGCGGTGAGCGGGGTGTGGAGCGTCACGATGTCGCTCAGTTCGATCAGTTCGTCGAAAGGCACGTGGCCGGGTGAATCGTGAGATCGGTTGTTGTGGGCCAGCACGCGGCAGCCGAAACCTCGCAGACGCTGGATGACCGCTGCGCCGATGCGGCCTGTGCCGATCACCCCGACGGTCAGGTCCCGCAGCTCCTTGCCGCGAGTTTCGCTCAGCCGATAGTCATGAGCGTCGGTGCGGCGGATGGTGGATTTCGCGTGGCGCACGGCCATCAGCATCAACATCAACGTGTAGTCGGCCACGCTGTCCGGCGAGTAGGCGACATTGCCGACCGAGATACCGACGCGCTCGGCGTACTCCAGGTCGATGTGGTTGCAGCCGATGCTTCTGGTGGAGATGTATTCCACACCGGCTTTGCTGAGCGCCAGAAGCATGGGACCGGTGACCTGGGTCTTGTGGTTCACGCTGACGCATCGGTTGCCACGTGCAAGTTCAGCGTTGGTCTCGCAGACGGCGCCCTCGGTGATGGTCAGCGACAATCCAAGGCGTGCCCCCATCTCCCGGAACAAGGCGGCATCGTCCTGACCGCATCCGAAGACCGCGAGTCCTGTTGGTGGGATGGGCGAGGAAGATGGCTCGGCCATCGTTCGGGCGCGACGGTCCGTGGCCACTTCGCTGTAGATCGAACCCGATTCGCTGAAGGGCATGTCTCAAGTCAAGACAGCGCCGTGTTGTCAGCACGTATGCGAATCTCGATACGCGGCCGATATTCCGCTCTGATCTGACTGCGCAGGGCGCCGCCTGGACAGGGCGCACATCGGTGCTTCCCCCGGATGACCGAGTCCGAGGCGTGGAAGGCCGGCCGCGGAGTGGTTCGGGGCGGCCGGTCGTTTTGTGGGGAGCCGCGCCTACGAGGCCTCGACGGTCGCGGTGGCGCGTGTTTTGCGCTGCGCGGTGAGTACGGAGTCGAGCAGGCCGGGGAACAGCTCGTTGAGTTCTTCCCGGCGCAGTCGGACCAGCCGGGATCGGCCCTGCACCGTCGTCCACGTCACGCCGGCCTCGCGCAGTACCCGGTAGTGGTGCGACAGCGTCGTCTGGTGCACGTCGAGTTCGGCGCCGATCGCGTTGCAGAAGTCCTCGCCCATCTGGTCGAGCCGCAGGACGAGGTCCAGTCGCACCGGGTCGGCGAGAGCGCGAAGCACCTCCACCAGCCGGATGGCCTCGGTCGCCGGTTGAGACACCTCACGCATCGCCGCTCCTCGTGGTCCGCACACCCGCACCCTAGCACTCATTGATACATGGACAAGTATCAATGTATTGGCCTAGGGTTCCGCTCTGTACTTCCGAGGTTCCTCTGGAAAGGCGGCACCCTCCGGTGTTGAAACGACTGCTTCCCCTGGCCCTGGCGACGTTCGCCGTAGGCACCGACAGCTACGTCATCGCGGGCCTGCTCCCGGCCATCGCCACCGACCTGCGGGTGTCCACGCCCGCCGCCGGGCAGCTGGTGACGGTGTTCGCCCTGGTGATGGCCGTGTCGGCGCCGGTCATGGGCGCGATCACCAGCGGGCTGGACAGGCGGTCCGCGCTGCTGATCGCGTTGAGCGTCTTCGTGGTCGGCAACGCCGTCACCGCCGTCGGCACCAGCTACGAGGTCGTGATGTTCGCCCGCGTCGTCACCGCGGTCGGAGCCGGGATGATCAACTCCGCCGCGTCCAGCACGGCGGGGGCCATCGCGCCCCCCGAACGCCGGGGCAGTGCGTTGGCGTTCGTGTTGGGCGGCCTCACGTTGGCGACGGCGCTGGGCCTTCCCCTGGGCACGCTGATCGGCCGTAGCGACTGGCACGTCACCCTGTGGGCCGTCGCCGGTGTCGGCCTTGTCGCGATCGTCGGAATCGTCGTCGGCCTGCCCAAGGTGACGCTCCCCGCCGCCTCACTGGGGGACCGGCTGCGTCCACTCAAGCAGGGACGGGTCCTCTCGCTGCTGGCCGTCACCGCGCTGGCCTTCGTCGGCGCCTACATCCTCTACACCTACATCGCCCCGGCCCTGAAGGACGCGACGGACGGCTCCGAGTCGCTGTTCACCATCGTCCTTCTGGCCTGGGGACTCGGCATCCTTGCCGGGAACATCATCGCCGGACGGCTCGTCGACCGGCACGACCCCGCGCGTGTGCTGACCGCTCCGCTCGTCATCGCCGCCGCCGCCCTCGCCCTCACCTCGGTCGCGACGTCCACGTACGCGTCCACCCTGGTCTGGGCGGCGGTGTGGGGCGTGGCCCTGGGCATCGTCGTCGTGCCCCAGCAGCACCGGCTCATCGCGCTCAGCCCGGCCGCGGCGCCGGTCCTGCTCGGCCTGAACTCCTCGGCCATCTACATCGGGATCGCCCTCGGCGGCGGACTGGGCGGACTCGCCCAGGAGTCGTTCGGCATCGCGCCCCGCTCCCTCGGCCTGCCCGCCGCCGCGGTCACGACGCTGGCGCTGCTCTACCACCTGACGACCGTGCGCCGCCGTCCGGCCGCGGCACCCCAGCCGACCCCCTCCACCCCGGAGCCGGCCGAGGCGTGACCCTCTGACCGGAGCCCCGGACCGTCACCGGTTCCGGGGCCTGAACGCCCGTTCTCACCCCTGACGTCGCGGCCTCATGACGGGTCTTCGAGTTTGACCATGAACGCGTTGTCAGCCGAGTACCGCCGAACCCCGACCGGGAGATACATAAAGGCTTCATATAAAAGTGCTATGTTTCCGGCATGAGCCACCGAGACGCCGCGCACGGCGCTTCCGATGCCATCGGGACAGCCCTCTACGGTCTGGCCACCAGGGCCGTGAAACGCCTTCCCCGCGACATGAGCCTGACGTCCGCCGCCACCTTGGCCACCCTGGACAGGACCGGCCCGCGACGCATCACCGACCTGGCGGTGGCCGAGGGCGTCACCCAGCCCGCGATGACCGTCCTGGTCCGGGTGATGGAGGAATCCGGGCTGGTCGAGCGGAAGGGCGATCCGTCCGACAAGCGGGTCACGCTGGTGTGCCTGACCGAGGCCGGCGCGTCGTACGTCCGGACGCGGCACCAGGCGGGCGTCGACGCGTACGCGCGGTTGATCGACGAACTCACCGGTGACGAGGTCGAGGCCTTGGCAGCGGCCCTTCCGGCGCTGCTGCATCTCGCGGAGCTCGAAAGCCACGCCCGGCAGGAGTCGGACCGGTGACCGAGGCCCAGGCTCATGACCAGCCCGTGAACACCGCCCCGAAACGTTCCGAGGCACGTCTGCTGGTCCCCGCCCTGATCTTCGTCGCCCTGGTCGTGGCGGCGGTCGGCAGCCTCGGGACGCCGCTCATCACCAGCGTGGCGACCACGTTCCACGTTTCCCTCGACAGCGCGCAGTGGACGCTGACCATCGCCCTGCTCAGCGGCGCCGTCGCCACACCCGTCCTCGGCCGGCTCGGGGCCGGTCCGCACCGGCGGGCCACGATTCTCGCCACGCTGGCGATCGTCGTCGTCGGCAGCGCGCTCACCGTGCTGCCGCTGCCGTTCGCCTGGCTGCTCGTGGGCAGGGCGGCCCAGGGCGTCGGACTCGGCCTCACGGCGCTGATGATGGGCGTGGCCCGCGACCATCTTCCCGAGCGGCGCAGCGCGGCCACGATCGCCCTGATCTCCGTGGTCTCCATCATCGGAGCCGGCGTCGGCTACCCGCTGGCCGCGCTGCTCGCCGAGTTCGGCGGACTGCGGGCCGCCTACGGCCTCGGCCTGCTCGTCACCGCCCTCGCCTTCGTGACCGCGTGGCGCTCCATGCCCGTAGCTCCCGAAGGCCGCTCCGCTCAGGTGAACGTGGCTGGTGCGTTCGTCCTGACGGGTGGACTGCTCCTCGTCCTGTTCCTGGTCGGCGAGAGGAGCCTGTGGAGCCGACACCTCGCCGTGGCGGTGACCCTTGCCGTCGCCGCCGTGCTCCTGCTCTGCGCCTGGACCGTTTCCGAGCTGCGGACCACGACGCCCCTGGTCGACGTCCGGGCGGTACGGCACCCGGCGGTCGCCGGGGCGAACATCGCCATGTTCGTCGGCGGGAGCGGCATGTACCTCCTGCTCACGCTCATCACCCGCTACGCGCAGACGCCGCACAGCGCCGGCTACGGCTTCGGACTGACCACCTTCGTTGCGGGGCTGGTCCTCATCCCGTTCTCCGTGCTGGGGTTCGTCGCCGGCAGGCTCACGCAGCGGGTCCGGGAACGGATCGACGGCCCCCTGCTCCTGGCCGGCAGCGCCGCCATCGTCGGCGGCGGGTTCGTCCTGTTCGCCACCGCCCGGTCCGACCTGGCCGAACTGCTCGCGGCCATGGGCGTGCTGGGCTTCGGCGTCGGCGGCTTCTCGGCCGCCATGCCCGGCGTCATCCTGGCCGTCACGCCCAAGAGCGAGACGTCGAGCGCCATGAGCTTCAACTACGTCGTCCGCAGCGTCGGGTACTCCCTGGGCAGCGCCATCGGCGGTCTGGTCCTGGCCGCCGGCACCGCCACGGGCCACCTCTTCCCGAACGAGGACGCCTACACGACCGCGGCGCTGGTCGGCGTCGCCGCGATGGCGATCACGACGATGGCGAGCCTCGCCCTCGCCCGCCGACGCTCACCCGAGACCGATCCGGCCACGGCCCCGGTCGGTGAGCCGGGCCAGGGCCGGTCGAGTCGCACCGAAAGCTGAGGATCGAAACGTCCGGCGTGACGACCGACGTTTCAGGACTGGGCCTTCAGGACGGCGAGCTCGGGCCACGGGTCGAAGCCGTGCTCGATCAGCCAGCGGACCACGCGCAGGCTTCGCCACGACCACCAGGCGCGGATCACGTCGAGATCGACGTCGGCGCCGTAGCCGGCGACGACGTCGTCGAGGTGCTCCCCGTGCCCGAGCGTCAGGGTGGCGAGGTCGAACAGGGCGTCGCCCGGGGCCGCTTCGGACCAGTCGATCACGCCGGTGACCTCGTCGCCGTCGACGAACACGTGGGTGACCTGCAGGTCTCCGTGCGCGAACACCGGCGTCCACGGTCGCAGTGCGACCTCGGCGACCCGCCGGTTGCGGTGGACCACGTCGGCGGGGAGGACGTCGTTGGCGACGAGCCACGCGCATTCGCGGTCGAGTTCGGACGCGACGTCGTCGAGGCTCCGTCCCGGCCACGGCGGCGGAGGCGCGTCGTGCAGTGTCCGCGCGGCGGCGCCCGCCGCGCCCCACGCCGCCGGGGACGCGGGCGACGGCTCCCCGAGGCGGCCGAGGGCCGTCCCGGGGAGGGCGGCGAGCGCCAGCGCGGGCGGCTTCCGCCACAGGACCTCCGGGGTGGGGATCGGTGCCCTGGCCATCGCCTCGACCTCGACGTCGGTGCGCGCCTGATCGGCGTCGATCTTCAGGAACACGTCGCCGACGCGCAGTGTCGCGCGCTCGCGATGGGCGACGACGACCTCGACCTCATCCACGGCGGCCATTATCGTGGGCCGGTCCGCTCCCTGCCAGACCGGGTGGTCCGCGTCAGCGGAGTTCGCGGAAGAACGCGCGGAGGTCGCCGATCATGAGGTCGGGGGTCTCCATGGGGGCGAAGTGGCCGCCGCGGTCGAACTCGGACCAGTGCACCACGGTGTTCTGCTTCTCGGCGATGCCGCGGATCGTGTTGTTCCCCGGGAAGGCCGCGACGCCCGTGGGCACGCCCGAGTTGGAGAGCTCCCCGCCCCACTGCCGCATTTCCTTGTACATCCACATGGACGAGCCGGTGGTGTTGGTGAACCACAGGATCGAGATGTTCGTGAGCAGCATGTCGAGGTCGATCGCGTCGGAGGGCGTGGCCTTGGCGGGGTCCTTGAAGGTGTTCACCACGTCCAGTACCCAGGCCAGCATGCCCGCGGGGGAGTCGGCGACCGCGGGCGCGAGGGTCTGCGGACGGGTGGAGTGCATGCCCGCGTAGCCCGAGGTCTGCTTGCTGCTCCAGTCCTTCATTCGCGCCAGCTTCTCCTGGTCGCTCGCGCTGTATCCGGATCCGTCGTCGCCCCAGGACGGAACGGTGATCGGATCGTTGAGGTGGATTCCCGCCACGTGCCCGGTGTCGATGCGTCCCAGCTGAGGTGCGATGAACGAGGCGGCGTCGCCGCCCTGTGCGCCGTAGCGCTCGTATCCCAGTTCCGCCATGAGTTTCGCGATGAGCTCGGCACCACGGTCGGTGGACGCCGCACCGGCCTCGCGCGTCGGGCCGGAGAAGCCGAACCCCGGGAGCGTCGGAATCACCAGGTGGAAGGCGTCCTCTGCGGTGCCTCCGTGCGCGACCGGATCGGTGAGAGCGTCGATCGTGGCGGTGAAGTCCTCGAACGGCCAGCCGTGCACGAGGACGAGCG
Source organism: Actinomadura harenae (assembly GCF_003696215.1). GTDB lineage: Bacteria > Actinomycetota > Actinomycetes > Streptosporangiales > Streptosporangiaceae > Spirillospora > Spirillospora harenae. The sequence continues at coordinate 48,413 of NZ_RFFG01000016.1, read as the reverse complement.
GCAGTGCGTCGGGCTCGGCCGAGCGGATGTGCAGGAAATGCATCCGCTGCCCATCGATGTCGGCGAGGAACTGCGGATACCGGTTCAGGGCGGCCTCCTGCGTCCGCCAGTCGAAGCCGGTACGCCAGTAGTCGGCCAGCTCCCGCACATAGGCGGTCGGGATGCCGTAGGTCCAGCCGACGCCGGGCAGCTCGTCGGGCCAGCGGGTGGCGGCGAGCCGGCGGTGCAGATCCTCGAGGTCGGCGTCGGAGATGTCGATGCTGAAAGGAACGATCTTCGTCATGTCCTCCAAGCTAGGAGGGCCTTAGGACAGGCTCGTTCCTAAGCCGGTGGCATTCTTGGGGCATGCTCGAAACCTCGGCCCGGCTCCTTCGCCTGCTGTCCCTGCTCCAGATGCGTCGCGACTGGTCGGGCGGCGATCTGGCCGAACGTCTCGGCGTCAGCACCCGGACCGTCCGGCGGGACGTGGACCGGCTGCGCGAACTCGGCTACCCGGTGGACGCCGTCCAGGGCACGGCCGGGTACCGGCTGGCCGCGGGCAGCACCCTGCCGCCGCTGCTCCTGGACGATGAGGAGGCGCTGGCCGTCGCCGTCGGACTGCGCACCACGACGGGCGGGACCGTGGGCGGCTTCGAGGACGCCGCGCTGCGCGCCCTCACCAAGCTCGAACAGGTCATGCCCTCGCGCCTGCGGCACCGTCTGCAAGTGCTGCAGCGCGCCGTCGTCCGCGTGGAGGCGTCCGCGCCACGCGTGGAACCCGACACCCTCATCGCCATCTCCGACGCGTGCCACCGTCACGAGCGGCTGCGTTTCGAGTACACGAACTTCCACGGCCGGGAGTCGGTCAAGGATGTCGAGCCGCACTCACTCGTCAACTTCAACCGGCACTGGTACCTGGTCGCGTGGGACACGGCGGCCACGGACTGGCGCTCCTACCGGGTCGACCGGCTCCACGTCCTGACGCCCAACGGCCCGCGATTCCCACCCCGCGAGGCGCCGGAGGGGGACGTGGTCACCTACCTCTCGAATCAGCTGTCCGTGTGGGCGTGGCCCTACCGGGCCACGGTCACCCTGCACCGCTCGGCCGCCGAACTGGCCGACCGCATCTGGACGGGCAAGGGCGTCCTGGAGGCGGTCGACGACGGCAGTTGCCTGCTCCATGTGGGCGCCGACTCCCCGTGGGCGCTGTCCTGGATGATCACGTCCATCGACACCGACTTCACCGTCACCGAGCCCCCCGAGCTGGTCGAGCAGCTCGAGATCCTCGCCCGCCGGTGCACGGCCGCGATCCGGACGTGAGGGCACGAAGCCCGAAGGCCGCGGCGAGCCGGATGGCCCGCCGCGGCCTCGTCGTCCGCTAGTCGCCGGGCATCACGTCGAACGTGAACCCGGTGCTGGTCGGACGGCGGAGCGGCGTTTCGGACTTGATCCGGCGCAGCGCCTCAGCCCTGCTGAGGCCGACGACCCGCGCGATGAGGCGGTCCGGACGCACGGGCACCGGGTCCTCGAAGCGGACCTCCACCCGGACGGGCCATGCCTCGTCGAGCCACGGCGACGGGGTGTCGAGCCGCCAGGCCCCCGTCCAGTCCAGGGTGAAGCGGTTGCGGCGGGCGAGCAGCGGATCCAGCAGCGTGGACGCCACCAGGCCCGGATCGTTGACGCGGTAGCCGCGGAACACGGCCGGATCGAGGGACCTGACCGGCACCCGGTCGTGCACGGTGAGCTTGCCCGTCCGGTTGCAGGACACGCAGCGGACGAGCAGCCACACGTCGACCAGCTTGCCGTTGGAGTTGACGCGGAATCTGCCCTCGCCGGTGGTCGCCGACTCCGACCCGCAGTCGACGCACCGCAGCGACAGCAGGGGCAGCCGGGTACGACGGACGACCCAGGGCAGCACGATATGAGGTTGTGAAGACATGATCTCTCTAGACCTGACACGAGGCCGATTACGCGCGGCCTCGAACGCTGTAGAACCGGGCGCGCGAGGGCAGCCCGGCGGAACCGACGAGAGCGCGTCGGCTACAGGAGAGCGGAGAAGCTGTCAGGTCTAAAGGGCAGGCGGGGTCACGCGGGTCCGTCCTCTGTCTTCACGATGATGGGCCGTAGGCAACCTACGAAACGCGATGGCCGGTTTCAAGCGGTTTTTTCGTCCGGCACCTTGAGCCACTCCAGTGGCGGACGAACCCGGACGGTCGACACGGAAGCCGCACACGACCGGCGACAAGCACGTTGAAAACGCATACGCCCTCGAAACAGCCTTGCTGCTTCAGTGGGGGACGCGGAACCATCCGGGATCCGCGGCTCGACGGGAAGCGGAGGCGGAGGCGGCATGCTCAAGGGGTGGCACGGCTTGTTCGGCACGTTCACGGGCGTCGCGCTCATCACGGTGGCCGTCCTGCCGGTGGCCGCGCTGGTCGTCGGGGTCCTGGCGCGCCGCCGCAGGGCCGCCGGGGTTCCGACCGCGCTGGCGCGGCGATGGTCACTGGCCGAGGTCGGCATCGTCTACGGGACGGTGCCATGGGTGTGGATGATCCTGTTGCCGGGCAGTCACCCCGGCGCCGACCCCCGGGTGAGCCTGGTGCCGCTGCGGGACCTGTTCGCGATCCTCAGCGGCAGTCCGGTGACGGCGACGGCGCAGATCGTCGGCAACCTGCTGGTGTTCGCGGCGCTGGGGTTCTTCTGCCCGCAGCGGTTCCCGGCGCTGGCGTCGGTGCCGCGGGCCCTGGCGCTCGGGGCGGGGTGCTCGGCCCTGGTCGAGACCGCGCAGTACGTCCTGCGGCTGGACCGGGTGTCGTCCGTGGACGACGTCCTGGTCAACGCCGCCGGAGCCGGGCTGGCCGCGCTGGCCTCGCGCCGCTGGTGGCGGGCCGCGGCCGGCGCGTCCGAGGAGGACCGGCCGCTCTCCGCCCCGGCGCCGGGACGCTGAGCGGGTCCGCCCGCTTGCATACGCCGGCGATATGCCGCGCCGCCTAGGCTTCGGGCATGCGCGTGCTGATCGTGGAGGACGAGCCCTACCTGGCCGAGGCCGTCCGGGACGGGCTCCGGCTGGAGGCGATCGCCGCCGACATCGCGGGCGACGGCGACTCCGCCCTAGAGCTGCTCAGCGTCAACTCCTACGACCTCGCCGTCCTCGACCGCGACATTCCCGGCCCGTCCGGTGACGAGGTCGCCCGGCACATCGTCGCGTCCGGCAGCGGCATCCCGATCCTCATGCTCACCGCCGCCGACCGGATCGACGACAAGGCGTCCGGGTTCGAGCTCGGCGCCGACGACTACCTCACCAAGCCGTTCGAGCTGAGGGAGCTCGTCATGCGGCTGAGGGCGCTCGACCGCAGGCGCGCGCACGTCCGCCCTCCGGTCCTGGAGATCGCGGGCGTCCGGCTGGACCCGTTCCGCCGGGAGGTCTTCCGCGACGGACGCTACGTGGCGCTCACCCGGAAGCAGTTCGCCGTGCTCGAGGTCCTCGTCGCCGCTGGGGGCGGGGTCGTCAGCGCCGAGGAGCTCCTCGAACGGGCCTGGGACGAGAACGTCGACCCGTTCACCAACGCCGTCCGCATCACCGTCTCCGCCCTGCGCAAACGACTCGGCGAACCGTGGCTCATCGCCACGGTGCCCGGTGTCGGCTACCGGATCGACACCGACCTCGGCGGTGGCGCGCTCGAGTAGCGGAGCGCTCAGCGGCGGTAGGCGGCCGTGGCGAGGCGGACGAACGAGGGGATCAGCGGGTTCGTGTCGCCCGCGCTCCACGCCGCGACGACGCGGCTCGGAGCCATGTCGGCCAGCGGCACCGCGGTCAGCCCCTCGGGCATGGCGTGCCCGAGCGGGGTCATGCCGACCGTGCCGTTCCAGAGCACGGCGCTCCGGCATTCCTGGACGGCCCGCACCACCGGTCCTTCGCGGGGCTCGCCGCCGTTCCAGTACGACCACCACTGCGGGTCGGTGCCGTCCGGGAACTGGAACCAGCGGCGGCCGGCCAGGTCGGCCAGCTCCAGGTGGGCGCGGTCGGCGAGCGGGTCGTCGGCGCGGAGCACCGCGCCGACCGGGTCGGCGCGCAGCTCGCGCACGGCAAGGCCGGTCTCGTCGAACGGCGCGCGGGTCAGCGCGACGTCGACCAGTCCGGCCCGCAGCCCGCAGGTCGGGTCGGTGAGGTCGGCCTCGCGGACGCGGACCTCGACGCCCGGATGCCGCTCCCGGTAGGAGTCGGCCAGCCGGACGGCGCCCAGGTCGGTGCCGTCGCCGAGGAGCCCGATGGTGAGGGACGCGGCGCCGGCCTCCGCGGCGACGCGCGCGGGGATCAGGTCGGCCCGGTCGAGCAGGTCGCGGGCCTCGTTCAGCAGGACCGTCCCGGCGGGGGTGAGGGTGACGCCCGTGGGCGAGCGGTGCAGGAGGGTGGCGCCGAGGTGGGTCTCCAGCCGCTTGATCGCCCGGCTCAGCGGAGGCTGGCTCATGTGCAGCCGGGCGGCGGCCCGGCCGAAGTGGAGTTCCTCGGCGACGGCGACGAAGTAGCGCAGCGTTCGCAGCTCCATGGTGCGACGATACCGATGGGGTATCGGGGCCTCCGCATCGGTCTTGGACGGCCGGACGCCCCGGGCTGTGGAATCGCGGCATGAGCGACACGCAGATTCCCGACCCCGTTCTCGATCCCGCCGTCCATGTGGCCGGTGTCCAGGAGGTCGCTCCGGACGTTCTGGTGATCCCGGACCGCGGCGTCCAGCTGGTTCCCAACATCGGTGTCATCGGTGGTGAGCGGGCCGTGCTCGTCGTCGACACGGGCATGGGCACCGCCAACGCCGAACAGGTCCTCGCGTTCGCGTCCGAGGTGGCCAAGGGGCGTCGGCTGTACCTGACGACGACGCACTTCCATCCCGAGCACGCCTTCGGGGCGCATGTGTTCGGCGGCGCGGCGACCTACCTCGCCAACCGTGCCCAGGCGGACGACCTGGAGGCGAAGGGGCCCGGCTACCTGGAGATGTTCCGCGGCTTCGGTTCCCCGGTCGCCGACCGGCTCGACGGCGACGTCCGCGTGCCGGCCCCCGACGAGGTCTACGACGGCGCCTACGACCTGGACCTCGGCGGACGCACGGTGCGGCTGCGACCCACCGGCCGCGGCCACACCAAGGGCGACCAGGTCATCGAGGTGCCGGACGCCGGGGTCCTGTTCACCGGCGACCTCGCCGAGGCCGGGCAGTTCGCGATCTTCCCCTGGTTCCCGCCGTACGACACCGACGTCTCCGGGATCGGCTGGCTGGCGGTGATGGAACGGCTCGCGGCCGGTGGGCACCGGGTCGTGGTCCCCGGTCATGGCGAGGTCGGCGGCCCGCGGGTGCTGGCCGACGTCCGCGACTACCTGCGCCTGCTCCGCGACGAGACCTGGCGGCGTCGCGACTCCGCGATGGGGGAGGGCGAGATCGCGGCCGAGGTCCGGGCGCTGCTGATCGAGCGGCACCCGGAGTGGGTCGGGCGGGAATGGATCGAGAAGGGCGTCGGATGTCTGTGCAGCGAGCACGCCTGATTCAGGTGAAGGCGGAGAACAGGGCGTCCAGGGCCGCCGGGTAGGCGCTTTCTGAGGGGGCCGCGAAGCCGACGAGGATGCCTTGGGGGCGACCGGCGGGGTCGTGGTGGAGTTCGGTGAAAGTGCGGATTCCGACGCTGCGCGCCGCGCAGTGGTTGAGGATCTCGGTCTCGTCCGGCCCGTCGGCGGGGAGGGTGAGCAGGCTGTGCAGCCCGGCCGGGACGCCATGGACGGTGAGACCGGGGACGGCGGACGCGCGTTCGAGCAGGAGCGCGCGGCGACGGCGGTAGCGCAGGCGGGCGGCGCGGATGTGGCGGTCGTAGACGTGCCCGGCGATGAGGTCGGCCAGGACCAGCTGGCCGAGGGACTCGGTGTACAGGTCGGCGTCCTGCTTGGCCCGGACGACCTCGGGCACGAGCCGGGGAGGCAGCACCATCCACGCCAGGCGGAGTGCCGGGCTGAGCGTCTTGGACGCCGTCCCGCAGTAGACGACGTGGTCGGGAGCGATTCCCTGCAAGGCCCCGACGGGGTGGCGTTCGTAGCGGAACTCGCCGTCGTAGTCGTCCTCCACGATCACGCCGCCGGTGGAGCGGGCCCACGCGCACACGGCGTGGCGGCGGTCGGGGTGGAGCGGGACGCCGGTCGGGTACTGGTGCGACGGAGTGAGGAACACGGCCCCGGCGTCGGGTGGCACCTCGTCCACCCGGGCGCCGTGCCCGTCGACCGGCACGGGCAGGGTGGCGAGCCCGCCGCGCCGGACGGCCCGCCGGAAGACGTTGTGGCCGGGGTCCTCCACGGCGGCGGACGTCGTCCCGGCGGCGGCCAGCACCCCGCTGAGGAGGCGAACGCCCTGGTAGTGGCCGGACGTGATCACAATTCGGTCGGGCGAGGCGACGACGCCGCGGGTGCGGCCGAGATGGTCGGCGAGCGCCCGGCGGAGCTCGATCCGCCCCTGTGGGTCACCGGCGGCGAAGATCTCCGGACGGGAGCCGGTCAGCACCCGGCGGGTCGCCGCGAGCCAGGCGCCGGTCGGGAAGGCGCTGAGGTCGGGGCGTCCGGGCCGGAGGTCGTGGCGGAACGCCGGCTCGACCTGCGGAGACGGCTCCGACACCGGGGCCTGTGAGGCCAGCCCCACGACCGTGGTGCCCGACCCTGGACGCGTCGTCAGGAACCCTTCCTCGGTCAGCTGGTCGTAGGCGGCCGTGACGGTGCCGCGCGAGAGGCCGAGGTCCTGCGCCAACCCGCGCGTGGACGGCAGGAGTGTCCCGGCGGGCAGGCGTCCGTCCTGGATCGCCGCGCGCAGGGCGGCTTCCAGGCCCGCCCGCCGTTTCGAGGTGCCCTCCAGATCGAGGTGCAGGTCGACACCGGAACTGGACCAAGAACGCGTCATGGAACTGGATCTTAAATCTGGTCCAGTCGCCTTCTAGTGTCGGGTTCCGGCATCGCACCGACCGAAGGGACCGCCGCGTTGATCGTGATCGCCCATGTCAGTGACGTCCATCTCGACACCGGCGAGCGCAGCACCGAGCGCACCCGGGCCGTCATGTCCTACCTCGAAGACCTCCCGTACGACCTGGACGCCGTCCTCATCACCGGGGACATCGCCGATCACGGCCGTCCGGAGGAGTACGAACTGGCCCGGGAGCTGTTCGTTTCGAGGCACCCGGTGATGGTCTGCCCCGGCAACCACGACGACCGTGCCGCCTTCCGGGAGTTCCTGCTTCAGCAGCCGCCTTCAAAAGCCCTGGTCGACGAGGTTCGTCATGTGGGCGGCGCCGTCGTCGCGCTCTGCGACTCCTCGGTACCGGGCAGGCATGAGGGCCTGGTGCAGGACGAGACCCTGGCCTGGCTGGAACAGGTGCTGGCGGAGACCCCGGAGACGACGCCCGTCCTCGTCGGGTTCCACCACCCGCCTGTCGAGCTGCACGATCCGTACATCGACGGCATCCGCCAGTTCCGCGCCGAACGGCTCGAAGCCCTCGCCGCCCGCCATCCCAACCTGGTGGCCTTCCTGTGCGGGCACGCCCACACCGCGGCGTCCACCACCTTCGCCGGACGGCCGCTGCTGGTGGCGCCGGGCGTGGTCTCCACGCTCCGCCTCCCGTGGGAACAGCGCGCCCACCCGCTGGACCACGTGTTCCTCGACCAGCCGCCCGCGTTCGCGTTCCACGTCCTGGACGACACGGGACGCCTGACGACGCACTACCGGTCCGTCCTCCTCTGACCGTTCAACGCTCCGGAGCCCACGCATGCCCTACGAACTGGTGATCTTCGACAACGACGGTGTGCTCGTCGACAGCGAGCGCATCGCGCACCGCGTCCTGGCCGAGTACCTGACCGAGCTGGGCTATCCGATGACGCTGGAGGAGTCCCTCCAGCACTTCCTCGGAACCGCCGCGCGCAACGTCCACACCGTGATCGCGGACCGTCACGGCGGCCGCCTGCCCGACGACTTCACGGCGCGCTGGCAGGAACGCGTCTACGCCGCCTTCCGGCAAAGCCTCACCGCCACCCCGGGGGCCGCCGACCTGCTCACCGACCTGCGCCGATCCGGAGTTCCCTACTGCCTGGCCTCGTCGTCCGACCGCGCCTGGATCGACCTCGCCCTCGACCTGACCGGCCTGCGCTCCCACTTTCGTCCCGAGACCGTCTTCAGCGCCGAGGACGTCGGCGGCGTGGGCAAACCCGCCCCCGACCTCTTCCTGCGCGCCGCCGCGTCCCTCGGCGTCGCGCCGCGAAACTGCCTGGTCGTCGAGGACAGCCCGAACGGCGTCCTGGCCGCTCGCGCCGCAGGCATGGACGTCCTCGGCTACACCGCCCTGACGCCCTCCGAAAGACTCCGAACCGCCGGCGCGACGCACCTGATCGCCCACCTGTCCGAGGTCACGGGCCACCAGGGCGTCGCGATCGAGGAGGACCCTTCGCCGGTTCACTGAGCCGAGTCACGCACCGTCACCGACCGGCCTTCACGGCCGGGCGGTGAGTGAAGGCGCCCCGGTAGGCGGCCGGGGTCATGCCGATCTGGCGGCTCAGGTGCTGGCGGAGCGACTCGCCGGAGCCGAGGCCGCTGCGGCGGGCCACATGCTCGACGGTGAGGTCGGTGGTCTCCAGCAGTTCGCGGGCCCGCAGCAGCCGCTGCTGGAGCAGCCACTGGAACGGGGTCACACCGGTCTCGGTCACGAAGCGGCGGGTCAGGGTCCGCACGCTGACCCCGGCCTGACCGGCCAGGTCGTGCAGAGAGATCGGCTGGTCCAGATGTTGCAGTGCCCAGACGCGGGCCGCGTCCAATGAGGAGTCGGTCTTGGCGGGCAGCGGGGTCTGCACGAACTGCGCCTGCCCGCCCTGGCGCACCGGGGTGACGACGGCGGCACGGGCCGCGGCGTTGGCCACGGCCGCGCCGTAGTCGCAGTCGATCAGGTGCAGGCACAGGTCGATCCCGGCGGCCGAGCCCGCGCCGGTGACGATCGATCCGTCCTCGACGAACAGCCGGTCGGCGTCCACGCGCACTGAGGGGAAGGCGCGCTGCAGTTCCTCGGCCAGGCCCCAGTGAGTGGTGGCGGCACGGCCGTCGAGGAGCCCGGCCTGGGCGAGGACGAACGCGCCGCTGCAGATCGAGGCGACGCGCTTGCCCGCGGCGACCGCCTCCCGGAGGACGTCCAGGGTGGCCGGATCGGCGTCGTGCCGGCTGGCCGTCGAGGGGACGATCACCGTGTCCGCCGCCGCGACCGCCTCGAGGCCGTGCCGGATCACCACGTCGATGCCACCGGAGGCGGCGACCGTGCCGGGCACGGCGGTGCACACCGTCACCTCATAGGCGGGGTGTCCCTCGAGTTCGGCGGCGCCGAGCAGTGTCGACGGCATGGACAGGTCGAAGGGCTTGACCGGAGGGACGGCCAGGACGGCGACACGATACATGGCTAGATCCTTGGGGCTCATGGCTATCAGGCCACTGACCCTACCCCGCGTCCGAACGGCAGAGTTGACCAAGCGGTCGGGCCCCCGCGCACCACCTTCCCCTTCAGGGGAGCGTTCCATTTCTGCGAGACACGGAGACAACGTCATGGCTGAATCAGTCGTCATCGGGGCAGGCGCGACCGGGGTCGCCACCGCCAGGCAGCTGGCCGGCAGGGGCGAGCAGGTCCGCCTCATCACCCGCAGCGGCAGCGGCCCCGACCACCCCGGCATCGAACGGATCGCCCTGGACGCGGGCAGCACCGACGAGCTGGCCAAGGCTCTCGCCGGAGCGACCACGGTCTTCAACGCCGCCATGACCGCCTATCACACCTGGCCAGAGACCATGCCGCCGCTGTTCGCGTCGATCCTCGCCGCGACCGAGCGGGCCGGGGCCGACTACGTGATGCTCGGCAACCACTACGGCTACCAGCCGACCGACGAGCCGCTCACCGAGCGCACCCCGATGGTCCCGACCACCCGCAAGGGCCGGGTGAGGGCCGAGCTGTGGCAGCAGGCCAAGGACGCCCACGACGAGGGGCGGCTGCGGGTCACCGAGGTGCGAGCCGGCCAGTACCTGGGCCCGGGCGCGGTCTCGGCGTTCACGCTGCTGGTCGCGCCCCGTGTCCTCGAGGGTGAGCTGGCGCTCGTCCACGGCAACCCCGACGCGGCGCATTCGTTCTCGTACACCGAGGACGTCGCAGCGGCCCTGGTCGCGGTCGGCGACGACGAGCGGGCCTGGGGACGGGCCTGGCACGCCCCGGTCATCACCACGACGCTGCGCCAGGCCGCGACCGCTCTCGCCGAACTCCACGGAGCGCCCGAACCGCGCCTGGAGCCGCTCACCGAACGGGACCTGATGCTCCTGTCCTTCACCGATCCGATCTGGCGGGAGTTCGCCGAGATGAACTACATGGCCGAGCGCCCGTTCCTCGTGGACGACAGCGACATCCGCGACACCTTCGGCCTCAAGCCGTCAACCCTCCGCGAAGCACTGACGGTCTGACACCGCGATGGGAGGGCCGGACCCCGGCCCTCCCACACCCGGCCACAAGGCGCTCGACCATCCTTCATGGGCGCCAAGGTCGAGGGACTGCGGGTGATTGGCGGCGGTTCTTCCTTGCTGAAGGTTCGAAAGTGCAACCAATCGACCTCGACCAGCAAGAGCTCGGGACAACGATGGGTGCACGGCCGGGATACGCTCATGCGATCTCAATACGGGCACGAAGGGACACAATGCACGACTATGCGGTCGGCTGGGGCACGCTCACTCTGATCAACGCCGGCCTCGCCCAGGCGAAGGGGCGCAGCGGACTCAACTGGTGGGTCGCCTCGTTGTTCATCGGCCCGTTCGCGACGTTCATGATCGTGGTCCTCAATCGACTTCCGGCCCACAGCGGGCGACGCGGACAGGGCTGACCACCTGCGCCGAAGGCGCGGTGAAACCCGGTCGGACAGCCCAAGGGGGTCCGGCGGCCATGCGCGCGCCTTCCGCTCCCCGGACTTCGACGCTCGGTCGGTCGCCGGGCGCCCACCCGCTGCCACGCCCCATCTGCAGGATGTTCCGCTGAACGAAGCGGACAGGCCACACCAGCCTCACAGGGCGGTGTTTGCGCCCGTCAGCGGGGTGGTGGGCCAGGTACCGGGTGGTGGCGTTCCAGTTGTGCGACGGAGACCGGTCGGCGCTGGCGGTGTCGACCCAGCCGGTTGACGTGTCATGTCCGGGCGTGATTTCTACCGCGTAGATGTCGCCCTGGCGGCGGACACGACGGCCTTGTTCGCGGGCCAGGGTGACGTCGGCGGGGGCGAGCCAGGTCGGCGCGGCCGTGGCCGTGACCGTGGTGAGGGTGGCGGGGACACACACTGCTCGTTCTCGGGGCACCATCCACCCGGCTCAGGGGTGTCACCACAAGAGAGCCGCACCTATCCTCCATCGCTCCTCCGCCCACACGAGCCGGTCGTGTTCCGAGACCCGGGCAAATCCAGCCGGGTCCCTTCGGATGCCACTCGGGCGAGCCACTCGAACCAGGATTTCTTGTCTCCGATTGTTTCCGGCGGATTTGCCGCTCCTTCAATGGAAATTCACCTTCTCGGACATGCGTTCTGCGCGCAGTGAAAAGGCCGCGCCGGACCGTGACGATTCATTTTTCGCTCGATATCTCCGCACGCGTTGCATAGCCGAGCCGCACGCCTGTGCAAGCATTCTCCTGCGAATTCGATCGATACTTTCGCCAGGTCACGCCCTACATGAGGGGAACGCATGGGTTTCAAGTACGGCTCGGCACGGTTCGTCGGGGTCTTGGGCGCCGCAGTGCTGAGTGTGGCGGTGGCGGGCATGGTGCCCGCGGCCGCGGGGCCGGCGTCCGGCGGCGGAAAGAACACCGTCAAGCCGGCACCGTTCAGCAATATTCCCGCCGACATCCGGCAGAAGATGCACGACCAGGAGCCGCTGAAGAAGGCCGCGTCGAAGATCTCCTGGGCGATGGAGAAGTCGGGACGCGGAGGCGGGTTCGCGGGTATCGTCCTGCAACCCAAGTCGGTCGAGTTGTGGTGGAAGGGCAAGCTCCCTGTCGCTGTGAGCAAGGCCGTCGGGCAGGCGCGCGGTATCGCGGCGGTCGAGGTGAAGCCCGCCCGCTACTCGCAGGCCGAGCTCAAGGCCGCGGCCTCGGGACTGATGGCCGACATGAAGAAGGACCCGGCGTATCCGATCAGCCGGGTCGCCGGCTCACTCAAGGGAGACGGGCTCGTCCTGACCACCAATGGCAAGGGGAAGGGACTCGCGGCGCGGCCCAAGACCCTCGCCGGTGTTCCGGTGAGCTATGTCGAAGGTGGCATAGCCAGCCCTGCCGGCCGGTGGGACGACCAACCGTCCTTCAAGGGGGGTGGCGCCATCCTCAACGACGACATCAAAGGCAACGTCAAGTCCTTTTGTACAGCGGGGTGGGGGGTCTCTGACGGCAGCGGCCACAGTTACCTCTTGACCGCCGGTCACTGCGGCCGCGTCGGAGGCGGCTGGCACAACGGCGCATGGACGACGGACTGGACCGGTTTGTGGATCGGGCGGGCCGTCCGGGAGAACGTCGGGCATGACCTGCTCCTCATCGACGCCGACTCGGCCGGGCGTATGTGGGACGGCAGCAAAGCGGGCACCTTCATCAAGGGTGTCAGCGGTTGGGACTGGGCCTATGCCAACGAGTGGGTCTGCCAGTCCGGTGCGGCCAGCGGCGCTATCTGCGGCATCCAGAACACGTCCGATTTCGCCTTCGTCGGCTGGTTCGGCCCCGACGCCTACGGCAACAAGGAGTGGTACACCGACCTGGTCGTCGCTCGCCGTGCCGACGGCGGGCTACCGGCCCAGCATGGTGACAGCGGCGGCCCCATCTTCTCCCTCACCAACGGTGACCGCGAGGTCATAGCCAAGGGAACGCTCACCGGCCTCGACAACAAGGACATGTCCATGATCTATTACCAGGACTTCGGCACGGCCTGGCGCGACTTCGGGATCAACGTGAAGCTGGGCTGAGCCAACGGCCGGATCTGCTCGCGGGTGACCCCGTCGCCACCACGGCCCCCGATCCGAACAGATCGGGGGCCGCTTCATGTGCCCAGGCGGTCATGTCCGGCGGTCGGCCCAGTGGTCGCTGGATTGCGCGATGGGGGTTCAGGGGCGGGGAACCGGAATACGCCTCGGGGTGTGGGTGTTCGTCGAGGCCATGACGGCATTGACGGACAAGACGGCGGCCGAGGGCGACGCGGCCCTTCAGGCCGATCTGCTGGTGATCGGGTTCGGCAAGGGCGGGAAGACGCTCGCGAGTGCCCTCGGACGTAAGGGGCAGCGGGTCGTCCTGGTGGAGCAGTCCGATCAGATGTACGGCGGCACCTGCATCAACATCGGCTGCGTCCCGACCAAGGCGCTCGTGCACCGCTCCGGGGAACGGCCCGGCGCCGACGACCCGGCGGTGTGGTTCGAGAAGAACGCGCGCGACGTGCAGGACCTGACCGCCTTCCTGAACCAGAAGAACTACGCGATGCTCGACGGAATAGACACCGTCACCGTCGTCACAGGGAAGGCCCGCTTCCTGGGCCCGGAGACCGTCGAAGTGCGCGCCGGCGACGACCGGCTTCTCGTCTCCGCGGGCGCGATCGTGGTGAACACCGGAGCCGTTCCCGTCGTGCCCCCGATTCCCGGGCTGCGGGAGAGCGCCCACCTGGCCACCAGCACGGACCTGCTGCGCGGCACCGAGCTGCCCCGCCACCTGGCCGTCATCGGCGGCGGCCCGCTCGGCCTGGAGTTCGCGCAGATGTACCGCCGCTTCGGCTCCGAGGTGACCGTCCTCGAGTCCTCTCCGCGCCTGGCCGGACGCGAGGACGACGACATCGCCGGGACCCTCGCGGCGATCCTCACCGGCGACGGGATCAGGGTGGTGACCGGCGCGTCCGTGACCGAGGTCGAGGACACCGAGGGCGGTGCCATCGTCCGCTACGAGATCGAGGGCACGAAGGGCGAGGTCCTCGTGGACCGGGTGCTCGCGGCCACCGGCCGCAGGCCGGCCACCAACGGACTCGGCCTGGACGCAGCGGGCGTCGAGCTCACCGAGCGCGGCGCCATCGCGGTCGACGAGCATCTGCGCGCCAGCAACCCGCGTGTCTTCGCCATCGGCGACGTCAACGGGGGCCCGCAGTTCACCTACATCTCCCTGGACGACCACCGCATCGTCGCGGACCAGCTGGTCGGGTCCGGACGGCGCAGCACGGCCGACCGGCGCGCCGTCCCCACCACGACGTTCATCACGCCGCCACTGTCCACGGTCGGGCTGACCGAGAAGGCCGCGCGCGAGGCAGGGCACAACGTCAAGGTCGCGGCGAAGCCGGTCGCGCAGATCGCGGCCATGCCCCGCGCCCGGATCGTGGGGGAGACGCGGGGCCTGTTCAAGGTCGTCGTCGACGCGGACACCGACCTCGTCCTCGGCGCGGCGCTGCTCGGCACCGACTCCCAGGAGATGATCAACACCATCGCCCTCGCCATCCGGCACGACGTGACGGCCACCGAACTGCGCGACGCGATCTACACGCACCCGAGCGCCACCGAGGCGCTCAACGAGGTGCTCGGCCTCCTCTGACGGGCCGCCCGGCCCAGGCGACGACCTGCCTCGGCTGGGCCGATACCCGGACGGAATAGGATCTGCCGCATGGCAACGAGGCTTGTGCAGATTCACATGAAGGCCGGGGACGACGCCGCGCTCGGACGGTTCTGGGCGGAGGTTCTCGACTGGGGGATGGACAGCGAGGGACCCGGGGTGACCAACCTCGGGCCCAAGGGCCTCACCTACCCGGACCCCTCGGCCCTCTACATCGACGTCGTCCGCGACGAGGGCGCCAAGACGGTGAAGAACCGCGCGCACGTCGATCTCGCCACCACCTCCGAGGCCCACCAGGCGGAGCTGGTCGCCCGTCTCACGGAGCTCGGCGCGACGCCCGCCGACATCGGTCAGGGCGACGTCCCGTGGACGGTCCTGGCCGACCCGGAGGGCAACGAGTTCTGCGTCCTCGAGCCTCGGGAGATCTACCGGGACACCGGGCCGATGGCCGCCGTGGTCGTCGACTGCGTGGACCCGCGGGCCATGGCGCGGTTCTGGGGCGAGGCGATGGACTGGACCGTCCACGAGGTGACCGACGACCAGGCGACGATGCGTTCGTCCAAGGGCGTCGGGCCGTACCTGGAGTTCGTCCGCACGCCGGACGTGAAGACCGTGCGGAACCGCATCCACCTCGACCTCCGGCCGTACGCGGGTGACGACCGCGAGGCGGAGGCGGACCGGCTGCGCGCGCTCGGCGCCGTCGACGTCAACATCGGTCAGGGCGACGTCCCGTGGACGGTCCTGGCCGACCCCGAGGGCAACGAGTTCTGCATCCTCCGCCCGGCCTGACGCACACCGCTCAGCAAGACGGGGCGGGCCCTGACCACGGTCAGGGCCCGCCCTTGTGTCAGCCCGCCTCGCCCACGGGTTCGACCGCCATGCTGACCGCGCGGGTGCGGTCGCGCAGCGGGTACAGCAGGAACGACGCGGCCGCCAGAAGCAGGACGGCGATCGGCACCGCCCCGAGAAGCAGCCGCACCCCGGTGTCGACCGAGCCCGGCTGATGCCCGGCGCCCGCGTGGTACCCGGAGGCGCCGAGGACGCCGCTGATGAGCACCGCTTGCAGGGACGTCCCCCAGCGGACGACGAAGCCGTTCATTCCGGTGTACATGCCTTCGCGGCGCGCGCCGGTGCGTGCCGTGTCGTCGTCGATGACGTCCGCCAGCAGCACCTCCAGCAGGACCATGACCCCGGCCGCCCCGACGCCGACCAGCGCTCCCGTGGCCATCGCGGCGGGCAGCCCGGACGCTCCGAGGAAGGGCAGCAGCGCCGCCGCGAGCACCGCGGTCGCCGCGAGGACCGCCGAGCGCGGCCCCCAGCGGGTGATGAGGCGTCCCCAGACGAACAGCGTCGGGATCGCCGCGGCGAACAGCGAGCCGAGGATCGCGGTGTTGGCGGCGTCGCCCAGGCCCAGCGCGTACTCGGTGTAGAACGGCAGGCCGCCCTGGAAGATCGCCATGGCCAGCTGGAGGAGGAGCCCGCCGACGGCGTAGGTGACGAACGCCCTGTTGGCGAGCGTGTACCGGACGGCCGCGGTGAACCCGAACGACGCGTGCGGCACATCGGCGCGCTCGACCGATCCGTGCAGCGACAGCGCGAGTGACGCCGCGGCGAGCAGCGCGAAGCAGGCGCCCATCGCGGGCCAGCCGATCGACCCGTACAGCAGGGGAGCCCCGGCCACGCCGAGGATCATCCCGGCGATCCCGAACAGCTGGCGTGCGGGCGCGACCGCCGCCCGCTCGCGCGTCGTGCGGAACATCTCGGGGAACAGCGCGCCGTAGTTGAGCACCACCGTGATGGTCAGCAGGTCGAAGACCAGGACGGTGACCAGGAAGTACCACAGCAGGGCGGTGTGCCCGTGGAACGGCGGTGCCCAGATCGCGGCGCTGACTACGGCCAGGGGGAGGGTTCCGGCGGCGATGTAGGGGACGCGGCGTCCCCAGCGGGTGCGGGTCCGGTCGGAGAGGTGCCCGATCACGGGGTTGAGGATCGCCAGCGCCGCCCCGCTGGCGATCATGACGGCGCCGACGAGCGCGGCGTTCAGGCCGAGCCGGTCGACGTAGTAGAAGGTGGCGTAGTTGGTGAAGGTCTGCGCGAGGAGTTGGACGCCCAGGTTCCCGGCCCCGTAGGCCAGGGGCCGCCGCGCCCTGCTCACCGGGCGCCGGTCCGCACGGCGCCCCGCTGGAGGTCGCGCAGGTCTCGCCAGCCGATGAGGGCGGACGAACAGCTCGTTCACGCCCTTGGGGATGCCGCGGACGAGGTCGATGAGGTCGCGTTCGAGCGAGTCGTGGGTCTCGCCGTCCAGGAGGGGGAACGACAGCGTCCACAGACGGTCGGGGATGACCACGCCCGCCGCGGCGGCTCGGGCCACGTCCACGATCTCGGCGGGCAGCGCCAGCCCTGGGACCAGGCTGCCGGCAGGGTGGCGGGGGAGCCGGAAACTCGGCGCACACGAGCAGCACCGGTTCCAGGAAGTGGCGGCCGGTCCCCAGGCCGTGGACGCTGCCCATCCGATAGCTGGCGAGGGGGCCTGTGCCTTTAGGTATCGGGGAGTCGTTTCTCTCGGGCCGTTCTGGCCTCGGCTAGATGTGTGCCGCGTTTATGGTGGTGGTGTGGCTGTGGCGCGGAAGGTTCGCCGGTGCTTCGGCGGTGTGTACGACTTGGCTTGTATGTGGTGTGGTGCCCAAGTACCGCCGCCGGGTTCTTGGCGGCCGGGTCGGGGTCCGGCTGCGTGAGCTGATCGAGTAGAAGGCTGAGGAGAAGGGCTGGGAGATCATCGCGTTTGAGGTGATGCCGGATCACGTGCGCGTGTTCGTCGAGCACGAGCCGGAGGCGTCCGCCTCCTACGTGGCGAACCAGTTCAAGGGCTTCACTTCCCGCGTGTTGCGGGAGGAGTTCCCTCACCTGGAGTCCCCTATGCCCACGCTGTGGTCGTCGTCGTTCTTCGTCGCTTTGGTGGGTGCCGTTTCGGCGGATGCGGTGGAGAAGTACATCGACACCCAGTGGGAACGCCCTCGGGTGAAGAAGCGGAAGGAGAAGAAGGACAAGGAGGCCGGCCGTGCACCGGGCGTATAAGTTCCTTCTCCGTCCCACTGTCGGTCAGGTGCAGGCACTGGAGGAGATGCTGCGGGATCACTGCTCGCTCTACAACAGCGCGTTGCAGGAACGCCGCGACGCCTACCGGCACAGGTCGAAGACCTCGGTCACCTACGGGCAGCAGTCCGCCCAGCTCAAGGAGATCCGGGCGTTCGACCCGGAGCGTCAGGGACGCTGGTCGTTCTCCTCGCAGCAGGCCACCTTGCGCCGCCTGGACAAGGCGTTCCGGGCGTTCTACCGGCGTGTGAAGGCCGGGGAGAGGCCCGGCTATCCCCGGTTCCGGGGCGTCAACTGGTTCGACACCGTGGAGTTCCCGAAGGACGGCGACGGGTGCCGGTGGGATTCCACCCCCCGCGACACCGTCACTCGTGTCCGCCTGCAAGGCGTCGGACACATCCGCGTCCACCAGCACCGGCCGGTGAAAGGACGCGTCAAGACCGTCTCGGTCAAGCGCGAGGGACGCCGGTGGTACGTCGTCCTCGCCTGTGACAACGTGCCCGCCGAGCCGCTGCCCGCCACAGGGGCGGTGACCGGCATCGACATGGGCATCACGCACTTCCTCACCACCTCCGAGGGCACGCACGTCCAAAACCCCAGGCACGGCAGGCGCAACGCCGATGCCCTCGCCGATGCGCAACGGGCCCTCAAGACATTTCCCCGGCGGAAGCGGGATGACCGCACCGCCAGGCACCGCCGGGCCGTGGAGAAGGTTGCCACGCTGCACCGCAAGGCGCGTCGCCGGCGCCTGGACCATGCCCACAAGACCGCGCTCGCCCTGGTCCGCTGCTACGACCAGGTGGCGCACGAGCGGCTGAACATCGCGAACATGGTCCGCGCCCCCAAGCCCAAGCCCGCCCCCCAGACGCCCGGCACGTTCCTGCCGAACGGTGCCGCCGCCAAGGCCGGGCTCAACCGGAGCATTCTCGACGCGGGTTGGGGGGTGTTCCTGGGCATCCTCGCGCAGAAGGCTGAAAGCGCCGCTCGCGTACTGATCCCGGTGGACCCCCGCAACACCTCCCGCACCTGCCCCAGGTGCGGGCACGTGGACGCCCGAAACCGCGACGGCGAAAGATTCCAGTGCACCTCCTGCGACCACCGCGACCACGCGGACCGGGTAGGCGCCTGGAACATCGCACACAGGGCCGGGCTGGTCCTTCCCGACGTGGCCTAACCACCAACAGGAGAAGCCCCCCGAATTCATCCGGGAGGAGGAGTCACGTGGTTGTCGGCGTGCGAGGGGTCCAGGCCGAGGGAGATCGCCTTCAGGACCTGCGCACGCAGTTCCCGGTACACCTCGTCGGGGTTGGCGCGTTCCTCGACGGTTCGGCAGTCGCGGGGGAAGTACCCGTCGGCGTCCACGAGGGACGAGACCGGGGCGTCGCGGGTGACCGGGCCCCACCGGTAGGAGTCCCATTCGCTGGTGAGAGTCAGGTGGACGCCGACGTCGTGCCCGCCTGCGGCGCCGATCGCGGCGGGCGCCCAAGAGCAGGGCGTCATGACGGTAGCGGAGCTGATCGCGCCCGCGTCCAGCAGCGCGAGGATGCCGGTGTTGGCCGACAGGCACATGCCGAGGTCGTCGGCGTTGACGATGA
The DNA here is from genome assembly GCF_003696215.1 of Actinomadura harenae. GTDB lineage: Bacteria > Actinomycetota > Actinomycetes > Streptosporangiales > Streptosporangiaceae > Spirillospora > Spirillospora harenae. Next base: position 29,124 of record NZ_RFFG01000016.1, on the reverse strand, counting down.
GCAGGCGCGCGTCGGGGGCGTGGCCCAGGCGTTCGGCGAGGTTCACGAGTGCTCCGGGGTCGGGGGACGGGGGTGGAGGGGAGCGCGGCTCGCGGCCGCGAACAGCCGCTCCTTCAACTCGTCGCGGGCCAGCCAGCCCGCGCCGCCGAGGACGGCGGTGTCGTGCGGGACGCCCGACAGCCGCAGCTGGCAAACCAGTTCGGGCGCGAGCTCGGCGAGCAGTTCCTCGACCAGGCGCACCAGCGTGTGCCCGCCTGCGCGGTCGGGTCCGTCGGCGGTGTCGGGGGCGTTGACGACGAACACGCCGGGCTCGACGATCAGGCTGACGGCGGCGACGACCTGGGCCAGCGCGCGGGCGTACTCCCTGGTCCATGCGAGGGCCTCGGCGTCGCCCGCGGCGGCGCGGGCGAACGTCTCGCCGTCCGGGTCGACGGTCCGCCGCGCGAGGACGGACTCGCCCAGTGGAACGCCCGGCTGCGGCAGGAACCCGACTTCGCCCGCGCCCCCGGCGATGCCCCGGTGCAGGCGTCCGCCGAGGAAGACGCCCGCGCCCAGCCCGGTGCCGAGCCGCAGCACGACGAAGTCGTCCAGGTCCCGGACGGTGCCGACGCGCCGCTCGGCAAGGGCCGCGAGGTTGGCGTCGTTCTCCAACACGAACGGGACGGGCAGCGCGTCGTCCAGCGCCGCCACCAGCCCTTCGCCCGACCGTGGCAGGCCCCGCCCGACCCGGATGGTCCGGCGGTCGGCGCCGACGATGGCGGGCACACCGACGACCGCGTGCGCGGGCCGGTCCGCCGCGATCCCCGCGTCGGTGCAGGCGCGCTCGGCCGTCCGGGCGACGGCGTCCGCCAGCGCCTTGGGACTGTCGGCCGTCTCCCCGCCGACGTCGGCCTCGGCACGGGACAGCTCGGCCCCAGCCAGGTCGATGACACAGACCCGGACGCGCCGATGCCCGATCTGGACACCGAGGGCATGTCCGTGTCCCGGGTCGACGGTGTAGAGGGTGGCGGCGGGGCCGCGCCGGTCGGTGTCGATCCCGGCCTCGGAGACGACGCCGTGCGCCAGCAGCGCGTCCAGCGCCTTGGTCACGGTCGGCTTCGACAGGCCGGTCGCCCGCACCAGGTCGGGTCGGGCGCGCGGCTCGTCCGACCGGTCCAGCGCGTCCAGCACGGCACGCGCGTTCAACGACCCGAGCAGAGCCTGCGGCCCGGCCAGGTACCCCTCATCAGCCACGTCCACCTCCGGCGGGTGGTGCATCGGACGCCGCGAACGACGTCACCGAGACAAGTAGGCAGAGAAGTTACCTACTCGTCGCGCACCGCGCCACCCAGGCGAGCGAACCAAGACACACCCGCTGCGCCGATCGCCCAGGTGCCGGACTGGCGCGCCCCGGCGGGGTCGAACGAGAAGGAGGGGAACTCGGACACCCATGCGGGCCCCAAGTCCAGCGGGGCACCTTCGGTGTGGAAGCCGTCGCAATTCGTTGCACTAAATATCGACGGCCTGGCGGCTTGTCTCCCCCCGGATATCTACGTCCCGCACGGTACGGAGGTCGCGCCGAAAAGCTCCGGGTATCGCCGCACGCGTTGCACAGCCGGACCGCACGCCTGTGCCTGCCTTTTCCCGTGAAGTTGATCAATACTCTCGCCAGGTCACGGGTCTACTTGAGAGGACCACATGGGTTTCAGGCAGGGCTCGGCACGGTTCGTCGGGGTCTTGGGCGCGGCGGTGCTGAGTGTGGCGGTGTCGGGCATGGTGTCCGCCACCGCAGGGCAGGCATCGAGCAGCGGCAAGGGCGCCGTCGAGCCGGTTCCGTTCAGCTACATTCCGGCGGACATCCGGCAGAAGATGCATGACCAGGTGCCGCTGAAGGAAGCAGCGTCGAAGATCTCCTGGGCGATGGAGAAATCGGGACAGAGAGGAGGGTTCGCGGGTATCGCCCTGCAGCCCAAGTCGGTGGAGTTGTGGTGGAAGGGCAAGCTGCCCGCCGCTGTGAGCAAGGCGGTCGGGCAGGCGCGCGGTGTCGCGGCGGTCGAGGTGAAACCCGCCCGCTACTCCCAGGCCGAACTCAAGGCGGCGGCCTCGGGACTCATAGCCGACATGAAGAAGGACCCGGACTATCCGATCAACCAGGTCGCCGGCTCGCTCAAGGGAGACGGTCTGGTCCTGACCACCAGGGACAAGGGCAGGGGACTCGCGGCGCGGCCCACGACCCTCGGCGGTGTTCCGGTGACCTACGTCGACGGCGGCGCTCCCAGCCTCAACGGCCGGCTCGACGACGATGGGGAGTACGCGGGGGGTGGTGCCATCCTCAACGACGACTTCCCAGGCGAACCAAAGAAGATGTGCACGGCCGGGTGGGGCGTCATCGACACCTGGGGCAACAGCTACCTCTTGACCGCTGGTCACTGTGGCCGCCCCGGAGGCGGCTGGCACAACGGCCAATGGTCGACGCCCGGGACCGGCAAGTGGGTCGGACGGGCCACCCAGGAGCACGTCGGGCACGACCTGCTCCTCATCAACGCCCCTTCGACGGGACGTATCTGGGACGGTAGTCGCTGGGGCGACTTCACCAAGCACGTCGTCGGCTGGGACTGGGCCTACGCCTACGAATGGGTCTGCCAGTCCGGCGCGACCAGCGGCGCCGTCTGCGGGATCCAGAACACCGAGAACTTCACCTACGCCGAGTGGTTCAACGCCGATGACTACGGCAACAGAGGGTTCTTCTATGACCTGATCGTCGCTCGCCGTGTCGGCGGCGGGCCGGCCAGCCGGGATGGCGACAGCGGCGGACCGGTCTTCTCCGTCAGCGGCGACTACGACGTCGTGGCCAAGGGGACGGTCACCGGCACCGACACCAACCACACCTCCACGCTCTACTACCAGGACTTCGGCACGGCCTGGCGCGACTTCGGGATCACCGTGAAGACCAACTGAACCAAAGGTCGGCGCGCCCATAGATGACCGGGATCGACGCACCGTCCACATCACGGCCCCCGATCCCTTCGGATCGGGGGCCGCTTCACATTTCTCGTGGTCGGGTCAGTTCGAGGCGGGGACTTCCTCGGGGCGGGGTTCCTGGGCGTGGGTCTCCTCGGACTGGCCGAACCAGGCGACGGCGACGGCGCCCACCACGGCGAGCAGGAAGCCGACGACCGCCAGCCAGGCATAGCCGGAGCGCGAGGCGTCGCCGAGCCAGAGGACGCCGAGGGCGCCGGGGACGACGGTCTCGCCCACGACCAGGGCCGCGGTCGCGCCGTTGATCGAGCCGATCTGCAGGGCGACGGTGTGGAGGTACATGCCGCCGACGCCGCCGATCAGGATGGCGTAGAGGGCCGGGTCGGTGAGCAGCGCGCCCAGGTCGAGCGGGTCCACGCCGTTCAGCACCCGTACCCCGATGCCGACGACGCCGAAGCCCAGGCCGGACAGCAGACCGGCCGCGATCGCCGCGTTCGCTCCCAGCCAGCGGACCGCCAGGGTGCCACCGCCGATCAGCAGCGCGGACGCCGCCAGCAGCCACCAGTGGGTGGTGATCGGGGTGTGGCCGCTGCCTTCCGGGCCGGCGGCGCCGGCCAGCAGCACCAGGGCCGCGCAGACCACGCCGATGGAGCCCCACTCGCGCCCGGTCAGCTTGACGCCCAGCAGCTTGATGCCCAGCACCGCGGTGATCACCAGGTTGGCGCTGATCACGGTCTGCGACAGGAACAGGGGCAGGAGTCGCGCGGCCAGCGCGCCGAGCCCGAATCCGACGAAGTCCAGGACGCTTCCCAGCATGAATTCCCAGGTCACAGCGGCTTTCGCGGTGGAGGAGAGACTGGGGCCGCCGCGCTGGGTGGTGCCGCTCGCGGAGCTCGCGGCGGCCTCCTGGCGGCTGGACCTGCGGGACCCCATGGCCTGGAGGACCGACCCGACGCCGTAACAGGCCGATGCCGAGATGGCCGTCATGAGGCCGATGATCATCGATTGCTCCGTTCGCGTACCGCTCTGCGGGGGACCGGGGACCGCCGCCGACCTCCGGCCGCCGGGCGCAGTCGAGCGCCGCCCCTCTCGCAGCATGACGCGCAATATGTGACGGAAGTTCCGAAACCCCCAAACGGACGGCCCGGTTCGTGAGCCGGCGGTCAGGGGCGAGGGGAGATCGCCGTTGTCCAGGGGCGGAGTTTCTCGGGGTTGCGGATGGCCCAGATGCGGGTGATCCGGTCGTCGGTGATGTCGAAGGCGTACACGGTCACGACGACGCCGTCCTGCTGGGCGACCAGGCCGGGACGGCCGTTGACGGTGCGTTCCAGGAAGGTCAGGCCGTCCTGCCTGCGGACGAGGTCGGCGAGGCCGCGCGCCAGCTGCTCGGCGCCCGTGCGCGGGTGGAGCGCGGTGGTGGCGAGGCCGCCGCCGTCGCCCGTCCCGATGACGTCCGGGTCGAGGAGGCCGATGAGGGCGTCGATGTCCTTGGCCTCCCACGCCCGCTTGAAGTCCCGGACGATGGCGGCCTGCCGGGCGGTCGGGGGTTCGGGCGTCCGCGCGGCCTCGACGCGGCGTCGGGCCGAGGACGCCAGCTGGCGGCAGGCCCCGGGGGAGCGCCCGACGATGTCGGCGACCTCGGCGAACGGGTAGCGGAAGACGTCGTGGAGGACGAAGGCGACGCGTTCGGCCGGGGTCATCGACTCGAGGACGACGAGGAAGGCCATGCTGATCGACTCGTCCAGGGTGACGCTGTCGGCCGGGTCGAGGGTGCCGCCCTGCCGTCCGCCCGGCCATTCGGCGGGTTCGGGCAGGGGCTCGGGGATCCAGGCTCCGACGTAGTTCTCCCGCCGGGCCCGCGCCGAGCCGAGCACGTTGAGGCAGACGCGTCCGGCGACCTTCGTGAGCCAGGCGCCGGGGGAGCGGATCTCCCGCTGCTGCTCCCGGGACAGCGTGTACCAGCGGGCGTAGGTCTCCTGGACGGCGTCCTCGGCCTCGGCGAGCGAGCCGAGGAGCCGGTAGGCGAGGTTGATCAGCTGACGCCGCTCGCTCATGATCGCGCTCAGGGTCGGGTCGGTGCGGCCGTCCTCCGGTCCGGTCGGGATGGTCATGCTGTCGTCGGCCCCCTCGGTCGCGTCCGTCCTCAGTGGTTCGACAAGACAGCGTCCCCGAACGTGATGCCGGCGCCCCGCCTTGCATTCCGCGTTCCCGTGCTGTCGGACGGGTGAGACACCATCCGTCAAAGGAAGGACGACCCGATCATGTCGACGCCAATGACGACCGACACGACGACCGACACGACGACCGGCACGACGACCGGCACGGCGGCGGAGCAGGACGGCATCCAGTCGCGCCTGCCCGACCCCACCAAGCTGTACCCCGAAATGGCCAAGCTGTCCGCGTCCATGCGCAACGCCGTCTGGAACGGGCCGGTCCCGCAGACCACGATCACGCTGATGCTGCTGCGCGGCGCGCAGATTGTCGGCAGCACCTACCACGCGGTCTCACTGACCGGCAGCCTCCGCAAGGCGGGGGAGACCGAGACGCGGATCACCGCCGTGGCGACGTGGCAGGACGCCCCCTACTTCACCGACGAGGAGCGGATCGCGCTGGAGCTCGTGGAGGCCGTCTTCACCCCGAACCCGTTCGGGGAGCGCGTCTCGGACGACCTGTTCGCGCGGGCGTCCGAGCACTACGACGACGAGGCGATCTGGACGCTGACCATGGCGATCGGCCAGTTCGGGTTGTTCGTCCCGGTCGCCCTCATCGGCAAGCCGATCCCCGGGCGGCCCATCGGGAAGAACTACAGCCGGTAGCACCCGCGGACGCGAAGCCTCCTGGCCCGGGGAGCCCGCCCGGCCAGGAGGCCGGGTTCAGGGGCGTCGGCGCGCCGCCTGATCTTGGAGGGCCTCGATGAGGGTCGCGACCTGCGGGTGGTCGCGGCGGCCGATCGTGGCGACGCCGATGTGCCGTCCCGGGGCCGGTGAGGCGATCGGGACGGTGCGCAGGCCCGGGATCGGCGGGTCCAGCGCGATGGACGGGGTCAGGGTGATGCCCATGCTCGCCCCGACGAGGGAGCGGGCGAAGAAGTAGTCGCTGGTCGTGGCGCGGATCTCCGGGGCGAACCCGGCGCGCTCGGCGTAGCGGCGCAGGTACACCTCGGTCTTGTGGCAGCCGAGCACCCAGGGTTCGGCGGCCAGTTCGGCGAGGTCGAGTGCGTCGCGGTCGGCGAGGGGATGCCCGTCCGGCAGGACGACGTGCAGAGGGTCCTCCATGAGCGGCGTCCAGTGGAGGTCGTGGGTGCGGCCCTGGCGTCCGGGCAGGGGGCCGTCGAAGGAGTAGGCGAGGGCGAGGTCCACGGCGCCCTGCCGGACGAGGGGCAGGCTGTCCTCGGGTTCGTTCTCCCGGACGTGGAGGACGGTGTCGGGGTGGGCGGCCGTGAGGCGCGCGAACGCGCCGGGGAGCAGCAGCCTGCCGCCGCTGGTGAAGGTGGCGACGGTGAGCTGGGTGCGCCCGGTGTTGAGCCGGTCGACCTGCCGTCTCGCGTGTTCGAGCTCGGCGGCGACCGACTCGGCGGCGCCGACCATGATCTGCCCGGCCCGGGTGAGGGCGACGCCGCGGGTGCTGCGGGTGACGACCTCGGCGCCGAGGCTGCGTTCCAGGACGGCCACGTGCTGGGACACGGCCGAGGGGGTCAGGCGCAGGGCGGTCGCCGCCCGGTTGAAGCTGCCGTGTTCCGCCACCGCCCGCAGGACGCGGAGCCGCTGCACATCGATCAACAGTTTTCCTTAATACCTATCCAGCAGGTCGGTACTTCTGCTGATGACCATAGGTCTCCAGGATGGAGGCATGCAAAGGATCTGCGTCGTCGGCGGGAGCCGGTACTTCGGGAAACTGCTGGTCGGACGCCTTCAGGCGGCCGGTCACCAGGTCACCGTGATCAACCGCGGCTCCGTCCGGCCGCCCGCCGGGGTCGAGCACCTCGTCGTGGACCGCGACGACGAGGACGCCCTCGTGACCGCCCTCGGCGCCCGGACCTTCGACACGGTCGTCGACCAGGTCTGCTACACGCCCGTGCAGGCGTCCATCGCCGCCCGCGTCTTCGGCGGCCGTACACGGCGCTACGTCATGACGTCCACGATCGAGGTCTACGACCCGGCGACCGCCGCGCTCCCGGCCGTGCCGGTGGGCACCCCGGTGCCGGAGGAGACCGTGGACCCGTCCGCCTGGGTGGCGGCGACGGACCTGCCCTGGCACGACGCGGCGTACCTCGAGACGCACTACGCCGAGGGCAAGCGGCAGGCCGAGGCCGTCCTCACGGCGGCCGGGTTCGCGTTCGCGTCCGTGCGGAGCGCCCACGTGCTCGGCGGCGGCGCCCAGGAGTTCACCGGCCGCCTCGCGCACTACGTCGAGCGCATCGCCGCAGGTCGGGAGATCGCCGTCCATGCCGATACGCTGCCCACGGTCTTCGTCCACTACGAGGAGCTCGCGGACCTGCTGCTGTGGGCGGCCACGGCCACCGACTTCACCGGCCCGGTCAACGCCTGCTCCGACGGCCTGCTCGACGTCCGCGACCTGGGGGCCGTGATCGCCGCGCAGGCCGGACGGCAGCCGCTGTACCGGACCGTCGCCCCGGGCGAGACCGCCTCACCGTTCTCCTTCGACCACCACTACGCGATGAGCAACGCCCGCGCCAAGCGGCTGGGCTTCTCGTTCTCCCACACCAACGACTGGCTGCCCGGCGCCGTCGCCGAAGCCCTCTCCGTCTCCGCCGTCTCCACGATCTGAGGAACAGAGCCACCATGCAGTACCGCACCATCGGGAACACCGCCGTCAGCGCCGTCGGCCTGGGCGCCATGCCGCTGTCCATCGAGCACCGCCCGGACGAGCAGCGCGCCATCGCCACCCTCCACGCCGCCCTGGACGCCGGGGTCACCCTCATCGACACCGCCGACAGCTACCACTGGCACGCCGGTGAGGAAGGACACAACGAGCTCCTCATCGCCCGCGCCCTGGCCGCCTACGGCGGCGACACCTCCGGCGTCCTGGTGGCCACCAAGGGAGGACGCGGACGCCCCGGCGACGGCAGCTGGACCGTCAACGGATCCCCGGACCACCTCAAGCGCGCCGCCGAGGCGTCCGCCAAGCGGCTGGGCGTCGAGGCCATCGGCCTGTACCAGCTGCACAAGCCGGACCCGACCGTCCCGTGGGCCGACTCCGTCGGGGCGCTGCGCGACCTGCTGGACGCCGGGACGATCCGCGCCGCGGGCCTGTCCAACGTGACCGCCGACCAGATCCGCGAGGCGCACGCGATCCTCGGAGACGGGCTGGCCTCCGTCCAGAACCGGTACTCGCCGGCGGTCCGCGACAGCGAGCCCGAGCTGCGGCTGAGCACCGAGCTGGGCCTGGCGTTCCTGCCCTGGAGCCCGCTCGGCGGCATCTCCCGCAGTTCCCTGGACGGCCCGTCCGGCTCGACCTCGGCGAACACGGCCTTCCACGACGTCGCCGCCGCGCACGGCGTCAGCCCCCAGCGGATCGCGCTGGCCTGGCTGCTGGCCCGCTCGCCGAGGGTGATCCCGGTGCCGGGCGCGAGCCGTCCGGCCTCCATCCAGGACTCGGCCGAGGCCGCCGACGTCGAGCTGAGCGCGGCGGACCTGGAGCGGCTCGAGGCCGCGCTGCCCAACTGAACCGGGCTGCGGCCCGGTCAGCGTCCGGTCGTCCCGTCGATCAGTTCGCGGAGGATGTCCGCGTGGCCCACGTGGCGGCCGGTCTCCTCGATCATGTGGGTGAGCGCCCACCGGACGCTGGGGGCGGGACGCCCCGGCCGGGGCCGGAGGACGGGTGCGCCGAGGTCGGCGCACCCGTCGAGCACGGCGTCCTGCCGCACTGGCTGGGCAGCGCCGACGGCGGCTCGGTCGAGCTCCTCATCCTGTTCGGCCTGCAAGGCGTCCGTTCGCACGTGCGCCCGGACGCCCGTCGCCCGTGACGGGAGCGGCCTCTTCCTCTTCCCGGGGGAAGAAGGGATGCTCGACGCTGATGCGGTCGGCGGCGGCGAGGATCTTCTCCATGTCGTCGACCGGCGGGTGGATCGCCCGGTTGATCAGCGTCTTGATCTCCTTGCCCTCGGCGCCCGACGCCATCACCTTCCGGTCCCAGCCACGCGTGAAGATCCCACCGGCGGCCCCCATGTCCAGGCAGGTGACGTAGGGGCTGGGGGTGAAGTCGCGCAGCGGCGTGCCGAGCAGGTCGGCCGCCGCGTTGTACCCGGCGACCTTGCCGAGCGGGGTGGCGTGCTGGCACGCCTGCATGACCGTGTGCTCGTCGTCGAACGGCGCGGCCGCGGTGTCCCCGGCGGCGAACACCTCGGGAAGGGCGCGGAGCCGCCGGTCGACCGGGACCCGGCCGAGGTGGTCGAGGTCGGCGGAGACCTGCCGGGTGAGCTCGCTGGCCCGCATCCCGACCGTCCAGACCACCGCGTCCGCGTCGACCTTGGTGCCGTCGGACAGGGCGGCGTACCCGTCGCCGACCTCCGTCACCGTCGTCCCGAGGCGGCGCTCGACGCCCAGTTCGTCCAAGGCGGCCTCGATGTGCGCGCGCGGCCCCGAGCCAAGCGCGTCCGCGACCACCTCGGACCGGTCCACCAGGAACACCCGGCCCCGGGCGGCCAACGCGGTCGCGGCCTCCAGGCCGGTGAAACCGGCGCCGACGACCACGGTGGCGACGTCCTCCCGGCCGCGCAGGTGGCCGGTGAGGCGCCGGGCTCCGTCGAGGGTGTCGATGTCGAAGAGCCGCTCGGCGCCGGGCAGGTCAAGCGGCCGGACGAGCCGACTCCCGGACGCCAGCACCAGCCGGTCGTACCCGACCTCCCGACCGTCGGCCACCACCACGTGGCGGGCGGTGTCGATCGTGCTCACCGACGCACGCAGGTGACGAACGCCGATCGGCCCGAGAACCCGACTCAGCTCCACCTTGGCCAGCTCGGGCTCCGGCTCGTAAAGACGCGGCCGCAGCACCAGGTGCTCGTTCGGCGCGATGAGCGTGATGCGCAACTTCACGTCCGTCGCGCCCGCCCGCTCGCGCGCCAACGCCGCACCCGCCGCACTCCACACACCCGCGAACCCGCCCCCGATGATCACAACATGCGCCATCGCAAAAGTCCCTTCTCCGTGTTGCCGCGCCCCACGAGGATCGGGGGCGGCAGGGAGACAAGACGGCGCCGTAAAATGTGACCGCCCTTGGACAGCAGGCCTCTGACCTACACGGGAATGCGTCGGCCTCGCCGAGATCGCGACGTCCTTACTCAGGCTCGCCGGGCAACGCCGAATGTCCGTTCGGGCACCGCCACACCCCGCCCGGCCGGACCTTGAACGCTCCACACTCGCCGCACACATGCGTCTGGGCGTCGAACTCCTCGGTTGCGGGCGGGGTGTTGCGCGTCCCGGTGACCCCTGACCCATCGCACGTCTCGCAGCGCAGCTCGATCCAGCTCCGGCCGGTCAGGACGAGCGACCCAACGCCGCGGCAGTCCGGGCACGGGGGATCGGTCCACGGGTCGTTCACTTGGGGATCCTCCCTGACCCACCGCAACGCGGGCACGTCACCCAACGTTCCGGCTTCCCGTTCTTGGCCACCCACCAGCCCCCGCTCCCACCGCAGTGCGGCTCGGTGCACTGCTTGGTGTCGCCCATGCCGCCACGCTAGGACGGAAGGCGTCGACGGTCTGCGCACCGAAGGGTGTGACAAATGTGGCCGCCGCCTCGAACATGCGCACCGAACGGGAGGCAGCACAGACGACAAGCCGTTTCGTCATGCCCGTCCCTCCCGGGCGCGGGCCGTCGCTCGCTCGAGGATGTCGCCGTACACGCGGGCGGCCTCGGGGTCCGCCTTCTTGCCGGCGCCCTGCTCGAACACCCCCGGCGCGGCGTCCAAGAACTTGTTGAAGGCCCACAGCGCGACGGCGAGGCGCTGATCATCCGTCAGGTGGTCGAAGCGCATGGACTCCGGGTCGGGCAGACCGTCCGGGATCTCACCCACGACGCACCGCCCCCGCACGGCGAGGCATGGTCACCGTGCCCCGTCCGAGGGGTGGGTGAGGAGGCTCCGGATCGCGACGATCGCGTCCGGGATCCGGTCGGCCTCGACCAGCGGGCCGAGCGGACCCCAGAACCACATCCGGTCGCCGTCGGACGGCCGCTCCCGGCACTCGACCCGGGCGGCCGCGCCGGGCCGCTCCGGATCCCGGACGACGATCCCGACCGCAGTCGGCTCCACACTCAGCCCTTGTCCGCGGCAGTGCATGCTCAGCGCGGCAAGGTGCTGCCGCACAAGAATGGGCCCGAGCACGGCGTAGGGCACGGGTTCGTGTTGGGCATCGCTTGGCCTCGGCTGGCGTGGCTGTGTCATGACGGACAGCGTTGTCGTCCGCACGTTCCGTGATGTTCCAAAGTGGTGCAGCGAGCTGCTTGCTGGTGGGGCGCGTCCGTGTTAGGTGCTCATTCGCGCGTGTAGGCGTCGCAGCGGTTCGGGCAGTGAGCGGCGGACGTCCACCAGGTGTGCCACCACGGACCGCGCGGTCGGGTGGAAGGTGACCATCTGGGGTGCGACCCGGTCGGCGCTCGCCAGCCGCTCGAGCGCCTTGCCGTAGTCGCCGACCTCGACGTGAACCCGGGACATGTCGATCTCGTGATGTGCGCGCCGCTCCGGCGGAAGCGCGGTCAGTGTTCGCTCGCCGATCTCGTGGTCCCGCCGTGCGGCCTCGTCCAGGTCGCCGAGCTCGACGGCGACGGCCGCGCCGTGGACGGCGACGTTCGCGGCCGTGAACTGGAGGTCGTGAACGGCCGCCCGCCTCGTCGAGGACTGGGCGCGGGTGACGGCCCGGCCGTAGTAGTCCCACGCCTGCGAACCGGCGTGCGGAGACCGTGCGGCGACGATCGCCGACCGCAGCTCCAGGGCTCCCGCCACCTCGTCGGCGTCGGACAGCGCCGGGTCGATCTCGGCGGCCGCACGGTCGAGCAGCGTCAACGCCGGACGGGTCTGGTCCATCGCCATCAGCAGGAGCGTCCGCGGCAGTGTCACCACGAGCGGCAGGTGCGGGTCCTGAGAACGGCGAGCGGCCTCCATCGCCCGGTCCATGAGTGCGAGCGCGTCGCCGGTGTACCCGAGTCGCCGCGCGAGGCTCACGGCGGCGTAGTGCCCCTTGGAGAGCAGCGCCCAGACGGCATGGTCGTCGGTCTCGTGGGCGTAGTACGTCAGCTCCTCCAGGACGCCGGGCAGCCTGCCACCGAGGCGGCTCAGCTTGGCGTCCAGCAGCAGGCGGCGAGCGGTCGCGACCTCTTCGGCGAGGACGTCGAGGCCGCGCGGCCGTCCGGCGAGTTCGGGGCCGACGTCCACGTATGCCAGAACACGCCTCAGCTCGGGGATCCACGTGTGGACGCGGTCGTCGTGGCCGCGCGCCCGGTAGGGCTGGCCGTACAACTCGCCCGGGTCCAGTCCGAGTGCGGCGGCAACAGCGGCGACGAAGGAGGGTATGGCAACCTTCTGTCCTGACTCGACCTGGGCGATGTGGCCACGCGAGTACCTGCTCTTGTCCGCCAGGCCATGTTGCGTGAGGCCGCGTCGCTTTCGCGCACGAGCGATGCGAACGCCGACGGTCTCCGGGGCGGCATCCTGAGTCATAGGGCTCTGCGCCTTCCTGAGTGGTCGCGCTCTCAGGCTACGGCGCAGGGGCTTTCGTCGTCAGGGGTTGGCGGACCGCCCAGTCGATCTCAGATGTGGGCGATGCGAGCCAGCTTTTCGGGGTTGGCGAGTCTGCGTAGGGTTGTGATCCGGCCGTCGGCGACCTCGATGGTGTCGAGCCAGACGAGGTTGCCGTCCTGGTAGGTCGCGAGGGCCGGGTGGCCGTTCACTTCGACGATCCGGAACGTATCGGGGCGCCTGATCTGGATCTGCCTGACCGCGAGCAGCGCGATCGTCTCGACGCCTCGGACCGGGCGGCGCGCGGCGGTCGCCTTGCCGCCGCCGTCGGCGACGTAGACGGCCTCGGGGTTCAGCAGCCTGATGAGGGTGGCCATGTCTCCCGCGTCGGCGGCCGCCTTGAACGCCCGGAGGACGCGTTCGGTCTCGGCCCGGGACGCCCGCGGTTCCTTCTGGACGGCGGCGACCCGCGCCCGCGCACGGGAGGCCAGCTTGCGGCTCGCGGCGGGCGTCCCGTCGAGCACCTCGGCGATCTGGGCGAACGGGAAGCCGAACACGTCGTGCAGCACCAGCGCGACGCGTTCGTCCGGGCTGAGCGACTCCATGACCACCAGCATCGCGGTGCCGACCATGTCGTCCACCAGCACCTGCGCGGCCGCGTCGGGCCCGGTCAGCAGGGGTTCGGGCAGCCAGGGGCCGACGTAGGACTCGCGGCGGACGCGGGCCGAATTCAGCACGTTGTACGACGTCCGGGCGGCGAGGGTCACGAGCCAGGCCCGCAGGTCCCGCACCTCGGAAAGGTCGGCGCCGGCGGCGCGCAGCCAGACGTCCTGCGTGACGTCCTCGGCTTCGGTGACGCTGCCGAGGATCCGGTAGGCGGCTCCGAAGACGGCGGGGCGATGCGCCTCCCAGTCGGCCTCCGCCAACGTGCCGGTCGGCTCCACGCGCGGCCTCCCAGTCCTCGGATCGGTGATCGGCCCATGGTGGCAGGCCACGGCGACCGGTATGAGACCGGTGTCCTGGAATCGGTGGCGATGATGATCTTCAGCGGGCTACGATTCCGGGCCGAATCGGGCCTAGCGGGAGCTTCTCATCAACACCGTCCAGCGTGCGTACTCGACCCTGTTCGCCGCCTCTGACCTGGAGGATTGGCGTCCGGTGCTGACCTCGGCACCCGACTGCTTCACCGAGGCGCTGTCCGAGGGGGCGTTGCCCAGGGAGGTCGTCGAAGCCGTCCTGGAGGACGGGCGCGCCGAGTCCCTCGCCTACCTGGCGCTGAACCAGGAACTCCTCGAGGACGACCCGGAGCTCCTTTCGCGCCTCGCCGCACTGGGCCTCTCCCAGGTCGCCAGGGCCGTCGTCCTCAACCAGCACGGCCACCGTTCAACGGAATGGTGGCTGCTGCGCGGATTCCGAGAACTGCTGGCCGCGGCGCGCCCGCATGAGGCCTGGACGGGCCCGGACGGCGCCCTTCCGAGACTGGAACACAGCTATCTGCGTTGGCGTCGCACCCTGGTGGTGTGCCCGATCGGCCGGTGGGCGCGCTCGACGCTCATCGAGATCACCTCCGACCTCACCCGCGCCGAGCAGCTCCGGGGACTGCTCACCGTCCATGACCACGACGGAGGCCTGGAACAGCTGGGAAATTTCGACCAGGACAGGTTCCGCCCGGCGGTCGCCGAGGTTCTCCGAACCGTCCTGGCCGGCGGTGACGTGACCGTGTTGCGCGAGGCGGTGGCCATCGCCGAGGGCACCGACGGGCTCATCGAGGAGCTGTACGAGCAGGAGACGATCCGCAACGTCCCGACGTTCGCCCTGGACATGCTGGGCCTGCGCGTCCAGGTCGACTGGGAGGCGCTAACGCGAGCGCACGCCGACCGTCCGTTCGGCGCGAACGCGCTCGCGACCTTGAGGTCGCGCCACGACTGCCCCGCGGAGCTGCACCCGCCCCTGCATCCCCTGAAGGCCGCCGCGAGCGACCCGGACCTTCCCGCGCTCGTCGCCAAGCATCTCGGCGACCGGGTGGAGGCGTGGCGCGCCGCCCGCGCCCGCCTGACCCGCTTCAAGGGGGAACTCGCCGACCTGCTGCCGGAGATCGGCGAGGAGGCCCCCGCCAAGGGACGCGCCGGAAAGACCGCCGCATGGCCGGGCGCGGGCGACCTGCCCGCCTGGGACGCCGTCGCCTCCGTCTCGGGAGCCCGCGCGAAGTTCCTGGCCCTGCTGGACGCCGCGTCCGTCGAAACACAGCTGAAGCTGCTCCGGCACCTGGACGACCGCACGGTCGCCGAGCTGTTCGGCCAGGGCACCTGGCATGATGACTGGCTCGACTTCGCCATGAAGGCGAGGCTGAAGCGGTACCGGTTCGCGCTGGCGCAGCGGCCCTCGCTCACCGCCGAGGCGATCGAGACGCTGATGGGCCGGGACGACCCGGCGATCAACGCCCGGCTCTTCCTGCGGACCGCCGCCACCGGAACCCAGCGCGAACGACTGCTGTCCGGGCGCCTGACCAAGGAACTGGTCGAACGCCTCCTGGAGCGCACGGGCGGGTTCCGTGCCCGCGACGCGGTCAGCTGCTCCAACACGGAACTACAGCGGCACATCCTGACCCTGGTGCGCGTCCGCGGGCTCGTCCCGCAGCAGCGTCTGATGCTGAACCTGTGGGAACGCGGCGGCGTCGCCGCAGTGCGCGACCTGCTGGAAAACGAGCCGAAGGGACGGAACTTCTCCCGCAACGTCATCCGTCCCGACTCGCGCCGGTTCTTCACCAAGCTGGTGAACGAGCCGGACGCCGACGCCGCGCTGGAGACGCTGCGCGCCACCGTCGCCACGGGTGAGACCGCCGAGGACCAGATCGCGATCCTCCGCATGCGCGGCATCCACCCGTCCGCGGAGATCTTCCGCGAGGCGCACCTGTGGCGATGGGACGAGCTCCTCGCCGAGCACCGGCGTGAACCGCTCGGCACGATCATCCTGCTCGGCCTGGCCGAGAACCCCGACTGCCCCCAAGAGTTCCGGGACGAGGCCGACCGGAACCGGTGGCGCTGGGTCGACTACGAGAACAAGGTCATCAGCGGTGACACACCGGAGGAGATCCTCGGGGTCGACGTCGACGCGCAGTCCTTGCTGAGCGGTGGTCTTGCCGGCAGCACGCGATCGTGGCTGGGCAAGGCCGTCCGGGCCGAGGCGGTGACCTGGGAGCAGGTGGCCGCCCTCGCCCGTCCGGCCGCTCTGGCGCTGGCCGCCGTGCCGGTCGAGGACGCCCGGGCGACCGTGGGCCCGCTGGTCCGCGAGCATCTCGACCCGTCCCGCGACACCTGGGTCCTCGCCCTGCACATGCTGCCGGACTTCACGGGCACCATCACCGAACTGTTCACCACCGCCGCGATCGCGACGGCCGCCACGCGCTAGCCCCACCGCCCTGCGTCCGCGCTCGCTCGCTCGCAGCGCGGACGCAGGTTGGTCTCAGCGGATGTCACCAGGTTTCGTGGTCGACTCCGGCCGTGACGATCCGGAGCGCGCTCAGGGCCGCGTACGGACGTTCGTGCGAGCTCAAACCGTCGCACGACGGCATCGGCAGCTTCGGGAGGAGCGCGAGCACCGCGTCGATCCGGTGCCGTCCGGCCGCGCGGATGAGCAGGTCCGCGATCGGGCCCTGCCGCTGCGCGGGCGGGATCAGCTCGATCTCGGCGTGCCTGCGGGCAAGGTCGGCGTCCTCGTCCGGTTCGTCGGGGGAGAGGCCGTTGCGCTCGGCCCATTCCCGCAGCAGGTCGGCCTGTCCGTGGTGGCGGAGGAGGGTCATCACCGTCCACTCGCCGAACCAGTCCTCCGCCTCACGCAGGACGCGGGAGGCCAGGTCGACGCGTCCCTTGCGCAGGAGGTAGGCGACGAAGGGGACTCCGGCGGTGTCGCCGGGGTCGCCGGTGCCCTCGTCCAGGAGCGCCAGCGCCTCGTCCTCTCGTCCGCACTCCAGCAGCGCCCAGACGACCGGCAGGCGGTGATCCCAGCCGTCGTGCAGGTCGCGAAGGGCCTCGCGGGCCCGCCGGAACCACCGGTCGGCCCGCTCCTGGTCGCCGAGCAGCGCGTACGCCCCGCCCACGGCGGCGGCGGCACGGGCCTGGCTGCCCTGCTCCGCCGGGTACCAGACCGGCTCGGCCCACCGCTCCTCGCAGGCCGCCGCGTGGTCGGCCAGGAGCGAACGCGCGCCGTCCGGCACCCCCTCGGACGCCAGGACCAGCGCGGCCTCGGCCGCCGTGAACGGGCGGCGGCGTCCCGTGGACGCTTCGACCAGCGCGCGCACGCCGTCCGGCTCGCCGCGCCTGGCCTGGAGGAGCGCGGCCTCGTGCAGGGCCGCGCCGGTCCAGGGGAGTGAGTCGGCGCCGTACTCGACGACCGTTTCGTGAAAGGCCCGGAACAGGTCGTCCACCGTGGACGGTCCGGGCGGCGGCCACTCCCCGTCCTCAGGCGCCGACGCGTCAGGATCGAGGCCGAGGAACGGCTCCAGCTTCTCGCGCAGCGGGCCATCGCCCTGAGCCGCCGCGGCGGACGCGTTGGGGAAGACGTCCAGCGGTCCCCAGTGGACGGGCCACGCGTAGCGGTGATCCACGGCCCACGCGAGGACCCCGGTCAGGTCGTCCTCGCGGCCGGGAGGCGCGATGACGGCGCCCTCCGGGAACGCGGCCGCCCAGGTCCGCTCGTCGAGCGCGAACGTCGGGTTGGGACCCGGCCGCATCTCCTCGCCATGGTCCTCGCCGTCCAGGAGCAGCGGGCGCGGCGCCGGGGGCTGGCGCAGCAGCGTGAAGTCGCCGACGACCTCGCCGGTGCCCGCGTGCATGAAGCGCAGGACGGTCGGACCGATCACCACGAGCACGTCGTCGACGCCCCACAGCAGCCCGGTCGCCTTCGCCGGTGCGTCGAACGCGCGGACGCGTCCGGCTCCCTCGTCGTCCATCGACCAGACCTCGACCCGTCCGTCCGCGGTGAGGAAGGCCGCGCGGTCACCGCCTGGCGCCCAGGCCCAGGTCGGAACCATCAGGTCGTGGCCCATGCTCTGGACGGTCACGTCGAGGTCGTGGCGGTGCCGGCCGACCGGGTCCACGATCGCGACGCGCGGGCGGTCGGAGTCGTGTCCGGCGGGGAGGATGACGGCGAGCCGCGTCCCCCAGGACAGGTACGCGCCGGTGGGCGACACGTCGGCGCAGACGGCGGCGTCCTGGCCGGTCGCCGCGTCCGCGATCACGAGTTCGCCGCCCCGGCGGTAGGCGAGACGCGTCTCGTCCCGGTTCCAGACGCCAGGCGACTGCGAGTGCTCCCTGTCGCCTTGGACGATCCAGGAGACTTCGCCGGATGCGACGTCGATCGAGCAGAGCCTTCCATCCCGCAGGCCCCCGTACAGGCGCTTCTCGTCGCGGGACCAGGACGGCCACTGGAGGACGAATCCCTCCTCGTCGTCCTCGACCTCCTCGTCCTCGTCGTAGTCCTCCTCCTCGTCGTGGTCCAGCGCCGGGACGGCCGTGGTCTCCAGACCGGGGAACCCCACGATCGAACCGAACGTGTCGGAGTCGTCGTCCATGGCGTACGCACGCAGCCCGCCCGGCGCGAACGCGAACGGATCGGGACGGCCGTTGAAGGTGAGGCGGACGGTCTCGGAAGGCTCGACGTCCGCGCCGAAGGGATCCCACACGCCGATGTTGTTGGACCGGTACATCACGGCCAGCCGGGTCTCGTCGGCCGACCACTGGAGCGTCCCGCCGTACCCGGGCCAGCCGATCCCGCCCACGATGCCGTCGATGACGTTGACGCAGCGGCCGGTGGCGACCTCCCAGATCTGCAGGGTGGCCCCGGCGTCATAGTCGTCGCCGCCGAAGTCGCCGACCGCGAGGTACCGTCCGGACGGGCTGAGCGCCTGCGCGGTGATCTCGACGCGATGGACGTCGGGATGGCGCAGCAGCGCCCCACGCTCGCGGATCCGCTCGGTCGCGAGCCGATGGGCCGCGCCGACGCCTTCGTCGCGTTCCAGCCGATTCAACGCCGTCCGCAGGGGGAGCAGGTCGCGCTCAGGCTCGAAGGCGGCCCAGTCCTGGGCCTCCAGCGCGTTCAGAACGGCGCGCCCCGTCGTGTCGGTGATCTTCATGTGCGGCGATGCTAGGGGGCCCCGCCGACGCTTTCGGGTCACTTTGCGAAAGCGGCTGGTCACCGGACGAAGGGCTGGAACCGGCGGCCGTGGGTGCACCTGACGGGTGCAGGCACGCCCCGGCGAAAGGCGGCATCCTGGAGGAATGGACCAGCGATCGGAGCTCGGCGAATTCCTGCGCACCCGGCGCGCCCGGCTGCGTCCCGAGGACGTGGGACTGCCCGACTACGGCGGACGGCGGCGCGTCCCCGGCCTGCGCCGGGAGGAGCTCGCGCAGCTCGCGGGCGTCAGCGCCGGGTACTACACCCGCCTGGAGCAGGGACAGAGCGCCAACGCGTCCGACGCGGTGCTCGACGCCGTCGCGCGCGTCCTGCGGCTCGATGAGGTCGAGCAGGCCCACCTGCACAGCCTGGCCCGCCACAGCCCGAGGACGGCCCGCCGTCCCCGTCCCGAGCGGCTGCGCCCGAGCGTGAAGCTGATGCTCGACGCGTTCGGCGACGTCCCCGCGCTGGTCGTCGGCCGCCGCGTGGACGTGCTGGCCTGGAACCGTCCGGCGCACGCCCTGCTCGCCGGGCACCTGCCCTATGAGGCGCCGGAGCGGCCCCGGCAGCGTCCCAACATCGCCCGCCTGGTCTTCCTGGACCCGCACACCCGCGAGCTGTACGCCGACTGGGAGGGCAAGGCCCGTGACACCGTCGCCGACCTGCGCATGACCGCGGCCGGCTTCCCGGACGACCCGGACTTCACCGAGCTCATAGGCGAGCTCACCCTGAAGAGCCCGGAGTTCGCGTCGCTGTGGGCGGCACACCCTGTTTCCAAGTGCATCCCTCCCGTCCGCGCCTTCCAGCACCCGCTCGTGGGTTCGATGACGCTGATCAACGAGCTCATGGAGCTGTCCCACGACCCCGGCCAGCGGATGGCGGTCTTCACGGCCGAGGAGGGCTCACCGTCGGCGGCGGCCCTGCAGCTCCTCGCGAACCTCAGCGCCGCGCCCCGCGAACGGCCCGCGGATGCCGACGTCCTCCAGCCCTGACCAGGTCAGCCAGGGAACCCGCGGACGGCCAGGCCGAGCGCAGCGGCCAAGTCGATCGTCTTGCGAGGCGTCGAGCACTGCCTGCCCAGGCCGGCCTCGTCGAGGCGGCCCGCGCGAGCCTGGAACAGGAACCGTGCCGCGGGATGCCGCCGCATGTCCTCCGTGCTGAGCCCGTCGGCCGCGCGGAGAACCGCCGTCACCAGCGCCGGAAGCGATGAGCGCAGCTCGGCCGCCCAGGTCTCGACCGTCTCGAGCCAGCCGCGCGTGGCGGCGTCGGACCGCGACGAGAACCGTGTGACCGCCTCGGCCAACTCCTGCCACGTGAAGTCGGGCCACGGCCTGGGTCTTGAGGACGGGCAACTGCCACTCACGCTTCACGATCGACCAGTGATCCGCGCGGGCCGCCACCGAGTGCACGGTGAAGCCGGGGACGCAGAGCGCGGTCAGGTTCCAGCCGTGGCATGCGCCGGTGTCCAGGCCGAAGATCCGGCCGTCGCGGGTCAGCGGCTCGGGCCCGGTCACGTGATGGCCGAACACGACCGGCTTCGCGTCGGTGTAGTGGTCGTGCCAGTGCCCGTGCGGGAAGAGCGCGGCGAGCTCTCGTTCGCCGCTGGTCGAGCCGCAGAGGATCTCCGCCTTCTGGTCGGCCAGGGGAACTCCGGACAGCATCGCCGCGTGCACCACACGGATGTCGTCGGTCTCGAAGGAGTACGGCAGCGTCCGCATCCAGTCGACCGTCTCGGCGTAGTCGTCGCCGAGTTGCAGGCGGGTGATCTCCTGCGCGTAGGAGAAGATCCCGCGCACGTGCTTGCGTTCATGGTTGCCCATCACGGCGACCGAGTTCGGACGCTCGCGGAAGAGCCGGACCACCTCGCCGGGAGACGGCCCGCGATCGACCAGGTCACCTACGCTGACCAACAGGTCGTCCGGCTGGAGGCCGACCTTCTCCAGCAGTTCGATCAGCTCGTCGAAGCAGCCGTGGATGTCGCCGATGATGATGGTCCGCCGCACCCGGGGGAGCCTAGGCAGGCGCCGAATCGGCACGCAAAGGAATATCCGGCGCCGGGAGGACCTTCCACAGCGGATCACCGGGAATGTCCGCGTGCGCGTCTAGGGTGACGGCCATGGAACGTCCCCTTCCGGACCTCTACGCGGACGCCGTCGGTGAACAGCGCGAGCTGCTGTGGCGGCGGCTGGAGCGGGTGTGGGCCGCGGCGAACGCCGGTGACCGCCCGGCCCTGCGCGACCTGGCCGAGGAGATCCTCGACCAGATCAAGCGGGCCGACGACCTGACGATCGGCAACTTCGAGCCGCACATCGGCGACATCCTCACGGAACTCGACGCGGTGTACGACGTCGGTTTCCCGGCGAGCCGTCCGGACGACATCACCGACATCCTGACCACCCCATGGCCGTCGGCGCGCCGAAAGGCCCGGCTCGCCGCGTACCTCGGGGTCGACGTCCGGCACCGGCTCCAGCTCGACGAGCTGGCCGAGCGCGCCGTCGCCGCCGCCGACGTCCGCCTGCTGCGGCTGCTCGTCCTCAGCCCGCTGGGCACCCTGCGGAGGGAGACCGTGGCGCAGGTCCTCAACGCCCTCCACCAGTCCGACGCCGTGGACACCCTGTACGACGCCATGGACGACGCCGTGGTCGAGCGGGCCTTCGCCAACGACCCCTACCTCGGCAAGGCCATCGCGGGACCACCGCCACTGCCCTGCGCGGACGCCGTCCGTGACCATGTGGACGAGCTGACCTGGCGCCTCGTCAACGCCTCGCCCTCGACCGGCTGGGACGCCCTGCCCAAAGCACCAGCCCCGCGCGGCCTGCGGTTCGTCCAGGTGGCGCTGAGCTGGCAGGGCGACCGTCACGTCTCCGACCACCTCGGCGTCGCGGACCTGACGGACGCCGAACGCGCCGCCCTGCTCGACCTGCTGCGCGACCTGCCCGACGAGGATCGGCGCCGGGCCTTCGACTGGCGGCTGCGCGCCGGTGACGCCGACGCGCTCCTGCCGTTGTTCGGCCTCGAAGGGGCGACCTCGCTGTTCCACCTGATCCAGGCGATGCCGTCCGACGAGGTCGTCCGGCAGGACCGGGCCGCGTTCCTCGCCGCGATCGAGGAGGCGGGCGAGGACGCCGCCGGACGCCTGCTGAGGCTCGTCCCGAACGAGCTGGCGTCCGCGGTCACCGGTTCGAACCGCGCTCAGGTGCTGAAACGCGTGAAGAACAACGCGCTGCAGGGCCTCGCCGCATTCGGCATGCTGCCGCTCGCCCCGGACGAGACCGTCCTGGACCGCTATCTGGTGCTGCGCGAGTCCGCGAAGAAGGGGCTCAAACTCGGCCCGAACCGCAGGCACAGCCACGCCGCCGCGGTCTCGGTCGCGCTCGACCACCTCGCGCAGGTCGCCGGTTTCCCGGACGCGAGCCGCCTCGAATGGGACTGCGAGGCCCGCATCGCCACCGGCACCACCACCGAAGCGCGGGTCGGCGACTACTCGATCGCCTTGCGGTTCGAGGGCGCCGAGCCGGTGATGACGGTCAGCCGGGCAGGAAAGGCGCTGAAGTCGGTACCGTCCGCCGTCCGCACCGACCCCGCCTACAAGGAACTACGCGAATCTCAGAAGCTCCTCCAGGACCAGGCGCGCCGCATGCGAACCGGCCTGCTGGAGCGGCTCGTCGCCACCTCCGCCCCGCTCGTGCCGGACGAACTGACCCGGCTCCTGTCGCTGCCCGTCGGCGCCGCGATGCTGCCCGGCCTCCTCTGGCAGGACGAAGCGGGCGCGATCGGCCTGCTCGACCAGGTCGACACGAGCGGCCCGGTCACCGCCGTCCATCCCTTCGACCTGCACGAACGACGCGAACTCGACGACTGGCAGGCGGAGATCGCGCGCCGTCGCCTCACGCAGCCGGTCAAGCAGGTGTTCCGGGAGCTGTACTACGTCACTCCGGAGGAACGCGAAGCGGGCGACGTGTCGCATCGCTTCGCGGGCCGGACGGTCGACGGCAAGGTCGCGGGCCAGTTGCTGGCCGGACGGGGCTGGTTCACGCACGGCGAGTACGACTCCTACCAGGCGACCCGTGCCGCCGGCGGCGACCTGATCGCCGCCCTGCGCTGCGACTTCCGCGGCTTCTTCGGGATGGGGGAGGTCCACGTCGGCGAGATCCGCTTCCTGACCGGCGGACGCCGCGCCCCCGGCCGCTACGGCGCCCCAACAGGATCCGGCGGCGCCCCGATACCGCTCGTGGACGTCCCGCCCGTCGCGTTCTCCGAGGTCATGCGCGACCTGGACCTGATCGTGTCGGTCGCCGGAACCGAGCAGACCCCATCCACCCCGAACCAGTTCGACGACCCCATTCCTTAGCGCACCGCCCCCTTCACGCCTCGGACGGCGTCCATACAAGGTGGACAGAGAACCGGCAGGGGAGAGGAACCTGAACGTGATGAGACCCGATCTGATCGGCAGGGCGCGAGGCGGGGACGGCGAGGCCTTCCAAACGCTGACCGAACCGCACCACCGCGAACTCCTCGTCCACTGCTACCGGATGCTCGGTTCCTTCCAGGACGCCGAGGACGCCCTCCAGGACACCCTGCTGTCCGCCTGGCGCGGCCTCGCCGGGTTCGACGGACGCGCCTCGCTCCGCACCTGGCTCTACCGGATCGCCACCAACACCTGCCTCAGCGCGCTCCGCGCGGCGAACCGTCGTCCCGCCAAGCACGCGGACCTCCCCACCTTCGACCTCCCGGAACCGACGAGGCTCGGCGAGATCGTCTGGCTCCAGCCCTACCCGGACGCCCTACTCGAAGGCACCATCGCCCGCCCGCCAGGCCCGGAAGCGCGCGCCGAACAGGCCGAGGCCGTCTCCCTGGCCTTCGTGACCGCCCTCCAGCTCCTGCCACCCCGCCAGCTCGCCGTCCTCATCCTGCGAGACGTCCTGGACTTCCCGGCCGCCCAGGTCGCCGACATGCTCGACACGTCCGTCGACTCGGTCAAGAGCGCCCTCAAGCGCGCACGCGCGGGACTTCGGGAACACCAGTCCACCGACCATGAACCGCCCCCACCGCCAGGCTCGCCCACCGAGGACACAATCGTCGCGAAGTTCGTCACCGCCTTCGAGTCCGCCGACGTCGACGCGCTGGTCGGACTCCTGACCGACGACGTGTTCATCTCGATGCCGCCGCTGCCCCTGGAGTACGAGGGCCTGGACGTCGTCGCTCGCTTCTGCGCCAACGTCTTCTCCAACGGCCGCCGCTTCGACCTCGTCCCGTCCCGGGCCAACGGCCAGCCCGCGTTCGGCATCTACCTGCGCACGGCATCCGGCATACGCCATGGCACAGGCCTGTTCGTCCTCACCCTCGCGGGCCCCCGCATCCGCGCCATGGCCCGCTTCGAGAACACCATGCTCCCCGCCTTCGGCCTCCCACGCTCCCTCCCACCCCGCTGAACCCCGGCAAGGACGACTGTCTCGCCCAGCTCAAGAACGTGGTGATGGAATTCGCCCGGACCGGCGACCCCGGCCGACTCTGACCGCTGAGGAGGAAAGGAGAACCTCGTACGCTGGAATCTCCGCCTGAAGGCCGCCGAGAGAGGGCACGATCGAGCACCCCGACCTGCGCGACCAGCACTCCAGTTCCTGAACCCGCCCCCTCAGACACCCTCACCACGAGGCACCCCTGCTCGGGTTCGCCACCGAAGAGGCTTCAAATTCCCGAACCGGCTCTCGTCTCGCTCTACGGCGCGGGCGTGAACCCCGGCGGCGGCTCCGGCCAGGACAAGCGGCTCGCGGACCCGGACGAGATCTGGTGCGACGGGAACATCCGGTGCACGCAGTTCCCGAGACTACGCCTCACGTAGGATCGCTGGGGTGCGAACCCTGGTGCTTTGGGACGTCGACCACACCCTGCTCAGCATCGGAGACTTGAGCGGCCAGATCTACGCCGAAGTCTTCGAGGACGTCACCGGCCGGCCAATGCAGCAGCTCGCCGACATGACCGGCCGCACCGACCGAGCCATCATCACCGCAACTTTGAGACTTCACGGCATCGAGCCGACCGAAGACCTGGTCGTCAGGTTCGCCACCGCCCTCGGACGGGCGTTCGACGCCCGTCGCGCGGACCTCGCGGCACGCGGCAAGGAACTGCCCGGTGCCCGAGCCGCGCTCGCAGCGCTCACACGCCAACCCGTCATCCAGTCGCTGCTGACCGGAAACATGGAGCCGATCGCCCGCTGCAAGCTCGCTGCGTTCTGCCTGGGCGAATTCGTCGACTTCAGCGTCGGCGCCTACGGGCTGGACGATGCCGAGCGACCTCCGCTGGTCAGGTTGGCCAGGAAGCGAGCCGAGGCCAAGTACGAGCAGCCCTTCGATGAGTACAGCACCGTCCTGATCGGCGATACGCCACTGGACGTCACCGCGGGGCACGAGGGCGGTGCGCGCGTCGTCGCTGTGGCAACGGGAGCCAGCGATTCCGACGAGCTGCGCTCAGCGGGCGCGGAGATCGTCCTCGCTGATCTCACCGACACGGGCGCGGTTGTCCGGGCGGTGCTGAGGGCTACTCAGCGCTGATCGACTCGACCAGGTGCTGCACGAGCGGGGAGTCGAATGGCCGCATCTTGTCGATCAGCTCACGGAACCGTTCGCCAACGCGCGCGGAACCGATTTGTACAGCAAGGCTGTTCGCTTCGACAGCCGTGGAGACGGCGGCCTCCAGGTCGCCATCGAGTAGATAGGCGGTGGCGAGTCGCGTCTTGTAGTGGGCCAAGTCGCGGACATGGTCTGGGGCCGTGGACTCAACAAGTTCAACTGCGCTGGTCAGCGTGGTGATTGCCTCGCGCGGCCTCTGTAGATCGAGGTAGCAGGCGCCGGCCTGCGCGGTGACCTCGATGTCGGTGACGTAGGTGGTCCAATGTGGCTCCCCGTCGGCCTCCCTGTCCGCGTAGGCGGCCTGCGACAGGTCGAGTTGACGACGGCATGCGTCGTCCTCACCGAGGCGGGCATGGGCCCGTGCGACGCGCGTGTGTAGGACGGCCCGCGTTCGAGGTGTCGCCGCCCCGTTCGCCAGCGCGGCGGCCGTATCAGCGAGTGACAGGGCTCGGCGCGGCTGGTCGCGGTAGAGGGCGTGGAGGCTCATGTAGCCCATGGCATGGGCTGCGAGCGCGGTGTCGTCGGCTTCGTGGGCGGCGTAGACCGTGGCGGCGAGGTGCCGACTGGCAGCGGAGTGCTGGTTGGCGTCGATCGACAGCCATCCGGCCATCTGTGTGAGCCCGGCGAGGGCGGCGTGAAGGCGCTGCTCAACGCTCGGCAGGGTGGGTTCGGCCAGCAGCGCAGTCGCGTGGTTGACCTGGTCGGCGATCAGGCTCACCAGTTCGTTGCCGCCGAACGCGTCGTCGAACCGGTAGAGGCGTGCCAGCAGGGCCTCGACGTGGTCGATGCCGAGGCGTGGTGCTGTGGTTGTCGGGCTTGTGATGGCTGGGCGTTGCAGCAGCATGGTCAACGGGGAGACGTCGTCCAGATCGGGAGCGAAGAGCTGTTCCACAGGGATGGCGAACGCGCTCGCGTAGGCGCTGGCCCAGTCCCGAGGGAAGTGGCGGCCTTTCTCCCACTCGCGGATCTGCCGGGCGAGGCTGTCGATTGCGCCGTGCTGATGACCAGCAGCTGCCTGGAGCTGCCTGGCCATCTCCTTCTTGCTCCAGGCGCGCGCCTCGCGTTCGGCCTGAAGTCGCCGAGCCCAAGTTGGGCGATCGTTCGGGGTCATCGGCGTGCACCATTCGCTGATTCCCTGAGGGGGGAGACGAGAGTCGCCCCCAGTATCCGCCTATCGCACTGTGTGCACATGGCGTTTCATTCGGGATGTGGGCGCGCACCGTCCGCCAAGCCCGACCCTGTGCGGAAGGGACACCGGCTCACCACCCACGGAACACTTCTCGCACTCGGCACCAAGGCCCTCGCCAAACGCACCGTGAAGGTCTACTTCCAAGCCTGCGGATCCAAGAAATGGGTCGCCATGGCCACCGTCCGGACCGACGCCCACGGCGCCTTCACTCGAACCTTCACCGCCAAACAAGACGGCACCTGGCACGCGGTCTTCACCGGCGATGCTCTCGACCTGCCCGGGAACGCCGCCGACTACGTGGACGTCCGCTGATCAGCCAGTGGCTGACCCCTGGGGACACTGAGGTGGGCGAAATGCGGCGTCGAGGCCGGTGCGCAGGGCGTCGGCCCCGGACCTCGAGATCCAGAGCTCAGGGTGTCCACGTTCCAGGCTGAAGGCCTCTCGGCGCGTGATCTCGTCTCCCAGCTTCCGAATCGGCAGCGGCGTGTTGGGCTCTTCATGCAAGTGCTGCGATGAGGCCGTCCAAGTTGCTGAGGTCGGTCAGGGCCACCTCGGCTCCTGCGAACCTCAGCTCTGCGGGGGTGCTGCTGCCCGAGGCGACGGCGACGATCCGGGCACCGCCTTGACGGGCGGTCGTTACGTCGCTGGGGGTGTCTCCGATCAGGATGGTGTTGGTCGAGTCAAAGGTTGTGCCGTATCGGGCTGCTGCGCGTTGCTGTGCGATTCTCACTAGGTGAGGCCGCACGGCGTCGTCCGAGCCGTATGCGCCAGCCTCGAAATCAACGTGTTCGTCCAGCCCGAATGCTGTCAGCTTTGTTTCGGCGACCGGGCGGATGTTGCCGGTGAGCACCGACTGCACGATGGTCGTGTCCTTCGCCAAGGCGGCCAAGGCTGCGGCAGCACCGGGGAGGGCTCGGCCTCGTTTCCGCATTTCCTCGATCTGATCCTGGTATCCTTCGGCCAGCTGGGTGGCGAACGTGTCGAACAACTCGGTGGTGATCGGGACGCCATGGAGTTCGGCCGTTTCGCGGAAGATATCAGGCTCGGTGCGTCCGCTGACCTCGGCCATCGCCCCCATGGGTCGTCCGGTTGCATTGGCGAAAGCGTCCGCGAAAACCTTGCGTCCGACTCCGCCGGTCTCCATCAGAGTGTGGTCGACGTCCCAGAGGACCAGACGGACGAGCGGCGGGTTTGCCATGTCGGAGGTCCCTTCGGAGGCTTAGGTTTGTCCTATGGCAGCAGGCTTGCCGGAGAGCTCGATCGGCGATCGTATTCGGTTCTACCGCCAGTCCCGCAGGAAGACCCAAGCGGTGCGCGCCGTCCGAGCGGTGCGCCACGCTGGGTGTTCGTGCCCACGCCGGAACAGCTCGAGCTTCCCGAGTCCGTGGACGACCTGGAGGGGTGGCTCGTGGCGATGCTGCGGACGGCCCCGGACGACGCGCTGGCCTCCGCCCTGGACCAGGCCGAGACCATCGCTGCCGAGCGGTTCAGCGGCGAGCAGATCGTCGAAGCACTCCGGCGAGTGCTCGCCACCGAGCTACGCCGGTAGGGCGGAGACGAGCGCTAATACCGCTGCGCGTACCACGTCGGTGGCTCGCCGAACATGCTCTTGAAGTCGCGGACGAAGTGGCCCTGGTCGGCGTAGCCGAGGTCCGCCGCCAACCCGGCCCAGTCGATCGCCCCGCCGGCGGCCATGCGTGCGGTCACTTCGTGCAGGCGGTAGCGGCGGATCACCCACTTGGGCCCGATGCCGACGTACTCCGCGAACAGCCGTTGCAGCCCCCGCACGCTCAGCCCCAGCTCGTCGGCGAGGCGCTCGACCCTGGTCACCGTCTTGTCCTCGGCGATCAGCTCGACCGCGGCCGTCGCCTGGCGCACCCGGGAGTCGTCGTCCGGCAGGTGTCTCAGCAGGAACGCGTCCACGGACGGCACGTCGAGCACCGTGGGCAGATCCGGGCCGAACACCTCGGTCGCCGGAACGACACGGTCGGTGATCGTCGAGACGGAGGCCTTGAGGAACGGGCGGAAGCCGCCCGGCCGGAACGCGACGCCGAAGACGTGGTCGTGGCCCTCGAGAACCTTGATCTGGTATCCGCTGCACACGCCGCTGACGTCCGCGCGGACGCCGCCGAACGACAGGTGCACCCTCGGATACGGCACGATCTTCTGCCGGTAGGGCTCGGCGTAGTCCCAGCGAGCCTCCCAGTAATGCTCCACCCATGGCGCGAGCACTGGCGACGGGCTGTGAAACGTGTGGCGCTGATACCTGGTCCACGCACTCCGCAGCTCACGAACGTCCCGTCCCACACGGCAGAGTTTATGTCGCCTTTGTTCAATACCCTTCCGGCCCGCGCCGCCTAAGGGTTGTCCCGTAACGGTCGGGTGCTGTGCGCGATGATCTTGGTGTGGAGCGGGTGTTCTGTGCGGATGACCAGGTGTGGGTGCCGACGTTCACGGGGTTGTCGGTTCGGCAGTTCCGTCGTC
>NZ_RFFG01000159.1 GCF_003696215.1 Actinomadura harenae | reverse complement strand
CGGGGCGCCGACGCCGCACGGGCGGGGCGCCGACGCCGCACGCGCGGGGGCGCCGACGTCCGCACGCGCGGGACGCCGACGTCGCACGTCGGAGGGCCGTTTCGCGTGACAGGACGGCTGCGGGCTGAGAGGCTGACGGACGTGGCACCCCGGACGTACGCATGAGGTTGTTCGTCGCGCTCCTGCCTCCGCGGGAGGTCCTGGACGAACTGGAGTCGTTCGTCGGCCCGCTCCGGGACGTCGTGCCCGAACTGCGCTGGACGCGCCGTGAGCTGCTGCACGTCACGCTCGCCTTCCTCGGCGACGTGGACGACCGGACCCTCGAACGCCTCCTGCCCCGGCTGGAACGCGCCGCCGCCCGCCACGACCGGCTCACGCTGTCGCTGGCGGGCGGCGGCGCGTTCCCCGGCGGCGGCGCGCACGCCCGCGTCCTGTGGACGGGCCTCTACGGCGACCGGCGCGACCTGGCCCGGCTCGCCGCCTCGACGGCCGCCGCCGGACGCCGCGCCGGAACCTCCTCCGACCGGTACAGCACGTTCCGCCCGCACCTCACGCTCGCCCGCAGCCGCCACCCCGTGGACGTCCGGCCGCTGATCGAGCCGATGTCGTCGTTCGCGGGCCTGCCGTGGACGGCCGAGACCGTCCACCTCGTCGAGAGCCGCCTGCCGGCCAAGGGACGCACCCAGGTCGAGTACGCGCCCTTGGCGTCCTGGCCCCTGAGCCCGCCGCAGCCGGACTCCGAGGCCGGCTAGAAGGGCCGGCCGGAGAGGCCGGTCAGAGCTCCGGCGGCGGGGGCGTGGGGCGGTCGGCGTCCGGAGGGCCCCAGGGGAGGCCGTAGCGTTCGCAGGCGCGCCGCAGCTCGGCCAGGTCGGGCGGGAAGGTGACCTGGCGCAGGACGCGTCCGGTCGGGCTCCAGACGACCAGGCGGGGCATGCGCTCGGCGGCGTCGTCGATGCCGACGCCCGCCACGCGGTCGCGCGCCAGCTCCCAGCGCACCCGCCCGCGCCGCGTGACGACGGCCAGGCCCGCCGGGGACACCCGCAGGCGCGGACGGTCGCGGTCGTGCAGCCAGTAGCCGCCGAGCCCGACCAGCAGCCCGGCCGGGACGGACCAGCTCGCGGCCGCGACGAAGCCGCCGAGGTCCGGGCCGAGCCAGGCGGCCCCGACGATCGCGACGATCTCCGCGAGCAGCAGGCTCATCCCGTAGGTGCCGACCCGGGACCGGCGCGTCGCGTCCAGCAGGACGCCGGGCGCGTCGGCGGGGGACGGCTCGGGCGGCGCGGCGAGCTCGCCCTGGACGACCCCGGGTTCGAGGCCCGAGGTCAGGGCGGGAGCGGCGTCGGGCCCGGCGTTCGGGTCGGTGTCCGTGTCGGTGTCCGGGTCGGCGGAGAGGGTCAGGGTGGACACCGCCGAGTGGAACGCCGCGTTCAGGTACGCGTCGTACTCGGCGTCGTTCACCGGCAGGCCCTCGCGGCGGGCGGCCTCGCGCAGGTCGGTGCGCGAGATGCGCAGCGCCGACAGGGGCGCGGCGAAGAACTCGTCGCCGTCGGAGTCGTAGAGCCGGACCCAGGCGTGCCCGGCGATCGTGAGCAGCTCGATGCCGCCGAGCCGGTCCTCCGGCATCCGCAGCACGACCTCCCCGGCGGCATCGGCCCAGCCGAGCCCGCCGTCCTCGACGACCAGGCGCCCGCCGGGCACCCGCGCGAAGATCTCCGGCAGGCCCTCCAGGCCGTACTCGGGGGAGCGCGGGGCCCTCGCGCCCGGCGTGATCACGCGGTAGCCGCGGTCGGCGAGGGCGTGCGCGAGCTGGAAGGCGTCGATGCCGTGCGCG
The DNA here is from genome assembly GCF_003696215.1 of Actinomadura harenae. GTDB lineage: Bacteria > Actinomycetota > Actinomycetes > Streptosporangiales > Streptosporangiaceae > Spirillospora > Spirillospora harenae. The sequence goes on along the minus strand of NZ_RFFG01000159.1, from coordinate 12,173 downwards.
GGCAGGCGCGCCACGAGCCGCAGCCGGTGGTCGAACGCCAGCACGGACAGGTCGCTGCGCCGGGGGCGTCCGGTGAGCGCGTCGGCGCGCAGGCCGGGGCCGACGACGAGCGCGGCGATCTCGGTCGCCGCGACGCTGAGCGCGCCGCGCGCCGGGACCACGCCGCGCTCCTCCGGCGTCGGCTCCTCCGGCGTCGGCTCCTCCGGCGTCGGCTCCGCCGGGGCCTGCGGGCGGGCCTGCGGGTGGGCCTCTGCGAGGGCCGTCGCGGCCTGCTGCGGACGCCCGCGGCGCGTCCGGCGGGAGACCTCGATGGTGTCGCGGTCGATCGTCCAGACCGTCCGGGACGAGACCAGGGACCGGCGGCGGGACGCGTGGACGGCGGTCAGCGACGCCAGCACCCAGCAGGCCGCCGCGACCCGGACGCCGAACCCGTCGGGCCCGTCCACCGCCAGCCGCAGGACCATGACCACGCCCAGCGCGCCGGAGAGCGCCCCCAGCAACTGGACGCGGCGGCGGGACGGCACCGGCTCGGCGGACGCCAGCACGGCCGGTCCCGAGGCCGGGGACGCGGGCTCGACGGCGTCCTCGTGGGCGGCGGCGAGCAGCGCGGCCTCCTGGTCGAGCAGCCTCCGCTCGGCCGCGAGGTCACGGGTCGGGCCGAGCGGGATGACCAGCTCGGCCTCGTCGTCCCCGGGGTCGGCGCCCGGCGGGTGGCCCGGCTCGTCCAGCGCCGGGTCGAGCAGGTCGGAGACCTCGCCGTGCACCAGCCTCACCGGGATCCCGAGCCGCCGCGCGGTCACGAACAGTGTCAGCGGTTCCAGGCCGAGCTGCGGGAGCGGCCCGATCGCGGCGGTGCCGAACTTGTGCTGGACGACGAGCACGCCGTCCGCGGTCGTGACGCCGAGGCCCTCGATGCGGTCGCGTTCGTAGCGGGCGAGGCCGCCGCCGTCCGGTCCGATCCGCTCGAGGCCGCGCTCGGACAGCCGCCAGTAGGACGGTCCGCGGTGCCGCGCCGTCCACGGCAGGACGGCCGCGACCGCTCCGGCCAGCCACGGCCCGGCGGCCGCGGCGAGCACCAGGGCCGCCCACAGCCAGCCGGGACGCACCGGCGCGAGCGCCGCCGCCACCGCCGTCAGGACGAACGGCCCCGGCGCGACCGGGCGAAACCGGCCGCCGAACCCGTGCAGGCCGACCAGCTCATGTTCCACAGTCCGCATCCTCTCGCGGGAACCGCCGGGCACGTAGCCTCCTTTTGCCATCCGCTGGCCGTTCTGATGGTCATGAGGGGATTTGCGCGGGTTCTCTCTGGAGCTCAGCGTCGCCGCCGGACCAGCCCGTAGCCGACCAGCGCGGCGATCCCGAGGACCAGGACGAGCGCGACCCGGCGGCCCCCGGTGTGCCTCAGCCGTCCCTTGTCATGATCGTCCTTCCCCGGCGGCGGCGTGGCGAGACCGCTCGGGTCGGGCGGCGGGGACGCGCCGGTGACGGCGTCCGCGCCGGTCAGCGGGACCTGGAACACCGGCTGGGCGTCCCCCTCGGACCCCACCAGCAGGGACGACCCGTCCGGCGTGAAGGTGACCGACTCGCCCTGCTCCTGCTGCGGCAGCGGGATCGAGTGGGAGTCGCCGGGGGTGCCGTCCGGCCTCATCGGGTAGATCCGCGCGCCGAAGTAGGTGCGGATGACGAAGCTGCGGCCGTCCGGGGCGAACGCGCCGTCGGTGGCGAGGGGCGGGGCGCCGCCGATCTTGCTGAGCTTGTTGAACCCGCTGGTGGAGGGCTTCGCGGGCGCCTGGTAGAGCGCGCCGGAGAAGAGCTTGCTCGCGATGTAGAGCCGGTTCGTCCGCGGATCGATCATCAGCGTCTCGGCGTTGCGCGGGCCGTCGGAGTACGTGAACCGGAACGCGGTCGCCTCGACGGTCTGACTGCGCAGCACCTCGGGCTCGGTGATCCGGTACACGGTCACGTAGGGCCAGGCGCCGCCGAGGTTGTCGCCGATGTCCGCGACGAAGATCGCGGGACGACCCTGGTCGTCCCGGCCCATCGCGATGGCCTCCCAGTCGCGGTTCTTCGCGCCCGCGAGGGTCAGCACGGCCCGCACGCCGCCGTCCGGCCCGACCGCGAAGATCTGCGCGGTGCCGCCGGAGTCGTTGTGCGTGTAGACCACGCCGGGATGCGCGGCGCTGGCCGCCAGCCCGCTCGACTCGTGGATCCGATCATCGTTGATCGTGAACGCGACCCGGGCCCCGGCTGTTCCCGGAGATCCGGACGGAGCCGGAGAGGGGGACGGGGCGGCGGTGGCCGGAAGCGGCCACAGGGCGGACGCGGCGGCGAGCGCCAGGGCCGACACGGCGACCCGGCCCAGCACGGCCCTGCCCGACGCGGCACGCCTCAAAGTGGCACGCCTCAAAGCGGCACGGCCCGAAGCAGCACGGCTCAACGCAGCACGGAGCCGACGACCACGGCGAGCACGAGCGCGGTCAGCACGGTCGGGAGCAGCCATCGGGGCGCGCGGTTCACGTTCCGAGCTTATTCGGCCCCGGAGCGGGCTCGAACCGGCCGGTCATGAGATACGTCTCATCGAGCATGTGCGGATTGTTCGGGCTGCTGCGCGCGCCCGACGCGGTCCATCCGGAGCGCGCGTCGGACGTCGTGGTCACCCTGGGAACGCTCGCGGAGGAACGCGGCACCGACTCGGCCGGGCTGGCCCTGCTGACGGGCCGTCCCGCGGGACGGGACGCCGCCGCCCTCTCTGGCGTGGCGGACGACCGGGGCAGTGACCTCGTCCACGACGGCTGCCGCGTGATCAAGGGGCGCGGCACGTTCTCCGCCGTCTGGCGTCCCGCCCTGCTGGACGCGCTGGACGCCGCGCCCGCCGTCCTCGGCCACACCCGGTGGGCCACGCAGGGCACCCCGCACTCCCTCGCCAACGCGAGTCCGCTGGTCATCGGGGGCGCCGACGCCGTCGGCCCGCACGCCGCCCGCGCCGCGGGGATCGTCGCCACCCACAACGGCGACATCGAGGCCGCCGCGTTCCGCGCCCGCTTCGCCCCGCCGGACGCCGCCGGCGGCACCGACTCCGAACCGGTCTTCCAGGTCCTCGCGGGCCAGGCGTCCGTGCCGGACGTCCTCGCCGTCCTCACCGCCCTGGTCGGACGCGCCGCCCTCGCCTGGGTCGACCGCGCCCGCCCGGAGATCGTCCATCTCGCCCGCGCCGCGTGCAGCCCCCTGTCGGTGGCCGTCGACGACGAGCAGAACCTCTACTGGGCGTCCAACCCCAAGTGGTTCCGCCTCGCCGAACGCCACACCAGCGTGCGCTTCGCGACGATCGTCATGCTCCGCGAGGGCACCTACCTGCGCCTCGGCCCGCCCTCCCCGGGGGCCCGCCCCGAGGTCCTGTCCGGCGCCGGCTTCCTCCCCACGGCCCGCGCGTACGACGTCGACGACCGCGTCTGGACCGGTTTCACCCCGTCCGACGCCACGCGCGACCGCGACGGCCTCCGCCACCGCGTCGCCCCTCTCCTCCCGTCCGCCCCCGGCGGCCACACCCCCACGACCCCCGTCACCGTCGTCTGACGCAGGGGCCGGAAAGCGCCGTGCCCCGGACGCCGTCGCGGCGTCCGGGGCACGGTTCGCAGGGTCGTCAGAGGTGTTCGACCACGTACTCGATGCAGTTGGTCAGGGCCTCGACGTCGGCCGGGTCGATGGCCGGGAACATGCCGATGCGGAGCTGGTTCTTGCCCAGCTTCCGGTAGGGCTCGGTGTCCACGATGCCGTTGGCGCGCAGGGTCTTGGCGATGGCCGCGGCGTCGACCTCGGCGGAGAAGTCGATCGTGCCGACGACCTGGGAACGCTGGGCCGGGTCGGCGACGAACGGCGTCGTGTAGGACGTCTTCTCGGCCCAGGTGTACAGGCGCTGGGACGAGTCGGCCGTGCGGGCCGTGGTCCAGGCCAGGCCCCCGTTGGCGTTCATCCACTCGATCTGCTCGGCGAGGAGCAGCAGGGTGGCGACCGCGGGGGTGTTGTAGGTCTGGTCCTTGGCGGAGTTGTCCACGGCCGTCTTCAGGTTGAAGAACTCCGGGATGTACCGGTCGGACGCCGCGATCTCCTCGATGCGGGCCAGCGCCGCCGGGGAGGCCAGCGCGATCCACAGGCCGCCGTCGGCGGCGAAGCACTTCTGCGGGGCGAAGTAGTAGACGTCGGTCTCGCTGACGTCCACGGGCAGGCCGCCAGCGCCGGACGTGGCGTCCACGAGGACGAGCGCCTCGTCGGCCGAGGTGCCCTCGGGGCGCGCGATGGGCATCGCGACGCCGGTGGACGTCTCGTTGTGGGTGAGGGCGTAGACGTCGATCCCGTCCTCGGCGCGGGCCGTGGGGTGGGTGCCCGGGTCGGCGGAGATCACCGACGGGTCGTCCAGCCACGGCGCGCCCTTGGTGACCTTGGCGAACTTGCTGGAGAACTCGCCGAACGCCAGGTGCTGCGACCGGTTCCGGACGAGCCCGAACGCGGCGGCGTCCCAGAAGCAGGTGGTGCCGCCGTTGCTGAGCAGCACCTCGTAGCCGTCGGGGAGGGAGAACAGGTCGGCCAGGCCGGCGCGGACGCGTCCGACCAGGGACTTCACCGGCTTCTGCCGGTGCGAGGTGCCCAGGTAGGTGTCGCCGGACTCGGCGAGGGCGGCGAGCTGCTCGGGACGGACCTTGGACGGCCCGCAGCCGAAGCGGCCGTCGGCGGGCTTCAGATCGGCGGGAATGACAAGGGATGGATTCGCGCTCTCGGTCACCCGACGAAGGGTACCGACCGGCCCCGCAAGATCGCCGGTCGGACCACATGCCGAGACGCTTCTCACCTGTGCCGGAGCCCGCCCGGCGGGGGCGGCACGAGTGCTCAGCGGCGGCGGCGCCAGAGCGCGACGCCGACCAGGAGCAGGACGCCGAGGACGCACAGGCCCGCGTTCACGGCGGGCGGGTACACCCAGTCGTCGCCGCGCTGCCGCGCCTCGTGCGCCGTCCGGGCCGAGTCGTAGGCCAGGAACGCCAGGAAGAGCGACAGCAGCCAGAACGCGACCCGTCCCGCGGCCGCGTTGGTGCGGCGGCGGCGTTCCTCTCGCTCGTCCTCCAGTCGCCGGAGCTCGCCGGGGACCGCGGCCCGCCGCGCCTCGGGACGCGGGGCGACGGCGTCCGGGGCGTCCCCGAGGACAGGGGCGGCCGGGCCGATGTCACCGTCGAGGGGTTCGTTGTCCATGGACGGAGAGAGTAGGCACGAACGGGGCCCCTGGAGAACCAGGAGCCCCGTGTGTCGCGCGCCCCGGGGGCGGAAGGTCAGGCCGTGTAACGCTTGAGGGCGTCCGCGGAGCCGGCCACGTCGTTGATCGAGCGGGTGCCCGGGCCGGTGTAGCGGGCGGACGGGCGGACCAGGCGGCCCGTGCGCTTCTGCTCCAGGATGTGCGCGGCCCAGCCGGCGGTGCGGCCGCAGGTGAACATCGCGGGCATCATCGTGGTCGGGACCTCGGCGAAGTCCAGGATGACCGCGGCCCAGAACTCGACGTTGGTCTCGATCGCGCGGTCCGGACGGCGCTCGCGGAGCACGGCCAGGGCGGCGTCCTCCAGCGACTTGGCGGCCTCGTAACGCGGCGCGTTCAGCTCCTTGGCGGTGCGGCGGAGCACGCGGGCGCGCGGGTCCTCGGCGCGGTAGACGCGGTGGCCGAAGCCCATCAGCCGCTCGCCCGAGTCGAGGATGCCCTCGACGACGCGGCGGGCGTCGCCGAGCTGCTCGACCTGCTCGATCATCGGCAGCACGCGGGCCGGGGCGCCGCCGTGCAGCGGACCGGACATCGCGCCGATCGCGCCGGAGATCGACGCCGCCACGTCGGCGCCGGTGGAGGCGATGACGCGGGCGGTGAAGGTGGAGGCGTTCATGCCGTGCTCGGCGGCGGAGACCCAGTAGGCGTCGATGGCCTGGACGTGCCGCGGGTCGGGCTCACCGCGCCACTGGATCATGAACCGCTCGGTGATCGTCTTCGCCTCGTCCACGCGGGACAGCGGGACGACCGGCACTCCCACGCCGCGCGCGGACTGGGCGACGAACGACAGCGCGTTCGCCGATACCAGCGCGAGGTCGGCGCGGGCCTGCTCGTCGGAGATGTCGAGCAGCGGCTTGAGGCCGTAGTGGGGCGCCAGCGTCGGCAGCCCGGCCTGGGCGTCCACGCGTACGTCGCCGGAGACGACCGGCAGCGCCAGCGCGGGAGCCGGGGTCAGCCCCGGGTCGAAGGAGTCGTCGACCAGCAGGCCCCAGGCGTCGCCGAAGGAGACGCGCCCGACGAGTTCCTCGATGTCGACGCCCCGATAACGGAGGGCGCCGCCCTCTTTGTCCGGTTCGGCGATCTCGGTCTCGAAGGCGACGACCCCCTCAAGACCGGGTTTGAAGTCGGACATGTCGTCCTGCCTTTCGTCCCCATGAGTGATAAGGCGGTGCCGTGCCATTGAACCCTGTCCGCCCTACTGGCTAGTACCCAGGCCCCTGTGAGTTGCACAATGCCCAGGTGAGAGGCTCGAACGATGTGAGTGCGCCCGATCCCGCACGGCTCCGGGAATCCTACGCAGGCGGAGAGTTGCCAGAGGAGGGCCTCCCCGCCGAGCCGCTTCCGCTGTTCACCGAGTGGTTCTCCGACGCCGCGGCGGCAGGGCTTCCGGAGCCCAACGCGATGATCGTCGCGACCGCGACACCGGACGGCGTGCCGTCCGCGCGGACCGTCCTGCTCAAGGGGTTCGGCGAGGACGGCTTCCGGTTCTTCACCAACCTGGAGTCCCGCAAGGGACGTGAGCTGGCCGCGAACCCGCGCGCCGCGCTCGTCTTCCCCTGGCACCCGATGCACCGGCAGGTCAGGGTGGAGGGGACGGTGACGGAACTGTCCCGCGACGACGTCCGCGAGTACTTCGAGAGCCGCCCGCACGGGTCCCGGATCGGGGCGTGGGCGAGCCGCCAGTCCGCGGTGGTCGGGGATCGCGCGGAATTCGAGGAACGGTACGCGGCGTTGGCGGACGAGTGGCCGGACGGCGTGCCGCTCCCCGACTTCTGGGGCGGCTACCTCGTCGTCCCGGAGGCGGTCGAGTTCTGGCAGGGACGCCTGAACCGGCTGCACGACAGGATCCGGTACCGCCGTCAAGGCGACGAATGGAAGATCGAGAGACTCTCCCCGTGAGTTCCCCCGAACAACAACAGGCCGAACCGCAGGACGAAACCCCCACGACGACCCCCACGACGACCCCCACGACCCCCGAAGACGACACCGCCCGACCCTCCGAACCCCCGAGAACGACGCCGCGCTGGCGGCGGATCGCGGTCGACACGCGTCCGCTGGCGGTCCCCGCGTTCCGGCGATTGTGGCTGGGCCAGGGCGTGTCGTTCGTCGGGTTCCAGGTGACCTCGGTCGCGGTGCCCGTGCAGGTCTACGACATGACCCACTCGTCGCTCTGGGTGGGCGTGCTGGGCATCGCCAACCTCGTCCCGCTGATCGTCTTCGGGCTGTGGGGAGGCGCGGTCGCCGACCACATGGACCGGCGGCGGCTGCTGCTGATGGCGTCCCTGGTGTCCTGGGCGGCCACGTTCGCGCTGGTGCTGCAGGCGCTGCTGCACGCGAACAGCATCCCGCTGATCCTCGGGACGGTCGCGGTGCAGTCGGTCGGGTTCGCGGTGTCCTCGCCGGCCCGGGGCGCGATCGTCCCCCGCCTGGTGGACGAGCCGCTCGTGCCCGCCGCGAACACGCTGAACTTCACCGTCATGACCGTGGGGACGCTGTGCGGGCCGCTGCTCGCAGGGCTGATCCTGGCGCACTGGAACTACCAGGCCGCGTACGCGCTGGACGCCGTCCTGTTCACCGTCGGCCTGTACGCGGCCGCGCGGCTGCCGTCGATCCCGCCGCTCGGCGCCGCGGCCGCGCTCGGGCTGCGGTCGGTGGTGGACGGCCTTCGGTTCATCGTCACCCAGCCCGTCCTGCTGATGTCGTTCGTCGTGGACCTGATCGCGATGGTCGTGGCGATGCCGCGCGCGCTGTTCCCGGAGATGGCCGAGACCCGGTTCGGCGGTGAGGGCTCCGTCGGCTGGCTCTTCGCCGCGCTGGGGTTCGGGGCGCTGTTCGGCGGCCTGTTGTCCGGCTGGATCGGGCGGATCCACCGGCAGGGCGCGGCGCTGGTCGCGTCCATTGCGGTCTGGGGCGTCGCGGTCGCCGCGGCCGGGCTCGCGCACTCGCTGTGGCTGGCGTTCCTCCTGCTCGCGGCGGGCGGCGCGGCGGACCTGGTGGCCTCGGTGTTCCGCCAGTCGATCTTGCAGACGTACGCGCCGGACGAGATGCGCGGACGCCTCCAGGGCGTGTTCACCGTGGTCGTCTCGGGCGGCCCGAGGCTGGGCGACCTGCGCGCGGGGGCCGTGGCGTCCGTCGGGGGCGTGGGCGCGGGAACCTCGTGGGTCGGCGGCGGGGTGGCCTGCGCCGTCCTCGTGGTGATCGTCGGGCTGGCCGTCCCGTCCCTGATGACCTACGACACGCGCGGCTGAGCGATCTCGCGGCGGGCCGGGCCCGGCAGGGGCCGCCCGGCCCGTCGCGGATGCGGCCTCAGGGCCGCATCCGCACAGGTCCGGGGGCATTGAGGGGCTCGTCCGGGCCCGTCCCGGGTTCGCCGGGAAGAGGCGGCGGGCGTCCGGTGTTGTTCATGGTTCGGCTCCGGAGGGATCTTCTCGCGCACCGGCCGTGACCGGCCGCAGCAAGTAGACTCGATGGTCACAACACTGGAGGGAGCTCGTGACCTCACACGGCCTGATCGACACCACGGAGATGTACCTCCGGACGGTGTTCGAGCTCGAAGAGGAGGGGATCGTCCCCCTCCGCGCGCGCATCGCCGAGCGCCTCTCGCAGAGCGGCCCGACGGTGAGCCAGACGGTCGCCCGTATGGAGCGGGACGGCCTGCTCAGGGTCGAGGGGGACCGGCACCTGGAACTCACCGACTCCGGCCGGAGCCTGGCGGTGTCGGTGATGCGCAAGCACCGGCTGGCCGAGTGCCTGCTGGTCAACGTCATCGGCCTGCCCTGGGAGGACGTCCACATCGAGGCGTGCCGGTGGGAGCACGTGATGAGCGAGGACGTCGAGCGCCGCCTGGTCGCGCTGCTCGACAATCCGACCGCGTGCCCGCACGGCAACCCGATCCCCGGACTGTCCGATCTCGGCGGTCACGCCGAGGCGGACGCGGCGCCCGTCGTGCCGATGGCGGCGGCGGCCACGGAATCCGGGACAAAAGCGATTGTTCGGCGTATTTCCGAACAGGTGCAGAGTGACAGCGATCTGATGCTTAGACTCAAGCAGATCGGGATACAACCGGGACGAGAGGTGACTCTTCGGACGACCGACGACGGGGTGCGGGTGGTCTGTGACGACGAGACCGACGGCCCGGAGACCGACCTGCCGGCCGACATCGCCGGACACGTGTTCGTCAGCCGCCGCTGACGGCGCGGCCCATGCCCCCATGGGCGGAGCCACACCAAAGATCTCCGTTCCGTCGCCACGAACCGGCGTGTCCGGGGCGCCGGATCGTCGTTCAATACCTCAAGTGGCGTCCGGCGCGGGTCGGCCAGTCCGTCCGCCCCGGGACGCGTCGCGCGGAAGGGCTGTGGTGAGCGGACGAGCGGAGACCGGCGAGGTCGGAACGGGTACCGGGGTACGCCCCGCCCCGGGTCGGCGCGTCATCGCCCCCCGGGAGAGTGGCGGATCATGAAGCGTTGGGGTGAGTCGCCGTTCGAGGCGCTCCTGCCGCCCGAGACCGTCCTCGCCCAGATGGAGATGGCGGTCGTGGTGTGCGACCGGTTCTCCAACGTGATCTACGGCAACCACTTCGCGCGCCAGCTGTTCGGGTTCGGCGGCGACGAGGTGATCGGCCACTCGATCCTGTCCCTCGGCATCGCCGAGGAGGACCACGAGCAGGCGACCGAGCTCGCCAAGCACGTGCTCAAGGGCGGTGTCTGGGAGGGCACCTTCTGCAACCAGCGCGCCGACGGCTCGACCGTCTACACGCGCGCGCACGCCGTCCCCCTCCGGCACCCGTCCGGCGCGGTGGACGGCATCGTGATCTTCGCCCGCGAGGCGCTCCGCTCCAACCAGCGCGAACAGGACCGGTACGGCCTGCTCGAGCGCATCGGCGAGCGGCTGTCGGCGTCCCTGGAGCTGGCCGCGACCCTCCAGCGGGTCGCCGAGACGCTCGTCCCGCAGTTCGCCGACCACTGCTTCATCGACCTGTTCGGCGGCGACCGGCTGTACCGGCGGGTGTCGGCGCACGCGGGCGGCTGGGAGCCGCCGCCCGGCACCTGGGCCGAGACCGGCGAGCCGGTGTCCTACCCGCCGGGCCACTTCGCCACCCGCGCGATGAACCGGCGCGACGCCGTCCTGGTCGAGGACATGCTCCAGCACCGGTTCTCCGCGCCCACCGAGGAGTCCCGGCGGCTCGGCGACGCGATGGGCATCACCTCGGTGATCGCCGCGCCGCTGATCGCGCGCGGCGAGCTGCTCGGCGTGATGTCGCTGGCGCTGTCGAACCTGTCCCGCCGTCCGGACCCGCACTACGACGGCTTCGACCGCGACCTGATCGGCGCGATCGCGTCCCGGATCGCCCTCGCCGTCGACAACGCGCTGCTGTTCGAGGAGGAGCGCGAGACCGCGCTCGCCTTCCAGAAGCACCTGCTGCCCGGCGAGCGCCCGCCCCGGCTGGACGGCCTCCAGATCGCCTGGCGGTACGAACCCGCCCGTCCGCTGGAGTCGCACGGCCACGGCATCCAGACCCAGGTCGGCGGCGACTGGTACGACGTCATCCCGCTGTCGGCCGGACGCGTCGGACTCGTCATCGGCGACGTCGAGGGACGGGGCGCGCGGGCCGCCGCCGTGATGGGCCAGCTCCGCGCGGCGCTGCGCGCGTTCGCGCAGGACGACAAGCCCCCCGCCGACATCCTGCGCAAGCTGGACGAGTGGGTCCGCACGATGACCCGGCCGTCGCGGATCACGTCCGGGTGGAGCAACGACGACCTCGTCCGGCCGCCGCTGGTGTCGTGCACCTACTTCGTCTACGACGCGTGGTCGCGGGTGCTGGAGTTCGCCAACGCCGGGCACGACCCGCCCCTGCTGGTCGTCGACGGTGACGTGCGCGACCTGGAGTTCGAGAGCGAGGGCGCGATGCTGGGCGTCCGCGCCCAGGGCATCGGCGGCGAGATCCTGTTCAACGAGGAGACCGCCGAGCTGAAGCCCGGCTCGACCCTCGTCCTGTACACCGACGGGCTGATCGACCGGCGTCCGCGCGACGACGGCGGCTACCACACGCGCGAACAGGCGCGTGAGGCGGTCCGGCGGGCCGTGGCGTCCGTCGCCCGCAAGGACGTCGAGACGATCGCCGGGGCCGCCTACGACGCGATCCCCGGGGACATCGCCGACGACGTCGCGATCGTGGTGATCCGCACCGCGCCGGACGAGCTGGCCGTCGCCGACCGCACCTTCCCCGCCGAGCCGATCATGGTCTCGGAGGCGCGGCGGATGGCGTCGGACGCGTTCGCCGCCTGGGGCATGCCCGCCGAGCAGGCCGAACTCGCCTGCCTGCTGGTCTCCGAGGTCGTCACCAACGTCGTCCTGCACGCCACCACGACCCCCGCCCCCCGGCGCGAACTGGTGCTGGACGGCGGCCCCCAGGTGCACTTCAACCTCGACGAGGACGACTGGAGTCTCGACCCCGACCCGCTGGGCGCCGACCTCGGACGCCGCGAACCCCCCACCAAGGACTTCCGGGTCCGGCTCCGCAGGGGCGCGGACGCCGTGTGGGTCGAGGTCTTCGACACCGACATGCGGCTGCCCCGCATCCGCAGCGCGGGCGAGACCGACGAGGGCGGGCGCGGCCTGTACCTCGTCGACCAGCTCGCCACGCGCTGGGGAGCCCGTCCGACCCAGGACGGCAAGGCGGTCTGGTTCCAGCTCCCCCTGCACTAGGGGGCGCTGGGGAGTCGCCGGGAGGCGCCAGGAGTCGCTAGAAGTCGCTAGTGCGCTGACCGGGAAGGTTTGCCGGGTTTGGTCACGCGGCTTTGCTGCGGGGGCGGCCCCATCGTTGTTGGCGTTGGCTGCGGATGCGGGCGCGTTCTCGGCGTTGGGCTGCCAGGATGTC
>NZ_RFFG01000158.1 GCF_003696215.1 Actinomadura harenae | reverse complement strand
TGGTGCGGTCCCACAGCTCGCCGCCGGACCGTCCGGCGAGGCCGGGCGGACGGCGGGTCAGCGCGGTGTAGGCGGCACGCGTCGCGGCCGCGCCGAGCGCGGCCCCGGCCAGCAGGCGCAGCGCGCGCCGTCCGGACCGGGCAGGGTCAGTGCTCATCCGATGTCATCCGTTCTTCCCGGCGGCGGGCGGCGGCGGTGACGGCAGGTACCCGCCGTTCGCACCCGGGCCGACGCCGTACTGCCCGGACTTGCCGCCCAGCTCGTTCTGCAGGGCCAGGATCGCGACCACCTGCCCGGACGCGGTGTCCAGGACGTCCACCGACGACACCCGCTTGCTCACGCCCGAGTCGTCGCGCAGCGCGGTGATGAGACCGCCCTGCTGCGCCGCGGTGTTCGGACCGCCCAGCACGGTGCCGCGGTCGGCGGCGTCGAGCTGCGAGGTCAGCGTCACCAGCGCCCGGGTGCCGCCCGCGGTGTCGGAGCCGTACGGAGTGGCGGGCGCGATCACCACCGCGAGTGTCGCATGCTGACCCGGCTTCCCGCTGGTGGTCACGTAACCCGCCTCGCGGAACCCGGTGAGGATGCCCGCGCCGGTCGCGTCCTCGCGGCCCGCCTTGGTCGCGTCGTTGGTCACGATCGCGCTGGCCAGCACCGCGCCGGCCTTGGCGTAGGAGTCCGCGCCGGACGGGAACTCGGTCCCGGCGGGCTTCAGCTGGGTGGCCAGCTCGTCGAGGGTGTGGCTCTCGTCGGGGTCCAGGGCCTTCTTCTGGATCGCGACGCGTCCGGTGACGGTCGCGCCGGCCTTGGTCGCCAGGTCGATCACCTGCGAGACGCCCTCCTCGCCGGCGCCGGGCGTCTCGACGAGCACCAGCGACTGGCCCTTCAGCCGGCCCGCGACGTACTGCGGGCCGGTCGTGGACGCGAACTGCTCCTCGCCCTTGAGCTGGGCCTCCTGCTTCTGCTGGGTCCTGCGCAGGTCGTCGGCGCGCCGGGTGGCCCGGTTCGCCTCCTGCTTGAGGCCGTTGGTCACCGACTGCGACAGGGTCGTGGAGCCCAGCACGATGCCGAGCGCCAGCGCCAGGAAGACCGCGACGATGGAGACGAGGTGGTAACGGAAGTCGATCACGTGAACAGTCCGGTCAGCCAGAAGAGGAAGGCGTGCCAGCGGTCGGCCAGCAGCGGACGGATGACGTCCCCCGCCGGAGACATGAACACGGCAGTGGTCATGGCGATGAACGCCACCAGCACGAGCAGCAGCAGCGACCAGCCCGAGATGCGGCTGCGGTACAGGCGGGAGACGCCCTTGGCGTCCACGAGCTTGCTGCCGACGCGCAGGCGGGTCAGGAACGTGCTGGACATCCCGGCGCGGCCCTTGTCGAAGAACTCCACCATGTTGAAGTGCGTGCCGACGGCGACGATCAGGGTCGCGCCCTTCTCGTCGGCCAGCAGCATGGCGATGTCCTCGCTGGTGGCGGTGGCGGGGAACACGACGGCCTCGCGTCCGAGCTCCTCCACCCGCTTCAGGCCGGGCGCCCGCCCGTCCCGGTAGGCGTGCACGACGATCTCCGCGCCGCTGGTCAGCGCGGAGTCCGACACCGAGTCCATGTCCCCGACGATCATGTCCGGGCGGTAGCCGGCCTCGAGGAGCGCGTCCGCGCCGCCGTCCACCCCGATGAGCACCGGACGGTACTCCCGGATGTAGGGGCGCAGGGTCGCGATGTCCTCGCGGTAGTGGTAGCCGCGGACGACGATCAGCGCGTGCCGGCCGTCCAGCCGGGTCGCCACGTCCGGGACGCCGACGCCGTCGATGAGCAGGTCGCGCTCGCGCTTGACGTACTCCATCGTGTTGGCGACGAACGCCTCGAGCTGGTGGCCGAGGTTGGCCTTCGCCTCGGTGATCGACGCGTCGAGCGTCTCGGCGGTCTGCTCGGTGCCCCGGGCGACCGTGTCGGCGCCCTTGTAGACGGTGCCGCCGTCCACCCGGACGCCGTCGCCCTCCGACAGCTTCGCGAAGATCTCCGGGCCGACGTCGTCCACCAGCGGGATCCCGGCCTCGAGCAGGATCTGCGGGCCGAGGTTCGGGTACCGGCCCGAGATCGACGGCGCGACGTTCACCACCGCCCCGACCTGGCACGACACCAGCGCCTCGGCGCTGACCCGGTCCAGGTCGACGTGGTCGATCACCGCGACGTCACCGGGCTGGAGCCGCTTGGTCAGGTTCTTGGTGCGGCGGTCGAGCCGGACCGTGGCGGACACCCCGGGCCGGCCGTCACCCCGCCCGCGGCCGAGCGGCAGTACCCGCCGCGGCCGCTTCTTCGCGGGCCGGACGGCACGGTCGGTGGTCGGAGACGGGTCGTTCATCGCTTGACATCCTGCCAGAGGGCGGGGGGTGACACCTGCAACGTCGGCATCGGGGCGTGTTCGTTCGCGTACTGTTGGTCACTTTGCGCAGCCCGCGGGCCCTTGCGAACCCGTGCGGCCGACCCCGGAAGGGACCGTCCGGAACCCGGGTCAGCGGTCGCGGGCCGCCAGACCGAGCAACTCCTCGGCGTGCGCGCGGCCGAGCTCGGAGTCGGCGAGGCCCGCCAGCATCCGGGACAGCTCGCGCACCCGCCCCTCGTGGTCGAGCGCGGTGACCCCGCTGCGGGTCACCAGGCCGTCGCTGGACTTCTCCACCAGCAGGTGCTGGTCGGCGAACGCGGCGACCTGCGGAAGGTGCGTGACGACGATCACCTGCGCGTTCCGCGCGAGCCGCGCGAGCCGCCGCCCGATCTCCACCGCCGCCTTGCCGCCGACCCCCGCGTCGACCTCGTCGAACACGAACGTCGGGACGGGGTCGGCGCCCGCGAACACCACCTCGATCGCCAGCATCACCCGCGACAGCTCACCACCGGACGCGCCCTTGTGCAGCGGCAGCGCCGGAGACCCCGGATGCGGGGCGAGCCGCACCTCGATCTCGTCCGCGCCGTGCGGCCCGTACTCGCCCGTCGGCGTCACCGCCACCTCGACCCGCGCGTGCGGCATCGCCAGCGCCGACAGCTCCTCGGTCACCGCCGTGGAGAACCGCTCCGCGGCGCGGGCCCGGACGGCGGTCAGCTCCGCCGCGTCGGCCTCCAGCCGCTCGGTGAGCTCGGCGTGCTCGGCCCGCAGCTCCTCGACACGGTCGTCGTCGGAGTCGAGCTCGGTGAGCCGCGCCGCGGACGTGCGGGACCACTCCAGCACCTGGTCGACCGACTCGCCGTACTTGCGGACCAGCGCGGTCACCGCGGCGCGCCGCTCCTGGACGGCCGCCAGCCGCGCCGGGTCGGCGTCCACCGACTCGGCGTAGGCGGCCAGGTCGGTCGCGACGTCCGAGACCAGGTAGCCGGCCTCGGCGAGCCGGTCGGCGAGCGCCGCCAGCTCCGGGTCGTGCTCGCGGACGGCCTCCAGCGCGTTGCGCGCCGAGCCGAGCAGGCTCACCACGTTCGCGGCCTCGAACGCCGCGGACGGATCGCCGAGCAGCGACTCGTGCGCGCTGTCGGACGCGCCGCGCAGCGCGTCCGCGTGCCCGAGGCGCTCCTCCTCGGCGGCCAGCTCGACGTCCTCACCGGGCCGGGGGTCGACCTTCTCGATCTCCTCCAGCCCGAACCGCAGGATGTCGGCCTCCTGGGCGCGCTCGCGCGACCGGGTCGTGATCTCCTCCAGCAGCGCGGTGACCTGGCGGTGCCGCTGGTAGGTACGGGTGTAGGCCCGCATCGGCTTGGTCAGCGCGGACCCGGCGTACCGGTCCAGCGCCGAGCGCTGGCGGCCCGCCTGCAGCAGCCGCTGCTGGTCGGACTGGCCGTGCACGGCGACCAGGTCGTCGGCCAGGTTGATGAGCAGGCTCACCGGCACCGACCGTCCGCCCACGTGCGCGCGCGACCGGCCCTCCGCCGACACCGACCGCTGCACGATCAGCGTGCCGTCGTCGAGCTCACCGCCCGCCTCCTCGACCCGTTCGACCACCCGGCCGCCCGGGTCCACGACGATCCGGCCCTCGACCGTGGCGCGCTCGGCGCCCGGCCGCACCCGCTGCGGGTCGGCGCGCCCGCCGAACAGCAGACCGAGGCTGGTGACCACCATCGTCTTGCCCGCGCCGGTCTCGCCGGTGACGACGTTGAACCCGGGCGACAGCTCCAGGACAGCCTCGTCGATCACGCCGAGGCCCTGAATCCGCACCTCGTCGACCATGGGACGCACCCGCGTCACAACCCCTCGCAATCCGCCCGCTCCGCGTTCGGTGGTGAGATTATCGTCCCTCCACCCCGCCGGGGGCGCCACCGCCGGTCACCGGACCCGCGTCTTCACCTTCCGTTTCACCCGCCGTCCACGTTCCCGCGCCGTCCGGCGCCGGTTCGCAGCGGGGCGGCGCCTGGACGCCGGGGACGGCATCGGCCGACTCGTCCGGCGTGAGCTCCCGCCCCGGCTCCGGATGCTGCCTGACCTGCGCGGCCGCCCGGGAACGGCCACGCCACCCGGTCACCGGCAGGCCGAACTTGGTCACCAGCCGGTCGGTGAACGGCGTCAGGTGCAGCCGCGCCAGCCGGACCGGATGCTCGCCCCGCCGCACCTCGATCCGCGCACCCGCGGGCAGGTCGAGAGTGCGCGCGCCGTCACACCACAGGACGGCGCGCGGCGTGTCCGGCAGCACCTCGATCGCGACCGCCGACCGCGGCGAGACGACCAGCGGACGGGCGAACAGGGCGTGCGCGCTGATCGGCACGACCAGCATCGCCTCCACCTCGGGCCACACCACCGGGCCGCCCGCCGAGAACGCGTACGCGGTCGAGCCGGTCGGCGTGGCCATCACCACACCGTCGCAGCCCCAGTGGGACAGCGGCCGGCCGTCGATCTCCACGACCA
Organism: Actinomadura harenae; assembly: GCF_003696215.1. Lineage (GTDB taxonomy): Bacteria > Actinomycetota > Actinomycetes > Streptosporangiales > Streptosporangiaceae > Spirillospora > Spirillospora harenae. The sequence continues at coordinate 9,687 of NZ_RFFG01000158.1, read as the reverse complement.
GCTCCAGCATCCGCTGCCGCTCGGCCTTCTCCACGGTCGCCTCGTTCAGCGCCCACGTCGTGCCGGTGACCGAGCCGTTGCGGCGGACGGTCACGTCGATCGTCATCCGCTCCTCGACGTCGTAGCGGCGCTCGATGACGCGGTCGACGGTCGTGGCGAGGTCCTCGCGCTCGGCCTCGGCGAGGAAACCGACGTGCCCGAGGTTGACGCCGAGCAGCGGCGCACCCGCCGGGCGGGCCAGGTCGGCGGCGCGCAGCAGCGTGCCGTCCCCGCCGAGGACGATCACGACCTCGACGCCCTCGGCCGCGGCCGGGGTGCGCGGCCACACCTCGACCAGGTTCGGACAGGAGAGGTCCCCGGCGTCGCCCTCCAGGGCGCGGACGGTGATGCCGGCCTCAGCGAGGCGACCGATCACCAGCTGCGCGCTGCGGACCGCCTCGGCCCGGCCGGTGTGCGCGACGACCAGCACCGTCCTGTCGCTCATCGGCAACGCTCCCGGGGGGTGGTGCGTACGCTCTCGATCACTGGGGTCCCTCCGCGACGGCGCGCCGCAGGTCGTCCTCGGCCAGCGGCGGCGCGCCCGCCCGCAGCCACAGGAAGTACTCCACGTTCCCTGACGGGCCGGGCAGCGGTGACGCCGTGACGCCGAGGACTCCCAGTCCCAGCGTCGCGGCGTGCGCGGCCACGTCCCGGACCGCCTCGGCGCGCAGCTCGGGGTCGCGCACGACCCCGCCCGCGCCGACGCGGCTCTTCCCCACCTCGAACTGGGGCTTGACCATGATCGCGTAGTCGGCGTCGGGGGCGACGCAGCGCTGGATCGGGCCGAGCACCAGCTTCAGCGAGATGAACGACAGGTCGCCGACGACCAGATTCGGCCGTTCGGCCTCGGGCTGCCCGAGCTGCTCGGGCTCGAGCTCGCGGATGTTGACCCGTTCCAGGACGCTCACCCGCTCGTCGGTGCGCAGCGACCAGGCGATCTGCCCGTAGCCGACGTCGACCGCGTACACGTGCGCGGCGCCGGAGCGCAGCAGAACGTCGGTGAACCCGCCCGTGGACGCGCCCGCGTCGAGCGCGACACGGCCCTTGACGTCGAGGGCGTCGAACGCCTCGAGCGCGCCCGCGAGCTTGTGCCCGCCGCGCGACACGTAGTCGGGACCGGACTCGTCCTCGGCCACCAGGATCGCCGCGCCGGTGTCGACCTGCGTGGCCGCCTTGCCCGCGACCTGCCCGCCGACCTTGACCCGGCCGTCCGCGATCAGCTGCCCCGCCTGCTCACGGGACCGTGCCAGGCCGCGCCGCACCAGCTCGGCGTCCAGCCGCCGCCGGCTCACGACGCGCCCCCCTGCCCCGGAAGGCCCCCCGGACGCGGGAAGCCCCCCGGCCGCGGCATTCCACCCGGCCTGGGCCCCCCACCCACCGGACCGTGACCGCCCGGCCCCGGACCACCCGAGCCGGGACCACCCAAACCAGGACCGCCCGAGCCGGGACCGCCCGGTACGGGCGCGCCGGGACGGGGCATGCCGCCGAGCGACGGCACGGACTCGCCGTCGTCGTCGGCCGAGACCAGCAGCTCCTGGAGCCGCTGGTGGACGTCGGCGAACACCTCGACGTGGGCGGGCACGGGCAGCCCGGCCAGCTCGTCCAGCCGCGCGACGACCGCGTCCACGCGCGGGTCACCGGTCGGCGCGGGCGCTCCGGCTCCCCCCGGCACCGGCCCCGCGGCCTCGTCGGACCTCAACCTTTACCTCCAAGAACACCCCGAACCGCGCGCCCCGGGTCGCCCGGGGTCCGGTCTGAACGCTACCGTCCCTGAACGACATCGTCGCCGACCGGACGGGGAACGGCCTGATCATGGCCAACGAGGAGGAGTGCCGCGCCGCGCTCGACACGATCGCGGTACGGCTGTCCGAGGTGGACGCCGACAAACTCGCCCGGCACGTGGTCGAGCGCACCATCAGCTGCCGGGTGCCCGACCTCGGGCTGGCCTTCGGCACCCGGCTGCACGAGGGCGGCCTGGACCCCTTCCAACCCCTGGAGAACCCGAGGTCCGCGCAGGTCAGGCTGACCGTCGACAGCGACGACCTGGTCGCGCTCGCCCACGACGAGCTGAGCCCGGCCAAGGCGTGGGCCACCGGCCGGCTCAAGGTCGAGGCGAGCGTCTTCGACCTGCTCCGCCTGCGCAGGGTCCTCTGACACCCGGGCCCGTCCCGCCTCAGTGCCCGGCCGGCAGGCCGAGCCTCCGCAGCGCCTCCGCCACCGCCTCCGGACGAACGGTCCCCTCCGTCCGCCAGGCCGCGGCGGCGAGCGCCCGCAGCCCGTCGAGGGGATCACCCGCACCGTCCAGCTCGACGGCGTCACCGGGGGCCCGGAGCCGGGCCGTCCAGCCGCCGCAGCGGTCGGCGTCGCCGTCCCGCCTCACCTCGGGATGCGGGACGAGCAGCCCGGTCAGATCCGCCGCGACGTACGTCGGACGCTGATGCGGCGGCGCGGTCAGCAGCCCGAGCGGCCCGGTCACGCCGGTCAGGACGAGCAGGCTGTCGGCCCCGCCGTTGTGCGCGCCCTCGATGTCGGTGTCCAACCGGTCGCCGACCACGAGCGGCCGCCCGGCCCCGGTCCGCAGCATCGCCTCCCGGTGCAGCGGCTTCTCCGGCTTGCCCGTCACGATCGGCTCCACCCCGGTCGCGGCCTGGATGACCCGCAGCAACGCGCCGTTCCCCGGCTTCGGCGGACCGTCCTCACCGGGAATCGTCGCGTCACCGTTCGAACCGACGAACAGGGCGCCGCGCGCGACGGCCTTCCCGCCCTCGGCGAGCAGCCCGTACCCGAGATCCGGGCTGAACCCCTGGACGACCGCCGCCGGACGCTCCGCCGCCACCGACACCGGGCGCAACCCCCGGTCGTACAACGCCACCCGCAGCGCCGTCCCGCCGACGACCAGCACCTTCGCCCCGGCGGGCAGCCGCTCGGCGAGCAACCGCGCCGCCGCCTGCGCCGAGGTCACCACGTCCTCCGGCGCCGCGGGGACGCCGACCTCGGCCAGCAGCGCCACGACCGCCGCGGGCGTCCGCGAGGCGTTGTTGGTCACGAACGCGAGCCGCTGCCCGTCCGCACGCGCCTTCGCGAGCGCCTCCGCCGCGCGCGGCACCGGCCTGCGCCCGACGTACACGACACCGTCCAGATCGAGCAGGGCGACGTCGTACGCCTCGCTGAGCGGCCTGTCCGAACCCTTCACGTCTTCCTCTCTCCGGCGCCGCCTGCGCGGCGGCGCGCTCGTCGAACCCGTCCAGAGCACCGGATCAGCGGCGCGACTCCAAGGTCGCGCGGGCATGCCGGAGCGCGTTCGCATAGTCCCTGTTCTCCGGACGCATCGCCACGGCCAGCGCGAGATGCTCGACAGCGCCCGTGAAGTCGCCCACACGGCTGAGGGCGAGCCCGAGGCCGAACAGCGCGTAGTCCTCGGCCGGATCCTCCTCGACGATGCTCCGGAAGTTGTCGGCCGCCTCGTGGAACAACCGCGCGCCGAACTGGGCGCGGGCCAGGGCCTCCCGGATGCTGCGCGAGGCCGGTTCGGCCTCCGCGGCCCGGGTCAGCAACTGCACGGCCGCGGCCGGACTGCCCGTCCTCAGCAGCGTGAGTCCCCTGGTGTACCACTCGTAGACGCCGCCCTCCGGGACGGCGGGGTCCTCTCCCGGACCGTCCGGACGCCGCTCCGGCCCGTCAGCGCGCATCTGGCCTCCCTAGGACTCGATCATCCCGACCGTACCCGGCCGCCGGAGGATTCCCCTCAGGCGGTTACCATGCCCACAGTGGAACGAGACGTCCCCTCCGGACCGACGACGACCTCGGAGGAGTTCAGCGCGCGCATCTTCGGCGCGACCGGGCCCGCGGCCGGTGCGGGGCTCGAACTGGCGCCGTTCCGCGGCGTCCGCTTCGACCCCGCCGTGGTCGGCGACCTGGCCTCCGTCACGACACCCCCCTACGACCTCATCGACGACGCCGAACGCCGGCGGCTCCTGTCGGAGGGCGGGCACAACTTCGTCCGCCTGATCCTGCCGAGCCAACCCGGCGGCGGCTACCGCGAGGCCGGTGAGACCCTCCGCCGCTGGCTCGACGAAGGGGTCCTCACCGTCGACCCCGAACCCGCCCTGTACGTCTACGAGGCGGCCGACCGGCACACCGTCCACCAGCGCGGCCTGGTCGGCGCGGTCGGGCTGCGCGCCGAGTCGCAGGGCGTGATCCTGCCGCACGAGGACGTGTACCCCGGCCCCGTCCGCGACCGGCTGGCCCTGATGAGCGAGGCGAACGCCAACCTCGAGCCGATCTTCCTGATCCACCAGGGCGGCGGCGACGCCGCCCGGATCGTGGACGAGGCCGCCGAGACCGCCCCGCTCATGGAGTTCCCCGCCTCGGACGGCCTGGTGCACCGCCTCTGGCGCATCACCGACCCGGCCCTGCTCGACCGGATCTCCGCCGACCTGAGCGGCGGCCAGGCCCTGATCGCCGACGGCCACCACCGCTACGCCACCTACCGGACGCTCCAGGCCCGCCACCACCGCTCCGGCCACGGCGACGGCGCCTGGGACCACGGCCTCGCCCTGCTGGTCGACTCGACCCGCTACCCGCCGCGGCTCGGCGCGATCCATCGCGTCCTGCCGGGCCTGGCCCCCCGGAAGGCCCTGGAAGGGGCCAAGGGCGTCATGGAGGTCACCCCGCTGCCCGGCCCGCTCCCGGACGCCCTCAAGGCCCTCGCGGACGCCTCGGACCGCCCGGCGTTCCTGCTCGGCGGCGGCGACGGCCTGCACCTGCTCACCGACCCCGACCCCGCGCGCCTGGCCGCCGTCATGCCCGCCGACCGGTCCCCGACCTGGCGGCGGCTCGACACGGCCGTCCTCGACCACCTGCTCATCGCGGGCGTCTGGGGCATCCCGGAGAACGAGCGCAGCGTCGAGGTGGTCCACGACGACCCCGCCGCCGCGCTGGCCCGCGCCCGCCGCTCCGGCGGCAGCGCCGTGATCCTCAACCCGATGAGGATCACGGACGTGCTGGCCGTCGCGGGCGGCGGCGAACGCGTCCCCCGCAAGTCGACGTCCTTCGGACCCAAGCCCCGGATGGGCATGGTGTTCCGCCTGCTCGACCCGCCGTGACGACGGGCCCGTTCCCGTCGAGGCCGCGGCCCGTGGGGCCGCGGCCGTCGGGTACGGTCGGTCCGTGGCAAAGATCATCGACAAGGTCGCGTGGATCCGGATCGAGGACGGCCGGATCCTCAGCACCCGCTCCCACGGCAAGGACGCCTACTACCTGCCCGGCGGCAAGCGCGAGCAGGGCGAGACCGACGAGCAGACCCTGCTGCGCGAGATCGCCGAGGAGCTCACCGTCGCCCTCGACCCGGCGACCGTCCGGCACGTCGGCACCTGGGAGGCGCAGGCCCACGGCCACGCCGAGGGCATCGTCGTCAAGATGACCTGCTACGCCGCCGACTACACCGGCACCCTCACCCCGGCCGCCGAGATCGCCGAGACCGTCTGGCTCGGCTACGCCGACCGCGACCGCGTCTCCCCGGTGGACCAGCTGATCTTCGACGACCTGCACGCCGCCGGCGACCTGCGCTGACATCTCCCGGCCAGGGGGCTGGAGAAACCGGTGGTCACGGCGCGATGATCGTGACATGGACACCAAGACCACGATCACACCGCTGGGCGGGGACGTCTACGAGATCGACACCCGGATGGCGGGTTTCACCGGCATCACCGCCGGCTACCTGATCCTGTCCGACCGCCCCTGCCTGGTCGAGCCCGGGACCGCCGGATCCGCGCCCATCGTGAAGGCCGCTCTGGACGAACTCGGCGTCTCCGCGACCGACCTGGCGACCGTCGTGGTCACCCACATCCACCTCGACCACGCCGGCGGCGTCGGCGACATCGCCGAGATGTACCCCGGCGCCGAGGTCGTCGTCCACGAGAAGGGCGCCCGGCACCTGGCCAGCCCCGAACGGCTCATGCGCAGCGCCCGCATGGTCTACGGCGACATGCTCGACACCCTGTTCGGCGAGCTGAAGCCGACCGAGGCCTCCCGCATCCGCTCCGTCGAGGACACCGGCGTGATCGACCTCGGCGGCGGACGGCGCCTCGAGTCGCACTACTCCCCCGGCCACGCCAAGCACCACGTCGGCCTCGTCGACTCGGCCACCGGCGACCTGTACGTCGGCGACGCCGCCGGGATCTACATCCCCGAGACTGCCGACGTCCGGCCCGCCACCCCGCCGCCGGACTTCGACCTCGACACCGCCCTCGCCTCGCTCGGCAAGTTCAAGGCCCTCGGCCCGTCCCGGCTGCTGTTCGCGCACTACGGCCCCGTCTCCGAGGTGAACGACACCCTCGACCGGTCCGCCGAGGAGCTGCGCATCTGGGTGGACGCCGTCCGCGCCGCCCAGGAGGAGAGCCCCGAACTCGACCACGCCGTCGCCATGGTCCGCGACCGCACCGACGACCGCTACCGCATCACCGCCGAGGACGTCGACCCGGATCTGGCCCTCAAGTACGAGGTCCTGAACAGCACCGAGAGCAACGTCGCAGGCATCATCCACGCCCTCAACCGGCACGCCTGACCCCGAACGACGAACGGGCCGCGTCCGACGGAAGTGATCCCGTCGGACGCGGCCCGTTCAGCGCGTCACACGCCCGCTCAAGCGGACGGCTTGTCCTCGCCCTCGCCCTTGGTCTCGGCGCCCTCGCCCTTGGCGTCCTTGGCCTTGGCCTCCGGCACCTCGTCCTCGGACTCGTCGCCCTCGGACTCCTCGGCGTTCTCGTGCTTCGGCTCGAGGAAGACCGGGGCCGGAGCCACGACGGCGTCGGCCACGGCAGCATCGGCCACGGCGTCGTCGCCCTCGTAGACCTCGGGAGCCTGCGGCTCCTCCTCGACGCGCGGGTCGTCCTCGACCGGCACCTCGGCGGACGCCTCGTCGGCCTCGGTCAGGGTCTCGGCCTCGGCGTCGATGAGCTCTCCGTCGGCGTCCTCGTCCTCCTCGGTGTCGAGGATGTCGAGGCCCTCGAGCTCGGCGTACCGCTCGGCCGCGTCGGTCTCCGCGTCCCGGTCAGCGGCCGCCGACCGGGCGAACCACTCGGACGCCTCGTCCTCACGGCCCGCGTCGACCAGGGCGTCCGCGTAGGCGTAGAACAGCCGCGCCGACCAGGGCCGCAGCCTGCGGTCCTGCAGCTCCGGAACCTGCAGCGTCACCACGGCCGCGTCGAACTGACCGAGGTCCCGGCGGACGCCGGACTCCACGATCCGCAGCTCGACGGCGCCCATCTGGTCCAGCCGCGCCGCCTCCGGCGACTTGATCACGTCGAGCGCCCGCTCCGGACGGCCCAGACCGCGCTCCGCGTCGGCCATGACCGGCAGATACGCCTCGTCACCCGCGCCCAGGCGCCGCGCCGCGCGCAGCTCCGCCAGCGCGTCGGCCCACTCGCCCGCCGCGTACGCGGCGAGCCCGGCCGCCTCCCGGACGATCCCGACCCGCGAGGCCAGCCGCCGCGCGGCACGCGCGTGCTTGTAGGCCAGCTCCGGGTCCTCCTCGGCCATCCGGCCCGCCATCACCAGATGACGCGCCACCCGGGCCGCGAGGTCCTTCGGCAGCGTGCGCAGCTCTTCGAGGGCCTCCTCGTCCAGCTCGGTCCCGGTCACGTCGTCCGGCAGCACCGGGTCGTCGTGCTTCGGCCCCTGCTCACGCGCCTCGTCACGGCGCTGCGGCGGCCCGTACGACCGCCGCTCCCCGTCCTGAGGACGACGCTCCCCACGGAAGCCGCCGCCACCACGCCGGTCGTCCCGGTCCCCACCGGACCGCTCACCGCGTCCCTGGTAGCCCCCGGACCGCTCGTCCCGGCCACGGTATCCACCGCTCCGCTCACCACGCCCCTGGAAACCGCCACGACGCTCACCACGGTCCTGGGAGCCCCCGGACCGCTCGTCACGCCCCTGGAATCCACCGGACCGCTCACCGTCCCGGCCCTGGAAACCTCCACGACGGTCGTCCCGTCCCTGGAAGCCGCCACGCCGGTCATCGCGCCCCTGGAACCCACCGCGACGCTCTCCACGGTCCTGGGAGCCTCCACGACGGTCATCCCGCCCCTGAGACCCACCACGCCGGTCATCGCGCCCCTGGAAGCCCCCACGACGCTCACCGCGATCCTGGAAACCGCCGGACCGCTCACCACGCCCCTGGTATCCACCGGACCGCTCGTCACGTCCCTGGAAACCGCCGGACCGCTCACCGCGCCCTTGGTACCCGCCGGACCGCTCATCGCGTCCCTGGAAACCGCCGGACCGCTCACCGCGCCCTTGGTATCCACCAGACCGCTCATCGCGTCCCTGGTATCCCCCCGACCGCTCACCGCCACGCGGCTGGTATCCCCCGGACCGGTCACCGCGCCCCTGGAAACCTCCAGACCGCTCACCGTCCCGGCCCTGGGAACCTCCACGGCGGTCATCGTTCCGGCCCTGGTAGCCCCCGCGACGGTCGTCCCGTCCCTGGAAGCCGCCACGACGCTCGCCACGGTCCTCGTAACGACCACCGCCACGGCGGTCATCACGGTCGCGGGAGCCTCCGCGGTCGTCACGGTCCTGGAAACGGCGCTCGCCGCCGCCGGCACCGCCGAAGCGACGCTCCTGGCGGAAGCCGCCACCGGAACGCTGGTCGTCCCGGCGCCCCTCACGGGGACCGCCCTCGGAACGACGATCGTCCGTCCGCCCCTGGCGGAAGTCTCCGCCGCCAGGACGGCCACCACGGCCCTCGAAGCCCCGGCCGCCACGGTCATCGCGGTTACCGAAGCGCCGCTCACCACGGTCCTCGAAACGACGGCCCTCACCGCTTCCGCCCTGGAAGCGCCGGTCGCCACCGGGCCGGCCCTCACGGCGGTCGCCGCCGCCGGGGCCACGCCGGTCATCGGACCCGCGGAACGGACGGCCCTGGCCGCGGTCGTCGCGCTGGCCACCCGGCCGGTCCCGCCAGCCGCCGCCGCTGTTGCCGCGACCACCGGAGAACGAACGTCCGCCAGAGCCCGGTCCACCAGACCGTCCACGGTCGCCGCCGTCGCCGCCGAAACGGCCGCGTTCGCCGCCGGAGCGCGGAGCGCCTCCGCGCGATCCGCCGTCACGCCGGGGCCCGTTCCCCCTGAAGCCGCCACGGGCATCGCCCGCGCGACGGCCGGGTTCCCCGTTCCCGCCGTTATTGCTTCGCCGCTCGCGGCCCTCGCTACGGCCGTCGTCTTCCGCGCTCATCACGTCCGTCACATTCTTCGGTACTTCGATAGACCCTTGCAGCCTACTTTGACTGGTCCCATACATGCGTCGAGGGCCGCCCCTCAAGCGGGGCGACCCTCGACCAATTATAGTCCGGCGGCGTCCTACTCTCCCACACAGTCTCCCATGCAGTACCATCGGCGCTGAGGGGCTTAACTACCGGGTTCGGGATGGGACCGGGTGTTTCCCCCTCGCCATAACCACCGAACGATCAACGCACAACCCCCACAAGTAGGGTTGGCAAGTCTCGTCCGAGCCGTTAAAGCTCAGTATTAAAATATCATGCGATTCAACCAGATTGTTTTCTGGGAACCACACAGGGACGCGAACATCTCGAACAGCAGCGATTGGTTTGAACGCTCAGTGTGTTCAAGCCACTCGGCCTATTAGTAC
>NZ_RFFG01000157.1 GCF_003696215.1 Actinomadura harenae | reverse complement strand
CGGCGCGGCGAGCCCGGCTCCTCCGACCAGGGCGTGCGCACCCCCGTGCCGCGTCCCGAGCCCGCCCCCTCCCGGGTGCACGCCGGGGAGTCCGGCAACGCCCCCGCGCCGTCCCGCAACCGCCGGGTCGTGTTCGAGGAGGACGAGGACGACCTCGACGTCCCCGACTTCCTGAAGTGACCATCCCCTCAGTGATCAGCGAAATCCCCCTCGGCGCCCGTGTCGGCGCGGCGTTCACCGGCCGGGACGGCGGCGTGAGCCCCGCGCCGTACGCGGGCCTGAACCTCGGCGGCGCGGTCGGCGACGACCCGTCCGCCGTCCGCGCCAACCGCGAGCGCGCCGCCGCCGAGCTCGGCGTCGACCCCGGCCGCACCGTCTGGATGCGGCAGGTGCACGGCGCCGACGTCGCGTTCGTCACGGCCCCCGCCGACCTCGACGGCGCCGTCGACGGCATCGTCACCACGGTCCCCGGCGTCGTCCTGGCCGTCCTGGTCGCCGACTGCGCCCCGGTGCTGCTGGCCGACCCGGTCGCGGGCGTCGTCGGCGCCGCGCACTCGGGGCGCCCCGGCACCCTCGCCGGGGTCGTCCCCGCGCTGGTCGACCGGATGCTCGAGCACGGCGCGGAGCCCGGCCGGATCACCGGCGCGATCGGGCCCGCCGCCTGCGGCTCCTGCTACGAGGTGCCCGAGGACATGCGCGCCGAGGTCGCCGCCCGGGTGCCCGCCGCGTACGCGACCACCCGCGCCGGGACGCCCGGCCTCGACCTCCGCGCGGGCATCGTCGAGCAGCTCGCCGGACGCGGCGTGACCGGCGTCGACGTCGACCCCCGCTGCACCATCGAGACCCCCGACCTCTTCTCTTACCGGCGGGACGGCCGGACCGGCCGCTTCGCCGGGTTCGTATGGCTGAAGGACGACCAGAGCGATGACCTCGAACACCTCTAGCGGACCGGAGGCCCGCCGGGAGGAGCTGGCGGCCAACCTCGCGGAGGTGCGGGAGCGGATCGCCGCCGCCTGCGCCGCCGCGGGCCGGGACACCGGGGACGTGACGCTCGTCGCGGTGACCAAGACGTTCCCGGCGTCCGACGTGCGGCTGCTGGCCGGACTCGGCCTCGCCCAGGTCGCCGAGAACCGCGACCAGGAGGCGGCGCCCAAGGCGTCCGAGTGCGCCGATCTCGACCTGACCTGGCATTTCGTCGGCCAGCTCCAGACGAACAAGGTGCGGTCGGTGGCGTCCTACGCGGGCGTCGTGCAGTCGGTCGACCGGGCCCGGCTCGTCCGGGCGCTGTCCCAGGCCGCCGTCGCCGAGGGGCGCGTGCTGCGCTGCCTCGTGCAGGTCTCCCTGGACGAGAAGGAGGGGCGGGGCGGCGCGGCCCCGTCCGACGTCCCGGCCCTGGCCGACCAGATCGCCGCCGCCGAGGGCCTCGAGCTGGGCGGTGTGATGGCCGTCGCCCCCCTCGGGGAGGAGCCGCGGCCCGCGTTCGAGCGGCTCGCGCGTGTGCTTAACGAGGTGCGATTGTCACACCCGGCTGCCACGATCATGTCGGCGGGGATGAGCGGTGACCTCGAACCGGCGATCGCGTGTGGCGCGACACACGTGCGTGTCGGTACGGCGTTGCTCGGCGGCCGGAGCGCAATCGTCAGGTAATGTCCCCCCAGTGGTGGCCGTCAGGACGGCGGTTTCCACAGGCAGGCGGAAGAGTCCGACGGCGGCGCCAGGCCCGGCAGGGGGCGCCGGTGCCGCGGCCACAGGACGACGGAGGGGCGTATGGCCAGCGCGATGCGCAAGATGGCGGTCTACCTCGGCCTTGTGGAGGACGACCGCTACGACGAGAAGTTCAGCAAGTACGACAAGTACGACGACTATGACGAGTACGAGGTCTACGACGACGAGACCGACCCGGTCCCGGGTCGGCGCGGGGGCCACCGCGAGGACGAGGCGGGCGTTCAGCCTACCCGAGCCGACGACGTGGCGGACCGGGAACGCGATCTCGTCCAGCCGGCCCCGGACCGTCGCACGGTGGCGCTCTACGAGTCGTCCGCTACCACCGACCTTGCGCGCATCACTACGCTGCATCCCAGGACCTACAACGAAGCCAGGACCATTGGGGAGCACTTCCGTGAGGGCACGCCGGTCATCATGAACCTGACCGAGATGGTCGACAGTGACGCCAAGCGCCTGGTCGACTTCGCGGCAGGTCTGGTGTTCGGCCTGCACGGCAGCATCGAGCGTGTTACGAACAAGGTGTTCCTCTTGTCACCCGCCAACGTGGAGGTGACGGCGGAGGACAAGGCCCGGATGGCGGAACGAGGGTTCTTCAACCAGAGCTGAGCAGCCGAGATCGAGAGAGCGTCCGTGCATATCGTTGGACTGATCCTGCAATACGTCCTGTACCTGTTCCTCCTGTTCCTGATCGGGAGGCTGGTCCTCGAGGTCCTGCGATCTTTCGCCCGGGAATGGCGGCCGACGGGGGTGGTCCTGGTGATCGCCGAGACCGTCTACACCGTCACCGATCCGCCACTCAAACTTCTCCGGCGTTTCATCCCACCCGTACGGCTGGGTAACGTGGCACTGGACCTCAGCTTCACATTCCTCTTCCTTGTGGTCTGGGTCTTGATCATCTTCGTGCAGATGCTCTGATCAGATACCGTCCTTACCGGACAGACTCCAAGCGCGCCAAGGAGACGAACATGCCGCTGACACCCGCCGACGTGCGGAACAAGCAGTTCAGTACCACCAGGCTCAGGCCGGGGTACGACGAGGAGGAGGTGGACGCCTTCCTCGACGAGGTCGAGGCGGAGCTCGACCGCCTCATCCAGGAGAACGAGGAGCTGCGCGCCAAGCTGGCCGAGTGCCTGCGCGGCAAGGTTCCCGCCATGGCCGCGCCCATCGTCGAACCCAAGCCGGACGTTACCAAGATCCCCGAGCCGCCGCGCCCGGAGCCGATCCAGCACCAGCCCGAGCCCGAGCCGGCGCAGCTCGGTGGCATGGGCGGTCAGCAGCTCGGCGGAGGACAGCTCGGCGGCCAGCTCGGAGGACAGCTCGGCGGAGGCCAGCTGGGTGGCGGACAGCTGGGCGGTGGCCTCGGCATGGGCCAGCCGTCCGGCGAGGACAACATGGACACCGCGGCCCGCGTGCTGGCGCTCGCGCAGCAGACCGCGGACCAGGCCATCGCCGACGCCCGCCGGGAGGCCGACGAGACGCTCGGCCGCGCCCGCCGCGAGGCCGAGGAGATCCTCGGCAAGGCGCGTCGCCAGGCCGACCAGCTCGTCTCCGAGGCCCGCTCCCGCGCCGAGGCCCTGGACCGGGACGCCCAGGAGCGGCACCGCCAGGTCATGGGCTCGCTCGTCCAGCAGCGCGAGGAGCTCGAGCGCGAGGTCGACAACCTGCGCGCGTTCGAGCGCGAGTACCGCAGCCGCCTGAAGGTGTACCTGGAGGGCCAGCTGCGCGACCTGGAGGCCGGGTCCGCCGAGGCCGGCGCCTTCCCGAACGCCGCCGTCGGCCCCGCGCAGACGGGCCCGATGCCCATCGCCGCCCCCGCGGCCGACCACCGCGGTGGCGTTCCCACCGGCACGGTCTCCCCCGCCGGGACGTCCCCCTTCGGCACCCCCGACGCCCCCCAGCACACGCAGCAGGTGCAGCACTCGGCGACCGGGGCCTTCCACACCGGGGACAACCCGCCGCACGAGAGGCGCTGACGCCCGTCCCGCAGGCGATAGTGTCTTGTCGATCGCCGCGCCGCGGATGGCCGTGGGCCATCCCGGCGGCGTCGGCGTATCCGGGCACATCGGCGGTGTCCGCCGGGTCCGAACACGGCCCGGGGCGCGGCCCGTAGGGAGAGAGAGACCCTGTGATCATCCTGAGTGGCGTACTCGTGGTGGTGGCGATCGCCCTGCTCGTGGCGGGAATCGTCGCGGGCAACGGCGACAGCGCGCAGGTGTTCGGCGTGGACGCCATCGTCGTGATCTACACGTCCATCGCGGTCAGCCTGGTGTCGGCGCTCTGCCTGCTCATCGGGGTGCTCCTGCGACGCAAGGAGATCTTCGGGGGCGGTACCGCGGCGTCCCCCCGCCGCGACCGCAAGGCCGCCAAGGCGGCCAAGGGCAAGAAGGGTAAGAGCGCGGTCCAGGCCGTGCCGCCCGGTGTCCCGCAGCGCGCCGGTGACGGCGACCAGGACGACGAGGTCGCGATCCCGCAGCAGCCCATGGACGTCCCGGACGACGCGATCGTCTTCGTCGTGCGCGGCCGCAAGCGCTACCACCTGGACACCTGCCGCCAGCTCGCCGGTCGCGACACCGAGGAACTGACCTACGTCGAGGCGCGCGAGGAGGGCTTCAGCCCCTGCACCGCCTGCCTCCCCGACACCGCGCTCGCCGCGCGTGCGTCGGTCTCCGTCGGAGCACCGTCCGGCCCCGGGGGCCCCGGTGGCCCGCAGGGTGACGCGCCGTCCGGTCCCGCCTCCCGCGGTCCCGTGGCGTCCGCCGCGTCTCCGTCCGCGCCTCCCGCGCCCCCCGTCACGCCCGTTCCGCCCAAGTCCGACACGCCGTCGGTGCCGTCCGCGTGGCCGACTCCGGCCGCGAGCGCACCGCCCGCCGCGTCGTCCGGCCGGGGCGACGTCACGCTTCCCGACATCCCGGTGACGGGCCCGGCGTCCGAGCCCGAGAACGAGGCTCCGCCGGCCGCGCAGACGCTGATGGACATCCCCCTCCCGACGATCGACCCCGAGCCGGAGCCCGCACCGGAGCCGGAGCCGGAGCCCGAGGTCAAGGCCGAGGTCAAGGCCGAGGCCGTGGCCGTCGAGGTGAAGCGGGACGAAGTCGTCGAGAAGCCCTCAGAAGCCCCGAGCACGGACGTGACGCCCGAGCCGGAGGAGAGGGAAGCCCCGGCCCCCGCGGTCGCCGACGAGGCGCCTGCGACCCCCGTCGAGGACGCCCCTGCCGAAACCGCCCCTGTCGAGGACACGGCCGACGAGGACGAGCCGGCCGAGACCACGGCCGAGGTCGAGGAGCCGCAGGCCGAGGAGGCGGAGGAGCAGCCGGTCGCGCTGGCCGCCGCTCCGCCGCGTCCGCGCGAGTCCTCCGACGGGAGCGAGTCGCCCGAGGTCAAGGACGAGGTCGCCGAGGTCGAGTCCGAGGCCGAGGACGAGAAGTCCGAGGCGGTCGCGAAGGACGAGCCCGCGGCCGAGGCCGAGACCGGCGTCGACGGCGAGGCCGGGACGACCGAGGACGAGGACGAGGTCGGCGAGGCGTCCGACCAGGCGTCGGACCAGGCGTCCGGGGAGGAGCCCGCCGATGCCGAGGAGCCGCAGGTGCGCATCCTCAGCGGCACCAAGCGCTACCACCGCCCCGACTGCGCGCTGATCGAGGACATCGGCGACGACGCCGAGGACCTGGAGTCCCTGCCGCGCAGCGAGGCCAAGGAGCGCGGCTGCACCCCGTGCCTGGTCTGCCAGCCCGACCGCGAGCACGCCCGCGACTGACGCGTACGACCCGGCCCGAGACGACGAAGAACGGCCGCCCCGGAAGGGGCGGCCGTTCCCATGTCCGGCTCCGGCCGACCGCGCCCGTGACCGGGGGCGGTCGTTCCGGGGTGGTCAGTGGCGGCCGCGGCGGCGTTCGTCGCGCAGGGAGCGCAGGTGGTCGCGGCGTTCGTCGCGCATGCGGCGGTGCTCCTCGTGGGCGTCCTGGATCGCGCGGCGGCGCTCGCCCCGGGCGTCCCGGACGGCCTGGCGGCGGTCCTCGTGGCCGAGGAGGCGGCCGTGCACGTGCTCCTCGGTGACCTGCTTGATGCGCTCGGAGAGCGTGGTCTCGCCGACGGCGCGGCGGCGGACGCCGATCTGGCCGAGGAGGGCGAAGCCGGCGACGCGCACGGTCGGCGCGTCCAGGGCCTCGGGGTCGTCCTGGGGGACCTCGACCTGGCCGAGGACGGCGTTGGCCGAGTTGGCGACGCGGACCCCGGGCGGGACGATGATCTCGACCTCGCCCAGGACGCAGGCGCAGTTGATCGTCACCTCGCGCTGGGACAGGACGGCCTGGCGCAGGTCCAGCGTCACCTTGCCGAGGACGGCGTTGGCGTTGGTCTCGGCCTCGACGAGCCAGCGTCCGCCGCGTTTGACCTCGGAGAGGATCGCGACGGCGGTGCCGGGCTCGGTGCGCGGCGGCGCGATCGGCGCCTGCTCGGACGTGCCCGCCGGGGGCGCCACGGACGCGCCGGTGCCGCCGGACGCGCCGGACCTGCCGGACCCGCCGGGCAGGTCCGAGAGCACCGGTTCGAGGTCGGCGTAGGTCTTGGCCTTGTAGACGATGTCGATGCGCTCGGCGTGCTCCTCCGCGGTGATCCGGCCGTCGGCGAGCGCCTCGCGGAGCCGGTCGGCGACCCGGTCGCGGTCGGAGTCGGAGGCGCGCATGCCGCCGGGGCCCGGCCGGACGTCGGGGGCCGGGCGCGGGGCGGGGGTCTCGGCGGGATCCCTGTCCGGGGCCGTGCCCGCCGCGTCGGGGGCCCGCTCCGGCTCGGCGGGAGGTGGGGAGTCGGGATGGTTCACCCCGCCATCATGGCAAACGCGATACGTCGTGTCTAAGTGCGGCCGCGCAACCGTCCGGTAACGCCGTCGCCGGGCGTCCCTCGCGGGGACGCCCGGCGACGGTGCCGTGCGGGTGCCGTGTGGTGCCGTGCGGGGCCGGGGCCGGTCAGGCCCGGCGGATCCGGTAGGTGAGGCCGAGCTCGGGGTCGTTGAACGCCGGGAGGTCCTCGTCGGGGCGTCCCTCGGTGACCGTGGCCGCGAGGACCTCGCCCGCCAGGACGCCGGAGTGCTCGCGCAGCGCCTCGGCGAGGTCGCCGCCGGGGGCGTCCCACCAGAGGTCGATGCGGTCGGAGACGTCCAGGCCGAGGGCCTTGCGGGTGTCCTGGACGAGCCGGACGACCTCGCGGACGAGCCCGGCGCGCCGCAGCTCCGGCGTGATCGTCAGGTCGAGCGCGACGGTCTCGCCCTGCCCGGACTCGACGGCCCAGCCGGACTTCGGCCGCTCGGTGACGATGACGTCGTCCGTGGTCAGCTCGACCGTCCCGACGCCCTCGGCGTCGACCGAGGCGGTGCCGGACGGCCCGCGCAGCGCGCCGACGAGCGTGGCGGCGTCGGCGGACGTGACGGCCTTGGCGACCTTCGGCGCGTCCTTCTTGAACCGGCCGCCGAGCGAGCGGAAGTTCGGCTTGACCTCGTAGTCGACCAGGTCGCCGCCGATGGACGCCAGGTCCTGGACGGACTGGACGTTCAGCTCGTCGGCGATCTGCGCGCGCAGCTCGTCCGGCAGGCCCGCCCAGCCGGACGATCCGGCGAGCGCGCGGCCGAGCGGCTGCCGGGTCCGGACACCGGACGCGACGCGCGCCGCGCGGCCGAGCTCGACCAGCCGCCGGACGAGCGCCATGTGCTCGGTGAGGGCCGGGTCGAGCAGGTCCTCGCGGACGGTGGGCCACTCGGTGAGGTGCACCGACTCGGGCGCGTCCTCGGGGCGGATCACGTCCCACACGTGGTCGGTGAGGAACGGGGTGAGCGGTGCCATGAGCCGGGTCAGCGTCTCGAGGCACTCGTAGAGGGTCGCGAACGCCGCGGAGCCCTCGGCCGTCTCCGGGCCCGCCCAGAAGCGCCGCCGGGACCGGCGGACGTACCAGTTGGACAGGTCGTCGACGAACTCGGCGAGGCGGCGTCCGGCGCGGGCGGTGTCGAACTGCTCGAGCGCGTCGTCCACCTCCTTGACCGTGCGGTGCAGCTCGGCGAGCGCCCACCGGTCGAGCAGCGGGCGGTCCGCCGGGGCGGGTGCCTCGGCGGCGAGGTCCGGCGTCCAGGCGCGCTTGCCCTCGCCCTCGCCGGCGGCGTTGGCGTACAGGACGAAGAACGACGCGGTGTTCCAGTAGGTGAGGAGGACCTTGCGGACGATCTCCTCCAGCGCGTTGTGGCCGACCCGGCGGGACACCCAGGGCAGGCCGCCCGCCGCCATGTACCAGCGCAGGGCGTCCGCGCCGTGGTCGTCCATCAGCGGGATGGGCTGGAGCACGTTGCCGAGGTGCTTGCTCATCTTGCGGCCGTCCTCGGCGAGGATCAGGCCGAGGCACAGCACGTTCTCGTAGGACGACCGGTCGAACACGAGCGTGCCGATGGCCATCAGCGAGTAGAACCAGCCGCGCGTCTGGTCCTGCGCCTCGCAGATGAACTGCGCGGGGTAGGACTTGTCGAACACGTCCTGGTTCTGGTGCGGGGCGCCGAACTGCGCGAACGGCATCGAGCCCGAGTCGTACCAGGCGTCGATGACGTCCGGGACGCGCTTGGCGGTGCCACCGCAGGTCGGGCAGGCGAACGTCACGTCGTCCACGTACGGGCGGTGCGGCTCGAGCGTCTCCAGGTCGCGTCCGGCCAGCTCACCGAGCTCCTTGAGGGAGCCGACGCAGGTGATGTGGTCGTCGTCGTCCTCGCAGACCCACAGCGGGAGCGGGGTGCCCCAGTAGCGGCTGCGGGACAGCGACCAGTCGACGTTGTTGCGCAGCCACTCGCCGTACCGGCCCTCCTTGACGTTCTCGGGGAACCAGTTGGTCTTCGCGTTCTCCTCGAGCAGCCGGTCCTTGACCGCGGTGGTGCGGATGTACCAGGCGGGGAGCGCGTAGTAGAGCAGCGCGGTGTGGCAGCGCCAGCAGTGCGGGTAGCTGTGGTCGAAGTGGGTGCCCTTGAACAGCAGGCCGCGGATCCGCAGGTCCTCGGTGAGCTGCTCGTCGGCGTCCTTGAAGAACGTCCCGCCGACCATGGGGACGTCGGCGAGGAAGCGGCCGTCGGGGCCGATCGGGTTGACGATCGGCATGCCGTAGTTCTTGCAGACGGTCATGTCGTCCGCGCCGAAGGCCGGGGCCTGGTGGACGAGGCCGGTGCCGTCCTCGACGGTGACGTAGTCGCCGAGCACGACGTAGTGCGCGTCGGGGATCTCGACCAGGTCGAACGGGCGCTTGTACGGGGTGCGCTCGAGCTCGCGTCCCTGGAAGGACGCCAGGACCTCGGCGTCCTCGCCCAGCACCTGGGCGAGCAGCGGCTCGGCGACGACCAGGACCTCGTCGGAGTCCGCCGGGCGGGCGGCGACGTAGGTGACGTCCGGGTGGACGGCGACGGCGGTGTTCGACACCAGCGTCCACGGGGTGGTCGTCCAGATCAGGAGCTTGGCGTCCAGGTCGGCGAGCGGGCCGGACGTGACCGGCATCCGCACGTACACCGAGGGGCTGGACACGGTCTCGTACCCGCCGGGCTGGCCGAGCTCGTGGTCGGACAGGCCGGTGCCGCAGCGCGGGCAGTACGGGGTGATGCGGAAGTCGCGGAACAGCAGGTCCTTGTCGAAGACCTGCTTCAGCGACCACCAGACGGCCTGGACGTAGGACGGGTCCATCGTGCGGTAGGCCTGGGACATGTCGACCCAGTAGCCCATCCGCTCGGTCATCTCCTCGAAGGCGTCCACGTGGCGCAGGACCGACTCGCGGCAGCGGTCGTTGAACGCCGCGACGCCGTACTCCTCGATGTCCTTCTTGCCGGTGAGGCCGAGCTCCTTCTCGACGGCGACCTCGACGGGCAGGCCGTGGCAGTCCCAGCCGGCCTTGCGCGGGACGTGGTAGCCCTTCATCGTCCGGTAGCGCGGGAAGACGTCCTTGAAGACGCGGGCCTCCACGTGGTGGACGCCCGGCATGCCGTTGGCGGTGGGCGGGCCCTCGTAGAACACCCAGCGGGGGCCGCCCGCGGTGCGCTCCAGCGACCGCTCGAAGATCTTGTTCTCCTGCCAGCGGCGCAGCATGTCCCGCTCGAGGGCGGGAAGATCGACCTGCGCGGGCAGGGGCCGGAACTGACGGCTCACGGTCGGCGGACCTCCGGATCGACGTTGTCGGACGACGTTTCCGGAGGGACGAGGCACAGGGCCCCGCGGTACCACCCTCCTTGACCGCGCGTGGGGGCGCGGTCCGCTTCGTTGAGCCGCTCGGCTGCCGGTTCTACTGGGCCCGCCGTCCGTGATGGACGGGCCGGGCCGTTCCTCCGGCGGCTCCGGGGTGATCAACCGCCGCGCTCGTCCCCGGGCTCGCACCGTCCCCGGATCGCTCATGACTGCCTGCGGCGGCAGGTGTCCCCATCTTCGCCCTGCCGACAAGACTGCTGGAATCGAGGGTAACGCACGGCGGGGGCGAACTCTTCCCGGTATCCGGGGGGTCGGCGGGGGCCGTTGTGGTGTGAGGTGCGTCACACTGGCAAAGCTTGGGCATGCCTGCCGAATCGGGGGTTTCTCCGCTCGGGGGCACCGGGCATATTGCGGGCTGTACTCGGCCCCGGGCGTCCCGTCCGGACCGCCGCAGCCAGGGGGAATGGGGATCTATGCCGTCCGCACCGTCCGTCGAGAAGACCACCGAGAGGGCCCCCGGCGCGGCCGCTGCCCACCCCGCCCGGACGGCCACCAGGAGCACCACCAGGAGCACCACCGGGCGCGCGGCCGAGCGGGCGCCCAGAAGCGCGTCCACCAAGGCCAAACCCCCGGCGAAGACCTCGGCCAAGCCCTCGTCCCGGACCGTCAAGAGCCCCGCCAAGCCCACGGCCAAGGGGAAGGCGGCCGCCGGGACGCGGGCGAAGACCCCGGCCAAGGCCCCCTCCAAGGCCCCCTCCAAGGGCTCGGCCAAGCCCGCCGCGAAGAGGCCCGCCAAGGCCCCTGCCAAGGCGGCGAAGGCCAAGATCAAGGCCCCCGCGGAGACGAAGGCGAAGGCCGCTGAGCTGCCCGTACGGCAGGACGAGGACCGGTGGACCGAGACCGAGCTCGCCGAGGTCCAGGCCGTCCTGGAGGCGAACATCATGGTCCTGGAGGAGGAGATCGCCGAACTGTCCTCCCACATCGCCGACGAGAGCGGCGAGGGGGCGGGCGACGACCAGGCGGACGCCGGGGCGAAGACCTACGAGCGCGAACACGAGCTTTCCCTGACCTACAATTCCCGTGACCTGCTCGCCCAGAACGAGCGGGCCATCCAGCGCATGGACGCCGGAACGTACGGGGTGTGCGAGTCGTGCGGCAAGCCGATCGGCAAGGCCCGCCTGAAGGCATACCCCCGCGCGACGCTGTGCGTGACCTGCAAGCAACGCGAGGAACGCCGCTGAATGACCGCTGCCAGCACGCCGGCCGGATCGCCGGAGACGCGAGGAGCCCCACTGAGTGACGAGCGGGGCGCCGGCCCCACCCCCCAGGAGGACGAAGGCGGTACGCGCCGGGAGGACGAGGGCCGCGCGCGGCCGCGCCGGATCGGCGTGCTCGTCGCGGTCGCCGCGGCTGCGCTGGCCGTCGACATCGTTTCCAAGGCCCTGGTGGTGTCCAGGCTGACCGACCTGGACACCGTCCGGCTGCTCGGCGGCCTGCTGACGCTGCGCCAGACGCGCAACAGCGGCGCCGCGTTCTCGATCGGCACCGGCTACACGATCGTGTTCACGACGATCGCGCTCGGCGTGGTCGTCGCGATCGTCCGGACGGCGCGGAACCTGCGCAGCCTTCCGTGGGCGATCTGCCTCGGGCTGATGCTCGGCGGCGCGCTGGGCAACCTGACCGACCGGGTGTTCCGCGCGCCCGCGATGTTCAAGGGCCATGTCGTCGACTGGATCGAGGTCCCGCACTGGCCGGTGTTCAACCTGGCCGACTCGGCGATCTGCTGCGGCGGCGTCCTGGCCGTGGTCCTGGCCGCGCGCGGCCTCCAGGTGGACGGCACGCGCGTCGGCGACGACGAGAAGGACGATGACGGCGACGACGCTGCGAAGGCCGGGGACACCGTGAAGGCCGAGGGCTCCCCGAAGGCCGAGGGCTCTGTGAAGACCCAGGGTGACGACGCGAAGGCCGGAGACGGCGAGCGGGACGGCAAGGAGGGCACGGCGTGAGCGACGTGCGCAGCCTCCCCGTCCCGGACGGCCTGGAGGGCGAGCGCGTCGACGCCGCCCTCGCCCGGCTGTTCGGGCTCTCGCGCGGACGCGCCGCCGACATCATCGCCGCCGGGGACGTGCTCCTCGACGGCAAGGAGGTCGCCAAGTCCGACCGGGTGACCGGCGGGTCCTGGCTGGAGGTCACGCTCCCGCCGCCGCCGTCCGCGCCCGTCCCGGTGGCCGAGCCGGTGCCGGGCATGGGCATCCTCTACGAGGACGACGACATCGTCGTGGTGAACAAGCCGATCGGCGTCGCCGCGCACCCGACCGTCGGCTGGACGGGGCAGACCGTCCTCGGCGGGCTGCTCGGGGCGGGGCACACGATCGCCACGTCCGGCGCGGCGGAGCGGCAGGGCATCGTGCACCGCCTGGACGCCAACACGACGGGCGCGATGGTCGTCGCGAAGAGCGAGACGGCGTACTCGCGGCTCAAGCGGGCCTTCAAGGAGCGCCGCATCGACAAGCGCTACCAGGCGCTCGTCCAGGGGCACCCGGACCCGTTCCGCGGCACCGTGGACGCCCCGATCGACCGGCACCCCTCGCACGACGGCCGGTTCGCGGTCGTCGCGGGCGGCAAGCCGTCGGTGACGCACTACGACACCGTCGAGGCGTTCCGCGCCGCGACGCTGCTGGACGTCGACCTGGAGACGGGCCGCACGCACCAGATCCGGGTGCACATGTCGGCGATCAAGCACCCGATCGCCGGGGACATGGCGTACGGGGCCGACCCGACGCTCGCCGCCCGGCTGGGGCTGAAGCGGCAGTGGCTGCACGCCGTCCGCCTGGGGTTCGAGCACCCCGGGCACGGCGAGTGGGTCGAGTTCGAGAGCCCCTATCCGGACGACCTCGCCCGCGCCCTGGAGATCGTCGCCGCCGAGTCTTGATCGGCCCTTGACCGTCCGCCCGGCGCGGGCGGGTACCACAGCCTCCGAAGTCCGAAGATCATTTAGCCGGACGGACGACGGGGGAGCACGTGGACGAGGACAGGGGCGGACGGGGCGTCAACCGGGCCGCCGACGCGGCCCGGGTGTTGGCCCGTGAGCTGGCCGAGGCCGCCCGCGAGGAGACGGCCATGGTGCTGGAGGTGGCGCGCGGGGGCCGTCCGCCGGCCGGCATCCCGCGGGGGGAGGACCTCCCCCGGGACGACGACGACGAGGGCTACCACCAGTCGCTGAAGCCCCGGCACGTCCAGATGATCGCGATGGGCGGGGCGATCGGCGTCGGGCTGTTCCTCGGCACCGCGCGGCGGCTGCACAGCACCGGTCCCGGACTGGTGCTGGCCTACGCGCTCGCCGGGGTCGCCGCGTTCTTCGTGATGCGGGCGCTCGGCGAGCTCGTCCTGCACCGGCCGACGACGGGCAGCTTCGTCTCCTACGCGCGCGACTTCATCGGCGAGTGGGCCGGGTACGCCAGCGGCTGGATGTACTGGCTGAGCTGGGCGACGACCGGCGTCGCGGAGATCACCGCCGTCGGGATCTACGTCCACTACTGGGCGCCGGGCTTCCCGCAGTGGCTGTCGGCGCTGCTCGCCCTCGGGGTGCTGCTGTCGGTGAACCTGGTGTCGGTGCGGCTGTTCGGCGAGCTGGAGTTCTGGTTCGCGATGCTGAAGGTCGCCGCGATCCTGGCGTTCCTGGCCGTCGGGATCGTGCTGGTCGCCACGCACGCGGGGATCGGGCCGGACCACCACGCCGAGCTGCCGAACCTGGTGGGCTTCGGCGGGTTCCTGCCGCAGGGGATGTGGGCGGTGCTGCTGAGCCTCCAGGGCGTGATCTTCGCCTACGCGGCGATCGAGATGGTCGGGATCTCCGCAGGGGAGGCGCAGAACCCGCGCGAGGTCATGCCGCGCGCCATCAACGGCGTGGTCTGGCGGATCGCCCTGTTCTACGTCGGCGCGGTGTTCCTGCTGGTCCTCGTCCTGCCGTGGACGGTGTACCGGACGGACCAGAGCCCGTTCGTGACCGTGTTCGCCTACCTCGGCGTGCCCGGCATCGGCGGCGTGATGAACCTGGTCGTGCTCACCGCGGCCCTGTCGTCCTGCAACTCGGGCCTGTACTCGACCGGGCGGATCCTGCGATCGCTGGCGCGGCGCGGCGAGGCCCCGGCGTTCACCGGGCGGATGAGCTCCCGGCACGTCCCGTACGGCGGGATCCTGCTCACCTCCGTCGTGTACGTCGCGGGGGTCGTGCTGAACGTGTTCGTGCCGCACAAGGCGTTCGAGATCGCCACGTCCATCGCGTCCCTGGGCGTCCTGACGACGTGGGCGACGCTGCTGTACGCGCAGGTCCGGTTCCGGCGGGCGGCGCAGCGCGGCGAGGTGGAGCGTCCCGCCTACCGGATGCCCGGCTCGCCGTACACCAACTGGGCGACGCTCGCCCTGCTGGCCGCCGTGGTGCCGCTGATGGTCTTCGACGGCGAGCAGAAGTGGGCGGTCGTGTCCATCCCGTTCCTCGTGGCGTCGCTCTACGCGGGCTGGTGGGCGATCAACCGCCGCCGGGTCGCGGTCGTCGTGCCCGTGGAGGCCCTGCCCGACGAGGGCCCCGCCCGCGACGCGGCCATCTAGTGCGCTGACCGGAAATGATCACCGGGTTGGGTGACACGCCGTCGGGCTTGCCGGGTTCGGGCGGGTTCTGTGTCCAGACTCGATCCCGTCGGGATCGAGTCTGGGGAGGTGGCGGGTGGCGG
>NZ_RFFG01000156.1 GCF_003696215.1 Actinomadura harenae | reverse complement strand
CAACGCCCGCACGAACACCTCAGGCTTCCGCGCCACACCCACCTCCCAGAACCGACTGGGACAAGGCTGACGCGCCACCCCACCGAGATCAATTACCCCAGCAAGGTTCAGTCACGAGCCACTAGAACCTGGTGACCAGGGCGATCCTGTCGTGGTCGACGAGGAACCCGTCGGAGACGAAGGTGACCTCGCCGCCGTAGTCCAGCTGCGACTCGATCAGGTTGTCCACGACGTCGTCGATGACCCCCTCGCCCTCGACGCGGCCGGGGCTGGTGTCGTCCAGCGGGTCGATCACGCCGTCCGCGCCGCGCAGGCCGGGCAGGTGGAAGCCGCGCTCGACGACCAGGTGCTCGCCGCGTCCCTCCTTCACCAGCGGCAGCACCTCCTTGATGCCGGCCGCGTACCGCTTCAGGCCGCGCGCGGCCTCCAGCTCGGTGAGGACGCCGACCTCGCGCAGGTCCTCGTAGGCGTGCAGGACGGGCCGGGCCAGGTCCATCAGGACCGGGGCGGCCGCCTCCTCGTAGGCGCCGTCGATCCGCCCGGCGACGGTGAGCTTGCCGCCCGCCTCCTCGTCGAACCACGCCTGGGCGCGGACGACGCCCGCGATGATGACCGGACGGCGGTCCCGCGCGTTGATCTTCTCCAGCGCCTCCACGGTGCGCCGGACGAACAGCTGGTGCGGGGCGTTGGCGTCGCGGATGCTCGGCGGCGCCGACCGGCCGACGACCGCCTCGTCCAGGCTCTCCGGCGCCATCGGGAAGCCCTCGCGCTCGACCTGCGTGAGCGTCTCGCCCCGTCCGTCCCACAGCCGGGTCCGGTTGTCCGACAGGACGAGCAGCCAGTAGCGGGTGCGGCGGGTGTAGGCGGCGACCAGGTCGCGGGTCGCGAACGTGGTGTCCAGCACGACGCGTTCCTCGACCGGCTGGTCGACGGTGAAGGTGTGGACCTCGCCGCCCGGGGCGGCGAACAGGACCAGTCCCTCCTCCGCGTCGGCGGGGTCGAGGTCCTCGACGGCCCGCTCCAGCCCGTGGAAGAGCGCGTCGGCCTCCTGGGACGGGACCTCCGGGTCGTCCCGGAGCCGCCGTCGCACCTCGGCGAGGAGGTTCCGGAGCCGGATGGGGTCCTGCCGGTTATCCGGCGCGCGGCGGTTGGTCGGCATGAGGACCGACACCGCCGGGTAGGAGCGTGGTCTGCGCAGTTCGGACAGTGTGGCAGCGTCCATGATCCCCCGATCGACGTGTTTGCCTGTCTGCCTCATTTCTAACGAACCGCAGGTAAACGATGCATAAGGGCCACTTCATGATCCCGTCGTGTCAAGCGCGGGACAGCCTCCGATCAACCCCCGATCAACTCTCGGTACCGGCGGGACGGCATGGGGTCACGGCCCTTCCGCGCGGGGGACAACCCCTCCGGGAGGTCGGTTCGGATGCAGATCAACGGCAAGGGGTCCACCCGGTCCGGACGGGTGGGGACGCTGGCGGCGGCCGTCCTGCTGCTCGGCTCGTGCGGCCTGCTCGGCGCGTGCGGTGGCGGCGGCAACGACATCGGCAGCGGTGGCGGGGCGAAGGAGAACGGGCGGGGCGGGAACGAGGCGTCGAGCCCGCCCTCGACCGTGTCGGCGGGGAACGCCGCGTCCCAGGTCGAGACGCAGTACGAGAAGGTCGTCCAGACCGTCCTGCCGTCGGTGGTGCAGATCACCACGGACTCGGGCGAGGGTTCGGGGGTCGTGTACGACACCGTCGGCGACATCGTGACGAACGCGCACGTCGTGGCGGGCGCGCGGAAGATCCAGGTGTCGGCGGCGTCCGGCGGGAAGCCCCTGGACGCCAAGCTCGTCGGCCAGTTCGCGCCGGACGACCTCGCCGTGGTGAAGGTGGGCGGGGGGACGCTGCGCCCGGCGAAGTTCGGCGACTCGGGCAAGTTGAAGATCGGCCAGATGGTGCTCGCGATGGGCAACCCGCTCGGCCTGTCCGGCAGCGTGACCGAGGGCATCGTGTCGCAGCTCAACCGCGAGGTGTCCACCAAGCGCGAGGGCGCGTTCCCGGGCGCGACCATCGGGGACGCCATCCAGACCAGCGCCGCGATCAACCCGGGCAACTCCGGCGGCGCGCTGGTCACGCTGACCGGCGAGGTGATCGGGATCCCGACCGCCGCCGCGTCCGACCCGCAGGTGGGCGGCTCGGCCGTCGGCATCGGGTTCGCCACGCCGAGCGGCACCGTCCAGCGGATCGCGCCGCAGCTCATCAAGGACGGCAAGGTCACCAACTCGGGACGGGCCGCGCTCGGCGTGGTGGTCCGCACGATCATCGACCCGACCAGCCTGCAGCAGACCGCCGTCGGGGTGGTCAGCGTGACCGGGGGCTCGGGCGCCGACAAGGCCGGGATCGTCCCCGGCGACCTGATCATGGCGGTGAACGGCACCGCGACGCCCAACCAGACCGCGCTCGCCGAGGTGCTCGCCATGCTCAAGCCCGGCGACAAGGTCAAGGTCGATCTCCAGACCGCCGACGGCACCAAGAAGTCGGTGGAGGTCACGCTCGGCGAGCTCCCCGGCTCCTGAGCGCCGGTCCGGAGGGACGAGCGGGCCGGAGGGACGAGTCGTCCGGAGGGGCGGGCGTGGGACGGGCGGGGCCGGTCAGGCGCCCGGGGAGATGAAGCCCGTCTCGTAGGCGAAGATGACGGCCTGCGTGCGGTCGCGGGCCTGGAGCTTCGCCAGGACGTTCCCGACGTGCGTCTTGACGGTCTGCGGGCTCACGAACAGCTCGGAGGCGATCTCCGCGTTGGAGTGGCCGCGCGCCACCAGGCGCAGGACGTCGGCCTCGCGGTCGGTGAGCCGCCCGTGCCAGTCCGCGCCTCCGCCGGGGCCGCCGCCGCCCGGCGCGTGCTCGGCGGCCAGTGTGCGGATCGCCGACGGGAACAGCAGGCTCTCGCCGTGCATCACGGTCCGGATCGCCTGGAGGATCTCCTCCGGGCGCGTCCGCTTGAGCAGGAACCCGGCCGCGCCGGCCTTCAGCGCGTCGTAGACGTACTCGTCGTTCTCGAACGTCGTCACGACGATGATCTTGGGAGGGACACCGCCCGCCGCGAGCAGCGCGCGGGTGGCCTGGATGCCGTCCAGGCGGGGCATCCGGACGTCCATCAGGACCACGTCCGGGGCGGTCCGGGCGACCGCGTCCTGGACCTCCGCGCCGTCGGCCGCCTCCCCCACCACGCTCAGGTCGGGTTCGGCGTTGATGATCGCGGCCAGCCCGGCGCGGATCAGCCGCTCGTCGTCCACCAGCAGCACCTTGATCGTCACGCACCGGACATTAGCGGCAATGACACCTCCATGCGCCATTCGCCCCCGTCCGGGCCCGCCGCCATGTCGCCGCGCAGCACCGTCACCCGCTCGCGGATGCCGCCGAGGCCGCGTCCGCCGCCGTCCCGGGTCCGGCTCGGCGTCCCGCCCAGCGGGTTGGCCAGCACGACGTGCAGCCGCTGCTCCGCGACGGTGATGCGCAGGGTCACCGGGACCTTCCCCGCGTGCCGCAGCGCGTTCGTCAGCCCCTCCTGGACGATCCGGTACGCCTCCCGCGACACCGCCGCCGGGACGCCGCCGACCGCGTCGTCCACGCTGTGGTCCAGCTCGACGCCCGCGAGCTTGGTCTGCTCGACGAGCCGTCCGAGGTCGGCGAGGGTCGGCTGCGGCGTCGTCCGGGCCTTGTCCTCGCGGAGCAGCCCGAGGACGTGGTCGAGGTCGGTCAGGGCGGCCCGGGCGCTCTCCTCGATCGCCGTGAGCGCCTCGCGGGCGAAGGCCGGGTCCCGGTCCAGGACGCGGGACGCGGCGGCCGCCTGGAGCGTCACGACGCTCAGCGCGTGCCCGACCGAGTCGTGGAGCTCGCGGGCCAGCCGGTTCCGCTCGGCGAGCTTGGCCGCCTTCTCCTCCAGCTCCACGACGCGCTCCTCGGAGGTGGGGCCGAGGAAGAGGGGCGCGAACGCGGCGAGAACCCGTCCGGCGATCACGATCAGCCCGAGCAGCGCGACCAGGCACGCCAGCCCGGCGGGCGGCGCGAGCCACTGGTAGGGGCTGCCCTTCCACGCGTGCAGCACGCCGCGCTCGTCCTCGAGCATCGACCAGCCGAGGAACGGGAAGAGCATCAGCACGGCGGCGAACGGCGGCACCGCCAGGCTGGCCGCGCCGACCACCACCCCGACGTGCAGGTGCAGGCTGAACCACAGGCCGGTGCTGACGCGGGCCCGCAGCGACCGGGCGACCGGGACGTTCATCCCGGCGAGCGGCCCGCCGAGCAGCTCCTTGACCGCCGTCCCCTCCATCTGCCGCACCCCGGCGACCAGGCCGGTCACGACCGCCGCCGGGATCGGCAGGAGCAGCACCGCCACCCCGCCCCACATCCCCTTCAGCGGGGACAGGCCCACGAGGACCATCAGCAGGAACCAGTACGGCATCAGGAGCGCCGCGCCCATCACCAGATAGGCCCAGCGCCGCCAGGTCCTCCGGTCGGAGACCTCGCGCAGGAGTATGACCACCCGACGATCCTTACAGACCCGGCGACCTGCGCGCCTCCCCCGCCCGGGGGGCTACCCGGGCCGCCCGGGCTACTCGGCCTGCTCCTCCTCGCGCTTGGCGAGACGGGCGAGGCGCTCGTTGTAGGCGGCGAGCTCGTCGCCCGCCGCGGACCGCTCGCCGCGCGCGGCGGCGCGGTCGGCCTGGCGGTCCTCCCGGCGGGCCCGGCGCTGGTCGTCGAAGAACCACTGGAACGCCAGGAAGATCAGCACGATGAACGTCGGGATCTCCCCGAAGCCCCACGCGATCGCGCCGCCGGTGTGCTGGTCCTGGAGGATCGGGGTGCCCCAGTCCGGGTGGACGGCGGTGTACCAGGCGCGCGCGAGCGGCGCCCCGAGGTTCATCAGGGCGATGCCGAAGAACGCGTGGAACGGCATCGTGACGAACAGCAGGATCAGCCGTCCGGGGTAGGGCAGCTTGTGCGGGGCCGGGTCGATGCCGATCAGCACCCAGTAGAACAGCGACCCGGACACCAGGAAGTGCACCATCATCGCGATGTGCCCGAGGTGGTTGCGCAT
This sequence comes from Actinomadura harenae, assembly GCF_003696215.1. Lineage (GTDB taxonomy): Bacteria > Actinomycetota > Actinomycetes > Streptosporangiales > Streptosporangiaceae > Spirillospora > Spirillospora harenae. The sequence continues at coordinate 9,659 of NZ_RFFG01000156.1, read as the reverse complement.
CGCGGACTCGAACAGCGGCGTGAAGTACAACGTGAACGTGGACGCCACGAAGATCACGGTCGCGATGCCGGGGTGCGCGACGAACGACACGTACCGCGAGTGCAGCAGCGCCGTCAGCCACTCGCGCGGCCCCCGGTCGCCGCGCACCTTCGCGGGCTTCAGGGCCCGCAGCGCCAGCGTCACGGGCGCGCCCACGACCAGGAAGATCGGGGTCAGCATGGACAGCACCATGTGCTGCACCATGTGCACGCTGAACAGGATCGGCGCGTACGTGGCGACACCGGTCTCGGTGACCGCGACGATCGTCAGCAGGCCGACGAACCAGGCGGCCGTCCGGCCCATCGGCCAGGAGTCGCCGCGCCGCCGCAGCCGGAGGACGCCCGCGACGTACACGAAGCCGAGGACGAGCACCAGGGCGGCGAAGAAGAAGTCGAACTGCCACAGCGTGGCGAGCCGGGCCGGGTTCACCTTCGGCGGGAGGTCGTAGCCGATCAGCGACTTGACCGTGCTCTCGACCTCGGCGGGCGCGGGCGGGGCGGTGCGCGCGAGCGCGACGGCCAGGCCCATGGTGGCGGCCATCACTGCGGCCTCGACGGACGCGAACCTCGCGAACGCGCGCGTCTCGCGCGCCTCGATCCGGGGCAGCGTCCGCTCGCGGTGCCACCAGCCGAACCAGCCGAGGAGGGCGAACGCGATGATCTTGCCGAGGGCGAGCCGCCCGTAGTCGGTGTCGACGAGCTGGGCCGGGTCGGGCAGCCGGGCGATCACGTTGACCAGCCCGGACGCGCCGACGATCACGTAGCACCAGAGCGCCATCCGGCTGAACCGGGCGGCCATGACGCCGAGCCGGTCGCGTCCGGCGAGGGCGTGCGCGGCGAGGATCGCGAGCCCGCCGACCCACGGCGCGACGGCCCCGACGTGCAGCGCGACGCCGGTGACGGCGACCGAGTGGTTGGCGGCGGACGCCGAGTGCCCGGTCAGCGGCGCGGGCAGCAGCGCGATGATCGCCAGCGCGAGCAGCCCGAACGCGGCGGCGGGCGTGGTCGTCGTCCGGGACAGCAGCGCGACCACGACCGTGATCAGCACGACCATCATCAGGGCCGTGCCCTGCGGGAGCTGCCCGACGTAGGAGCTGAGCTCGCTGCCGGTGACGATGTCGCCGACCGGCTGCCCGAGGACGTCGGAGACGGTGAAGACCAGGTTCGCGGCCGCAGCGGCGGCCCAGAGGGCGGCCAGCCAGGACGCGCCGCGCAGGTAGCCGAGCGCGGGCGCCGACAGCGACGGCCTGCCGGACCCGCCCGCGCCCGTCACCGGCAGCAGCGCCGCGGCGGCGATCAGCGCGCCCACGGTCAGCGCGGCGGCCAGGTCCATGACCAGGCGGGAGAACGGCAGGCCCCACCGGGTCAGCGCGCCCGCGTCGCCCAGCCCGGGGATGATCTTCTCGGTGACGGCGCCGCCGAGGACCAGCGCCGCGACGAGCGCGGCGACGGCCGCGATCGTGGCGGCCAGGGCCACCCGGACGACCCGGAAGGTGCTCGCGTTCACGGTCTCCTACTCACCGGAGGAGGGGTTCTTGCGCTTGGCGCGCGAGACGATGAGGACGCCGATGCCGATGCCCAGCAGCGCGCCGACGCCGATCATGATCCAGCGGACCGCGCCGTTCGAGGACTCCTTCGCCTCGGCCTTGGGCGAGCTCTGCGCGCTCGCGCCCACGGCGGGCGTGCCCGGGGACGCGCCGTTCGGGGACGCGCCGTTCGGGGCGGCCGACGGGGAGCCCTGGGCCCCCGGAGCGCCCTGGGCGCCCTCGGCGGTGAAGGTCAGGTCGGAGTTCTCGATGCGGTGGCCGTCCGCGCCGACGACGGCGTAGGCGACGGTGTAGTCGCCGGACGGCAGGGGCCCGGTCAGCTTCTGCGTGACCTCGGTCCCGCTGCGCTGGGCGTCCCCGGACTGGAACTCCTTGCCCGCCTTGTCCTTGACCAGGACCTTCGCGAAGCCGATCCGGTCACTGAACACCAGTTTCACCTCGCTGACCGAGGCGGCGGTGGCGTTCTTGCCCGGGGTGCTGCCCACCAGGCGGGTGTGGGCCAGGGCCGGAGTGGTCAGCAGCGCGCCGAACGCCGTCGTCAGCACCGTGACCAGCGCGGCGACCAGGCCGAGCCGGCGCGGGATGGAGGTCTTCATGGCGGGCCGGAGTTCTCCAGAGTCGAAACGGACAGAGCCTCCACCACCCTACTGACGCCCGGCGATGGCCGCGCTCCGGGTCGCTCCCTCGGCGCCGTCCGGCCCGACCGGCCGACCGGGTGGACCGGGCGGTCAGAGCGCGCCGAGGACGTGGGTACGGCCGTGTTCGGCGAACTCGGCCCGGACGGCCCGGGCGGCCGCGGCGGAGAGGGGCTCGTAGGCCAGGTCCCGGCCCGGACGCCACCAGACACCCCCGTCCCCGCCTCCGTCCGCGCCTCCGTCGGCGCCTCCGTCCGCGTCCCAGAGGGCGCGGCGCAGGGGCCGCTTGTCGATCTTGCCGGTCGCGGTCAGCGGCATGGCCGGGACGACCCGGACGAACCTCGGGGCCCACTTGGTCCCCAGGTCGGACTGGGCGGCGAGGAAGGCGGCGAAGGCGTCCGGCTCGAAGGGGCGTCCGTCCGCCAGTTCGAGGGCGGCCATGACCTGGTCGCCCGTCCGGGGGTCGGGGACGGGGTAGACGGCGCACATGACGACCGGGTCCCAGCGGGCCAGGACGCGTTCGACGGGCGCGGCGGCGAAGTTCTCGCTGTCGACGCGGAGCCGGTCGGCGGTGCGCCCGGCGAAGTAGAGGTAGCCGTCCGCGTCGCGGTAGCCGAGGTCGCCGCTCCAGTAGAGGCCGCCCCGGACGCGCTCGGCGTCGGCCTCGGGGTTGTTGTAGTACCCCTCGAAGGACCCGGCGACGTTGAGGCCGACGAGCTCGCCGATGGCGTCGTCCGGGTTGGCCAGGGCGCCGTCGGGGGCGAACCGGGCGGGCGGGCACTCGGCGCCCGTCCCGGGGTCCAGGACGGCGACCTCGATGCCCGGCCGCGGCACGCCCAGGGCGTCCGGCGGGGTCCCGGGGACCTTGTGGATCGCGATCGCGCCCTCGCTGGACCCGTAGCCCTCGATGATCCGGCAGCCGAAGCGGCTTCCGAACCGGGCCATGTCCTGGGCGGACGCCTCCGTCCCGAACGCGGACGCCAGCGTGTTGTCGGCGTCGTCGGGGCGTTCGGGGGTGGCGAGGACGTAGGCGAGGGCGCGTCCGACGTAGTTGAAGTAGGTGACGCCGTACCGGCGGACGTCCGGCAGGAACCCGGACGCGGAGAACCGGCGGCGCAGCGCGACGGCCGCGCCCGCGTGGGCGGCCATCGCGAGGTTCGCCATGACCGCGTTGCCGTGGAACAGGGGCATCGCCGCGTAGGTCACCGAGTCGCGTCCGATCCCCATGTCGGACGCCTTGGACCCGATGCCCGCGAGCCGTCCCTGCCCGCAGGAGACGGCCTTCGGCGCGCCGGTCGAGCCGGACGTGAACAGCAGGAGCAGCCGGTCGGACGGGACCGGGGACGCTCCTGGGCCGGGCCCGCCCGGAACGTCGCGGGGCAGGGCGTCCCGGTACCCGGCGGAGTCGACGCGGTGGACGGGGACGCCGAGGTCCAGACCGGCCAGGAGCGGGGCGTGCGCGGCGTCGGTGAGGATCACGTCGCAGTCGGTGTGCCGGATGTCGCCCGCGAGCCCGGCGCCGCGCCTCGTCGGGTTGATCCCGACGAGGGTGCAGCCCGCGAGCGCGGCGGCGCCGATCCAGAACACGAACTCCGGGACGTTCTCCAGCAGCACGCCGATGTGCCGGACCCGGCCGTCCGGCGTGGCGCAGAGGTCCGGCGCCCAGGCCGCCCGGGCGCGGGCGGCGCGGACCACCTCGTCCCAGGTGTGCGTCTCGTCCTCGAAGTAGAGGCCCGGGCGGGGGTCCCCGGACCGCGCGAGCAGCGTCTCGGCGAACGTCGCGTGCGGCACGCCCCGAGCGTGCCACCAAGCGATCGCTTGGTCAATGCCGGACCGGGCGCCCCAGCGGTCAGCTCCCGCAGTCGCAGCACCCGCAGTCACAGTCGCAGCAGCCGCCTCCACTGCTGCAGTTGCCGCAGCAGCACCCGTATTCGGGGTCGCAGCAGTCACTGCACTCGCACTCCCGGCTGCACCAGCAGCGGTCGTCGCACGACCGGCCCTTCCACTCGCTCCATTCCGGCTGGTACACCCCGCAGGTCATGCAGACGAGGGTCCCGGTGAAGCACGGGATCGGCCAGGCCGCGCGCGGCGGCCTCCGCCGGGGCCCATGACCGCCGGACCCCGGCCCGCCCGGGAACCAGCCGCCCCCACCACCGCCCCCGCCGTACGGCGGCTGGCCGGGCGGTGGCGGGCCGTACCCCTGAGGCGGCGGCGGATACTGACCCGGGTACTGCGCCTGCGGATACTGCTGGCCCTGCGGCGGGTACGGCTGCCCTTGCGGCGGGTACGGCTGCTGCCCACCGGGCGGCGGTGGGAACTGCCCCTGCGGGAACTGGGCCTGCGGGAACCGGCCGTGCGCGTCCTCGATGCGCAGGTCCTGGACGTGCGTCCCCTGGACGTGCGCGTCCTGATCGTGCGTGCCCTGGGCGTGCGCGTGCTTGTCGTGCGCGTGCTTGTCGTGCGCGGACTTCGGGGCGTTGCAGGAGCGGGCGTGCTTGCGGCGTGCCTCCGGGTACGGGTCGAAGACGCGGTCCACCGTGCGGCGGATCTCGCGGTTCAGCAGGGCCCGGACGAGCTCCGGCTTCTCCATCTCGACGTCCGCGAGGGCCAGTCGCAGCCCACGCAGTGCGTCGTCGCAGACGCGGCGGGCCTCGGCCGGGGACGTCCCGGTCGCGAGCAGCGGGTTGAACGCGCCGGCGGCGGCGTCCTCCCCGATGTCCTCGACGGCGTCGATCAGGTGGGCGAGGCGCCCGAAGAAGCGGCCCGCCTCCGACAGCGCCTCGGCGTTGGCCTCACGGCCCGCGATGACGGCCGTGTGCGCGAAGACGGCGGCGGTCGCGGTCTCGGTCGGCTCGGTCAGCTCCAGCAGGCCGAGCCCGGCCGCGGCCTCCAGTTCGGGCTGGCGGGCGACGGCGTCGCGCAGCACGGACGGGTCGAACCCGACGGCCGCGCCGGTCCGCGCGCCCGCCTCGTCCCAGCGGTCGGCCATCCGGGACGCGGCGGCCGCGACCAGCCGCCGCGCGTAGGGTCCGTCACCGTCCGCCACGTGGTCGCGGGTCTTGCCCGCCGCGAGCAGCAGGGACGTGGCGGCGGCCAGCCGCGCGCCCTCCGCCTGGGCCCGGACGACCTGCGCGCCGCGCATCCCGCGCAGCGCGCAGGGGCCGGCGGAGCGGCGCGGCGACGTCTCCGGGGCCTGCGCCTCGACCAGCACCGAGACGATCAGCCCGTCGTAGTTGGTCACCATCCGCGCGGCCTGGCCGTGCTCGCGGCGCAGGGTCAGGCACAGCCCGCACAGGTGCGCCATCCAGTCCTCGAACAGCTTGCCCCGCAGCACATGGCGGCAGGGCCGCACCACACCGAACATCCTGAACCTCTCCCCCGACCTTGATCATTCGGCGCCATAGTGCAGGAAGCGAACATCCCAGATCAAGACCGGCGGAGCACCTTCCCGTCAGACTCCGGCGCAGGCCAGGGCGCGTCCGTAGGCCGCGATCCGGTCGCCGTCCGGGGAGCCGTTCTCGGCGAGCAGCTCGGCGAGGTCGAACCAGGTCTGCGCGGCCTGCCGGGACGACTCCATCCGCTCCAGGCAGGACGCCGCCCGGGTCAGCGACGCGGTCGCCCGCCCCCGGTCCCCCAGCCGGACGCACGCCTCGCCGAGGACGGTCAGCGCGACCGCCGTGGCCCGGCGCGGCGCGTCCCCGAGCAGGTCGAGGGCCTCCTCCGCGCGGCCGACGGCCTCCGCCGGACGGCCCATCGCGGTCTCCGCACGGGCCAGCTCGGTCAGGCACCACGCCACGTCCAGCTCCCCGGCGGCGCTGGTGTTGATCTCGTCGCGCACCCTCGTGAGCAGGTCGCGGGCGCGCCCGGCCTGCTCCGGACGGGCGCGCAGGAGCAGCCCCGCGTAGTTGACCCGCAGCCGGGCCAGGTTGCGCAGGTCGCCGTCCGGGGCGCCGTCGGTCTCGCCGAACTCACCGGCGATCTGCAGCGCGCGCTCGGCCAGCTCGACGCCCTCCTCGTACGCGCCGCGGATCTCGGCGACGAACGCGGCCTCCCAGTAGGCGGCGACCCGCGCGGCGGGGCCCGCGCCGCGGTCGGCGCGCTCGACCAGCTGCGCGGCGAGCTGGCGCGCGCGCACGAGATCGCCGCGCTCGATGAACGCCGCCAGCAGCGCCGCCCCCAGGTGGACGGCGGAGTCGGTGGTGTCGGCGCCGGTCGCGGCGAGCTGCCGCAGCGCGTCCTCGGCGACGCGGACGGCGCCGCTGATCTCGCCGCGCTCGCGCAGGCAGCGGCTCAGCGCGACGTGGACGCGGGTCCACTGGTCGGGGTCGTGCTCGGCGGACGCCTTGGCGCTCAGCGCGCGCAGCTCCGCGATGGCCTGCTCCAGGTCGCCGGACGCCTCCAGCGCCAGCGCGTGGCCCCACCGGGCCTGGTGCAGCATGTCGGGGAGCGCGACCGCGTCCGGGCTGGCGAGGACGTCGGCGAACCGGGCGCGGGCCTCGGCCGCCGCGCCGTTGCGCAGCGCGATCTCGGCGTAGTCGAGGGTGACCCGCAGCTCGTCCACCACGTCCTCGCCGACGCCGCTGACCAGGTAGGTCGGCGAGCAGCTCAGCTTGGTCGCGAGCAGGTCGACCACGCTCGGCGCGGGCACCCGCTTGTCGCTCTCGATCAGCGAGATGTAGCTGTCGGACAGCTCGGGGTACGCGAGCTGGGCCTGGCTCATGCCCTGCCGGATGCGCAGCGCCCGGATCCGCTGCCCCAGTGTCTCCCGATCCATGTTTCGAACCACCCGCCTGCCAGGTCCCCCGCGCCGTGCGCCGCACGCTGCGTTTGGGGAAGAAAACGTGTCGATCTTCCAGTCTGCCCGGATCACGCCCGGTCAGGGTCCGGATTCGGCGGATCCGGACCCTCTCGTTCCACCGCACGGCAGGCTATAGCGGACACACCCCTTCGCGCTGCCCCGGGCCGTCCGCGGACCTGGGGAATCCGGCCTCCGCCCGCCTCCGCGCGCCCCCTCGGCCCCACCCCCCGCCGCCTGCTGTACTAGCGACCATGAGCGTCTCCACCCACGTCCTCGACACCGGCAGCGGGACGCCCGCGGTCGGCGTGCCCGTCCGGCTCGACCACTACGACGCGGAGAACTGGCGGCTCGTCCGGGAGGGCGAGACCGACCCGGCGGGACGCTGGGACCTGTCCTCGCCCCTGCCCGGCGAGGAGGCCGCCGATGAGGCCGCCGAGGAGGACGGGGGCGGGGCGGCGGGCACACGAGTCGCGGCGGAGCCCCCGCTCCTGGTTCCGGGGACGTACCGGCTGCGGTTCGGCTCGGGCCGCTACTACGCCGCCCGGGACGCCGAGTCGTACTACCCGGAGATCACGGTGATCTTCCTGGTGACCGGGCTCGGGCAGCGGCACCACGTCCCCCTGGCGCTGGGTCCGTTCGGCTACAGCACCTACCGGGGCGCCTGACCAGGCGGAACCGCGTCCGCGACCGTATCGCGAAGGGGACGGTCAGGTAACCTGCCCGTAACACCATTCCGACTAATCTGTGCAGGCCACAGACGTCGCTCTGTGCGCGCTCGACCCTTTCAACCCATCCAGCCCGATCCCCGCACCGGAGCACGCCTGATGTCGCAAGCCACCCTCCAAGACACGCCGCCGCCGGGCCAGCGCGGCGTCCTGGACCGCATCTTCGACCTGACCGGACGACGGACCACGGTCGCGCGCGAGATGCGCGGCGGTGTCACCACGTTCTTCGCGATGGCCTACATCATCCTGCTCAACCCGATCATCCTGGGCGGGGCGAAGGACGTCACGGGCGCGCAGCTGTCGATCCCGCAGCTCACGACGATGACCGCGCTGTCGGCGACGATCGCGACGATCATCATGGGCCTGGTCGGGAACGCTCCGATGGCGGTCGCGTCCGGCCTCGGCATCAACGCGGTCGTCGCGTTCCAGGCCGCGCCGGTCATGACCTGGCCGCAGGCGATGGGCCTGGTGGTGATCGAGGGCGTCGTGATCGTGCTGCTCGCCGTCACCGGCATCCGGGAGCGGATCATGAACGCGATCCCGCTCGCGCTCAAGCACGCGATCGCGGTCGGCATCGGCGCGTTCATCGCGCTGGTCGGCCTCTACGACGCCAAGTTCATCAGCTCCAGCGCGATGAGCCCGCCGCTCTCGCTCGGCACCGGCGGCAAGCTCATGGGCTGGCCCGCGGTGGTGTTCGCGCTCGCGCTCATCCTCATGATCGTCCTCTACGTGCGGCGGGTCCCGGGCGCGATCCTCATCGGCATCGTGGTCTCCACCGTCGTCGCCGTGATCATCCAGTCGAACGCCAAGGTGCCCGCCGACGGCTGGGGCGTGGTCGTCCCGGACGTCCCGCACAAGCTGTTCGCGACCCCCGACTTCGGCCTGCTGTTCAACGTGGACGTGTTCGGCGGCTTCGGCCGGGCCGGGTTCATCACCGCGCTGGTCGTGCTGTTCACCCTGGTGCTGTCCGGGTTCTTCGACGCGATGGGCACCATCCTCGGCCTCTCCGACGAGGCGGGCCTGGTGAACGAGAAGGGCGAGGTCCCCGGCCTCGGCCGGATCCTCACCATGGACGGCCTGTCCGCCGCGCTCGGCGGCCTGACCAGCTCGTCCGCCAACACCGTGTTCGTCGAGTCGGCCGCCGGCATCGGCGAGGGCGCCCGCACGGGCCTGGCCAACATCGCCACCGGCGCGCTGTTCGCGATCACGCTGTTCCTGACGCCGCTCGCCGCGGTCGTCCCGGCGCAGGCCGCCGCGCCCGCCCTGGTCCTGGTCGGCGCGCTGATGATGACGCAGGTCGCGAAGGTCACGTGGGACGACCTGGACATCGCGATCCCGGCGTTCCTCACCATCGTGTTCATGCCGTTCACCTACTCCATCACCAACGGCATCGGCGCGGGCGTGGTCGCCTACACGCTCATCAAGCTGGCCCGCGGCAAGATCCGCGAGACCCACTGGCTGATCTGGGTGATCGCGCTGATCTTCCTCGTCTACTTCGGTCTGCACCCCGTGCAGGAAGTCCTGGGTGTCAAATAGTGGCGTCCTGACGTGCGCAGGGGGTAGGGACTAACCGAACGCTGACCCCCGGTGCGAGCGAGCGCCGACCCCCGGCGTGAAAGGCGTGGCTGCCCGTGTCCCTGCCCGAGCCCCCCGGTGCGCCTCCCCCGCGCGGTCATGTGCTGCTCGCGCCCGACCGGTTCCGGGGGGCGCTCGACGCGGTCGAGGTGGCCCGGCGGCTCGCCGCCGGGCTGCGCCTCGCCCGCCCGGACGTCCCGGTCGTGGAGCTGCCGATGTCCGGCGGCGGCGACGGGACGGCCGGGGCCGCGGTCGCCGCGGGGTTCCGCCGGGTCGAGGTGAAGGTCTGCGGCCCGGCGGGGCGTCCCGTCACCGCCGTCCTGGCGTTCGACGGCCGGTGC
>NZ_RFFG01000155.1 GCF_003696215.1 Actinomadura harenae | reverse complement strand
TCCGCCACCCGCCACCTCCCCAGACTCGATCCCGACGGGATCGAGTCTGGACACAGAACCCGCCCGAACCCGGCAAGCCCGACGGCGTGTCACCCAACCCGGTGATCATTTCCGGTCAGCGCACTAGACGGCGATCCCCTCCAGGGCGTGGACGAGGAAACGCGCGCTGCCGTCCCGCTCGGGAGTGGCGTTCTCGCGCAGCCAGGCGGCGGCGAGCAGGATGTCGAACAGCTCGTCCGGGGTCAGGTCGGCGCGGATCCGGCCCGCCGCCTGCGCCGCGCGCAGCAGGCCGGCCCCGCTCCGGTGCATGGCGTCGCACATGGTGTGGGACGGCGTGCCCTCGTCGTACCAGCTCTGGGTGAGGATGCCGACCAGCCCGCGGAACGTGCTGAAGTGCCGCACCGCGTCGTCCGTCCAGGCGGTCAGCGCGGCCAGCGGGTCGCCGCCCGCCGACAGCTCCTCGGCGCGGTCGACCAGGAGCGACAGGCCGTCCCGGGTCGTGGCCTCCACCAGGGACGCGCGGCTGGGGAAGTGCCGGTACAGCGTGCCGATCGCGACGCCCGCGCCGGACGCGACGTCCTCCAGGGACGCCTCTGCGCCGTCCCGCTCGAACGCCCGGCGCGCGGCGCCGAGGATCGCGTCGTAGTTGCGCGCGCCGTCCGCGCGCTTCGGACGCCGGGCGATGTGCGGATGGGGCACGGTTCCTCCAGGCCGCCGGGTCGGCGCGGGCGCCGATTGACAACCTGAGGTTACCTCAGCTTAGCTGACGGCCATCAAGTCGAGCCAGCCTCAGGTTAAGGGCGGCCTTCAACCTGAGGTGGCCTCACCTTATGGAGGCGCGATGAGTACGGAGACGGTGCGGGACACGGTCCCGGACAGAGGCGCCCGGGACCGGGCGTGGGCGCTGGTCCTGGTCGCGATCGTCGGCGCGGAGTTCATGCTCCAGCTGGACGGCACGATCGTGAACGTGGCCCTGCCGACCCTTCAGGACGACCTGGGCCTCACGGCGGCCTCGGCGTCCTGGGTCCCGAACGGGTTCTTCCTCGCGTTCGGCGGCCTGCTGCTCCTCGCGGGACGGCTCGGCGACGTCCTCGGGCACCGGCGCGTGTTCCTGTCCGGCATCGCCCTCGTCGTGGCCGCCTCGCTCGTCGCCGGGCTCGCGCCGGACCTGCCCGTGCTGCTCGCCGGACGCGTCCTCCAGGGCGCGGGCGCGGCGCTCGCCGGGCCGACCGGGCTCGCGCTGCTCGCCACCCTCTTCGAGGGCGCGCGGCGGCAGCGCGCGTTCGGCCTCTACTCGACGGTGAGCGGGCTCGGCGCGTCGGCCGGGATGGTCGTCGGCGGCGTCCTGACCTGGGTGGGGGACTGGCGCTGGAGCCTGCTGGCGAACGTCCCGGTCGGGCTCGTCCTGCTGGGCGTGGCCGTGCGCGTGCTGGGCGTCCGCATGCGGGGCGTCCGCGACGAGACCGGGCGGACGCGGCCCCTCGGCGTCCCGTCGGCCGTCCTCGTCACCGGCGCGCTCGCCACGGCCGTGTACGCGCTCGTCCACGCCGCCGGGAAGGGCTGGGGCGACGCGCTCACCCTGACGGCCCTCGCCGTGTCCGCCGCGCTCTGGACGGCCCTGTTCGCCCTCGACCGCCGGACGGGCGAACCACTCCTGCCGGTCGCCCTCTTCGCCGACCGGGCGCGGGCCGGAGCCGTGCTCAGCCTGCTGCTGCTCGCGGCCGTCCTGACCGGCCTCCTCGTCTATCTCGTGCAGTACCTCCAGAACGTCCTGCGCATGAACGCGCTGGAGAGCGGCCTCGCGATCCTGCCCTACGGCGTCGCGCTGCTCGTCACCACGCAGCTGCTCACCCGGTACGTCGCGAGGGTCGGCCTGAAGGTGCGCGCGCCCGCCGGGCTCGTCCTGGTCCTCGCGGGCACGCTGTGGCTGACCCGCCTCTCCGGCACGGGCGGCTACACGGCGGACGTCCTGCCCGCGCTGCTCGCGATCGGCGTGGGCGTCGGCCTCGCGATCATCCCGATGAACATGATCGTCCTGACCACCGCGCCGCCGGAGTACGCCGGGGTCACCGCGGGCGTGCTCCAGACGGCCCTCACCATCGGCGGCTCGCTCGGCCTCGCCGTCCTGCTCATCCCGTTCACCCGGGACGGAAAGGGCGTCGCCGACACCGTCTCGGGGGTGTTCGCCTGGTCGTCCGCAGCGCTCGTCCTGGCCCTCGCGATCCAGCTCCTGGCCTGGTTCGGTCCCGGCGCGCGGAAGTGACCGGAGGGACTGGTGGCCGCCGCGCCCCTCCCGTAGATTCGGCGCGACCAGGAAGGCCGAGCGCACGGGGTGGCGGGCTGCTGATGCCGGACGGGGACGACGCCGAGCGCCGGGAGAACGGCATGCCGGACACGCTGACCAACACGATGCGCAACGCCGTCGCGGGCGTCGTCGTGCAGGCGGGCACCGTCACCGCGAACCTGCCGCCCGTCGCGCAGCCGCTGGCGCTCGTCCCGCGCCAGATCCCCGCCGAGTCCGGCGAGTTCGTCAACCGCGTGAAGGAACTGGCGCTGCTGGAGTCGGCGGCGTCCTCCGGGACCGGCGGTACGGCGCTCGTGGTCGTCAGCGGCATCGGCGGGGTCGGCAAGACCGGCCTCGGCGTCCACTGGGCGCACCGGACGCGCGACCGGTTCGGCGGCGGGCAGCTCTACGCCGACCTCGCGCGCCTCCGGCACGGCGGCGGCACGGACGTCGCGGACGTCCTCGGCGGGTTCCTGCGCGCGCTCGGCGCCCGCGAGGAGTGGATCGACCCCGGGATCGAGGAGCGGGCCGCGCTGTTCCGGACGCTCACCGCCGACCGCTCCCCGATGCTGGTCCTCCTGGACAACGTCGCGCACGCCGCGCAGGTCGAGTCGCTCCTGCCGGGCGCGCCGGGCAGCGTCGTCGTCGCGGTCAGCCGCCGCCGCCTCACCGGCCTGGTCACGCGCCGCGGCGCGGTCCCGCTCGACCTCGGCCCCCTGGACGACGCGGAGGGCGGCCTCCTCATCGAGCGGATGGTCGCCGACCGGCGCGTCACCGGAGAACCCGGCGCGGCGGCGGAACTCGCCCGGATGTGCGGCGGCCTGCCGATCGCGCTCCGCGTCTGCGGCGCGCGCCTGGTCACCCGGCGCAGGCAGGGCATCGGGAGGCTCTCGGCGGAACTCGCCGACGAGGAGCGGCGGCTCGAACGGCTGACCGCGGAGGGGAAGCCCGTCGTGGAAGCCGTGTTCGACGCCGCCTACGCCGACCTCCCGCCCGAGGCCGCCGCCCTGTACCGCGGGCTCGGCGCGTTCCCCGGCCCCGACTTCTCCGCCGAGCTCTGCGACCTCGTCACGGGCGCGGACGGCGCGCTCGACGCCCTGCTGGAGTCGAGCCTCCTGGAGGAGGTCGACGAGGACCGGTACCGGTTCCACGACCTCGTCCGCCTGCACGCGCAGTCGGTCGCGGGCGAGTCCCGCGACCTGCGCCGGCGGTTCGTCGCCTGGTACCTGAGAGAGGTGCAGGCGGCCGACTGGGCCGTCCTCGGGCGGCGGCTGCGCGTGTCCGCCCCGCCCGAGCCGCCGGTGAAGCGCGCCGACGCGCTCGGGTGGCTCGAACGCGAGCACGCGAACATCCTCGCCGTCGTCCGGACGGCCGCCGCCGAACGCTGGGACGACCTGGTCTGGCGGTTCACCGAGTCCCTGTGGGCGCTGTACGACGGCCACGCCCACCCCGCCGACGAACTGGAGGTCGCCCGCCTCGGCCTCGCGTCCGCCCGGCACGCCGACGACGACGTGGCCGAGGCCCGCATGCACACCCTGCTCGTCCGGGCGCTCCTGCGCGGCGGCAAGGTCGACGAGGCCGCCGCCGAACTCCCCGCCCTCACGGCGCTCAGCGACGCGATCGGGGCCCGCGATTCGGGAAGGCCCGTGGCGGGGGTACCCGGTCTTCGGGTCCAGGCCGGAGTGGTCGAGGCGGTCGGGATCGTCCGGCAGCGCGAGGGCGACCACGAGGCGGCGATCGCGGCCTTCCACCGGTCGCGGGACATCAACGCCGCACTGATGAACTGGCGCGGTATCGCCGTGCACAGCTACCTGCTCGGCGGGGCGCTCATCGCCGCAGGACGGCACGCCCAGGCGGTCACGCAGCTCGAGTTCGGCCTGCGGGTGGACGAGGGCGGGGCCGACCCGCTGACGGACGCGAAGATCCGCACGCGGCTGGGCGAGGCGTACCTCGCGCTCGGACGGCCCGGCGACGCGTCCGAGGAGCTGACCCGGGCCCTCGCGACCCTGGCGACGCGGGACATGCCCGCGCGCGAGGCCCGCGCCCTGGAACTGCTCGCCGAGGCGACCGAGGACGAGGAGGCGGCGGCCGGATACCTGCGCCGGGCGAAGGCGCTGCGTCCCCCGGCGCCGGAGGATTAACGGACACCCCTATTTTCCGGCGGGGGGGGGGTGACGTTGAGGCGGAATTCGCGGGGCCCGGCCGTGACGGTGAACGACCCGGCGAGCGGACGCCCCGACACCAGCAGCACGTACGCGGCCGACGCGCACAGCGACGCGTCCGCGCCCTCGGCGCGGGCCCGCGTGCCGTCCCGGAGGACGACCAGGGTCGCGCCGTCGTCCAAGGTCACCGCCGCGATCTCGGCGCCCCGGTGGCGGGCGAGGACGTCCGCGCCCCACGCCTCCGGGTCCTCGGGCGGATCGGCGCGGACGACGACGTCCGCCGAGCTCAGCAGGCGCTCGTCGGCCTCGCCCTCGTCGACGACGAGGTGCGGGTCGTCCAGAAGGTCGGGCGCGTGGTCGTCGAGGACGGCCGGATATCGGTCCAGCCGAATCCGGTCGCCGTGGACCTCGCCCTCGACGTTCAGCGCGGTCACGTCCCGCGCACCGCGCGGCTCCGGCGGCGGGACCGGGCGCAGCCTGGCCGGGTTCGCGGGCGGATCCAGATCCAGCAGCCCGTACAGCAGCGCCCGCAGGTTCTCCGCCGCCCGCCCGCGCATGCCGATCGCGTCCGGAACGTCCACCGGGGCGGTCAGTTTCTCCAGCTGCCCCAGCAGCCCCTCGGACGGCCGGAATCTCGGCAGGACGCGTCCCAGCGCGGCCATCGGCGACGCCGGGTCGACCTCGGCGTCCGCGAACGCGGCGAGCAGCGTGGGACGGCCCAGCGCCGCCGCGTAGTAGGTGACCGAGCCGTGGTCGCCGACGACGGCGTCCGCCGCGACGAGCGCCGCCCGCCACCCGTCGCGCGGCGGGACGAGCAGCAGCCCGGCGTTCAGCGCCTCGGCGATCCAGCCCTCGATCTGGTACGCGCCGTGCCGGTCCCAGACGTTCGGATGCAGCGCCATCGCGACCCGGAACCCGTCCACCGGCAGTTCGGCGGTGAGACGGGCGAGCAGGTGCGGCATGCCGCCGAACAGCGACCCGCCGTTCCACGTGGACGACAGCACCACCAGGCGCTGCCCCGGCCGGACGCCGAGCGCGCGCCGGAACCGGTCGCGCAGCGGGAGGCTCGCCGTCATCCGGTCGAAGCACGGGTCCCCGGCGACGACCGCGACCCGCGCGGCGGGCGGGCAGCTCTCCCGCAGCCGCTCCAACTGCTCCTCGTGCGCGAGGACGAGCCTGGCCGGGACGACGCGTCCGCGATGGAGGAGCTGCGCGGCGGCCAGCCCGGACGCCACGTCCGCGCTGCCGGACGCCGCCTCCACGAGCCGGTTGTGCCCCGCGCCGTGCGGCATCACCACGACCGGCGGACGGAGCCGGTGCAGCCCGCCGTTCGCGGACGTCGCGAGCGCCAGGTGGTACCGGCCTCCCCGCCGGACGGCGTCACGCCACGGCACGACGCGCGCGTCGATGTCGCGCAGCAGCTCCGGCAGCTCGCGCCCGAACGCGGACCCCTCGCTGACCGTGAACTCCACGCCGACCCGGGGATCGCCGTGGAACACCGGAAGCACGTCCAGCATCCGCGTCGCGGACGCCAGGTTCCGCACGACGGCGAGCACCCGCCGCCGGGGCAGATGCGTCTCCCAGACCGCCTCACCAAGGCGGGTGTCCCGCGGGGCGGCGTCGTCCCGCCTGGTGGCGTCGTCCCGCGTGGTGGGGGCGTGCCGCCTGCCGAACACCCGTCCCATCCGGCGCACTCTACCCGCGCGCCGCCGGTGCCCCGGGGCCGGTCAGGGCTTGCGCCCGACGCCGCCGAACTCGTCGATCGCGGTGATCGTCCCGATGGTGGCGGCGGGCGGATGCCACAGCGGGCAGGACACGACGCCGGGCGGCAGCAGCTCCAGGCCCTCGAAGAACCCCTCGAGCTGCTCCGGGTTCCGCAGGGCGTACGGCGGCTCGGCGTTGGCGTTCCAGATCTCGGCGGCCTCGGCGACCGCCGGGTCCACCACGTTGGTCGCGTCGTAGAGGGCGAGAAAGCCGCCGCTCGGCAGCGCGGACGTCAGCCGGGCGACGATCGACCGCGCCTCGTCGTAGTCGGTGATGTGCCCGAGGATCCCCATCAGCAGCAGCGCCACCGGACGGTCGAAGTCCAGGGTCTCGGCCGCGCCCTTGAGGATCGTCTCCGGGTCGCGCAGATCGGCGTCCAGGTAGGCGGTCCTGCCCTCGCGTGAACTGGTGAGCAGAGCGCGCGCGTGCGCGAGGACGAGTGGGTCGTTGTCCACGTACACGACGCGCGCCTCGGGCGCGGCCCGCTGCGCGACCTGGTGGGTGTTGTCGGCGGTCGGCAGGCCCGTGCCGATGTCGAGGAACTGCCGGACGCCCAGGTCGGCGGCCAGATGGTGCACCGCGCGCTTCAGGAACTCGCGTGTCGCGCGGGCCATCAGCGCCATGTTCGGCATGACGTTCAGGATCTCCTCGCCGACGTTCCGGTCCACCGGGAAGTGGTCCTTACCGCCGAGCCAGTAGTTCCAGATTCGGGCGGTCTGCGGCACGTCGTGCTGGATCGCTGGGGTCTCGTCCGTCATGGGGATTCCTCACCGGGGGAGCTTCACAAAGGGATTCCTCATCAGTCAGGTCCCATCCAACAGGCCGAGATCACGTTTGGGAACCCGGTCGGGCGGGGGACGTTCGCCGGTGGAATGTCCGACCGGCGTCGTACGGTGGGCGCGTCACGGAAGGGGTCGGCCAGTGAAGCTGCTCACCGCAACCAACCTCACCCAGGGCTACCGCGACAACGACTTCACCTGGTGCGTGGAGGGGGAGCTCGTCCACATCGGGGTGATCTGCGACCGCGACGACGGCGACCCGGACGGCGGCTGCGGCTGCGCCCGGTCGTTCGCCGGGCTGAACTCGCACCGCGCCACCACCACCGCGATGGTCCGGGAGGTCCCGGGCTTCAGCGAGGCCGACTACGTGGAGGCGATCCGCAGCAGCCTGGAGCAGCAGGGCTACGACGGCTCGCACGCCGAGCACGAGGCGGCGGGTCTGCGCACGCTCGTCCGCGACTGGCCGGTCGGGGCCATCGTCGAACGCCGTTTGGATGAGATCGTCGTCCGCCAGGTCGTCCAGCCGTAGCCGTCGTCCCCAGGAGGGGACGGGGCGAGGGAGACCCCAGGCGGGAGCAGGTCAGGGGAGCGGGTCAGGGGAGGCAGGCGCGGACACCGCCCGCGCCGCCGCGCGCGAACTCGGCGATCCGCTGCGCGGCGGTGCCGTGGTCGCCGGGCCGGGCCCACGGGGTGCCGTCGCCGATCTGGTGGAACTCGGCGTCGATCTCGTTCCGGTCGCCCGGGTCGGCGTGGAGCGCGCCGTCCCGCGCGGCCCCGGCGAGCGCGGCGCCCGCGAGGCAGTCGGCCTGGAGCTCGCCGCGCCGGGAGACCAGCCGGGACGGCATCCGGTGCTGGACGGCGTGCCCCCACTCGTGCGCGATGACCATGTACATCCAGGCGTCGCCGGTCCCCTGGCCGACGCGCATCAGGTGCTCGTCCCAGGCGAGGTAGTCGCCGTCGGGGCAATACGCGGCGTTGTCGCGTTCGAGGAGGCGGGGGCCGCAGCGCGGGGTGGCCGCGGGGTTCGCGCCGTCGTACGGGCCGAGGACGGCGGGCGGGGCGTAGCGTCCGCCGAAGGTCTCCGCCCAGTGCCGCCGCCAGAAGGCGTCGACGACGTCCTGGGCGTCCTGGAGGTCCTGTTGGAGGTCCTGCTGGAGGGGCGTGGCCTCCTCGGCCGTCGTGCCGGGCATGAAGGACGCGTCCGCGCCCGGCACGAAGGACGCGTCCGTGCCGGGCATGGAGGACGCGCCGGGTTCGCGCGCCGCCGCCCCGGTGTCGACGACGAACGCCGCCCCGGAGGCCCGGATGGACGCGGGGCCGCCCGCGGGCACGGGGAACGCGCCCGTGGGGGAGCCGGGGGTGAGGGATCCGGGGCTGAGCACGACCGGCCCGTCGCCCGGTGTCGCGGTGAACGCCGACGCCGTCCCCGGAACGGCCCCCACGCCGCACGCGGCGAGCAGGAGGACGGTCAGTGACCGCGGGCGGCGGAAACGGGCGGGTGACAGTCGGGGGAGCGGCATTCCGCCTCCATCGATCGGGGGGTGACGGGACCATCCGACTTCACCCCGGCCCCCGGCGCGGACGCGGTCGCGCGGGCGTCACGATGAGGTGATCAGGCTCTTCCCCATCGGTCACAGTGCGTACTGGGATTCGTGCACGCCGAAAAGGGACCCGGTCTTGTCGTCCGAGGTCGGGCCGTGCGAGCGGAGGACGACCCGGGCGCCGAGCGCGTCCTCGACCGCGGCGACCGGATCGCCGAGCGGTTCGAGCACCGGACGCGCCGTCAGCAGCCGTTCCGTGAGCGCGCCCTGCCGCTCCAGGTCGTGCGCCGCGTCGAACGGAAGCGTCCGGACGGTGTGGTCGTCCATCGTGTAAGCGCGGCATAGTCGCAGGTCAGAGCGTGTTTCGGCGACATCGAGATGGGTGAGGGCGAGGCCGTCCACCCCGCCCGCCGCCCGGACGGCGTAGTCGAGCGCCACGGTGTCCAGGTGGCCGACGCGGAACGCGCCCTGCCACGGCCCGGCGCCGTTGTGCGGGTCGGGCAGGCCGGCGGTGAGCGCCGGGTCCTCGGACACGAACGGGCCGGGCCCGTGCCGGGTCGCGTACGCGCGCAGGACGCCCAGCCGAAACCCGGTTTCGCCCGTCTCCGCGAGCAGCGTCTCCGCGTTCGCGAACGTCGTCGTCGACCAGGTCGTGTAGGGGTGGAAGCCGTGCCACTCGTCCAGCAGGACGCCCTGCGCGCCCTCGAAGACGGCGCGTTCCGCGCGCAGGACGCGCGGCAGGTACCCGGCGTCCACGATCCGGACGCTCCTCGCGAACCAACGGAACGCCGCCACGCAGGCGTCCACGTCCGGAACAGGCCACGCGGCCTCCGGGAAGGTGTCGTGGTACCAGTCGCGCAGGGCGGCCAGGCGCTTCCGCAGGCGCGCGGGCGCGAGGCAGTCCCCGGCGCGCGGGGCGAGGGCGGGGTGGGCGAGCGCGTACGCGGCGGTCTCGCCCACGCCCATCCCGCAGGATCCGTGCCGGGCCGTGCCGCGTGCGGTCTCCCGCGCGCGGTTGGCGGCCCGGTGGTACGGGGTGGTGAGCGGCGCGTCCTCGTCGACGGTCAGGCGGGCGAACGCGTCCCGGACGCCGAGGGCGAGCAGGTGCTCGTGCTCGGCGGCCAGCGCCAGCGGGTCGACCAGCACGAACCGCGACAGGTGCGTCCGGACGCCGGGGGTGAACGTCCCGGAGCCGAACTGCGCGAACGTGTGGTGCCGTCCGTCCGGCGTGACGACGTTGTGCGCGGCCTGCGCGCCGCCGTTGAAGCGGACGACCGTGTGGACCGGCCCGGCCCCTGTGCCGCGCGCCCCGCGCGCGCAGAGCCGGTCCACCACGGTGCCCTTCCCGGCGTCGCCGAACCCGAGGTCGACGACGATGGTGTGCCGCATCAGAAGCTCCGCATCAGAGTCGCGGTATCAGAGGCGCCGGTTCCGGGAGCCGCGCCCCTCGCCGCGCAGCCCGGACGGCGCGTCCGACTCGGCGACCGAGCCGCGTCCCCTGCGGAGCGGCGTGAGCGCCTTCGACACGGCCCGCCCGGCGCCCGAGCCGAACTCGTCCAGGTGCGCGAGGCCCTCGTCGAGGTCGATGGCGTCCTCGCCGAGCCCGACGGTGAGCGCGATCGTCTCGCAGACCGCGTCCAGGTCGTCCAGGTAGAAGACGTTCTGGCCGAGCTGCTCGCGCCAGAAGTCGCGGAGCCGGGCGTCGCCGGTGTGGTAGGCGCCCTCGGGGATGATGAAGTACACGTCCCAGGCGCGCCGCAGCTCGTCGAGGAGCGCGGAGAGGGGGACGTCCTCGCGCAGGTCGTCGCCGATCAGCGAGCGGACCTGCTCCGCGCGGACCACGGGGTAGGCCAGCTCGTCGCCGATCAAGAACAGGTAGCCGCGCCGGCCGCGCTTCTCGTAGCAGTCGGCCGCGGTGTGCCGGGCCATGAAGTACATGGCCAGCTCGTACGACTCCTTCATCTGGCCGCCGCCCCCGCCCTCGATGAGGATCTTGCCGAGGTCGTCGTCCATCCGGTTGTCGGACTCGAACTGCCCGACCTGGAGCGGCGCGCGGTCGCAGTACGCGTCGCCGATCGCGCCGAACATGATCTGCGGGTTCGCGACGTAGCCCTTGCGGAGCAGCAGCCCGAGCAGGTCGGGCAGGCGCGTCTGGAGTGTCCGCGGGACGGTCCCCATCGAGCCCGTCACATCGAACAGCACCGAGATCGCCAGCGACTCGGGGTGCTCCTCGGAGTCGCGCGACTCGCGCAGGACGACGCCCTTCGGGTCGAGGTCGGCGTGGACGGAGGTCGCGCCGCCGTCGCTGTACTGGAACGCGCTGATGCCGTTCGCGGCCTGGTAGGCGCGGTTGGCGGCGTACACGTTGGTGGACCAGTTTCCACTACCCATGGTCTCCTCCTGGGGGCATGGTGAAGGGTCGGAAGGTGCGGCGGCCGTAGAGCCGCTCGAGGAGCTCGTCGAGTTCGGCGAGCAGCCGCCAGGCGTCACGCGGACGCCGGTGCGGCGCGGGGAGGGTGCATCCGGCGACGAACCGGCGCAGGGCGGCGGGCGCGCGGTCGCCCATGAGCCGGGCGACGCACCTGGACGCCATGTACACGTCCGTCCCCGGGACGGCGGGTTCGCGCGCGGGGATCTCCGGCGCGTACAGGCTCGCGTGCCGGTCGACCATCGCGGGGACGCGTCCGCCAGGACGGGTGACCGAGTAGCACCAGTCCGCGAGCACCAGCCCGTGCTTCTCCGGGTGGACGAGCACATGGTCGGGCAGGACGGCCCCGTGCACGACGCCCGCCCGGTGGGCGAAGCCGAGCGCGACCAGCAGCCGCCGCCACATCCACGCGGCGTCACGCGGGTCCACGCCGTCCGGGTGGGCGGCGCTGACCTGTGCGAACGAGACGAACCCGGTGAGGGGCGCGAGCACGTCGACGCCGCGCGTCTCACCCGTCCCCGGGTCGCGGTGCCGGAACGTCGTGACCAGGTCCGGGACGTACGCGCGGAACCTCGGGTCGCCGTCGCGGCGCAGCGTCCGCAGCGCCTCCTCCTCGCGGGCCATGAGGTCGTTGTCGGACGGGTCGCGCGGCATCTTGACCACCACGCTCCGCCACCGCCCGCCGTCCTCCGACGCCTCGGCCGCGTACAGCTCGGCGACGTCGCCGCTCGCGAGGGTCGCGCCGAGCCGGAACCGGCGCCTTCCGGCCTCGAGGACCGGCGTGGCCGCCGCCCTGCGGGCGTGCCACAGCTCCGACAGGCGGGCGAAGTGCCGGGACGAGCCGTCCGGCGCCGCGTCCGGGTGGACGAGCCGGGCCAGCCGCCGGTACAGGCGTGCCGCCTCGGCCTCGTCCTCGCCGAACACGTCGGCGGGGGAGACGGCGCGTTCGAGCAGCGCCACGGCCTCCTCACGGTTCACCGGATCTCCTCCTCCCGGCTGGGCCGGAGCAGCGCGGGGTGCAGCAGCCGCGCGTCGCCCGCGCGGTAGAGCTTCGGCCGGGGGCCTCCGCGCCGTCCTTCGCGGTCGGCGGTGCCGCCGGTGGCCTCGACGAACCCCGGGACCGACAGCACCTTGCGATGGAAGTTGCCCGCGTGCAGCTCCTCGCCCCAGACCGTCTCGTAGACGGCGCGCAGCTCGGGGACGGTGAACTCGGGCGGGCAGAACGCGGTCGCGAGCGGCGTGTACTCGAGCTTCCCGCGCGCCCGCTCCAGGCCGTCCGCGAGGATCCGCGCGTGGTCGAACGCGAGCGCGCGCGTGACGCCGGGATGCTGCGCCCCGGCCTCGCTCAGGCCCAGGGAGTCGACGCGGACCCAGGTCGCCTCGGCGGCGTCGCCGCCCGCGCGCGGGTCGGGCAGCGCGGGCGCGAACGCCAGGTGGGCGACGGAGATGACGCGCATGCGCGGGTCGCGTCCGGGAGCGCCGTAGGTGGCGAGCTGCTCCAGGTGCAGGCGCTCCAGCGGGCCGCCGGCCGCGTCCGGGTCGAGCCCGGTCTCCTCGGCCAGTTCGCGCCGCGCGGCGGACGCCAGGTCCTCGGCGTCCGTGACGCCCCGGACGAACCCGCCCGGCAGCGCCCACATCCCCGCGAACGGGGCCTGGCCGCGCCGCACCAGCAGGACGTTGAGCGCGCCGTCCCGGATGGTCAGCGCGACGACGTCCACCGTCACCGAGACGGGGTCGTAGGCGCGCGGGTCGTAGGCGGCGAGGAACTCGCGCTCGTCCTGCGGCGGCTGGTTCATCCGGATTCATCCTTCTCATACTGAGTAAAACTCAACCTGAGAAGAACATAGCGGGTGTGAGATAGGCCCGTCTAGGGGGATTTGAGGTGGAAGGTGACCGTGCCTTACGATCGGCCTGATCAATAAGGTTAGGTTTACCTAACTTTCTGACCGGCTCGAGGAACGGCGGTGAAGGCGCATGCTGCGCAGGCGCACGACGGTGCTGGCGATCGCCGCGCTCGCCCTGCTCGCCGCCGTCCTCGCGAGCCTCGCCCTCGGCAGCCGCGCCATCGCCCCCGGCCATGTCGTGGACGCGCTGCTCGCCCACGGCGGCGACCGCCTGACCGAGGAGGACGTCATCGTCCGCTCGCTCCGCGTCCCGCGCACCGTCGTCGGCCTCGCCGCCGGCTCCGCGCTCGCCGTCGCGGGCGTCCTCATGCAGGCGCTCAC
Organism: Actinomadura harenae; assembly: GCF_003696215.1. Classification (GTDB taxonomy): domain Bacteria; phylum Actinomycetota; class Actinomycetes; order Streptosporangiales; family Streptosporangiaceae; genus Spirillospora; species Spirillospora harenae. The sequence goes on along the minus strand of NZ_RFFG01000155.1, from coordinate 1,591 downwards.
CCGCAACCCGCTCGCCGACCCCCGCATCATGGGCGTCACGTCCGGCGCGTCGCTCGGCGTCGTCATCGCGATCAGCGTGTTCGGGCTGACCACCCTGCCGTCCTACCTGTGGTTCGGCGTCGCCGGCGCGACGCTCGCGGGCGCCTTCGTCTACGCCCTGTCCGCGCGGACCCGCGACGGCGCGTCCCCGGTCACCCTCGCCCTCGCCGGGACGGCCCTGGACGCCTCGCTCACCGGCGTCGTCGTCGGCGTCCTCACCGTCAACCAGCAGACCTTCGACACCTTCCGGTTCTGGGCCGTCGGCTCGCTCGCCGGACGCCCGCCGCAGGTCGCCACCTGGGTGATCCCGTTCGTGGTCGTCGGCGTCCTGCTCGCGTTCGCCACCGCCCGCGGCCTGGACGCGCTCGCCCTCGGCGACGACGTCGCCCGCGGCCTCGGCCGCAACGTCGGACGCGTCCGGCTCGGCGCCGCCGTCGCCGCGATCCTGCTCACGGGGGCCGCCGTCGCCGCAGCCGGGCCCATCGGCTTCGTCGGCCTCGCCGTCCCCCACCTCGCCCGCGCCCTCGTCGGCGCCGACCACCGCTGGACCCTCGCCGTGTCCCTCCTGCTCGGTCCCGCCCTCCTGCTCACCGCCGACGTCCTCGGCCGCCTCGTCGTCCCGCCCGCCGAGGTCCGCGCCGGGGTCGTCACCGCCCTCCTCGGCGCCCCGTTCCTCCTCGTCCTCGTGCGCCGCGCCCGGACGGTGACCGCGTGACCGCCGTCCGGCACCCGGCCCCGGGCGTGCTCGTGCTGGGACTCGGTCCGGTCGCGGTCACGGTCCGGCGCCGCGCGCTGGTCTTCGGGATCGTGCTCGCCGCGCTCACGGCCGTCGCCGCCGTCGCCTCGCTCGCGATCGGGAGCACGTTCGTCGCGCCCGCCGACGTGCTGCGCGCGCTCGGCGGGGACGGCCCGGCGACCCTGGTCGTCCAGGACCTGCGGCTGCCGCGCGTCGAGGTCGGCCTCGCCGTCGGGGCCCTGCTCGGCGTGTCCGGCGCGCTGCTCCAGTCCGTCACGCGCAACCCGCTCGCCGGGCCGGACGTCATGGGCGTCACCCAGGGCGCGGGCCTCGCCGCGACCGCCGTGATGACGTTCGGGCTCGGCGCGTCCTGGCTCGGCCCGGCCGCGCTGCTCGGCGGTCTCGGCGCCGCGGCCGCCGTCTTCGCCTTCGCCGGGCGGACGGGCCTGACCGCCAACCGCTTCGTCCTGTCCGGGATCGCGGTCGCGCTCGCGTTGAAGGCCCTCACCGAGGTCTTCATCGTCGGCGCCGACCCGTCCGACGGCGAGCGCGCCCGCGTCTGGCTGTCCGGCAGCCTCGCCGGGCTCGGCCAGCGCGAGACGCTCACCCTGCTCGTCCCGCTGCTGGTCCTGGCGCCGCTGCTGTTCTGGGCGGGCCGGGCGCTCGACACCGCCGGGCTGGACGACGACCTCGCGCGCGGCCTCGGCGTCCGCGTCGGCGCGCGCCGCCTGCTGCTCGGCGCCGTCGCCGTCGTCCTCGCCGCGCTCGCGACGTCCCAGGCGGGCGCCGTCGACTTCGTCGCGCTCGCCGCGCCGC
>NZ_RFFG01000154.1 GCF_003696215.1 Actinomadura harenae | reverse complement strand
CGACATCCTGGCAGCCCAACGCCGAGAACGCGCCCGCATCCGCAGCCAACGCCAACAACGATGGGGCCGCCCCCGCAGCAAAGCCGCGTGACCAAACCCGGCAAACCTTCCCGGTCAGCGCACTAGCGCTCTCCCCCGCGTGCGTGGCGTTCTTGCTGTGGACGTCGGTGGCGTAGCCGTCTCCGTTGATCTGGCTGGCGCGGAGCATCACCAGGTTCTGGGTCGCGGTCGGCAGCGTCGACTCCTTGATGAGCACCGGGGCCGCCGCGCCGTAGTGCCCCAGGGCCTTGGCAACGACCGGGCTGCCGAACAGGTTCAAACGAGCATCCATCATAGATCCCTCGATATCGGCCACCCCTAGGTGAGTGGCTCGGATGCCCTAAGCGTGCTGCGAGATCACTTACGGAACAACAACAGGTCAGGTACCGTGCCATTACCATCGCTAATCACGCGGACGGGGCGTGTGTGGAGCTTCGCGACATCGAGATCTTCCTGACCCTCGCCGAGGAGCTGCACTTCGGCCGGACCGCCGAGCGGCTGCACCTGACGCAGGGCCGGGTCAGTCAATCGATCAAGAAGCAGGAACGCCGTATCGGCGCCGCGCTGTTCGACCGCGACAACCGCAACGTGGCACTGACATCGATCGGCAGGCAGCTCTACGAAGACCTTCGACCCATGTATCAGGGACTACGGGAAGGCGTGGATCGGGCCACGATGGCCGCGCAAGGAAAGACCGACATCCTGCGGCTTGGCATGATCGCCAGCAACCTCCAGCCGCTGCGCCCGCTCCTTGACGCCTTCGAGGCCCGCCATCCCGAATGCGCGGTACGGATCCGCGATGTCCACTTCGACGACCCCTTCGGGCCGCTGCGCGCCGGCGATATCGACGTCCACCTGCTTTGGCTGCCCGTCCGGGAACCCGACCTCACCGTCGGGCCCGTCCTCTACACCGAGCCCCTCGTGCTCGCGCTCTCAACCGCGCATCCCCTGGCGAGCCGCACGTCGGTGTCGTTGGAAGATCTCGCCGGCCAGACCGTCACCACGGGCGCACGACCTGACTACTGGCGCGAGGCGGTCGTCCCGGCACGCACCCCGAGCGGACAGTCGATCAACACCGGGCCGACAGTCACCCACTACCAGGAAATGATCCCCATCATCGCCTCCGGCGAGGCCATGTCACCCGTGCACGCCCAAGCCCAGCGCTACTTCCCGCACCCCGACATCGCCTACATCCCCATCCATGACGCCCCCCTCGCCCGCTGGGCACTCGTCTGGCGCACCTCCGCCGAGACCGACCTCATCCGTGCCTTCGCGAATACCGCCAAGGACGCCGGCCTCAGTACCCGGTAGAAGCGGCACCATCCAAGCTGCACAGCACCGCGAAAGCCCACGCCTTCGTCCGCACCGTCGTCGAGCTCGCCCTGACAGTCCCGAAGCCACCCGGCTCAGGGTCGGCCACGACGAACCCAACGTCGACACCCTTCCGCGACAGGTCAGGGCCTCAGAGCAGCGGCCCGCGAGCAGCGAAGCCCACATCTACCGGGCGGCCACCGACCGGATGGCCCGCCGGCTGACCGGGGCCGCCACCAGCTGGCGCGACCAGCCCGACGCCCCGAACCCGCCGAACCCCAGCTCCCGCCCGGCTGCTCCGAGATCCGCGCCCTCCTGGCCGCCCACCCCGACGGCCTGTACCCCAAGACGGCGCCGAAGCCCTCGGCCAGGACCCACCAGCAAGAACACCGTCGAGGGCATCCGCGCCAAACTCAAACGCCTCGTCGGCCGAGACCTCGCCAGCGAACCCCAAATCGGCCGGTGTGTTGGAGCCACGACCGGTAGGTGACGGCGTCAGCCTGGCTCCGCCACATCGTCGGGAGCCCGAACCACATCAGGCCAATCTGCCTCGGCCGACCGAGCCCAGCCAGAGTGTCTTCGACCGCTCCCACGTCGATGGCCATCCCGTCCAAGCAAGACATAGCCAGCCGAGATCGCCGGCAACTGCGACACCCCGTCGCCGTGGGCATCGTCGCTGCGGCACTGAGGCACGGAGGGCCCCGCCATGCGCCGCCTTGACGATGTCCCACGCGCTCGGCTGGTCCGTGGGCGGCGGTGTGCAGCGCCGGTCACCCACGTGACCACGATGCAAGTGGTGGGGCCTCGCGTAGTGGGACCCACGTGGCGCGGATGACGGTGGTCGTGCCGCGTCGCCCTTGCCTCGGGCATCGGATCTGAGGCACCGCCCCGAAGGCATGGTCTGCGGACATCGCACGTCGCACGTCGCACGTCGCGCAGCTGGGGCGCTGGACGACTGGTGAATGGACGATCCGGCAGGTGGGGCTCAGGGCTCCAGGAACCTTCGAGACGGGCTTCCCACGTGTGGGAGGAAGGGAGGCGAGCTTGGAGCGGGCGATGCTGGTGAAGGGGATTACGGCTCGTGGGCCTCGGCTTGGGCTCGGGCGGTGACGAGGGACTTCATGGCGCGGCGGAGGGTGAGGATCGGCGGGGGTTCTGCCGTCCGGCGGTCAAGGTATGCGGTGCAGGCGTCGAGCCAGAGACGGACGCTCTCCTCCCTCTGTTCCTCTTCGCGTTTGGCTTTGAGGAGGGCCGCATGGCGGCGGCTCTGCTCGACGCGGCGTTTGAGGTCGGTGTCGTCCGCCAGGGCCTGGATGTCGGTGAGGGCGTAGCGACCGAGGCGATCGACCGGGAGGTCGCGTTCGGCGGCGACATCGTCGAAGGTGTTGCGGGGCCAGGCGAGGATCCGAGCGGCTCCCCTCGGGTCGACGGACTCCACGAGCGGCCCCTTGCGAGCGCGGACGACCTTGATGACGGTGGCCGGTGCGAGGGCGTCGAGATCGCGCAGGAGGTACAGGGGATAGTCGCGGTACGTGCTGACGACCTCGAGGGCGTCCCGCGCGACGAGGACCTCGACGTCGGCGCGCTCGACGTCCATCCTCACGCGGGCGGCGAGGCGCACGGCGGCGCGCTCGGCGCCGATGGGCGGGTCGGCTCCGAAGGCGGCCTTGACCGCGCCGACGCGTTCGGTGCAGTCGGCGACGGCCTCGGGGCTCCAGAGGTCGCCGGGCAGATCGGGGTTCGGGAGCATTCCGTGTTCCCTGCCCAGCCGGAGCTGCCAGCGGGCGAGTTCGAGCCGGGCGGTGAGCCCGCGGTCGGAGAGGCCGTCTCGGGTGGTGTCGGTGGGTGTCATCGCGACTCCTTCGGTCTGGTGTTGGGCGGTGATGCCCTTCCAGACTCCAGCGATGGCCACCCTGCAGCCTTCCGAACTCGATTCTGTGGAGAACTCGTGGGCTCCAGGTGGCACGTGTCGCACGCAGGGCTACGGGAGGCCCTCCGCCAAGGTCGCCCAGAAGTCGGCCTCGTACGCGTGGAGGAAGTCGGCGGCGCGGACGGCAGCGTCCGGATCCTCGCCCGCTTCCAGGCCGGCCGCGATGACGGCCGTTGCCTGCTCAATGAATCCCGGCGGCGTTTCGGCGAAGTAGCTGAAGAAGGCCACGGCCTCTTCTGAGAGCCCATAGCGCGTCCGCAGGGCGGTGGCCGTCCGAGCGCAGTAGCTTCCCCACTCCTCCAGGTTCGCGAGCATGGCCAGGGCGACTTCGCTACTTGTCCCGAATACTGCCCGCTGAGCCAGATAGGCCGGATATGACTGCGCGCGCGGACGAGGCTCATAAGAAATGAGATCCTTCTCACTCCATCCGAGCGCGGCGGCGTAATCCGGGAGCAGCGTGAAGGCGTGGTCTTCTCCCTGCGCGAGCGAGAGGAAGAACTCCCCTGCGGGCACCTGCGGGAACCTGGACGACAGGAGGCCGAAGCTCCTCCTGTCACTGTCCACGATTCGGAACTCTTCCCCGGCCAACCAGGCCAGACGTTCCAGCGGGACCAGCCCTTCCTCCAGGAGATCCAGGAACCGGTTACCGCCGCTCGCCCTCGATATACGGCCCCGGGTCCGCTTGACGAGTTCGGTCACTTCGATGAGAGCCATATCACTCAGCGCAACACTCTCCGGGCCATCCGTCAACACCATGGGTCCGGAATCGACCATCATGATCACGTGACTACCATGAAGGGCGGAACGTCTACGCAGGTGTAGGCGGCAGTTGGGAGCGAGCGAGCATGTCCGAATTCGAGCTCAACCACGCGGGTGGGCGACTGCCCCTCGAGGTGACCAAGGCGACCGAGGGACCCTCGGGCCTGCGGATCGGCCCCCTGCTGAAGGAGACCGGTCACGTCACCCTCGACACCGGGTTCACCAACACCGCCTCCACCACATCCTCGATCACCTACATCGACGGTGACGCCGGGATCCTGCGCTACCGCGGGTACCCGATCGAGGAGCTCGCGGAGAAGTCCTCCTTCCTGGAGGTCGCCTACCTGCTGATCTACGGTGAGCTGCCGGCGGCCGACAAGCTCCAGGAGTTCAGCGAGCGGATCCAGCGCCACACCCTGCTGGACGAGAAGTTCCGCGCGTTCTTCTCGGCGTTCCCGCGTCGCGCGCACCCGATGGCGGTGCTGTCGTCCGCGGTCAGCGCGCTGTCCACCTTCTACCAGGACAGCCTCGACCCGTTCGACGACGAGCAGGTCGACCTCTCCAGCATCCGGCTCATCGCGAAGCTTCCGACGATCGCCGCGTACGCGTACAAGACGTCCATCGGCCAGCCGCTGCTCTACCCGGACAACTCCCTGGGTTACGTGGAGAACTTCCTCCGCATGACCTTCGGGCTGCCCACCGAGAAGTACGAGGTGGACCCGGAGATCGTGCGCGTGCTGGACATGCTCTTCATCCTGCACGCCGACCACGAGCAGAACTGCTCGACCTCGACGGTGCGGCTGGTCGGCTCCAGCCAGGCCAACCTGTTCTCGTCGGTGTCGGCGGGCGTGGACGCGCTGTTCGGCCCGCTGCACGGCGGCGCCAACCAGGCCGTTCTGGAGATGCTGCAGAACATCCACCAGAACGGCGACGACGTCGAGAGCTTCGTCCGGCGGGTCAAGAACAAGGAGCCCGGCGTCAAGCTGATGGGCTTCGGCCACCGCGTCTACCGCAACTACGACCCGCGCGCGGCCGTGGTGAAGCAGGCGACCGGCAAGGTCCTGGACGCGCTGGGCGTCTCCGACCCGCTGCTCGACCTGGCCATGCGCCTCGAAGAGGTCGCCCTCCACGACGACTACTTCATCGAGCGCAAGCTGTACCCGAACGTCGACTTCTACACCGGGGTCATCTACAAGGCGCTCGGCTTCCCGACCAACGCGTTCACCGTGCTGTTCGCGCTCGGCCGCCTTCCGGGCTGGATCGCGCAGTGGCGCGAGATGATGAACGACCCGGCGACGAAGATCGGCCGCCCGCGTCAGGTCTACGTGGGCGAGGGCGAGCGCCATTACAAGGACATCGCCTCCCGCTGACCCGCGCGCACGAGTCTCGACTACAGGGCCGGATGCCAGGCTTCACTCCTGGCGTCCGGCCCTGAGTCATGTACCAGAGCGCGTAGTAAGCCGCAGGCACCGGTGAACGGTCTCGGTGAGTCGGTGCTCTGCGCTCGATGCTCCCGCCGATAGCGGCGGCAACCCAACTGCGGGGTGGCTCTGCTGAGCACTCTCGTAGACGGCCGAGGTCGAATCGACGTCGGGCCGTGCGGTTGCACGATCCGCTGGGAGCCCCGAACGCGTGCCTCGGGCATCGGCCCCAAGGGGCTGCGAGAGCCCGGCTGGGCTGTACGCCAGCCGCGTCGTTGGCCGGAAGAGCATTGCGTGCGACGACTGGGGCGTTCCGTTGGTCCGGGCCAGGCAGAACGGTCGAGTTTCTAGGTCTCTGCGTGGGCGTGCGGACCGGTCCTGATGCAGCACACCTGGCCCGATTCGACCTCACCCGCTGCGACGGCGCCTCCGCTCAGCGGACGGGTGAGCAACGCGCGAAGTCTGTTGTTCGACTGCCCTTCACGCGAGTAATCCACAGAACGGTGTTCGGTTAGATTCGGCAGGTGAGGCGCTCCAGGCTGGTTCGTGTACCTGAACCACTGCACAAGGAGCCCCCGATGACCGAGACGTTCCGTCTCACCGTTCCCGACCGGACGCCCTGGACCTTCGTGGTCGCCGCCGAGCGGTGTCCCGACGACCTGCCCGAAGCGATCTTCGAGCATGTCTCCGCGCCGTTCTCACCCCCTGCGATGCGGCGCTTCGGCGGTCCCGAGCTGGCCGTGTCGCGTTACCCGGCGTCCAACTCGCCCTGGGACCTGACCGGGATCACGTCGCTGGACGAGGAGGACGAGGGCGACGGCGATCTCGCCTATCTGCGCTCCGCGGAGTGGCACATCGGTGTCACCGCGGCTCTCGCCGCTCGCGACCGGCCGTACGGCGCACGTGTCGCCCGGTCCGTCGCGCATGCTCTGCGCGAGGCCACCGACGGCATCGCCGCGGACTACGACCTCGGCATCGTGCTGCCGACGGACCAGTTGGACGATGGCGGTCGCTTCGTCCTCGCCAGCGATTGGGTGACCACAGGTGCCACGGGCCAGGCAGCCGCTCCTTGCCCCACGAGTGATGACCGGGTCGACGCGTGTTCCTGTCTGGAGCTGTCCACCCGGGGCATGCAGCGCCTCGGCCTGCCCGAGCTGCGGATCTCCGGCGTGTCCTGCGCTCACGATCTGCCCGCGACCAACGTGCTGCGCAGTCTGAGCAGGCGGTTACTGCCCCTCGGCATCAGCCATGGAACGCGCGTCCTGCCGTGTGAGTCCCTGGTGGCCGGCGCCGACTTCGCCGAGTACTGGGGGACGGACGAGCCGATGTGGAACGAGGGACCCATTCCCGTCCGGCTGACCCCGATCGACGATCACCTGCTCGAGGTCAGGCCACCCGATGACTACCCCGGAACCGTGAACGAGTGGCTTTGGGACGAACTTCCGCCGATCCTCCACGACCTCCTCGGGTGCGATCCCGATCCCACGCCCGGCTTCCACCCGTCCTGATCGGCGCGTCACGGCGAGTCCGTCCGGGCACGGAATCCTTGAAGAGGAGGTGATGGTGAGGTTCACCCGCCGGCGAGCAACGGTCGCGGAAGAACGTTCCCGGGCCGGTCGCCCCGTCGGACCTTGTTCGTTCTCGGTCTAGCCCATTGCAGGTAGATGGCCGGTAGAAGCGATGCGCTGCGAGCTCGTCTGGCCTGAGGGCGTCGCCCCATGCTTGCGTCTTCGGAGGCCAGCCGTACTCGCGCTCACCGGGATCGGGGTTGTCTGCGGTTTCTCATTCGTGGCCGTCCAGGCGACTGGTGAGTCCAGCACGCCACCGGCAGGGACGAGCAGTTCGGGAAGCCCTGGCCGGAGCGCCCAATCGTCGACGTCGCCTCCGTCGTCCGGAACGTTGTCCGCTTCGTTCTCCATCTCGAACTCTTGGGGTTCTGGGTTCATCGGGACACTCACGGTCGTCAACCGTGGAGAGTCCGTGGTGCCCCTGTGGCGTCTCTCCGCTCGGTTTCCGGGTGTTGTGATCCGATCGGTCTGGTCTCCGAGCGGAGCGGTGAACGGGGCTCACTCGGGCGGCCGGATCGACGGGATCGGGCGAGTGCCGGGGCCTGGGCAGTCCGCGCAGCTCAGCTTCCAGGCGGAGGGACAGCCGGGCGCACCTGCAGCGTGCTCACTCAACGGGCGCTCCTGCTGATAACCCCGTGCTGGGAGATCACTCCACGTCCGAATCCCACCAGTACGGATGCGAACGCATCCAGCACGCGTCCGGCACGCACCCAAGTCCAGCACCTTCGTGGTCCTGTGTCGTCGCAGTGCCGTGTCGTTGAGGCCCATCCGCGCCGCCAGCCGCGCCGCCGTCAGTGCCGAGGCCGGGTGTCGGGAATGCGGGCCATTCCCTTGGCCAGCGCTCATGCTGCGCTTCTGCTTGGGATGTCCCGGTTGAGGCCGCGTCCGATGCCGAGTGCCGTGTGCTGGGGCCCTGTTGGGGCTGGGGAGCGGAGTTGTGGCGCTGGTGGCGGGAGCGGCTCGGTGTTCTGTGTTTCGAGGTGTGGGGTGTCTGCGCCGTTCGCTGGCAGCCGGTTTCGTCTCTTGCGGGGGCGCGGTCTGGGGGTGTTAGGGGGTGGCGGCTATTTGGTGGGCGGTTTGGGCGGGGAGGGGGTAGGGGCGTTCTTTGGGGAGGAGGCGGCGGGCTCGGGTGAGGTCGCCGGACTGGACGTGCTGGTGGATTTTGCGGGCCAAGGGGGTCCGGTCCTCGATGGAGAGGGTCCAGTCGTCGACGTAGCGGTCGATGATGTGGCGGCTCAGGCCGAGTTGGATGGCGCGGGGTTCGAGTTTCTCGCCGCGCAGGGAGCGTTCGGGGTCCCATTGGACGTGGACCTGGGCGTGGCGGAAGGCGGCGCGCCATTCGTCGCTGGAGCGGAAGGCGCGGCGGTCCGGGTCGGTGGGGACGGCCAGGGAGAGAGCCTCGTCCCAGCCCTGGCGGGTGATGCGGACGGCGAGGATCGTCTCTTGGCCGGGCTTGCGGGCCCAGCCGCTGCGGGCCATCAGCCACAGGAAGGACGGTTTGATCCACGTCATGCGGGTGCGGGAGAACGGCGGGACGAAGCGTCCGTGTTCCAGGGCCGGTTTCGCGATGGCGGATGAGAACGCCTGGTAGACGGTGATCGAATCATGGTCGTACTCGGCGCGCACTTCGCGGGGTTGCATGGCCCACCTCCTCCGGCGTCAGGCAGCCTGCCCAAGGGGTTCGCGCCGGAGCAAGGGGTTTTCAGCTCGCGCGGAGGTGGGCGACGCGGACGGTCAGGCGGTCCTGGAGGAGGGTGATCGCCTCGTCGACGGTCCGGGCGGCGGCCTGGACGCGGTGGGCGCGGCCGTCGAGGGTGGCGATCGCCTGCGCCAGGGCCGGGCGCGGGAGGGAGGCGTCGGCGGCCAGGCTCAGCGTGCCCCGGACGGAGACGGTGGACGCATGGGTGCCGGTGAGGGCGGCGCGGACGGCGGCTTCGGCGGCGGCTCGGGCGTCCTCGGTCACTCGGCCGGTGGTGAGGAAGTGGATGTTCATCGGGTCCCCTGTATCGGTGGCGACTTGTGTTCGTCGCCTCGCAGATATGAGAACGTCTCGGCGGGGTGGTGTTCGCGTTCGGCGGGCGAGAGCTGTGTCACGCGTCGCGACGGACGGTTGGGGCGCGGGTAAGCGCTGCACGTCAGGGTGGGTGGATCGCGTCGTGGCGTGGAGGCACGTGAGCGACTTCACGCGTTGGGCGAGGGTCGGGGCGAACGGTTCGGAGGCCGGACGCGGCCCGGGACACCGGTTGGTGTTCACGGAGGCGCATGACCTCGCCACGTTCCGGAGACGTTCTGGCGCGGCGTGCCGCGTGGCGCGTCGTGATCCTCTACGATGGTCGATGCCGTTTCGCCAAGACTGGCTGGTGACCCCTTGCCCCAGGACGCTGCTGCACCCGTTCCTCCAGCGGAGGGCGACTCCACCCCCGGACGTCTGCTCGACTACCCGCGCCGGGGCGGTCCGACCGTGCTGCGCATCCTGCTCGGAGCGCAGTTGCGCCGCCTGCGCGAGGGGAAGGGGATCTCGACCGAGGACGCCGGGTACGAGATCCGCGGATCGCACTCCAAGATCAGTCGGATGGAGCTCGGACGCGTCGGGTTCAAGGAACGCGACGTCGCCGACCTGCTGACGCTGTACGGCGTCACCGATCCCGCCGAGCGCGCTCCCCTGCTGGAGCTCGCGCGCGAGGCCAACACCCCCGGCTGGTGGCATCGCTACGGCGACGTTCTACCGAACTGGTTCGAGACCTACCTCGGGCTCGAGGAGGCCGCGTCCCTGCTGCGCTGCTATGAGCTGCAGTTCGTGCCGGGCCTGCTCCAGACCGAGGACTACGCGCGGGCCGTCGTCCGCCTCGGCCACCCGGACGCGACCGAAGAGGACGTCGAGCGGCGCGTCCGGCTGCGGATGACGCGGCAGGAGCGGTTCGTCGAGCCGGGTGCGCCGACGTTGTGGGCCGTCCTCGACGAGGCGGTGCTGCGCCGGAGTCTCGGCGGGCGCGAGGTGATGCGCGGCCAGCTGAAGCACCTGGTCAAGATGGCCGACCTGCCGAACGTGACGCTGCAGGTGGTGCGGTACGAGGCGTCCGAGCCGTGCGCGACGGGCGGGCCGTTCACGATCCTGCGGTTCGCCGAGCCGGGCCTGTCGGACGTGGTGTACCTCGAGCAGCTCACGAGCGCGCTCTACCTGGACAAGCCCGCGGACGTGGACACCTACATGCGGGTGATGAACGACCTGTGCATCACCGCGTCCCGTCCGGACGAGACGGTCCGTTTCCTGAACAGTCTGCTGAACGAGAATTGACCCCGTCCCCCGCGTGGCCTCTGAGCTGCGGGGAAGGTCCTCGGGCCGATGGATGTTGTCGCGATATCGCGTCGCGGACGTCCGCCCACTATGAGGAGGGGTCGAATGCTGTTCGGCAAGGAGCATGTGAAGCGGTACCAGGAGACCGACGGGGCCGAGGGACACGAGTGGAACGGCACCGTCACGCTGCTGCTGACCACCGTGGGCCGTAAGTCGGGCGAGGAGCGCACGACGCCGCTGATCTACCAGCAGGACGGCGATGCCTACGTGGTGGTCGCATCCAAGGGCGGAGCGCCCGAGCACCCGCTCTGGTACCTGAACCTCGAGGCCGATCCCGAGGTGAAGGTGCAGGTCAAGGGCGACCGGTTCACCGCGCGGGCCCGCACCGCCACGGCGGAGGAGCGGCCACGCCTCTGGAAGAAGATGGCCGCGGTGTGGCCCGACTACGACGAGTACACCAAGAAGACCGACCGTGAGATCCCGGTCGTGGTTCTCGAGCGCGCCTGACCTGGGGATCGGAAGCGCCGGGTCGCCTGCGTGGGACGCGGGGCATGCCGTGTCCCGCCGACCGCGCGAGTTTCGACCACGCGGGGCGGGGCGGGGCATGACAGCGGTTCGCTTTCGTGGACGACGGCTGAGCGTGTAGCGTCGGCGCAGAACATTCGTTCGACCGAGTCCAGCGAGGGACCGAGGTGCCGACGTCATCGCGGGTTCACGACGACGAGCCGCTGCCGCCGCGGCTGCCGCGCCGTTGGGAGATCGAGACCGGGGCCGTCCCTGAGCCGCTGGCCGGAGGCCGTGACCGGCGCTGGCGCGTGGACGCCGGCGGAACGTCCTACATGCTGCGGGAGCACCGCACGCCCGATCGCCGTCGGATCGGGCGGGGCCACGAGGCGATGGCCGCGCTGGACGAGGCCGGGCTTCCCGTGCTCGCCCCCGTCCCGGCGCGCAACGGCAGGACGCTGGTCGTCACGGGCGGGCGCGGGTACGAGCTGTTCCCGTGGGCGTCCGGGCGGCGGCGGGACGGGCTGGAGCTGACGTTCGTCCAGTGCGAGCGGCTCGGGGCGTTGCTCGGGCGGTTGCACACCGAGCTCGACCGTGTGACGGGGCCGGTGCAGCAGAGCCTGCTGGTGCCGACGTCGCGGGCGTCCGCGGCGATCGCGGCCGTGGACGCGGTGCTCGCCGAGATCCCCGATGACGGGACGGACTTCTCCGCGCTGACCGTCCGGCGGCTTCGGGAGCGCCGTGAGCTGCTGGACGGGTTCGCCGACCACCAGCCGCCGGAGATCGACACGAGCATGGTGGGACGGCTGCACGGCGCGTTCCACGAGGGGCATCTCCGGTATGGACGCTCCGGTGAGGTGTCGGCCGTGCTGGGCTGGGACGCGCTGACGACCGGGCCGCTCGCGGGCGAGGTCGTCGGGGCCGCGGCGCGGCTGTTCGCGTGCGGGGACGACCGGGGCCTCGATCTCGACCGGGTCCAGGCGTTCCTGCGGGGGCATCGCTCCGTCGTCGGCCTGGACGCCGGGCAGATCCAGTCGGCCGTCCATCGTGCCTGGTGGGAGCGGTTGTGCGATGTGGCGTCGCTGCGGCGGCGGTACCTCGGGGACGAGCCGTCCGGCGGTGGTGACGCGCCCACGGCGCTCGTCGCGTGGTGGTCGGCCAACCTGGACCGGACGCTCGACGCGTTCGCCGTCCCGTACACCGAGATTCCGGACGACAGTCCCGCCTACGGCTGAGGGCCGTCCTCCCGCTCCCCGTGGTCGTCGTTCGAGGGTCTGATCTGGGTAGGAGAGCGGCGGGGGTGCGGCGCGGAGGGCGCCGCGCGGAATCGGAGGAGGCCGGATGACGGCTGTCGCCCTGCTCGGGACGGGGACCATGGGGTTCCCGATGGCGCGGAACATGCTCGGCGCGGGACTGGACCTGACGGTGTGGAACCGGACGCGGGCGCGGGCCGAACCGCTGGCCGCGGCGGGGGCGCGCGTCGCGGACTCCCCCGGTGAGGCGGTCGCGGACGCCGACGTGATCGTCACGATGATGACGGACGGCGGCATCGTGGCCGAGGTGATGGCGGAGGCGGCCCCGCGTGCGCGTGAGGGCGCGGTGTGGGCGCAGATGAGCACGGTCGGCCTGGCCGCGGCCCAGTCGCTCGGGGAGATGGCCTCCCGGCACGGGCTGGCGTTCGTGGACGCGCCCGTGCAGGGCAGCACGCGGCCCGCCGAGGAGGGGAAGCTGGTCGTCCTGGCGGCGGGGCCCGAGTCGGCGCGTGAGGCGGTGCGGCCGGTGTTCGACGCCGTGGGGCAGCGGACCTTGTGGCTGGGCGAGGACGGCGCGGCGGGCGGTGGCACGCGCCTGAAGATGGTCACCGTCGGATACGCGATCACGCTGACGTCGGTGATCGCGGAGTCGCTCGCTCTGGCGGAGGGGCTGGGCCTGGACCCGGACGCGTTCGGGGAGGTCATGACGGGTGGTCCGCTGGACTGCGGCTACCTGCAGAGCAAGATGCGGGCCGTCCTGGACCGGGACTTCACCCCGACGTTCACGGTGGTGAACGCGACCAAGGACACCGGGCTCATCCTGGAGGCCGCGTCGTCCGCGGGCGTCCGGATGGATCTGACGGACGCCGCGCGGCGGCGGTTCGTCCGGGCGGCCGAGCAGGGGCACGGCGGTGAGGACATGGTCGCCAGCTACTTCGCCGGATTCCCCTCCTGAGCCGCATGCGGTGTGGAGGCGGCGCCCAGTGTGACGGTGAAGAGGTCCGGAGGGGCGGGGCGGAGTTCGACGATGGTGCCGTTGGGGGTTCGGCCGATCTGGATGAAGCGGCGGAAGGCGCGCATCTGCTCGGGCGTCGGTTCGGTGATGCCGGTGAGGAGCGTCCACAGGGCGGCGCAGATGAACAGGCCGTGGGTGAAGACGACGGTGAGGCCTGGCTCGGGGCGTGCGGCCAGGGACTCGAGCGTCGCGCGGGCGCGCGAGATCAGGTCCTGGAACGACTCGCCGTCGCCGCCGTCCACGTGGGATGGGTCGGAGCGCTTCCAGTAGGCCTCGGCGTAAGGGAGGCGTTGTGCGTTGGTCGTGTTGGGGCCGTGCAGTGAGCCCAGGTAGGTGAACTCCTGGACGGGCCATTCCTCGTAGGGGGCGCCTGGGAATCGGGCGCGCGTCGGCATGGCGGTCTCGCGCGCGCGGACGAAGGCCGAGCTGACGATGAGGGACGGCGCGGTGGGGAGGAGGGCCGCGATGTGGTCCGCCTGGCGGCGTCCGAGCGGGGTGAGGGGGGACGCGCCGGGGCCGTTGGAGGGGCGGCCCGCGTTCGACTCGCTCTGGCCGTGCCTGATCAGCCAGACGCTCCGGGGAGGGGCGGTTTCGGGGTCCGTCACGCGGACAAGGCTGCCATATCACCCAGTGAGAGGGAGGGGACGCATGGAGGTCCTGAGCAGTCGGGTACTGGTCCGTCCGGCCGATCCCGAGCGGGCGCGCCGCTTCTACCGGGACGTTCTCGGGCTGGCGGTGTACCGGGAGTTCGGCCCGCCGGACGATCCCGGGCTGGTGTTCTTCCTCGGCAACGGGTTCCTGGAGGTGTCGGGGCGCGGGTCCGGGCCGGCGGGTGAGGGCGCGCCGGTGCTGTGGATGCAGGTGCGGGACGTCCGGGCTGAGCACGCGTGCCTGGTCGCCGCCGGGGTCCGGGTGGCGCGTGGGCCGCGCGCCGAGCCGTGGGGGCTGGTCGAGATGTGGATCGAGGATCCGGAGGGGGTCCGGATCGTCCTGGTCGAGATTCCCGCAGATCATCCGTTGCGGCGCGATCCGCGCGGATGATTCTGGAAAACACTGGAAGACCCTGGAAGTCGCGGTACGCTCTCCGGCATGTCCGGAACACCCGGCTCCTCCCCTGACATGTGGGAGGAGCGCATCGCCGAGCTCCGCGCGGCCGTCCGCCGCGCGGCCGCGAGCGGCGACCGGGAGACCGCGCGGAGCCTGCGCACCGAGCTGCGCGCCGCCGAGCAGGCGTGGGACGAGGCGGTCCTCGGCGGCGATCCCGCCGCGGACGCCCCGGTTCCCCCGCGCGCCGAACGCGGCGTCCCGGTGGAGTCCGCGGGCGCGCGCGAGCGTGACGGCGGAGCGGCTCGGGGGCTGGTGCCGGTGCGGGAGCAGGTTCATCAGGCGCTGACGCTGCTGGGCGTGCCCGCGGCGCCGAAGCTGATCGGTGCCGTGCACGGGGCGTTCTTCCCGGGAGAGATCCCGGCGACGCGATTGACGAGCCTGCGGCGGGACGAGGAACGGTCGTTCCGGTCCGCGCCGTACGCGCGTCCGTACTACCTGTGCGCCGCACTGACGGCAGATCTGCTCGCGCCCGCGCGCGGGTTGCTGACGGTGAGCACATGGCCGCTTCGGCAGCGCGTCGTCGGTCCGCTGAGCGCGCGAGTGGACTTCCTCACGGCGGCGATCCGGGTCGCGGAACGCGCGGAACACACCGATACCGGACGGGACGCGGGCGTCCAGCGGCTGCTGTGGCGGTTCGCCGCCACCATTCCGGGGGCGGCGGACGGTACCGTCGGGACGGACGGCGCGGTGGTGCCGGCCGTGGTCGCCGAGGCGGCGCGGGCGGAACTGGCCGTGCACAGCGAGGCCGACGGACGCGACCGCGCGGCGGCGGCCCGGCGCGCGGCCGACGTCCTGGAC
>NZ_RFFG01000153.1 GCF_003696215.1 Actinomadura harenae | reverse complement strand
CGGGCTGGACGCGGCCGGCGCGCTCCCCGGCGGCCCCTGGTGGCCGCTCGCGGTCCCCTGCGCGCCCGCCCTGGCCGCCGGGGCCCTGCGGATGGCGCGGCGTCCGCCGGTCGACCACGCGATGCCGGTGATCGCGACCCCGGTCGGGGCGATCCCGACCGGCCCCTTCCTCTGGGCGACGACCGGCGCGGACATCGCCATGCTCGGCTGCGCGCCCGCCCTGAACGCCCTCGCGAAACCGCCCTCGGACCTCGGCCCGGTGCTGGTCGCGCAGGCCGTCTTCGGCGTGGCGGTGCTGGGGCTCTACCTCCTCAAGGGCGGACGTCCAGTCCGAGCGCTTCTGCCACGACCATGGCCTGCGGGACGTCGATGACGGCGCCCTTCAGGTCGACGGTCAGGAGCTGCTCGGGCGGGAGGACGCTGCCGCGCAGGTCGGCCTGACAGAAGACGGCGTTCCGGAGCCACGCGCCGGAGAGGTCGACCCGCTGGAACGTCGTCCTCTCACAGAGCGCGCCGCTCAGGTCGGCCTCGCGCAGACGGGTCGCCTCGAACGTCGCGCCGGACAGCTTCGCGCCCGTCAGCAGGGCGAACGACCAGTCGCCGCCGCGCACCTTGAGCAGGTCGAACGAGCAGCCGTCGAAGGCGCTGCCGACGAGCTTGCATCCGGTGAACGACGCGTCGAAGAACGAGCACCGGACGAACGTGCAGTTCAGGAACGCCGCCTCGGTGTGCTCCGACACGTTGAACCTGCAGCCCCGGAACAGGCACTCGGTGAACGTCCCGGACGTGTCGCGCATCTCGGTGAAGTCGACGTCGGAGAACAGGACGCGCTCGAACGCCTCGCCCTCGACGTCCCGCCCGTCCCAGTCGCGGGCGGTGATCGTCGTCTCGGTCGGCGGGAGTCTGCGCTGGGCCATCCCCTCACGCTAGTGGCGCGGCGGCTTCGACAGCTCCACCGACGCGAGGACGGCGGGGTCGGCGACCAGGTCGATCGCGACCACCCGGCCGTCCCGGACGGTGAAGTCGAACACGACCTGCGGGACGCCCTGGAGCTGCCACATCCCACCCGCCACGCCGTCCACGAGGACCGGCAGGACGGCCTTCGCGCGGCCCGACCAGAACGCCGCCAGCGCCTCGCGGCCCTCGATGCGGACGGGCCCGCCCATCTCGGCGGCGGCGGAGTCGGCGCGCAGGACGGCGCCGGTGTCCAGGAGCGTGAGCAGGGCCGCGAAGTCGCCCTCGCGGGACGCCGCCAGGAACGCGGTCACGACCTCGCGTTCGCGCGCGGCGGTCGCGTCGGCTCGCCCGCCCCGGACGCGCCGCCGGGCCCGGCTGGCGAGCTGGCGGGCGGCGGCGGGCGTCCTGTCGATGATCGGGGCGATCTCGTCGAACGGGACGGCGAACATGTCGTGGAGGACGAACGCCAGCCGCTCGGCGGGCGACAGCGTCTCCAGGACGACCAGCAGCGCGATCCCGACCGAGTCCGACAGGACGGCGGCGTCGGCGGGGTCCCCGGGCGCGTCGGCGGCGGGACTCCCGGGCCCGGCCGGGGCGTCGTGCTCGCCCGCGGCGCCCGGTTCGTCCCACGGCACCTCGCGGCGGGTCGTCCGGGCGCGCAGCATGTTCAGCGCGACCCGTCCGACGATCGTGGTCAGCCAGCCGCCGAGGTTGGCGACGCCGTCGTCCCCGGCGCGGCTCACCCGGAGCCACGCCTCCTGGACGGCGTCGTCCGCCTCGGCGTTCGAGCCGAGCACGCGGTACGCGACCGCGTGCAGGTGGGCGCGGTGCTCCTCGAACCGCGCGGCCAGCGACTCCTCGCCCATCACGAACCCCTCCAGATCGCGGGCCTCCGGACGGCGGGCCCTCGGAACGCCTGACCCGCCGGAGGAGGCGGATGTGACGCGAGGGCCCGTCAGAGGCCGAGGTCCCGCAGGCGGCCGGGGTCGGCGATGATGTCCATCGTCACGATCCGGCCGTCCACGACGGTGAGCGCCATGAGCGACCGCGGGCTTCCGCCGGTGGCGTCGACCGCGCCGATCGCGCCGTTGACGACGACCGTCTCGATGGTCTTGGCGATCTCGCGGAACATCATGGCCCGGCCCGCGACGTTCCGGGCTCCCCGGACGACCTGCAGCGGGCCGCCCGCGCCCACGTCGACGCGCAGCACGACGTCCGGGTCGAGGAGGGAGACGAGGGCCTCCAGGTCGCCCTCGCGCGCCGCCGCGAGGAACGCCTCGACGGCCTGCCGCTGCCGGGCCGGGTCCGGGTCCGGCGCGGGCGCGGAGTCCCTGACGCGGCGGCGGGCCCGGCTGGCGAGCTGCCGGGTCGCGGCGGGCGTCCTGTCGATGATCGGGGCGATCTCGTCGAACGGGACGGCGAACATGTCGTGCAGGACGAACGCCAGCCGCTCGGCCGGGGCGAGGGCCTCCATGACCACCATCAGGGCGATCCCGACCTGGTCGGCGACGAGGATCTCGTGCTCGGGGTCGTGGGTGAGGATCGGGTCGGGCAGCCGTTCGTCGCCGAGCTCCTCACGCCGGGACCTGCGGGTGCGGAGCATGTCCAGGCACACGCGCCCGGTGACCGTGGTGAGCCAGCCGGGCAGGTTCCCGACGTCCGACACGTCCGTGCGGCTGAGCCGGAACCACGTCTCCTGGACGGCGTCCTCGGCCTCGCTCAGCGAGCCGAGCATGCGGTAGGCCACCGCGCGCAGGTGACCGCGCCGCGCCTCGAACCTCTCGGCCAGCGAGTCCTCGTTCACCTGTCCCACCTTCCGCCGGAGTCGGCCGTCCGGACCGTCCGCGAGGATAGACGATCACGATCCGGCGAAGAGCTTGCCGAGGACGGGCCGGGCGGCGGCCTCCGGGTCGGAGCCGAGCTCCGGGGGGAGGGCTCCGCTCAGCCAGAGCCCGGCGAAGCCGTGGGCGATGGACCAGGCGGCGAGGACCGAGTCGGGGTCGGGTTCCGGGCCGGGGCCGGGGGACAGGGGCCGGACGGCGCGGTCGAGCAGCCCGCCCGTGCGGGTGCGGGCGGCGTCGAGGTCGGGGTCGTCGGCCCGGTAGAGCTCGGGACGGAACATGACCTCGAAGTAGGCGCGGTGCTCGGCCGCGAACCGGACGTAGGCGACGCCGAGGTCGAGCAGGTCGTCGCCCGCCGCGGTGAGGGCCGAGGAGAGCAGGTCGAAGCCCTCGGCGGCGAGGGCGGTCAGCAGGCCGGTCTTGTCGCCGAAGTGGTGCGCGGGCGCGGCGTGCGAGACCCCGGCGCGGCGGGCCAGCTCGCGCAGGCTCCAGCCGGACGGCCCGGACTCCTCGATCGCGGCGACGGCGGCGTCCATGACGGCGCGGCGCAGGTTGCCGTGGTGGTAGCTCGAAGTCACCCGGCCAGCCTAGGCCAGATCCGCCCAGAACTTGTCATTGACAAGTTTGGGGCGCCGAGTGAAACTAGACAGTGACAAGATGAAGCGAGAAGCGAAATGAGGGGCGTCATGCCCACGCTGCCCTGGACCACTCCCGAACGGCCCGCGTCCGGCGCGGAGGCGCTGGTCATGGCCTCCCGGCTGGAGGTGCGGTCACTGCGTTATCTGCCGGGCTTCCTCCTGGCCTCGATGGCGCTGCTGCGCCAGGCGCGCAGCTCTCCGGGCGCCTGGGGGCTCTCGCTGCGCGCCGAGCCCCTGCGGCGGACGTTCTGGACGCTCTCGGCCTGGTCGGACCGGGACGCGCTGGACGCCTACGCGTCCGCCGAGCCGCACCGGTCCACGATGCGCGCCAAGCGGAAGGTCATGCGCGAGTCGACGTTCGTGTTCTGGAACGTCCCGGCGTCCGACCTGCCGGTCGCATGGAGTGAGGTCGAACGCCGGATCGCCGAAAAGCGGGGGGCGGTCGGGACGGATCAGTTCAGCCGGTAGCGGCGGGTCGCGTTCCCGACGAAAAGCTTGCGCCGCTCCTCGGCGGAGAGATCCGACGTGACGTCCTGATAGGCGGCCATCAGTTCGGCGAGGCCGCCGGAAAGTCCGTCCACCGGGAAATTGCTGCCGAAGAAGCAGCGGTCGATCCCGAAAAGGTCG
This sequence comes from Actinomadura harenae, assembly GCF_003696215.1. Lineage (GTDB taxonomy): Bacteria > Actinomycetota > Actinomycetes > Streptosporangiales > Streptosporangiaceae > Spirillospora > Spirillospora harenae. The sequence continues at coordinate 10,968 of NZ_RFFG01000153.1, read as the reverse complement.
AGGCAGGTCTCGACATAGGGGCGCAGCGCGGCGGCGTCGAGACGGCCGAGCGGCATGCCGAGGCCGGAGATCTTGCAGTCCACGCGGGGGAGCGCGGCGAGCTTGGCCAGGCCCCGCCGCCAGTCGATGAAGCCCTCCGGGCTGCCGGTCTCGGGCCAGCCCGCGTGCTCCAGGACGACCTGGACGTCCGGGGCCCCGGCGAGCGCGGCCAGGTAGGCGTCCACCTCGGGCGCGCGGATCACCTGGTCGAAGACGAGGCCGCGTTCTCCCAGCTCACGCAGGAGGGCGGCGGCGGTGTCGCCGTCCGGGGACAGGCCCGCGAAGACCCGGACGCCGCGGAACAGCGGGCTGCGCGCCTGCTCGTCCAGCTGCGCCTCGACGACGTGCGGCGCCACGTCCGGGTCGACGGATCCGATGATCGCCGAGGGACGGTCCGGGGCGTCCATCGCGTCCAGCCAGCGGGTCTCGTCCAGGAAGGCGCCCGGCACGGTCGTCGCCGACACGTGCACCGTGCCGAGGAGGCGGACCCCGGCGGCCTCCGCGTCCGCCCGGAACCGGGACGGCGGATAGTCGCGCGGCACCTCCGGCAACGTCACGTGAAGCATCGGATACCAGTCGTGCACGCTCGTCTGCCAATGATGGACATGGGCGTCCACGAACTCCATAACGGTCACCAAGGACCCCTTTCGGCTCTGGCTGGACATCCTGGCCGAAAAAGGGGTTGGAGGTCGATCCCGCGCTAGACGGACAAAGCCGTCAGCATTCCGTCAAGCAGGGCGAGCTGCCGTTCGGGGGGATAGCGGTCCGGGTCGAACAGCACCTGCACGACCAGCCCGTGGGCGAACGCGACCAGCGTCGTCGCGACGTCGTCCGGGTCGGCGTCCGGGGCGATCTCGCCCAGGTCCCGCGCCTGCTCGACGAACGGGCGCAGCCGCCGCGCGCGGAACCGCTCGTACCGGCCCGTCTCGCGTTCGCCGAGGTCGGCGTCCGCGAGCGCGACGTCCCACGAGCTGACCCAGACCCGGTTCATCTCGATCGCCACGTCCGAGATGGGCAGGATGTCGGTGATCAGCTCGCGCAGCGCCGCCAGCCCGCGCCCGGACGGGTCGAGCCGTCCCTGGAGCGTCCGCTCCTCGGCGATGTCGAGCGCGTGCGTGACCAGCGCCTTCTTGTTCGGGAAGTAGTGCGTGAGCAGCCCGGTGGAGCAGCCCATCTCCGCGGCGACCGCCCGCAGCGTCAGGCCGCCGAAGCCGTGCGCGGCCAGAACCCGCCACACGGCCTCGGACACGTCGCGGCGCCGGGCGTCGTGGTCTCCCTTGGCGGGCACGGAATTCGGTTTCCTTCCGGTCGGCGGCGCGGGCTAAGGTACATAACAAACGTTGGGTACGTACCTTACAGGAGGCCGTGATGAAGTTTTCCCTGTCGCTGGGCGAGGGGGCCGAGCTGCGTCCGCTGGAGCCCTGGCAGGCCGCCGAGTTCTACGCGCAGGTGGAGAAGGTCCGCGACGACATCCGGCCGTACATCCCGTTCGCCGCCAAGCTCTTCGACGTGGAGGCGGCCCGCGCCTACCTCCAGAACTTCGCCGAGACGGCGGCGGCCGACGGCGCGCGCATGTGGGGCATCTGGGTGGACGGCGTGCTCAGTGGAGGCACCCTGTTCCGGGTCTTCGACACGCAGCAGCACATCTGCGAGGTCGGCGTGTGGCTCGACGCGGACGTGCGCGGGCGCGGGCTCGTCACCAAGGCGATCGGCCTGATGATCGACTGGGCGATCCACGACCGCGGCATGCTGCGCGTGGAGTGGTGCTGCGAGCCGTCGAACGAGGCGAGCATCGCCGCGGCCAAGCGCATCGGGTTCACCTACGAGGGCACCACCCGCCAGGGCTTCAACTTCGACGGGCGGCAGCGCGACTACCAGACGTGGGCCATCCTCGCCGACGAGTGGCGGGCCAAGGCCTGATCCCCATCCCCTTGTCCCGGTTCGTCCCGCTAGGCTAAGCGACATTCTTCGTTTAAGCCTTACAGGGAGCGCGCCGGGTGGGGATCGAGCACGTCGTCATGCTGCTGGCGGCCGCGATGGGCGCGGGCTGGGTGGACGCGGTGGTCGGCGGGGGCGGGCTCATCCAGCTGCCCGCGCTGCTGCTGCTCAACCCCGGCCAGCCCGTCGCCACCGCGCTCGCCACGAACAAGGTCGCCTCGATCGCCGGGACGGCCAGCGCCGCCTACGCCTACCTGCGCCGCACCAAGATCGACCGGACCGTCGCGGCCGCCGGCGCGGGCCTGGCGGTCGCGGGCTCGGCGGCGGGCGCGCTCTGCGCCTCGGCGATCTCCTCGGACGTGTTCAAGCCGGTCATCATGGTCGTCCTGCTCGCGGTCGCGGCGCTCGTCGTGCTCCGCCCCGACCTCGGCCAGGCGCCCAGGACCGTGCTGCGGACCCGCCGCCGCGTCGCCGCCGCGATCCTGATCCCCGGCCTCGCCATCGCCTTCTACGACGGCGTCCTCGGCCCCGGCACCGGGACGTTCCTGGTCGTGGTGTTCACCGCCGTCCTCGGCGTCGACTTCGTCCACGCGTCCGCGCACGCGAAGGTCATCAACGTCAGCACGAACTTCGGCGCGCTGCTCGTCTTCGCCGTCCAGGGGCACGTCCTGTGGGCGCTCGGCCTCGGCATGGCCGTCGCGAACGCGACCGGCGCGCAGCTCGGCGCGCGCACCGCGATCAAACGCGGGTCCGGGTTCGTCCGGGTCGTCCTGCTGTGCGTGGTGACGCTGCTGGTCGCGAAGCTCGGCTACGAGCAGTTCGCCGCCTGACCCCGCGCCCCGCGGAGATCAGCCCTCGTCCGGGACGGGCAGCGGCTTCTCCAGCGCGGACAGGCTCAGCACGACCAGCGACGACGTCCAGCCGAGCGGCGCGACGGCCGCCGGACGCCCGTACTCGTCCACCTTCTCGGGCAGCGCGCCGAGGGACGTGCGGTGCGCGGACAGCCAGTCCAGCCGCTCCATGGCCTCGTCCGGACGGCCCGTCGCGGCCGCCGACAGCGTGAACAGCGCCATCTCCGGCGTCCAGGCGACCTTCGCGTTCCCCGACCAGCGCTCGCCCGGCAGGACGCCGCCGTTCGGCAGCGCCAGCTTCCCGGCGGCCGACAGCACCGCGTCGGTCACGTTCTGGTCGGCCGGGCCGAACGGCGGGCTGAGGAAGGTGACCGAGGTGTCCATGCGGCCGCCCCGGATGGGGGAGCGCGGATAGCCGAGCGGCGCGAACCTCGCCGCGACCCCGCCCTCGACCCGGTGCGCGGCCTCCCGGTACTTCTCCGCCTTGTCGGCATGGCCGAGGTCCCGGGCCAGGACGGACGCCGCCCGCAGCCCCGCCAGCACCGGCCCCACGACGCCGAGCGTCGCGTTCTTCGGGTCCTGCTCGGACGAGGCGGGCCGCTCCCAGTAGTCCGAGGACGGCGGCGGCAACCCGTCCGAGCGTAGCGACGCGGTCAGCCGGTCGGCGGCGCGGCGCACCATCGTCCACAGTTCCGGCAGGTCGGCGGCGGCCTGCGGGTTCTCGGTGTGGAAGAACCACGCGGCCCACAGCACCCAGCCGAGCGAGTCGAGCTGCGCGTGCCGTCCGTCCGCGACCGGGCTGCCGTCGGGGCTGTACCGCGCGGCCCACATCCCCGTCTTGGTCTGCACGCGCGCGAGGAACCGCAGGATCCGGCGGGCCTCGGCCGGATGGTCGGTCACCGTGAACGCCGCCGCCGCGAACGCCGAGTCGCGCGGCCACGAGTACCGCCACGCCCCGTACCAGGACGCCAGGGACGCCCCGTTCGGCCTGGTCAGCAGCCGCAGGTCCTGGAGCGCGCGACCGGCCATCTCCCGGTAGCCGGTCGCCTTCTCGGCGGCGGCCCCGACCGTGAGCCGGACGGGCTTGCCGTCCTCCTTCTTCGGATCCTGCGATGGAGTCTCAGAAGGAGCCTCAGAAGGGGTCTGCGTTGGGGCGGGCTTCGGCCTGCCGGGCTTCCCGGCGGCGGGCGGACGCGTCGGAGCGCCGGTCGTGGGCACGTTCGGGGTCTTCTTCGCCCGTGGCCGGACGGGCACGCAGCCCCTCTCGACGACCGCCTCTTCGCTCGTCTCCCCGTTCTCCCGCCGCGCGGTGCCGTGGGGCCCGGCGGCGCCGCTCCGGAGCGTCTCGGCCTGGTCCCCGGCGGTCTGGAGGACGTCGTCCGGACGCGGGACGCGGTTCCCGCCGGGGAGCGGGCACGGCTTCAGCCACGGGACGAGCCGTCCCGGGACGGTCCCGCGCGCGAGCCAGGTCTGGTCGGCGCGGACGGCCTCGGCGACGCGCGGGTCGGATCCGGCGACGGTGATGGCGTCCTCGCCGCCCGTCGGGACGAGCCGGACCCGCCCGTCCGCGAGCCGGACGACGGACGAGCCGGGCAGGTAGCGGGCGCCGCGCGCGTCCGAGGTCGGCAGCGGCGCGCCCGCGAACGGCCAGCCGCCCCCGCCGACCAGGCCGGGGCTGGACCATTCCGGGGCGCCGTTCTCCGGGAGCGTGACGCCGCAGGTCGCGGCCAGGGCGGAGACGAGCAGCAGGGCGGCGGCGCGGCGCACGCGACCGGGCCACGACGACGGCCACACCGCCGGCCCGACTCCGCTGTCCGCCACCGCACCTCCCCCTTGAGACGGGCCTAAGTACATCAAACTCAGCCAAACGCCGCAGTGCGCTCAGGGGGTGAACGCGGCATTCGACGCACCTTTCCTACCCGCCCACAAACCAGGGGATCCCGGCGGTCGGAAAACGGCTCCCGAGCCGCGACCGGAGCGCGACCGGGCCGTGATCGAATCGCGGAGGGGCAGGTGAAGCGGGCTGGGGATGAGCAACCTCACACCCCCTCCCGGAACCCGTCGGGCCCCCGGCGGCGTGACCATGGACCGGGGTTGACTAGGCTGCTTCGACGGAGCGGACCGCAGAGTGGCGGCCGCACGGCGCCTGAGTCCCCGTGCCCCCCACTTGACCCGCGGTCGTTGGCTGTCGATCCGTTAAGGACGCCTCGTGGACCTGTTCGAACATCAGGCAAAGGAACTCTTTGCCGAGTACGGGGTACCGGTGCCCACCGGCAAGGTCGCCCATACTGCCCAGGAAGCGCGTGCCATCGCGGAGGAGCTCTTCTCCGCGGGCACCAAGAAGGTCGTCGTCAAGGCCCAGGTGAAGACCGGTGGCCGCGGCAAGGCCGGCGGCGTGAAGCTCGCCGACACCGCCGACGAGGCGGAGACCCTCGCGAACCAGATCCTCGGCATGGACATCAAGGGCCACACGGTCCACAAGGTCCTGGTCGAGGAGGGCTCGGCGATCGCGCAGGAGTACTACTTCTCCTTCCTGCTCGACCGTGCGAACCGCACCTTCCTCTCCATCTGCTCCGTCGAGGGCGGCGTGGAGATCGAGGAGGTGCCGCACGACCAGCTGGCCATGGTGCCGGTCTCCCCGCTGGACGGCATCGACCTGGCCCAGGCCCGGCGGATCGCCGAGCAGGGCCGCCTCCCCGAGGAGGCCCTGGACGGCGCCGCCGCGATCATCGAGCGGCTCTGGGCCGTCTTCACCGACGAGGACGCGACCCTCGTCGAGGTGAACCCGATGATCCTCACCGCCGACGGTCAGGTGAAGGCCCTCGACGGCAAGGTCTCGCTGGACGAGAACGCCTCCTTCCGCCAGGAGCACGAGAAGCTCGAGGACAAGGCCGGCGCCGACCCGCTGGAGGCCAAGGCCAAGGCCCTCGACCTCAACTACGTCAAGCTCGAGGGCAACGTCGGCATCATCGGCAACGGCGCGGGCCTGGTCATGTCCACCCTGGACGTGGTCGCCTACGCCGGCGAGGGCCACGGCGGCATGAAGCCCGCCAACTTCCTCGACATCGGCGGCGGCGCGTCCGCCGAGGTGATGGCCAACGGCCTGGAGATCGTCCTGTCGGACCCCGACGTGAAGTCGGTGTTCGTCAACGTCTTCGGCGGCATCACCGCCTGCGACGCCGTCGCGAACGGCATCGTGTCCGCCTACAAGCTGCTGGCGGACCGCGGCGAGGCCGTGGACCGCCCGCTGGTCGTCCGGCTCGACGGCAACAACGCCGAGCTCGGCCGGCAGATCCTGAAGGACGCGGCGCTGCCCGGCGTCCAGCAGGTCGAGACCATGGACGACGCGGCCGAGCGTGCCGCCGAACTCGCCGCGGCAGGTGCGTGAAATGGCCATCTGGCTCACTGAGAACAGCAAGATCATCGTCCAGGGCATCACCGGTTCCGAGGGCTCCAAGCACGGCCGCCGGATGCTCGCCTCGGGCGCCCAGGTCGTCGGCGGCGTGAACGCCCGCAAGGCCGGCACCACCGTCGACTTCGACGGCACCGAGCTCCCGGTCTTCGGCACCGTCAAGGAGGCCATCGAGAAGACCGGCGCGGACGTGTCGGTCGTCTTCGTCCCGCCGAAGTTCACCAAGGACGCCGTCGTCGAGGCGATCGACGCCGAGATCCCGCTGTGCGTGGTCATCACCGAGGGCATCCCGGTGCACGACACCGCCTACTTCTGGGCGTACGCCGAGTCCAAGGGCAACAAGACCCGGATCATCGGGCCGAACTGCCCGGGCATCGCGTCCCCCGGCAAGTCCAACGCGGGCATCATCCCGGCCGACATCACCACGCCCGGCCGCGTCGGCCTGGTGTCGAAGTCGGGCACGCTGACCTACCAGATGATGTACGAGCTGCGTGACTTCGGGTTCTCCACCTGCGTCGGCATCGGCGGCGACCCGATCATCGGCACCACGCACATCGACGCCCTCCAGGCGTTCCAGGACGACCCCGACACCGACGCCATCGTCATGATCGGCGAGATCGGCGGCGACGCCGAGGAGCGCGCGGCGGCCTTCATCGCGGAGAACGTGACCAAGCCGGTCGTCGGCTACGTCGCGGGCTTCACCGCCCCCGAGGGCAAGACGATGGGCCACGCCGGCGCGATCGTCTCCGGCTCCGCGGGCACCGCCCAGGCCAAGAAGGAGGCGCTGGAGAAGGTCGGCGTCCGGGTCGGCAAGACCCCGAGCGAGACCGCCCGCCTCATGGCGGAGATCATGCGCAACCTCTGATCCATCCGATCAGGTCCACGAAGGACGCCCGAGCCGCACACCGCGGCGCGGGCGTCTTTCGTTGTCCGGACGAGGCCATAGGACGTGAACAGCCTTCATGTTCTAATGGGGGCGCATCGCCCCCATCCCCCCTGGAGCGGCCATGAGACTCCCGCATGCCCCCCGCATCTCCCGCCCCCTCACGGCCCTGCTGGCCGCGCTCCTGTGCGCGGTCGGAACGGCCTCCGCCGCGCACGCCGCCCGCCCCGCCTCCCCGCCGCCCCGCCCCTCCACCGCATCGGCCTTCGGTGCGCCGGGCGCGTCCGGGACCGTGCGCGGGCTCATCGACGCCCACACCCACATCGAGGGCGCCGAGGACATGGGCGGACGCATGATCTGCGGCGAGCCGTTCGATCCCGACGGCATCGCCGTGGCCCTGCGCGACTGCCCGGACCACTACCCGAACGGCCAGTTCGCGATCTTCGAGAACTTCCTCAAGAACGGCTCGCCGTTCGGCACCCACGACCCGGTCGGCTGGCCCACGTTCAAGGACTGGCCCGCGCACGACTCGCTCACCCACCAGCAGGTCTACTACACCTGGCTCCAGCGGGCCTGGCAGGGCGGACTCCGGATCATCGTCGACCAGTACGTCGCGAACCGCGTGCTCTGCGAGCTGTACCCGCTCAAGAAGAACCCCTGCGACGAGGACGCCACGCTCGACCTCGAACACGGCAAGGCCGTCCAGATGCAGGGCTACATCGACGCGCTGAGCGGCGGCCCGGGGAAGGGCTGGTTCCGGCTCGTCCACACGCCGCAGGAGGCGCGGGCGGTCGCCGCGTCCGGGAAGCTCGCCGTGGTCGAGAGCATCGAGACGTCCGAGCCGTTCGGCTGCCGTGAGATCCGCGACGTCCCGCAGTGCACGGAGAAGCAGATCGACGCGGGCCTGGACCACATGAAGGCCCAGGGCGTGACCAGCATGTTCCTCTGCCACAAGTTCGACAACGCGCTCTGCGGCGTCCGGATGGACAGCGGCACGGCGGGCGTCGCCGTCAACATCGGCAACTTCGTGGGAACCGGCCAGTTCTGGAACGTCGAGACCTGCACCGGCCCGGCGCAGGACAACACGGTGACGCCGCAGGTCACGCTGCCCGCCGCCGTCCGGCTCGCGCTCGGCCTGCCGAACCTGCCCGCGCCGTTCTACCCGGCCGCGCCGCACTGCAACACCCGCGGCCTGACGGCCCTCGGCGCGCACATGATCAAGGCGATGATCAAGCGCAAGATGGTCATCCAGATCGACCACATGAGCGTCAAGGCCGCCGACCAGACCCTCACGATCCTGGAGAAGGCGCACTACCCGGGCGTGATCTCGTCGCACAGCTGGGTCGACCCGACCTACTACCAGCGGATCTACCGGCTCGGCGGCATGATCACCGAGTACGCCAACCCGGCCGACCAGTTCGCGGGCGGCTGGCGTGACGCCAAGCAGGCGTACGAGCGGTCCGGCGCGAAGGGCGCGTTCGGGTTCGGCTACGGCCTGGACGCCAACGGCTTCGGCCACCTGCCCGCACCGCGCAAGGGCGGCGACCTCACGTACCCGTTCACCGCGCTCAGCGGCGTCACCCTCGACAAGCTCACGACCGGTCAGCGCACCTGGGACCTCAACGTCGACGGCGTCGCCAACTACGGCCTCGTCCCCGACTGGATCGAGGACATGCGCAGGACCGTCGGCCCCGAGCTGACCAACGACATGGCCAACGGCGCCGAGGCGTACCTGCGCATGTGGGACCGCGTGGACGCCTACACGCCGCCGCCCGGCCTCTGACCCCGCTCCAGGATGCCCTGCCGTGCCGAACGGCAGGGCATCCTCACGTTCAGGAGCGCTTGATCTCGTGGATCGGGGCGGTCGGCATGCTGCCCGGCGGACGCGCCGGACCGCCCTTCCCCGGCTTCGGCGTCGGCGCCGTGCCCTGCGCCGGGACGCCGAGCCGGTCGGTCGCCCACGTCAGGAACTTGGGGAACGCCGGGTTCCACGCGGCGTAGGTGTGCCGGGCATGCGGGATCAGGACCAGCGGCCCGTCCTGCCCGTGGCTCTGCAGGACGCTGTGGAAGAGCTTGGCGTCCGACACGTCCCCGCGGTCGGACTGGCCCGCCATCAGCCAGAACGCGGGCAGCTTCGTGCCGGCGGGCCAGTTGGTGAGCCGCCACAGCGGGTCGTTCTGCAGCCGGGCGTGCGCGTCGCCGTCGAACGGGTCGGCGCCGTGCTCGGGCAGCGGCTGGAAGTAGCCGCTCATGACCCCGGCGAGGCCGAACACGTTCGCGTGCCGCAGCGCCAGGTTCGCCGCGCAGAACCCGCCCTCGGAGAACCCGGCGACGCCCCAGCGCGCGCCGGGCGGGTCGGTGCGGAACGACTGCTCCACGTCCGCCGGGACGTCCTCGGCGAGGTAGGTGTCGTTCCGGTCGCCCTTCGGACGGTCGAGGCACTGCGACCCGCCCGCGCCGTGGGCGTTCCCGTTGATGTTCGGCATCACCAGGATCGCGGGCTTCGCCTCGTGCCTGTTCAGCATCGAGGTGAACGTCGAGGTGACGTGCAGGCCGCGCTGCCAGTCCTCCGGCTCGCCGGGGGAGCCGTGCAGCAGCTCCAGCACCGGGAACCGCGCCGAGGCGTACTGCGACTGGAAGTACTGCGGCGGCAGGTACACCAGGCCCTCACGGCTGATCTTGCTCTTGGACCCGGCGAACGTCGTCGTCACCAGCAGGCCGTCCTTGGCCGGGACGCCGCCGGTCTTGAGGTTCTTGCCGCCGCCGGGCGGCAGCGCCTGCACGCCCGGATGGTGCCCGGCCAGGTCGTCGACCAGGTCGCCCCAGGTCTGGTAGTAGTCGTAGAACCGGTTGACGAGCGCCATTCCGAAGACCGACGAGAGCGCGAAGGCCAGCACCCCCGCGCCGATCCGCAGCATGAGCGGAGGCCCCTGCCTGGCCAGGACGTACGCCAGGCCGCCGACGGCGACCACCAGCAGCAGCAGCACCAGCATGCTCTGCGGACCGAACACAGGATCCCTCCCCGTGGGACGTCGGGTACCCCCCTCCCCGTTGGAGGAGCACCCGCTCCTGATGCGCACAACGCAACGGCGCCGTGCGGAGATCCAGGGTTATCCGATCGTTGCGCGTGCTCCGTCCATCCTGCCGTCCATCCTGCCCCGCCCGGGTGACCTTCGCCTCGTTCCGCCCGGGTTCCGGACCGTTCCCACGGCGTTCCCGCCCCGCCGCAAAGGCGACACGCCGGGCTCCGGGGGCCCGGGGGACGAGGCGGGGGTGCCAGCATGGACGCCGTGAGCGAGACGGGGCGGCAGCGAGTGGCGACGACCGGCGAAACGGCGGGCGCGACGGCAGGCCCCTCCACGGGGCCCTCAACAGGGGATTCGCCCGGGACGGCGGGGGAGGGCGGCGGCACGCCCCGGGCCCCGGTCACGGCGGCGGGGCAGCGGCCGCAGTGGGTCACGGGGCTCGTCGGGGCGGTCTGGTGCATCGGCATCGGCCTCGCCGTCCTCACCACGATCACCCTCGTCGGCTGGATCGCCGCGCCCCGCACCGCCTTCGGCCACGGGCTTCCCGGCGTGTTCCGGACGGCCGTGAACTTCTGGCTCGTCTCCCACCACGCGGGCTTCTCCGTCGGCGGCGGCCGGGTCGGGCTGCTGCCCCTCGGCGTCCTGCTGATCCCCGGCGCGCTGCTGTACCGGACCGGCGGCTGGATGATCCGCCGCGCCCTGCCCAAGGACGCGGCGGGCCGCCCGGTCGTCACGGCCCCGGAGGACGCCCGCCGCGCCGTCGTCGGGGCCGCGGTCGCGCTCGCCGTCCCCTACGCCGCGCTCGCCGGGCTGCTCGCG
>NZ_RFFG01000152.1 GCF_003696215.1 Actinomadura harenae | reverse complement strand
ACGACGGAACCGCCGAACCGACAACCCCGTGAACGTCGGCACCCACACCTGGTCATCCGCACAGAACACCCGCTCCACACCAAGATCATCGCGCACAGCACCCGACCGTTACGGGACAACCCTTAGGGATCAAGGGCTTGACGTTGGCCGGGCACACTCCTGCCCGATCTGGAGGGGAGTCTAACGCGAATCGGCAGCGGGCGGGTGGTATTCACCGAGGTCACAGCATTAGTTAACCGACGCGTCTAGAATATTTTTGACGCTACACCGAATCTGACCTGCGCAAATGTGTTACGAAAGCTGCACATGATCTTGATTGGACGTTGGAAAGACGTACCCAGGGCGGCGACCATCAAGTCACCACTGGCTCGTTCCGCTCCTCCTTGCGGGCCTACGGCGGCTGGGCCTGGATACACAAGTCCGGTCTGTCGGACGCGCCCGGTCGGGCGCGTCCTCTCGATGCCGTAGATGCCCCCGGTGTCCCCGAGCCCGCTCGGTTGAGAATCCAGCTCACAGCAACGCTACCTTCGCCTTCTCTTGTCGCAGGGATCCACTCCGACGACTTCCCTGGGAGTGGCCCTGAGGTGAGGCGATGGAGGCCTTTTGGGCGAAGACGCAGGTGCGCATGGAGTCGAAGCGGCGCTTGCAACCCGGTCTACGAAACCGTCACAAGGTAAGCCCCCCAGGTCAGGGGCTTGGCGGTGCTGCCGGACACGAGGGATCAAGTGCTGGGTGCTTCCTCACAGGAGTGCTCCCCTAGCCACTACGGATCGCGGGAGTGCGGGCGGAAGCACTGCATGGACAATCCGGTACTAATCGGATGCGGACTGCCGCGCCTGCTACTAAGCTGCTGACTGACTCGAAGCCTGCAAAGGCGGTCCATCAGGAGGTCGAAATGCTCTCGGACGCCGAGCTGACGCTTGGACTGTCGCGACATCTATCTGCTTATGCGATGAGCCCAGCCAAAGCTGCTTTGGAGCAGTTGGAATTCTGTGGGCAAGTATTGGATATGGCGTTCCGTTTGCGGAAGTCTGGCACAAGTACGCCAGAGCGAGTGAACGCAATTGCAAATGAAGCTGGCATTGGCCCTAGAGTGCTGCGCGATGCAATGAGGACCCTAGAGGCGGTCGGGTGGATTTCGGTCCAACGTGCGGATGATCAAAAGCCGCTCTCGGTTTCGGAGGCAATTCCCGCGCCTGCAGGATTGATATCCAAGTCGAACGACCTTCTGCGCGTCGCAGTACTGGGAGGGGTCGAATATGCAGCACTAAGTCTGCTTCGCGCGACAACTCTTCAACCACTGACTATTGGCGAGGCGAAAGATCAAGCTCTTTCAGGGACTGATCTTGTCGGACGGGCACTCAATGAGAGTGACGTGGACGATGCCATCCGACATCTTCACACTCTTGCGCTCGTGAGGAAGGTTAAAACCGACGACGGCACGGAAGTCATCTTCAATCCGCACATTTGGACCGATGAAAAGAAGGTTGCGTTGGCAGCCCTTCGTTCCGCCAACGCGAAGGGAACTGAAGAAGTTGCCGCGCTCATGGAAGAAGTAGGCGCGAAGCCGGGAATGCCCGAGTCGTCCGTCAAGTCCACCTCCAAAAAATGGATCGACTTTGCCGTATCTCAAGGCCTGGTGCATCGATCTGTGATCCAGACTTCAACAGGGCAAGAGCAGGGGTTTCTCTTTACTCCTCACCTCAATCGAGGTCCTTTTGGAGCCACGTCTGGTGACCCTTCAGGGCAAGTAAGACAGCTCGTCGGGTCCATGATCTATGCTGCCACCTTCGCGCAATATCGCCTGTATAATCCTGGGGCATTTATTCAAAAATTGATCGATCGTGGTGAGGCAGGGAATGCTTCACCTATTGGCACTGACTATCCTATGTTGGAGACGGCGGGCATCGTTCGCGTTATCCCGGGGGCGAGTTCTAATCGCTACCGCCTTGAACTGCTCCAATCTGATGTTGCGGAGGATGCGCTCTCTATCCTGAGTGACCGGGATGGTTCGGGGAGCGACCCCAACGGTGCGGCGGCTCTTCGTGCTCAGCGGTCATACGTGCACACTGACAGGGAGCGAGCCCGGCTGGCTCTCTCTGTAGAGGTGGACGACGTCGAGCAGTCTCGCTTGATCTCGGCACTTCGGGATGAAGCAACACGACGAGCTTTCAAGGGGCGTTAGAAGTGGTTGATCCTCAGAAAGAAGGACGTAGGCGGTCGGGTCGCCAACGAGCTGGTCAGGACGGATCTCCAGCGGCGAGGGACAGCGGCGCCGAGCTTGAACTCCGCGTTGCACGCCTCGAATTTGCCGAAGGTGCCCTGGCAAGGCTCCGTCTTCCTGTCAGGGCAGACGACGCCGATCTAGGCCGAGATGTTCTAACCGATATAGATGTCCTAGCGATCGACGTGGATCTGCGCCTGAGGGTCAGCAGATCCTCCTTGGAATGCAAAAGTGGAAAGGGCGGTTCTGGTGAGCCTGATCGCCTTCTCTGGTTGGCGGGATTTCGCCAACTTCTCGCCTTGCAGCGGGCCACGCTGGTGCGCCCAACAGTAAGCAGACGTGGCCGAGCCTTGGCGCGACGCCTCGGCATCGGCGTGATGGATAATGCCACGCTTGAAAGAAGAGAAGCAGCCCATGGTTGGCTGCCAAGCAATTTTGCTCACATCGGGGGGGAGGCATGTGAGACTGCAGAAGGGCGTACTGACATTCAGCTGAGAGGCCTTGCTGAACTCCCGTCGGACCTGATCGCCTTTCTTCGCTTCGACTCCCTGTTGGCAAGCCCACATGCAATCATCGGCGCACTTGCTTCTCTGAAGTCCGCTGTTGTTCGTCAAGGCGTACTACCCGAACCCGCAGGCAAGGTGATTGCGGGGCACGCACTGATCGCATTGCTGTTGGCCGCGCTCCAGGACGCTAGCCAGCTGGACCTTGTACCGGCAAGTACTCTTCGCTCCCGACTGGAGATAGCACTTATTTCAGGCGATCCCGATGACAGTCACCTTCTCCGAGTGCTGGCGCGTGCTGATGAATTGGTGGAATTTCAAATCCAGCGCGTTCACAATGCTTACATTGACAGCGGAGCCGTCCGTCAACCAGTAAATATCGCTAGCTTGCGAGAGGTTATAGGAACATCTCAGGATTATTTCGAGTCTTATATAGATTTGGTGGAACGCCTGAGAGAAAATCCGGCCGTTTCGCGCAACTTGCTTCAAACCGTCGAACTCGTATGCTTTGATGCGTTGGTCGGGGGAGATGCTTGGCGAGAGCGGGCTTTTGATCACCTATTTACGGCCGAGCATCGTGGTTTGATTTTGGCTTCTGTCAGAACTCTGGGGGGAATTGCTGGCGACCCCGTTGCCCAGAAGCTGGAAGCTATTTGGAACGTCAAGTTCAATCGGTCTGGAGCGGCGGTGCCAGACCGCCACTCCCCGCCCACTCGGCATATTCAGAGTGAGCTGTTCGACTAGCTGTTCTTGCCTCTCTCCGTGCTCCTCGATGAATCGCAGCCGCCTACCGTTTCGGGGAAGCCGGCTGCTTTCCTGCGAAGCAGCGCGTGGCGTTTCCTGTGCCGGGCGGCCTCCTGGCCGCCCGGCAGCCGTCGCAGACCACCGTGCACGTATCGGCCATGCCCAGGTTCTTCAACTCGGTCAGCACATGCAGCCAGTATTTGGCGTCCTCGCCGCCGTCACCGACCCACAGCTCCAGGATGTCGTGGGTCCCATCGACGGTTAACGCCAGGGCGACACTCTCGGTTCAGCCGGGCTGGGGTCTGCTTCGCGGTCAGGTGGGTTTCATGTACCAGCGGTCGGTGGTGCCTTCGGTGAGGGAGCGCATTCGGCGTTGGAGTTCTTGGTGGGAGAAGGGGTCGCCGTGGGCGTTGCGGATGTGGATGCCGATGGCGTAGAGGTCGCGGATGCGTTGGAGCGTCTGGTAGCCGGGCCATGCGCGTAGGTCGTATCCGTAGGCGGTGGCGAAGGCGTCCACCTCGTGCTGGCTGAGGCCGAAGCGGGCCTGGCCGTGGTAGCTGTGGATCAGGTCCCATTCGCGGGGACCGAGGGCAACGCTGTCCCAGTCGCCCAGGATGACGTGGCCGTCGCGGTGGCGGAACAGGTTGTCGATCCAGGCGTCGCCGTGCACGAGGGTGGGAGGTCCGACGAACGGCAGTTGCTTCCACTGCTCAGTGAGGTCGGTGATGTGGTGGCTTAGCCAATCGCGTTCACTGGGTGTGAGGCTCTCGGGATGCTGCTGGAGGTTGGCGCGGACGCTGGCCAACGGATCGTCTAGGTGACGGAGCGCGATCGGTGGGGCGGGGAAGGCGTGGAGGTCGCGCAGGAGGCGGCCGAGTTCGCTGGTAGTGGAGGGGACGTCGTTGCACGGCACGTAGTCCCAGAACGTGACCGCGACGCCGGTGCACATCACCGGCTGGTCGGCTACGTGGTCGGCTGGTCGGACGGTGGGGAAGCCGTGTTGGTCGAGCCAGCGCGTGACGGCCAGGACGGCGGGCAGCCGCTCGGCGGCGGTGGGCGCGGTGGCGATCCGAACGATGATCGGCTCTTTGAGCTTGTAGACGGCGTTGCTGCGCAGACGTAGGAGTTCAGCGCCACCATGGTCTAGCCCGACGGTTTGGCATACGGCGTGCAGGATCTGTTGAGCGCGCTCGGCGAGGCTGGGGACGCCGGCCAATGATTCAGCCATGGAGCCTTTCGCTTTGGCCATCAGGAGCGGTGGGTTCGGTGCCAAGTACCTCATCCAACCTACGCAGTTCCCGGGGCGGGCGAAACGTCCTGAGTCCGCGTTTGCCGTTCTTCCTCGCGAACAGCAGGACAAGTCGGCAACGCAAGCAGCGAGTGTCGTGCGGTTGGAAGCGATGTTCCCTGGTTGGAGCGTTGTATACGGCGAGTACAGCAAGCACTACACCGCCATGTCGGCCGCCTTCGGCATTGGCCTGCTCGTCTCGCCAGACGCCAACGAGCTCTCGCGCCAGATCATCGACGTCCAGCAGAGAGCTGCCGCCGTGGGCGGGTGCGCTCCATGAGGGACGCGCTCGGCGACAGCATCCTGGCGATCTTGCCGGTTCTCGGTCTGCTGGGTGGAGGAGGTGCGCTGATGGACGACGAGGAACGCTCTCCGCCGTCTGCGCGGCCAATGGCGGAACGTTCCGCAGCAGATGAGTCGCCGCTGACGTCGCGACCAAGGTTCAGGGAGGCCCGATGCACGAGTTGATCGTCAGTCCGTTCCTCAACGAGTACTACGTGCTGCGACCCGGCCAGGGAGGTGGGTTGAAGATCCCGCACCGCAGATACGCCGAACTGCGCGGCTCGGCGGCCGTCGGTGAGCCGGTCCCGGTGTGGCTGGCCGACACCGCGCGGCGGGCCTGGGGTCTCGACCTGCGCGATCGGCCGTCCAGCAAGGCGCTGCTGGTGCGCTCCATCTCAGCGTTCGGGTTCGGCCGCGCGTCCTACGAGCTGAACCTGGGCTGCAACTACGACTGCAAGATGTGCTATCTGGGCCTGAAGGAGTTCAAGGGCATGGAATGGCAGGACCGGCAGGCGGTCCTGCACGCCATGCGAGACGCCGGGGTGCTGTGGTGCCAGCTCACCGGTGGCGAACCGATGATCGATCGGCTGTTCGCCCCTGTCTACGAGCTGGCCTGGGACCTCGGAATGATGATCGAGGTCCTGTCCAACGGCTCGCGCCTGGCGGCCCCCCGGATCATGGAGCTGCTGACGACCCGGCGTCCGTACAAACTCTCCTTGAGCCTGTACGGCGCGACGGCCGACTCATACGACGGCCTCACCCAGCGCCGCGGGGCCTTCTGGAAGTTCATGCGAGGCATGGAGGCGGCGACCGAAGCCGGGCTGCCGCTGGATCTGAGCCTGATCATCACCCAGGAAAACGCCCACGAGGTCGATGCGATGCGCGGCCTGGCCAACCGGTTCGGCCTGGCCTACCGCGAGTACTCCTCCATCTCTCCAACGATCTACGGCGGCGCCGAAAGCCTGCCGAGCCAGTCCCCGGAGTACCTGACGGGCCGAAGGCCGTTCACCGGCTGCGACGCCGGACACACCTCGTTCCACGTCGACCCGATGGGACAGGCGTCCATCTGCAAGATCGGCCGCGAGCCCAGCATCCCACTGCCCACCGAAGGACTCGACGGGTTGGCGCGGCTCGGAGCCGTCGCGGACGGGCTGCTGAAGCGACAGGCGGGCTGCGCCGGCTGCACCCTGGCCGGGCGCTGCACAACGTGCATGCCCCTGGTCACCCTCTACCGCAAGGCCAAGGCCCCGCTGGCTACCTACTGCCAGCACAAACAGGAAAGGAGTTCCGATGTCACCTGCGCTGGTTGAGCTCGAACCGCCGGCATCCGTCGTGGCTGACGAGGAGGAGGTCGTGTTCATGCCGGACATGGACACGATCGCCTCTGCGGAGGTCATGCTCGGCTGCGGCGACGACAACCCGTACTAGACCGACGATCTGCCTGGTGCGGTCCGCTCTCGACCAGGGCCGCACCAGGCACCCCGCCAGTAAGGTTCCTCAGTGATCCAGCGAGTCAACTGGGAAGATCTCCGCCACCTCATCGAGCAGCACACCGGCCCTGTCTGCCACGCACAGCCGGTGAGCGAGGGCCGAAACTCCGAGGTGGCCGTCATCGTCCGCACGGACTCCGGTACAACGTTCGTTAAGGGGCTGCGCGAGGACCATCCGCGCGCTTGGACCCAAGAACGCGAACGCCTCGTCAATCCCTACGTTCGCCCCATCGCTCCCGAACTGCTGTGGTCTCACCAGGGCGACGGCTGGTCGCTGCTGGGATTCGAGTACATCGCCGGCCGGAGCATCGACTACGCGCCCGGCTCGGCCGACCTGCTGAAGCTGACCGAGGCGATGCAGCGACTGCAACGCATCGATCTGCCACCGATCGAGCTCAAACGGGCCGAACAACGCTGGGCCGCCTACACCGATCGCCCCGAGCTGTTCGCCGGCGACGCACTGCTCCACACCGAGTGGACCCCCAGCAACGTCCTGGTGACCGACGACAGCGCCTGGATCATCGACTGGGCCTGGCCCACGCGCGGCGCAGCCTGGATCGACCCGGCCTGCTGGGTCATCTGGCTCATCGCGTCCGGCCACCCGCCCGCCGAGGCCGAGACATGGGCGGCCAGGATGCCGAGCTGGTCCTCCGCGCCATACCAAGCCGTCACCGAGTTCGCCTGTGCCCAGACGGCGATGTGGAGGGGAATCGCCAGCGACAACGGCGAACCGTGGACCCGCGACATGGCCGAGGCCGCACACCGGTGGACGGAGCACCGCACATAGGAGAAGCCGCCATGCCTGATCAAGAACCCAACATCCACCCGACCCGAAGCCTGCTCACACCGGACGGGACGACCGCCTTCATCGACGTGGAGATGATCCCCGTCGTCCGTGCTCTGTGGTCGGCCGGGCTGACCACGGTCGGCTGCTGCCAGGACTCGGGGGAGTACGCCGAAGCCGCCCGCAACAGCAAGCCCGACCGCGAACCAACCGGCCAGGCGGGATACGTGGAGTACTACCGCGGCTGGGCATGGCTGAAAATGCCGGTCCCCGACGCGACCGCCCTCACCAACGCACTGGCAGAGACCCCTTTCCGCCGAGCGGTCACGGTGCGCTGGCAGAAAGGATCATGGAGGATCTTCGTCCCTGTCGTCCATGACGAGGAGAGCGGCATGCAGCTCGCTCCGTATGCCCAGATCTACCTGCCGTGCGACCAGCTGAAAGATCTGAGCGAGGCCGTATCCAAACCGTCCTTCGAAGTGGCGGGATTCTGATTCGGAGGTGACGGGAATGGACCACTCGCCTTCGCCCCGGCCATGTACCGCAACGCGTCGTTGAACGCTGCACCAACAAGCTCATCAGGTGGAAGCGTCGGCCGGTCGGCGCCCGTGGAGACGTCCTCCTCTTGGAGCATGCCGACGCGGCCATCACAAGGCACGGCAGGCGACGGTCCGCCTGACCGTCATTCCCCAAGACCGGGGCATCGGGCAAAGCCCGGCGGGTTACCTCCCGGAGGTTCCTCCCGACCAAGGGGTGCAGGAGCCCGCGCCCGGGGCGGCAGGACCCAGCGTGGCGGCGAGGTCCTGGCCCGATGCCCCGCCAGTACGCCTCCGGGCGGGACGACTTCCCTGATGCGTTCCGCCCGGAGGATTCCATTCGACTCAGTTGAGGAGCACATGGCATGGTCGACTTTCGCCCTTCGCGGCCTGTGCAGGTTCACCCGACCCGTGTGGTGACCGCTCCCGGTGGCAAGACGGTCAGGGTGGATGAGTTGATGGTGCCGCTCGTCAAGGCGCTGTGGGCGTTGGGTTACACCTCGGTGATGTGTTGTCAGGACGCGGGCCAGGCGATCCGCGCGGGCGGCACCCGCACTCCCATGGAGCACCGTCCCTTGTACGGCGATTTCTACGAGGGGCTCGCGTGGGTGACGCTGCCGATCGACGACATGATCCGACTGCGCGCCCTGGCCCAGCCGGTGGCGGAGTACCGGCGGTGGATGGCCTCAGCGCCGATTCGCCAAGGCGGAATGGGGCCTTGGGCGAGCCTGCATTTTCCGGCCGACCAGATCGGCGACCTCGCCAAGCTGCTGCGGAACGCCCACCACGATGCATCGTGAACAGGAGCCCGTCCGCTGGAACGGCCAAGGCGGCGAACTCCCCTGGACCTTCGCGTTCCTGCTCGCCTACATGGCGTCAGGAATGATCACCGGCCTGGCCGCATCCGCCACAGCACACTCATCCGGCCGGCCAGACCCCAGCCTCGGCTGGAGAGTCGCCGCCAGTAGAGCCAAAGCCCCGTTCGCCAACACGGAGGGAGATTTCGAGGAAGTAGCGACGCCTGTTAGCCCCGCTCGGCTGCCGTAAAGGCGGCTGAGGGAGTACACGACATCGATGCGCTTGACCTTGAGGACGGAGGTGTTGGTCCATGTTGGTCGGTTCGCTCGTGGAACATCCGGGACCGGTGAACGGTCGACGGGCGAAGGTCAGAGAGGAACACGAAATGGGATTCAAGAAAGGGCTGCTGGGCTCGGCGGGTGAGTGGTTGTGGGGCCGGAGGAGATGAGGTGGAGGCGGACGTTCTCCGGTCGCCCGGATCAGACGACCTCGGCACGTGACTTCGCCACGACCTTGTTCGCCGGGGCGGCGTGTGTGGATGTGGTGCAGTTCGTGGTGTCGGAGTTGACCGCCAACACCATCCGGCACACGCGCACGTGCGAGGACGGTGGCTGGTTCGGGCTGGAGCTGGTGTATGACGACCCGGCCTACATCGCGGTGGTCGACAACGGTGGCCGGGGCATCCCGACCGTGAAGCAGCCGGTGGATCTGCTGGCCACCAGCGGCCGGGGCCTGTATGTGGTGTCCCAGCTCGCCCACCGGATGGGCATCGAGGGCAGCCCCAGGCTCGGACACAAGGTCTGGGCCGAGCTCGACCTCGACAAGCCCATGGGCGACCCGTTCGGCGTGGAGGTCACGGCCGCTTCGTAGAGGGGACCAGCCTGGGGTTAGCAGGCTGGTCCCCGCGCCCAAGGATACGGGAGCCGGTTCGAAGGCCCCGCCTATTCCGCTGATATCGGACGCAACGGGCGGGGTCTTCTTATGTGCCGATGCACATCATGGCGGAGAGTGCGCCCATACTTTGATATGAACCTCCGCTGAGCATGACATGGAGGTCGCCCAGGAGACGCTGAGGTTGTCGTCGATCACGATCGCCGCCGACACCCACACGAGCCTGCTGCCGCAGCTTGCGCACTAGTCCGCCGAGGACGCTGCCGCCATCATCCTCAACGCGTAACCGGGCCCCACCCATGCGCACGGCGTGACCCGGCCACCCATCAACCCGACGTGCGGTTACGCGACCGGGCGCACGGGGGCGGGGTCAGGGTTCCCGGCGGGCCCGTCAGACGGGCCTACGGGCGTGGTGCGGCGTGGCGGGTCGCCGTGGGGTGGCGTGGGTCACAGTGGGTGCGGTTGGGGGCGTTGGATGGCCGCCGAGCGACCACGGAGCAACCATGGGCAACCACGGGGACGAAACGGGGCACAGTGGGCGGGAGTTGATCTTGGTCGCGTTGGTGTTTGTGCAGGTCAGGGGGTGGCGCGCCCAGAGGGATTCGAACCCCCGACCGGCAGATTAGAAGTCACCGCCACCGCTCCCGTGGTGGCTGTGGTCGTGCCGCGACGTGTTGCCCCGTCCAGTGTTGCCCCGTTTTGTGTACCGCCCCGTGGCGCCTGTCACCACGCGGTACCGAAACCACCGAGCGACCATCGAGCGACCGTGGCGACCCGGCATGTGCCGCTCACCCCGTCGATGGGGGTTCGTGTCGGCGGGGCGATCACCACCGCCCACGCACGGTCATCTGCCCACGGGCGACGCCCCCGGGACGGACCGGCGGGCGGACGTTCGCGGGTGCGTCAGCGGAGCGGCCGTTGGCGCCTGGTCGCGCGCACGGCGAGGAACGCCAGGTCGGCGACGAGAAGGACGATGCCGATGATCAGCAGGTAGAACAGGCCGTGGACGAGGATGCCGACGATGCCCAGCAGCAGCGCGGCGATCACCACCACGAGGACGAAGACCATCATGCGCCTTCACTCCTTCGGTCGGGCTCCGGGCGCTCAGCGGCGGGCGAGTTGGCGCTCGCCGCCGGCGCCGGGTTCATAGCGCAGTCCGTAGTGCCGGAAGACGGCTTCCTCGTCCTCGGCGGGCAGAACGTCGTCGGTGCCGATCGCGGGACTGTGCTTGACCTGCGACCTGGCGTGGGCGACCCGCACGTAGCCGGGTCCGGCGGTCGCGCCCTCCAGGGGGACGAAGGCCAGGCGGTGCCGGGTGGGCAGGCCGATCCGCACGGTGGCCATGGCGGGTTCGTCGGTGCTGGTGTCGACGTAGACGGACTCCAGTGTGCCGATCTTGTGGCCGCCGGAGTCGAGGACGGCGCGGGTGCGCCATTCCCGGATGTCGGCCATCTGGATCATCGGGTGCCTCCGTTCTCCCGTGTGATCTATATCCCCACCCTTCGTCATCTGATTCGTCCAGGGCAGTGACCCCAGCAGTGCCGCGGTGGCCCTCACCAGGCCCGGAGGGGGTGGGCTGTGGGACAGGGCCGCCCGGATCGGGGAAGAACGGACGGCCCTGGATCGGCCGACGCAAACCCCCAGCAGTGACGGCCTGTTCCCATTCGAGCCGGACGGACTGACGGCGGAAACAGGCAATATGCGTACACGCCATCACTCGAGTCGATGACCGCCACTCGGGCGGAAAGTAATTCCGGTCCGGGCCCCTATGTGCCTTCGGGAATTAGTTTTCCGGATCTGCAAATATTGATGAATTTCCGAGTAAAATGAAATCATCCGGCGACGGCGGCATCCTCGTTCCGAGGTTGTTCGGTCACACCGGCCAGCCCCCGAGAGGGGGAGTCATGCCGACCTCGTACGAGCCTCGTGCCAGCGGACGCCCCGGTGCGGGCCTCCAACCGGGCTCAGGCTCGCCCGGTCAACGCAGGACCCGACCCGCCGCGTCAATCGAAGCCCAGAAGAAGGTGTCGGCCATGCGGACCACCGCCGAACGCCGCACGACGATCAGCCAGGCGCCACTCCCGACTCCACGGCTGCGCTTGCGCCCTGCGGCTTCTCCCGGCTCGGCACGGACGGCGCTCGACGGCGCCTGGTGGCCCCGCACGGCCGACCCGGTCGCGGAGCTTCCGGCGCTGGTCCTGGCCCTGCAGGATCACGGCCCCATTGACGACCACTGTCCCATCACCCACATCCTGCTCCGGGTGGGTGACTGGGACAGCCGGCCACGGCGGCTGTGGATCAACGGCCCGGCCGACACCCGGGTGGTGCGGTTGAGCTGGTTCGACTCCCTTCCCACCGGGCTGCTGACGGCGATCCACGCCGACGGGCGGCGCGTCGACCTGCTCACCGTCCCGGTCTCCACGATCCGCGCCGAAGCCGAGGCGGTGATGGAACTGGCGTCCCACCCCGCCAACCACCTGCACACCCCCGACCTGCTGGCCGCGCTCACCGCAGCACCCCGCCGGACGGACCAGGACGGTCTCCCGGACGACCCGGAGGGCTCCTGGGAGTCCGAGGGCGGACGGCTTCGAGGAGACCTCGCGGCACAGTGATCCGGCCCGTCGCCCGGCCGGGCCGCCACTCGCCCGGCCGGGCACGGAGCCTTCCGTCCCACCCACGATCGGAGATCGCCATGACCACCGTCACCACCACCGTGCCCGCCACCGCGAACCCCCAACGCCCCGACGAGGTGCGGATGCCCGCCCACCGGCGTCCCGGCCACACCATCGTCGGACTGTCGGGCGTCCTGGACGGCGCCGCGGCCCCGGCGCTGCGCGAGCACCTCATCGGCGCGCTGCGGCGCAGCGCCCGCCTGCTGATCCTCGACCTGAGCGAGGTGGCGTCCGCCGACGCGGCCGGGCTGGCCGTGCTGGCCGGCACCCAACGCCGTGCCGCCGGGCTCGGCGTCACCCTGTGCCTGGCCGCCCCGGGCCCGCAGGTCACCGCGCTGCTCCACGTCACCGGGCTCGACCGCGTCCTCATCGCCCAGCACGCCCAGCACGCCCAGGATCCCCACGCCGAACCCGCCGTGTGACCGCATGACCGCCGGGGCACAAGAGGGCGTTGTCACCGGACCGCGCTCGACATCGCATGACACGTCGCCGGAGTGATCCCCGCCCCGCGGGGAGGAGGCGAGCCGTCCTCAACGGCACCGGTGCGATCCTGACCGCGACCGCCACCGTCGTCCCCGGCGGCAGCATCAGCAAGCTCACCGAACACGCGTGGCGGGCGGCGTTCGCACCTCAGGGAGGGCCTTCCTCCCGAGCGCCACGATGCGCCGCCGTTGGATCAGTACTCCAGTTCCGGGCGCAGGGGACCGCCGACCGCGTGCAGGTGACGCAGTACCTGAGCGTAGGAGCCGGGGAGGCTCGTCTCGCAGTAGGCGATGTCGTTGCGGGTGCAGAACGCGCGTACGAGGGCTTGGGCGTGGCGCAGGTTGGGGCGCGGCATGGAGGGGAAGAGGTGGTGTTCGATCTGGTAGTTCAGGCCGCCGAACGCGAAGTCGGTGATCCGGCCGCCGCGGATGTCGCGCGCGGTCAGCACCTGACGGCGCAGGAAGTCCGACCGGTGGTCCCTGCCGAAGATCGGCATTCCCTTGTGGTTGGGTGCGAACGAGCAGCCCAGGTAGAGCCCGAAGAGCCCTTGCTGGAGCAGGAGGAAGCCCACGGCCTGGACGGGGTCCAGTACCCAGAACAGGACGGTGAGGTATCCGGCGGCGTGGGCGAGCAGCAGGCCGCCCTCGATCAGCCGGGTCGTCGCCGAGGCGTTCGCCCGGGAGGTCGCGCCACGGCCGAACAGGGCGCGGGCCCCCGCCAGGTGCAGGTGGAACCCTTCCAGAAGCAGCATGGGAAAGAACAGCCAGGCTTGGCGCCGGGCCAGCCAGACACCGGGGGCGCGTCGTGCTCGCACGCTCTGGCGGGTGAAGGAGAGGGCTCCGGTGGCGATGTCGGGATCGCGGCCGACGTGGTTGGGGTGGGCATGGTGCCGGTTGTGCTTGGCGACCCACCAGCCGTAGCCGAGGCCGATCAGCAGGTTTCCGTGCAGCCGTCCGAGCAGGGCGTTGACCCGCTTGGAACCGGAGATCTGCCGGTGGCCCGCGTCGTGGCCGAGGAACGCGGTCTGGGTGAACGCGACCGCCAGGAACGCCGCCACCGCGAGCTGCCACCAGGACGGGCCGATCAGCGCGAAGGCCGCCCATCCCGCGGCGAGAAGCAGCAGGTTCGTCGTGGCCTTCGCCCAGTAGTAGCCGGGACGCCGGGCCAGCAGGCCGGCCCGTTTCACCTGCCGTGACAGCGTCGCGTAGTCGCTGCCCCGCGCCCTCCCCGCCGCGTCGGCCAGGTTCGGGGCGGGGCACGCGGCGGGGCCCGCCGCGTCGGCCAGGTTCGGGGCGCGGCTCCGAGTACCGCCTGCGGGAACTGTCGTGGTCATGCTCCTCGACTCCAGCCAGAGTGCCCTCCGGTGAGGGACGACCGGCTCGAACGCCGCCGGCGGGCGCGGGCACGTGGAAGGCGCCCACTACCAGTTGAGCCCGGCCTCCGGCCGGACCGAACCGAGCAATGCGGACAAGCGTCATCAGTGGCGGTGATAACCGTCGGCAGCGGCGCGGAGCTGCGGAGGTAGGCTGCTGACGGCGGGGTCTCGCTGTCTCGGCTCGGAAGGCGGAAGACGTGGAGCTGCGCCAACTCCGCTATTTCGTGGCGGTTTCCGAAGAGCTCAATTTCGGCCGCGCGGCGGCCCGCGAGCACATCGTGCAGTCGGCGCTGAGCCAGCAGGTTCAGCGGCTGGAGCGGGAACTGGGCGTGCGGCTGCTGGAGCGCACCACGCACTATGTCGCCCTGACCCCGGCAGGGGCGGCCTTCCTGGTCGAGGCGCGGCGGATCCTCGCCCACGTCGAGCGCGCCGCCCAGGTCGCCCGGACCGCGCGGGGAACCTCGCCGGCGCTGCGGGTGGGCATCATCGACGCCAGCTACGACTCGATGCCGCAGATCCTGCACGAAGCTCAGGCGCGCTACCCGGACCTGGTGATCCACCAGGTGGAGGCCGGCGTCCCCGAGCAGTACCAGCGACTCGTGGACGGGCGCCTCGACGTGGGCATCGGACGAGCCGCACTGGCGCCCAGCGGGGTCGCCTCGCATCTGTTCCGCCGGGACCGTCTCGGCGTCCTGGTCCCCCGGGGGCACCGGTTCGCCGACCTGGACGCGGTGCCGGTCGAGGCCCTGGCCCGTGAGCCGCTGCTGCTGGCCGAGAAGATGAAGGCGCCGGAGTTCAACCAGTTCACCGTCGAGATGTGCCGGGCCGCCGGGTTCACCCCGGCCGTCCACCCGGGCACCGTCGACAGCATCCGCGCCGCGTCCGCCCTGGTCGCTCAGGGCCGCTGCCTGTACTGCGTGCCCTCCTCCTGCATCTCCGCCCTCCCGGGAACGATCTGGCGTCCGCTGACCGAACCCGCCTCCTTCTACCCCTGGTCGATCCTGTGGCGCGCCGCCGACGACTCCGACCACGTGCGCGCCGTCGTCGCCTGCGCCCGCGGCATGTCCGAACGGCTCGGCTGGCTGGTCACCGCCGACTGACAGTGATGATGGAGGTGAGCACCTCCCGTCCGGGGTCTGACCCGCCGACTGACTGACCTTGGGTCCTCAACGGGATCTGTCGGCCCTGGTCGGGAGGTGCTCGTGTGCACTCACCG
>NZ_RFFG01000151.1 GCF_003696215.1 Actinomadura harenae | reverse complement strand
CGACATCCTGGCAGCCCAACGCCGAGAACGCGCCCGCATCCGCAGCCAACGCCAACAACGATGGGGCCGCCCCCGCAGCAAAGCCGCGTGACCAAACCCGGCAAACCTTCCCGGTCAGCGCACTAGACGGCGCGAGCCCCACGCCTCCTTCGGGGAAACACCACAGTCCATCCGATGTGACCGCTATTAGGGTGTTCTCGTCGGCTCACAGGCCGAGGCGAACCAGGCGGCGGCCTCCCGCAGTTCTTCGAGCCGACCAGTCAGCGGAGCCCGGCGGGTGCAGCCGCTCGCGTTCGCCGCCGCGATGATCAGGTCGGCCGCCCGGCCGGGGTGCGACACCACGACGGCGTGCGAGGCCCCCTCGACCGTGACGGTGTGAGCGCCGGCCCGTCGCGCCATGAACGCCTCGGCGGCCGGCGGGATCGCCTGGTCGGCACCGGCGACCAGGTACCAGGACGGCAGCGTCCGCCACGCGGGGACGCCGCTCGGCGCGGTCAGCGCGGCCAGGCCGACCGGACGCTGCGTCACCGCCATGTCCGCGGCGGTCCTCACCGGAACGTCGGCGGCGAACACCGCCCGGAACGCGTCCTGATTGATGAGACCCTCCGGCGCGCTCCCACCGCCGGGAAGCGGATAGGGACGGACGCTCAGGTTCGCGCCGAGAGCGCTCCCAGGGAACCGGCCGGTCAGCCCCAGCGCCGTCTCACCCTGATCCGGAGCGAACGCGGCGATGTAGACCAGCGCCTCCACGTTCCCGTGCCCGGCCGCCGCGTTGGTGATGACCTCGCCGCCGTAGGAGTGGCCCACGAGCACCACCGGCCCGGAAATGATGTCCAGGACACTGGAGATGTAGGCCGAGTCGCCGGTCAGGTCGCGCAGCGGGTTCGCCGGTGCGACCACCGGATAGCCCCCGCGCCCGAGACGCGTCGATGACGCCGTCCCAGCCGGAGGCGTCGGCGAACGCCCCGTGCACCAGGACGATCGTGGGCTTGGGCCGACGCGACGCGGCCGCGCCGGGCGCGGCGGACGACGCGAACGCCGGGGGCGTGACGGCGAACACCGCCGCCAGAGCGGCCGGGGCGAGGACCCTCGCACGGATCCGAGCGGAAACGGACACGCCTGCCTTCCCCTTCGTCGAGTGTGCCGCGATCACGAAGTCCTCCCGAGGAAATCCAGGAGGGCGCCCGTGAGCTCGGCGGGATGCTCCTCGTAGATCCAATGACCGGAATCGCGGACGACCAGGCCCGTGACATCGGTGGCGTACCGCCGCGCCTGACGCGCGACCGCGTCGCCGAGACTGTGGTCGACGCCGATCGCCAGCACAGGCATCGTGAGCCTGGTCCTGATGTTCCGCGCGTTGTCCGCGATGTCCTGAGGAAGGACGCGGAACCAGGCGAAGCTCGCCGCCAGGTGCGCGGGATCCCGCAGGTAACGTGCGAAGACCGCGACGTCCTGCGGGGTCACGGCCCCCTTCCGCGCTTCGAACTGGTCGATGAAACCGGCGGTCCACGTGGTCTCCCGACCGCGGATCAGGTTCTCCGGCAGGCCGTTGGTGACGTTGAAGAACCCGAAGTTCCAGACCCCCGGCCCCTGCGCGGTCAACGACGGGAACCGGTAGATGCTCCGATCCGGTATCGGCGCCTCGCTCAGTACGAGCCTGGTGACGTCGGCGGGATGCGCCGAGGCGTAGGCGTACGCCACCATCGTGCCGATGTCGTGGCCGACGATCCGCATGCCGTGCTCACGACCCAGCCCCACGAGCAGACCATGGATGTCGTCGGCCATCGTCTTCTTGTCATAGCCACCGGCCGGGGCGTCGCTCTTACCCGCGCCACGCAGATCCGGCGCGATGACCGTGTAGTGCCGGGCGAGCGCCGGCAGGATCCCGCGCCACTCGTACCAGGTCTGCGGATAACCGTGGATCAGGACCAGCGTCGGACCGTGCCCGCCGATGACGTAGTTGAGGCCGACGTCGCCGACCTCCGCACGATGCTCGCTGAACCCGCCCGGCAGCTGCTCGGCCGACGCGTCCACGGCGTGCGACGGAGTGGTCGCCTGCGCGGCGACCGCGGAACCGAGCACAGCCGCCAACATGACGGACAGGATCGCCTTCCGGCGAGAGAACGACATCAGCACAGCGCCCCCAAGAACGACCCGCAGACGACGCCGGCCTCGCCACCCCGGACTCCGAGATCCACGTCAGGCCCC
Source organism: Actinomadura harenae (assembly GCF_003696215.1). Classification (GTDB taxonomy): domain Bacteria; phylum Actinomycetota; class Actinomycetes; order Streptosporangiales; family Streptosporangiaceae; genus Spirillospora; species Spirillospora harenae. Next base: position 13,109 of record NZ_RFFG01000151.1, on the reverse strand, counting down.
ATCGCCATGCCCGCGGAACTCCAGGGACTGACGCCCCAGCCACGCCAGAGCCACATCGGCGACCTCCCGCCACCCGCTGTCGATCGTCAGGGAATGCCCCCTGCCGGGGAACACGGTGATCTCGGTGACGGCGTCCGAATGGCGGTACTGCCGGAGCGTCGCGCGCGTGACCGGCTCCGGGACGGTGTGGTCCTTGCCACCGGACATCAGCAGCAGCGGGCCACGCCCGAGTTCCTCGTGTCCACCTTGGTCGCGGCATGCGGATTGAAGTTCGCCGCGGCGGCCTCGAACAGCGGCCTGCCCGGCGCGGGAATGGCCCACCGCTCGAACAGCGCGTCGGACTCCTCCTCGGACACGGCGTTGCCGAACGCGAAGCGGAACTGCTCGGCGGTCAGCGACACGGCGCGCCGCTTGTTCGCCGGATTCCGGAACACCGGAAGCGTCGACCGCAGCGCGGACAACGGCAGCGGCAGGACCCCCTTGATCTGCGCCGCGTCGATCGCCACCGCCGCGACGGCCAGATCCCGGGCGAGCAGCTTCTGGGCGATCACGCCCCCGAAGGAGTGCCCGACCAGGACCGGCGGCCCGTCCAGCTTGCCGATGATCCCGGCGTAGTGCTCCACGACGTCGTCGATGCCGTGGTCGGCGATGCTCTCGGGGTTGGCGCGCGCCTCGGCGACGGTCTCCGGATCACCCGGCCAGCCCGGCGCCGACGCCGTAGCCCTCGCTCCGGAACAGCTCGACCCACGGCTCCCAGGAGCCGGCATGGAGCCACAGGCCGTGAATGAAGAGCACGGGCAGGGGAAAAGTCAGCCATCGCGAACCCGCACGACCCCAGTCCTCAACCGATGCCGCCGAACGGCCACACTCGACTCGGTGCGCCTGAGACGCCTCGCCGCCTCCGCGATCGGCAGCGTCAGCGCCACCCTGTCCTCGCGCGGCGTCCACGAGCGCCGAGGGGTCTGTCTCTTCATGCCCGGCGGACGGACCCACCCGATGACCTCGACCGCCTTGAGGTGCTTGCGTTCGAGTGCCAGACATCCCTCGTAGTAGATCCAGTGGGCGAATCTCACCGCCGACTCGCAGGTGAGGAGCAGGTTGTAGATGCTGTCGCGCTGGTTCGGCCTGACCGTCCGGCGGACGCCCGTCACCTCGAACACCTTCGCGCACACGTAGGCGATGAGCTGCGGGCTCGCCGTGGTGAAGCTGACGAACGGGAGCCCCTTGCCCGTGAACCCGACGGATCCGTCGGCGTCGATGAGCGCCCGTACGTAGTCCGGCTCGCTGAAGGGCCGGTTCGGGGGCTTGATGATGGCGGACTTCCGTCCGGGCGGCAGCCCCAGGGCCTCGAGGGCGTGACGGGCCTCGGCGACGCCCAGGGACCAGACGGCACTGGTGTACACACCCTTGGAGAAGTTGGTCGTTCTCGACCGCATGGTGATCGATGTCGGGTAGGGGACCAGGCGCTGGAAGGCGTTGAGAATGTTGATGTCCCTGGCGGCCAGTTCGATGCTGATGCGCCCTTTCCCCGGCCCGTTTCTCATGTAGGTGCCGTCCGTCTGGAGGAAACCGAGGAGATATGCCATCTCGGGCTTTCCGGGATCGAAGACGTGGAGCGCATGGCGGATGTCCGGGTGGCGAGACCGATCCTCGCGGAGTGAGGGAGGTCGCGCGCTCTTCGGCGTTCTGCGGATCCAGCGCTTGTAGTGCTTCCCGCACATGCCGCGGGTTCTGACGGGGTTGTCACAGTTCCGTTCCGAGCATTCGGCATTTTCCATCGTCGCTCCGTTCGAGTTGTCGTCGGTGAACCATCGTTCGACTCCTTGAGTCAATTTTTGTGCGGGGTGGTCGATGCTCGCGCCCGAAATGACATAACGTTAGGTGAGATGTCGCTTGCCCCGAGTGATGGACATGTGTCGCCCGGGTGGGCGGAAAATAAGTTGAACCAGATTGTGGTGATCTGGCTTCATAGTCCCGGTTCGTCGTTGAGTTCGGAGAGGGGCACGTGGTGCCGTATCAGGAGTTGAAGGGCGGGCGCGTTCCGATCCGGATGTGGGCCGACCCGTCCACCGTCGAGGATCAGGCGCTCCAGCAGCTGGAGAACGTCTCGCGCCTGCCGTGGGTGGAGGGTCTGGCCGTCATGCCGGACGTCCACTACGGCAAGGGGGCGACGGTCGGATCGGTCATCGCCATGCGTGACGCGGTGTCCCCGGCGGCCGTCGGAGTGGACATCGGCTGCGGTATGACCGCCGTGAAGTCGACCCTGTCCGTCGAGGATCTGCCGGACGATCTGTCCGGTCTCCGGAGGCGTATCGAGGCGACGATTCCGGTCGGCCGCGCGTCGCACCGGGAGGCGGTGGATCCGTCCGGCGTTCCGGGATTGAAGGAGCGGGGCTGGTACGACTTCTGGAAGGGGTTCGACGACCTTCATCCGGGAGTGAGTGCCCGATTTGGCCGGGCTCGCGAACAACTTGGTAGTTTGGGGGGCGGCAACCACTTCTGGGAACTTTGTGCAGATGATGACGGGGTCGTTTGGCTGGTTCTCCATTCTGGTTCCCGGAATATTGGAAAGGAGCTTGCGGAGCGGCATGTGGAGGTGGCTCGGCGGCTTCCGCATAATCAGGATCTGCCCGACTCCGACCTTGCGGTGTTCCTTTCGGGGACGGAGCAGATGGACGCCTACCGGCACGATCTGTTCTGGGCGCAGGAGTACGCGCGGCGTAATCGCGCGGTCATGATGGCGCTCGCGCAGAACGTCGTGGCGCGGTGGTTCGGCGAGAAGCGCTGCAAGTGGGGCGAGGTCATCTCGTGCCACCACAACTACGTCGCCGAGGAGACCTACGACGGCGTGGACGTGCTGGTCACCCGGAAGGGCGCGATCCGCGCGGGCGCGGGCGACCTGGGGATCATCCCGGGGTCCATGGCGACCGGGACGTACATCGTGCGCGGCCTCGGGAACGAGCTCGCCTACAACTCGGCGTCGCACGGCGCGGGGCGGCGGATGAGCCGGAACAAGGCGCGCAAGACCTTCACCGTCCAGGACCTGGAGGAGCAGACCAAGGGTGTCGAGTGCCGGAAGGACGGGGGCGTGCTCGACGAGATCCCGGGCGCGTACAAGGACCTGGAGACGGTGATGGAGGCGCAGACGGACCTCGTCGAGGTCGTCGCGCACCTGCGTCAGCTGATCTGTGTGAAGGGTTGATCAGGGGATGTCGGTGAGGACGGTTCGCCGTAGGCAGCGGCCCGCGACCGCGCGGTCCGCCGCGGACGGCATGAAGCTGCATCGTCGTGCGGTGAGTCTGGCGGGCCGTCCGCACACGGTCGTCTCGTTGCGTCCGGGGACGGCGGTGCGGTTCAGCACGAACCTGTTCCACGAGACGTGGCACGTGCTGTCGAACCGGCACGGGGCGCGGGTGCTGGGACGACTGCTGTGGGGGCTGTCCTACCAGTCGCGTCCGGGGACGCTGGTGGTGATCGATCGCGAGTTCATCACCACCACGCCGTTCGAGGGTGATCCAGCGGACCGGATCGTTCTCGTGCCGGGCTGGGACACGCCGTTCACGGCCAAGCACGCGCGTGCGCTGAAGGCGCGCCTTCCGTTCGCGTCCGCGCCGGACGGCACGGTCCGCTGGCGCACGCACGGCCTGGACGCGGCGCTCGCCGACCCCCGGTCCTGGTTCGACCTGAACCGGGACCAGGACGACCCGTTGCGCGGCCGCGTCGAGAACCTGAACGGCCTGGTCGTGCTGCGTCCTCAGACTCCGCAGGAGATGCGCGAGTGGGCCGTCCATTCGGGCCGGCTCGACCCGGGCTCCCACGGCATGGACTATTCCTACCTGGCTGAGGGCACGTGCTTCGCGTCCGGTGAGGTGCAGGTCTTCCGGGATTTCCACCGGGACGTGTCGGTCGCCCGCCGTGCCCGCGCCGACGTGCTGGCCGGGCTGCGCGAGCCGATCGAGGCCGACGAGCTGCGTCCCCTGGTGTGGGACCGGGCCGACGCCCTGAAGTGCTGACCGGTTCGTCCCCGCGGTCAGGCCGAGGCGGCGAGGCTCCGGCTTCGCCGGAACGGTTTCGGGAGGTGTGCCGCTGAACGTCCGAACCACGTTCGAATGCCGTGCCTGTGGTGCCGTCCTCGCGGACGCCCTGCTCAGGGTGCGGATGCCGCGCCCCGGAACCGAGCCCCCGATGCACTTCACCTGCCCTGTGCTGATGGCCGCGGGCACGTACGCCGAGGGGCCGCGCGGGTTCGTCCTGGCGCCGGGGGACGTGCTCGGGGTGCGGATCGTCCCGGAGCGCTGTGGTGAGAGTTGTCTGGGTATGGCCCCGGGTGACGAGCCCAATCTCGTGTGCGTCGCATGTGGTTCTGGTGTGGGTGAGCGGACGGACGACTGTGAGCGTTGGCAGACGGCCGTCCTCTTGCCCGGGGCCGTCCGGAGGCGGGACGAGCCGACCACCGACGAGCCGTGGCAGAACCCGGACGAGTGGTTCGGCCGCTTCCCGGTCGACGATCAGGGACGGGCCGACTGGCTGTGGTTCGGGCGGTTGTCGCTGGGGGCGGACGAGGTGCTCGCGCGGTCACGGGGTGTCCCGCTGTACTTCAGCCCGGACACCGAGCCGTTGCGTGAGTTCCTTCTCGGGGTGCTGAGCGCCACGCCGGATGCGGCTCGGCTTCGCCCCTTGCCCTTGGACGGCCGGCGTCCGTGGGGCGGGCCGATGGCGATATGTGATCTTGACGGCCCGGAGCGGCCTTTCGTGGAGCCTGCGTACGCGCGTGACCCCGGCGTTCTGTTGCTCCGGGTCGTGCCGGATGACGATCCGGACCTGCCCGTGCCGTTGGTGCCCGTTCATGAGCATGTGTGGCGGTACCTCGCGTGGGAGCAGAATGCGCCGGTGCGTCCGGGGAGGTGGGAGTTCGCTGATCCGGCCCGGTTGTCGGGCGGGATGGCGTTCAGCGAGGGAGCGTGGGCGCGGGCCAGGCGCCGATGGCGGCGGCAGTGATCGCGGTCGCCGTCTCTTGCGGGTGGGGCGGATCGTCGAACGGCGCAATAGGCTGGACCGTCCACACGTTCGAACGGCAGGAAAGGGGCGCCCATGCTGGTCGACAGCTTCGGTCGGACCGCGACGGACCTGCGGGTCTCCCTCACCGACCGGTGCAATCTGCGGTGTTCGTACTGTATGCCGCCCGAGGGCCTGGAATGGCTGCCGAAGCCGGAGCTGCTGACCGACGACGAGGTGGTCCGGCTCGTCCGGATCGGGGTGGAGCGGCTCGGCGTCACCGAGGTGAGGTTCACCGGGGGTGAGCCGCTGCTGCGCCGGGGCCTGCCCGACCTGGTGCGCCGGACGGTGGAGCTCGAGCCGCGCCCGCGGGTGTCGCTGACGACGAACGGGATCGGCCTGGCCCGGCTCGCGGGGCCTCTGGCGGACGCCGGGCTCGACCGGGTGAACGTCTCGCTCGACACCCTGGACCGTGAGACGTTCAAGCGGCTCGCGCACCGGGACCGCCTTCCGGACGTCCTGGCGGGTCTCGCCGCCGCGCGTGAGGCGGGCCTGCGGCCGGTCAAGGTGAACGCGGTGCTGATGCGCGGGGTGAACGACCACGAGGCCGTGCCGCTGCTGCGCTGGTGCCTGGAGCGGGGCTACCGCCTGCGGTTCATCGAGCAGATGCCGCTGGACGCCCAGCACGGCTGGAGCCGCACGGACATGATCACGGCGGACGAGATCCTGGCCCGGCTCGGTGAGGTGTTCGCGCTGACCCCGGCGGACGCCGACGTGCGCGGCAGCGCCCCGGCCGAGTCGTTCCTGGTGGACGGCGGCCCGGAGACCGTCGGCGTGATCGGTTCGGTGACGCGGCCGTTCTGCGGCGCCTGCGACCGTGTCCGATTGACGGCGGACGGCCAGGTCCGCAACTGCCTGTTCGCGACGGAGGAGTCGAATCTGCGCGACGCCCTGCGCGACGGGGCCTCGGACGACGACCTGGCGGACCGCTGGCGTGCCGCGGTGTCCCGTAAGCGCGCGGGCCACGGCATCGACGACCCGGCCTTCCTGCAGCCCGCCCGTCCGATGTCGGCGATCGGCGGCTGACCCTCCGCCTCCGAGGCCGCACCGCACCGCACCACGCCACACCGCACCGCACCGCACGCACTGCGGCGCGCGGGTGGGCACGCACGGACGCGGCGGGGTGCCGGGGGCGTGCGACGATGGCGGGGTGACGGACGAGCCGCTGGACACCCGTGTCGAGATCACCGTCCCGCCCGAGGAGGAGGTCGGCGCGTTCGCCGGGTTCGCCTCGGTCTGGCGGGCGCAGGACAGTTTCGTTCTGGACTTCGCCACCGAGGTGCGTCCGCCGGAGGTCGCCGAGGACCGGTCGACCGGTGAGCGGTACGTGCACGTGCCCGCCCGCGTGGTCGCGCGCGTCCGGATCCCGCCGGGGCAGGTGTGGGAGCTGATGCGCGCGCTGGAGAAGAACCTCAGCGCCTACGAGCGGGAGCGTGGTTCGAGCAGGCATGGCGAGTGACGGGGCGGCGGACGGGTTCGACGCGGTCCTGCTGGCCGGGGGCCTGGCGCGTCGGATGGGCGGGGTGGACAAGCCCGCGTTGGAGGTCGGCGGGACGCCGCTGCTCGTGCTGACGGCCCGCGCGGTGGAGGCCGCCGGGCGCGTCGTGGTGGCCGGTCCTCCGCATCCGGGGCTTCCGGACGCGACGTACGTCCGTGAGGATCCGCCGGGTTCGGGTCCCGTGCCCGCGCTGCGCGCCGGGTTCGCGGAGGTCCGCGCGCCGTGGACGGTCCTTCTGGCCGCCGACCTGCCGTTTCTGCGTCCGGAGCATGTGGACGTGCTCCTGGGGGCGGCGCGCCGTGCCGACGCGGACGGGGCCGTGTTCGTGGACGACGAGGGCCGTCTCCAGTGGCTGACCGGGGTGTGGCGGACGGAGAGTCTCCGGCGGGCGCTCGACGGGTACGGGGGGCAGCGGCTGCGCGGGGTCCTGCGGGGGCTGCGTCCGCTGGCGGTCGCCGTCCGGGCGGGCGCGGGGGAGCGGCCGCCGTGGTTCGACTGCGACACCCCGGAGGCGCTGGCCGAGGCGGGGAGCGTGGCGTCCGGCCCGTACGATCGGAGCCGGGATCAGGTGAAAGGGGAGATGACGGTGCTGGAGGAGTGGATCGAGGCGGTGTGCCTGGAGCTCGGCGTCGAACGCGCCGAGCTGGACCGCGATCTGGTGCTGGACCTGGCGCGGGACGTCGCGCACGGTGTGGCGCGGCCCGCCGCGCCGCTGACCGCCTACCTGCTCGGCCTGGCGATCGGGCGCGGCACGCCTCCGAAGGACGCGGCGACCCGGGTCAGCGAGATGGCGCTGGCGTGGAAGGGCGACGCCGACGGCTGACCGGCCGCGCCCACGCGGGTGACCGGATGTGCCCACGCGGGTGACCGGATGTGCCCACGCGCTCCGGCTCCGAAGGGGGTCTAGCCGTCGGTCGGGGTGAGCTCGTTCATCGGGACGACGTCCTTGAGGAAGTCGCGCCGGTCCAGGAACTGGGAGAGCCGGTCGCGGTGGGCGTCGCAGGACAGCCAGACCTTGCGCCGCTCCGGGGTGTGGATCTTCGGGTTGTTCCAGCGCAGGGCCCAGACGGCGGGGGCCTGGCAGCCCTTGGCCGAGCAGAGGGGCGTTTCGTCCGCCGGGTCGCCGGGGTGGGTTTCGGTCACGTTCCCAGGGTAGTGACCCGGCGGGACGCGCCGGTCCGGGGGCCGTCCGGTTAAAGGGCGGGCAAGAGCCGGACGGGGAACGCGTCCCGTCCGCGGCGTGTCGTGTTTGCCCGGTTCCTGGTGGGTGAAGGATTCGTCCTGTGACGACCGAGCCGGCGGCGCCGCAGGCGTGCGCCCATCCGTGGCGGGCGTTGTCGGTCTGCCTGGTCGCGGCTTTCATGACGCTGCTGGACGTCAGCATCGTCAACGTGGCGCTGCCGTCGATCCGGACGGGGCTGAACGCCTCCGAGAGCGGCCTGCAGTGGATCCTGTCCGGGTACGCGCTGACGTTCGGCCTGGTGCTGGTCGCGGCGGGGCGGATCGGGGACGCGCGTTCCCGGCGCGCGACGTTCATGGTCGGGCTGGCGCTGTTCGTGCTGGCCAGCGCGGCGTGCGGCCTGGCGCCGACGATGCTGTGGCTGGTGGTCGCCCGGTTCGCCCAGGGCGTCGCGGGCGGGGTGCTGAACCCGCAGGTCGCGGGGTTGATCCAGCAGCTGTTCCAGGGCGCGGACCGGGGGCGGGCGTTCGGCGCGCTCGGCGCGGTCATCGGGATCGCGACGGCGGTCGGGCCGATCCTCGGCGGCATCCTGATCCAGATCGCCGGGACCGACACCGGCTGGCGCTGGATCTTCCTGATCAACATCCCGATCGGGCTGGTCGCGCTGGTGCTGGCGCGGCGGCTGCTGCCCGCCCCGGTCTACGGCGAGAGCCAGGGCCTGGACCCGGTCGGCGTGTTCCTGCTGGGCGCCGCGATCATCGCGATCATGCTGCCGTTCCTCCAGGAGCGGACCTGGCACGGGCACGCCAAGTGGCTGCTGGTGGTCGCGGGGCTCGTCCTGCTCGGCGTGTTCGTGGCGTGGGAGCGGTTCACGGACTCGCCGATGGTGGACCTCGCGCTGTTCCGGCTGCGCTCGTACTCGCTCGGGTCGGGGATCGCGCTGCTGTACTTCGCCGGGTTCACCTCGATCTTCTTCATCTTCACCCTCTACCTGCAGAACGGCCTCGGGTACAGCGCGCTCGGCGCGGGCGTCGCGATCACGCCGTTCGCGGTCGGGTCGGGTGTCGCGTCGGCGGTCGGCGGGCGCATGGTCGGACGGCTCGGCCGCCCGCTGGTGGCCGCCGGGCTGGCGCTGGTCGCGGTGGCGCTGGTCCTGACGTGGATTGCGGTGGACGTGCACCCGGGGTCGGGCGCGGCGTGGTGGACGGCCGTGCCGCTGCTGTTCGCGGGCGTCGGCAGCGGCCTGGTGATCTCGCCGAACCAGACCATCACGCTGTCGGAGGTGCCCTACCAGCAGGGCGGCAGCGCGGCGGGCGTGCTCCAGACGGGGCAGCGGGTGGGGACGGCCGTGGGGATCGCGTGCGTCGGTGCGGTGTTCTTCGCGACGGTCGCGGGCACGGGCGGGAACTGGGCGGAGGCGTTCCGGGACGGCCTGCTGGTCGTGCTCGCGTTCGTCCTGGCGGCGTTCGCGATGAGCCTGTTCGACCTGTTCGGCCACGGCGGGAGGCTCGTCGTCCGCCGCCACGCGGGCTGACCTCGAAAGCCTTACCGAACGTGGACCGGGGACGGGGACTAGGCGGAACACGGCCCGGCAAGGGGTTCCGGGAAGGGGGCGGCCATGGCGGACGACGCGGACACGACCAAGAGCGCGGACACGACCAAGAGCGCGAACACCAGCAGGTCCGGGGGCGCGATCAGGAGCCAGGGCGCGCCGGGGGAGCCCGCGCGGGGGCTCGGTCCGGGGACCGGGGGGCCGCCGTCCCGTGAGCCGTACACCCATCCGACCGCGGGCTGGGGCGCGGCGAAGAAGGTCGGCGAGGTCATCGCGGAGTCGCGCGAGTTCACCCGCATGCCCCGCGCGCTGCTGCGGATGAACCACGAGGACGGCGGGTTCGACTGCCCCGGCTGCGCCTGGCCGGACGCGCGCGACGGCCTCAAGCTCGACATCTGCGAGAACGGCATCAAGCACGTCGGCTGGGAGATGACGCACAAGCGCGCCGACCGCGCGTTCTTCGCCGCGCACACCGTCTCGGAGCTGGCGGGCTGGAGCGACTTCGCCCTGGAGGACGCGGGGCGGCTGACCGAGCCGCTGGTGTACGACGAGGCGTCCGACCGGTACGTCCCGATCTCGTGGGAGCAGGCGTTCCAGCTGGTCGGACGTGCCCTCCGCGACCTGGACGCCCCGGACCGCGCCGCGTTCTACACCTCCGGGCGGCTCGGCAACGAGGGGTCGTTCCTCTACCAGCTGTGGGCGCGGGAGTTCGGCACCAACAACCTGCCGGACTGCTCGAACCTGTGCCACGAGGCGAGCGGATGGGCGCTCGATGCGTCCCTCGGCACGCCCAAGGGCACCGTCGACCTGGACGACTGGGACATGGCGGACGCCGTCCTGCTGCTCGGGAACAACGCCGCGTCCAACGCGCCGCGCATGCTGACCGCGCTCGCCAAGGCCTACCGGCGGGGCGCGGCGATCGTGCACGTCAACCCGCTGGTGGAGGGCGCGGCCCGGCGGACGATCGTGCCGCACGAGTTCGTCTCGATGGGCCTGAACAAGTCCACCGCGACCGGCACGATGGACGTCCAGGTGCGGATCGGCGGCGACATGGCGCTGCTGCGGGGCGTCGCCAAGGCCGTCCTGGAGAAGGCGGAGACCGATCCGCGCGCGATCGACCGCGACTTCCTCGACCGGCACACCAGCGGGTTCGAGGCGTACGCGAGGATCGTCAGGGACGCCGCGTGGGCGGACCTGGAGCGCGTCTCGGGCGTCCGGGAGGCGCGGATCCGCGAGCTGGCGGCCGTGTACCTGCGCGCCAAGCGGACGATCATCGCCTGGTGCCTCGGGGTCACCCAGCACGACCACGCCGTCGACACCATCCGCGAGATCGTCAACGTCCTGCTGCTGCGCGGCAACCTCGGCACCGAGGGCGCGGGCGTGTGCCCGGTGCGCGGGCACAGCAACGTCCAGGGGAACCGGACGTGCGGCATCACCCACCGTCCGCCGCCGTTCCTCAGCGACCGGATGAACGAGATCTACGACTTCACCCCGCCGCGCAAGCCGGGCCTGGACGTCGTCCGGACCGTGGAGGCGATGCACGCGGGCGAGGTGAAGGTGTTCGTGTCGGTGGGCGGGAACTTCGCGCTCGCCTGCCCCGACACCGCCTTCACCTTCGAGGCGCTGCGCCGCTGCGACCTCACCGTCCACGTCTCGACCAAGCTGAACCGCAGCGATCTCGTCCACGGGAGGCGGTCGCTGATCCTGCCGACGCTGACGCGCAGCGAGGAGGACCGGCAGGCCACCGGCCTCCAGTGCGTCACCGTCGAGGACTCGATGAGCATGGTGCACCGGTCGACGGGCATGAAGCGGCCCGCGTCGCCGCACCTGAGGTCGGAGATCGCGATCCTCGCCGGGATGGCGCGGGCGACGCTGCCGGACAGCACCACCCCGTACGAGGACTACGCCGGGGACTACGACCTGATCCGGGACGCCATGGCCCAGTGCCTGGAGGGGTTCGAGGACTTCAACCGGCGCGTCCGGCAGCCGCTCGGGTTCCGGCTGCGGCAGGCCGCGCGCGAGCGGGTGTTCGAGACGCCGTCCGGGGCCGCCGAGTTCTCCCTGGCCGCGCTCGGCGACGTCACCCCGGACGCCGGGAGGCTCATGCTCTCCACCGTCCGGTCGCACGACCAGTGGAACACCACGATCTACAGCGACGACGACCGGTACCGGGGCGTCCGGAACCTGCGCACGCTGGTCTTCATGAACCGCGCCGACATGGACGAGCGCGGCCTGAAGGAGCTCGACCTCGTCGACGTCACGTCCATCGCCAAGGACGGTTCGCGGCGCGCGGTCCACGGCTACCGGGCGATCGGCTACGACATCCCGCGCGGCTGCGCGACCGGGTACATGCCGGAGATGAACGTCCTGTGCCCGATCGGGGACTTCAGCCCGCAGAGCGGCCAGCCGCTGATGAAGCAGGTCACCGTCGAGATCGTCCGCAGCCGGACGGCCGGACGCAGGCCGTCGGGCGCGCGCCTGTCGGCGCCCGCCTGACCGCTCGCGCCCGGTCTCAGGGGCGGCGGCGGGCGCGGCCCCGCAGGGCCCGGACGGCTCCGGCGGCGAGCACCGCGCCCGCGGCCGCGGTGCCCGCGACGGCCAGGTTCTGCCGCCTGATCCGGGCCGGGATCTCGGCGTACGGCAGGGTCGAGAACGACACCAGCTCGTACCGGGAGACGTACCGTCCGGCGAGGCGCCGCTCGAGCGCGTGGACGGCCGCCTGCCTGGCCCGGAACACGGGGGAGGCGACCTTGTCGCGCATCTCCACGAAGTTCTCCAGCGCCATCTCGGCGATCGCGTCGGTGTTGGCCTTGCGGCGCTCCTGGTACCGCTCCAGGGCGGCGGCCCAGTCGCCGTCGGTCTCGTCCAGGCAGCGGTCGATCTCGATGCAGTCCTCGAACGCGCAGTTCGCTCCCTGCCCGAAGAACGGGACGATGGCGTGGGCGGCGTCGCCGAGCAGCGCCACGGTCGCGCCCTCGCCGGCCCGCACCCACGGCCAGGCCCGGACGGTCACCAGCGACCCGACGGGGTTGTGCGCGAAGTCGTCGGTGAGGTCGGGCATCAGCTCGGCGACGTCCGGGTAGTGCCGCCGGAAGTGCGCGGTCACCGCCTCGGGCGTGCCGAGCGCGTCGAAGTCGCCCTTCGGCCAGAACAGCGTGCAGGTGAACGAGCGGTCCAGGTTCGGCAGTGCGATCATCATGGACGTGCCGCGCGGCCAGATGTGCAGGGCGTCCGGGTCGAGCGCGAAGTCGCCGTCGCGCGCCGGGATCGTCAGCTCCTTGTAGCCGTGCTCCAGGAAGTCGGCGTCGGCGGTGAACGCGCCGCCGGGTCCGGCGCCCCGGCGGACCGCGCTGTACGCGCCGTCCCCGGCCAGGACGACGCCCGCGGGCTCGGTGACCGTGCCGTCAGGGCCGTCCAGGGTGAGCTTGCCGGACGCGGTGTCCACGGCCGTGACCTTGTGCCCGAACCGCAGCGTCACGCCGGGCGTGGCCTCGGCGGTGTCGAGCAGCGCGGCGTTCAGCTCGGAGCGGCTGATCGAGTTGATCGCGCGCGTGCCGTCCGCGCTGTAGGACTGGAAGTTGGTCGCGCCGCCGCTCGGGTGCACCCTGCGGCCGTGCATGGGCAGCGCCCGCGCGAGCGCCTGCTCGCGCAGTCCGACCTGCTCGAGCGCGGCGAGGCCGCGCGCGGAGATCGCCAGGTTGATGGACCGGCCGCGTTCGGCGCCCGCGATCCGCGGGTCCGGGCGGCGCTCGTACACCGTCACCGGGACGCCGCGCCGGGCCAGCAGGGTCGCCAGCAGCGCGCCCGCCAGGCCCGCGCCGACG
>NZ_RFFG01000150.1 GCF_003696215.1 Actinomadura harenae | reverse complement strand
GCCGACGGCGCGGGCGCGGCTCGGTGTGCAGTGGACGGGCGGTCCGGGCGCGCGGCGGCGGCGCGGCTCGGACGGCGAGCGCCGGGACGAGCTGGTGGAGGTCGTGCTGCGGCTGCGGGCGCGGGGCGTGCGGGAACCGGCGCTGGAGGAGTGGGCGCGGGGCGCGGCGTCCCGGTTCCTGGCGGCGCGGCATCTGGAGTCGCGGTTCGCGTCCGATCCGGAGTTGCGCGCGGCGCTGAAGGCGCTGCTCGACGACGCGCGGCGGGGGTGACCGGATGCCCGCCGTCGTCATCGGACTGCTGATCCTGCTCTGGCTCGCCGTCATGTACGCCGGGTTCGTCCTGGTGTTCCCTGTTCTGTTCCCGGCGGTGGTGGCCGCGGCCGGGCTGGCCGCGTTCGGGTTGTACTACCTGCACGCCGTCCGGGCGCTGACGCCCCGGGAGCGCGGCGGGCCGTCGCCGGTCGCCGAGCCCGTGGTGTCGTACCGGACGTACCTGCTCGGGCAGGCGTGGCGCGACTGGTGGACGATCACCAGGACCGTCGTCCCGCGCGTGTACGGGACGGCCCGCTGGGCGATCACGCGGCTGACGCGGCTGCTGCTCGGCGGGCTGTGGGGGTTCTTCACGTTCCCGTTCTGGCTGGCGCTGTGCGCGGGGATCGCGGTCGCGGCCGTCCCGGCGGCGGTGCTGGGACTGGCGCTGACCGTCCTGTACGGGCTGGTCGCGGCGGTCGGGCTGGCGGCGTGGTCGGTGTGCGTGCTGGCGCTGGCGGCGGTCGAGCGCGGGTTCATGGTCTACGGGCGGATCCTCCAGACCTGCCCGCATCCGTTCTGTTACGAGCGGATCGCCCTGCCGGTGTACGCGTGCCCGGGATGCGGCGCGCGGCACCCGCGGCTGACGCCGGGCGCGGCGGGCGCGTTCCGGCACGTGTGCCGGTGCGGGACGCGGCTGCCCACGACCGTCCCGCTGGGCCGGTTCCGGCTGGCGGCGTACTGCCCGCACTGCGAGGGACGGCTGCCCGAGCGCATCGGGCGCGTCCGGATCGAGCCGCTGCCGTTCGTCGGCGGCCCGGCCGCCGGGAAGACGACGTTCATGGTGCTCGGGATCCGGGCGCTGCACACCCGCGCGCGGGCGGCGCACGGGCGGCTGGCGTTCGTGGAGCGGCGGCACGCCGAGGCGTACGCGGCGATGGTGCAGGTCTTCAACTCGGGTGGACGGCCCGCCAAGACCGGCCCGGAGCTTCCGCTCGCGACGATGCTGGACATCGAGCTGCCCGGCCGCGTCCGCCGCATCCTGTACCTGTTCGACCCGGCGGGCGAGCACTACACGGGCGCGACCGAGGTGGAGTCGCTGCGCTACCTGGACCACGGCGAGGCGCTGCTGTTCGTGGTCGACCCGTTCGCGCTGCCCTACGTCCGGCACTCGCTGGGCGAGTCGGAGCTGCACCTGGTCGAGGAGTCGGCCGGGACGTCGGAGGAGGATCCGGCGGACACGCTGCAGCGCGTCCTGAACGAGCTGCGCACCCGCCCGGACCGGGGCCGGCAGAAGCGCATCGGCGTGATCGTCACCAAGCTGGACCTGCTGTTGAAGACCGACGTCGGGCGGGACGTCACGGAGGCCGGGCTGCGCGACTGGCTGGCCGGGGTCGGGCTGGGCAACTCGGTGCGGTCGCTGGAGCAGGTCGCGGGCGAGGTCCGGTTCTTCGGGTCGGGGCTGTCGACCGCGCCGGGCGAGGTCGCCGACCTGCTGCTGTGGGCGTCGGGGCTGGCGTCCGCGACCCCGCCCGCGGCGCCCGGCGCGGCCTCGTCGCCGTCCCCGTCCCCGGACGTGATCGACGAGGTGCCCGGGACGTCCCCGCTGCGCGCGCCGTGGCCGGTGCGCGGCCGCGACCCGGCGCTGGTCCCGCTGGGGTACCAGGTGGGCCGCTGGTCGGTGCTCGGCGGCCTGTCGGCGGCGGGCCTGGCGCTGCTCGCCGCGGTCGGCACGACCGCCGCCCTGCTGATGGACTCGGTGAGCCTCCACTTCCTCCTGCCCTTCTGACCCCCGACCTCCGCCCCCTCCCCTCCGCCCCCTCCCGCTTGATCATCACGGGGTGTGAGGGGAGGCACACCCGTTCCGGCATAACCGGGGGCTCACTCGCGTTAGATTGGTTGAATCTTCAACAGTTAGCCCGAGAAAGGTTCCTGCGATGACCGCCCTGCACCCCGAAGTCCGGACCACCGACACGCTCGCGCTCGACGCGGCCGCCCAGGACCTGCTGTTCCGCGAGGCCCGCACCGCCAACACCTTCGCCTCCGAGCCCGTGCCGGACGAGCGGCTCCAGGCGATCTACGACCTGGTCAAGTTCGGCCCGACCGCGATGAACGCCCAGCCGATGCGGCTGGTGGCCGTCCGCACGCCGGAGGCCCGCGAGCGCCTGGTCGCGCACATGTCCGAGGGCAACCGCCCGAAGACGGCCTCCGCGCCGCTGACGCTGATCGTCGCCGCCGACACCGGCTTCCACGAGCACCTGCCGACCGTCTTCCCGCACGCCGCGGGCGCGCGCGAGGCGATGGAGGGCAACCCGGGCCGCGCGGGCATGGCGAAGTTCAACGCCACGATCCAGCTCGGCTACCTCATCGTCGGCATCCGCGCCGCCGGCCTCGCCGCGGGCCCGATGACCGGCTTCGACGCCGAGGGCGTCCGCGCCGAGTTCCTCGAGGGCACCGGCCAGGAGGTCCTGGCCGTGGTCAACGTGGGCATGCCCGGCCCGGACGCCTGGTTCCCCCGCAACCCGCGCCTCGCCTACGACCAGATCGTCACCGAGATCTGATCCCCCGCGCCCAGGCCCCGCGGGCGGGTGCGTTGACGGGCCTCACCGGGTGTCCTAGCTTGCGAGGACCGGTCGGCCGGACGCCGTTCCGGCCGGTCCCGCCCGGACGCGAGGAGGCCCCATGCCCACCGTGGAGACCGCGCGCGGCCCGGTCGACGTCGCCGACCTCGGCCGGACGTACATGCACGAGCACGTGTTCGTCCTGGACGACTACCACCAGCGCAACTACGGTTCCGGGGCCTGGTGGGACGAGGACGAGCGGGTCGCCGACGCCGCCGCCAAGCTGGCCGCGCTCGCCGGGAGCGGCGTCACCACCATCGCCGACCCGACCGTGTGGGGGCTCGGCCGGTACATCCCGCGCATCCGGCGGGTCGCCGACCTCGTCCCGGAGCTGAACATCGTCGTCGCGACCGGGCTCTACACCTACGCCGACCTGCCGTTCCCGCTGCACTACCGCGGGCCGGGCACGCTCCTCGGCGGGCCCGAGCCGCTCGTCGCCGACTTCGTCCGCGACCTGACCGAGGGCATCGCGGACACCGGGGTCCGGGCGGCCTTCCTCAAGTGCGCCGTGGACGAGCCCGGCTTCACCCCCGGCGTCGAGCGGGTGCTGCGCGCCGTCGCCGCCGCGCACCGCGAGACCGGCGCGCCCGTGACCGTCCACACGCACAGCGCGTCCCACAGCGGACGCGGCGCGCTCGACCTGCTCCTCAAGGAGGGCGTGGACCCGGCCCGGGTCGTCGTCGGGCACGCGGGCGACAGCAACGACCTCGACTACCTGATGGAACTCGCCGACACCGGCGCGGTCCTCGGCATGGACCGGTTCGGCCTGGACACCTACAACCCGACCCCCGACCGGGTCGCGACCGTCGCCGCCCTCTGCGCCCGCGGATACGCCGACCGGATGGTGCTCAGCCACGACGCGTCCTGCTACATCGACTGGTTCGGGCCGGATCCCGAGGCGCTGCGGCCCGTCCTGCCGAACTGGCACTACGGGCACCTCACCGACGACGTCCTGCCGGCGCTGCGCGAGGCCGGGGTGACCGACGCGCAGATCGACGCGATGCTCGTCGCCAACCCCCGCCGGTACTTCACTCCCGCCCCCTGAGCCCCGGAGGTGGACGGCGGCCTCCTCCGTGCCCGGGACGGACGTCCGGATCAGGTGATCCGGGCCTCCTTGTCGGGGGATCCCGAACATTTCCGCCTCGCGGTGCGTTTCATGAGTTAGAGCCGCCAAGGTGGAATTGCGACGCAGCGGGTATGCCGTCCGCGTCCGGCGCGGCGCGGAGGAGGCGTGATGCACCCTGTCCCGGACCGCAACGTCCCAGGCCCCGGCGGGTCCCGCTCGGCCGCGGGCTGGCTGGTGCTGTTCGCGCTCGCCGGTCTCGCGACCTTCCTGCTGATCAGGCCGATCATGGCGGGTCCGGGCGACCCGTCGGCGGCCACCCAGTCCTCGCCGCAGGCGGTGCACCGGCCCGCCGGGGGCGTGCGCGGCGGCGGCATCGTCAACGTCGACACCGAGCTCGGCTACCGCGGCACGCTCGCCGCGGGCACCGGCATCATCCTCGACCGGACGGGCCTCGTCCTCACCAACAACCACGTCATCCAGGGCGCGACCTCGATCAAGGCGACCGACACCCGCACCCACAAGGTCTACACCGCCCGCGTGGTCGGCTACGACAAGTCGAACGACGTCGCGGTGATCAAGCTGACCGGCGTGAAGAGCGCGGGGCTGAAGCCCGCGGCGTTCGGCGACTCGGGCAAGGTCGCCGAGGGCGACCCGGTCACCGCCAAGGGCAACGCGGGCGGGAAGGGCGGCGCGCCGAAGGTCGCCAAGGGCAAGGTCACCTCGCTGGACCAGGCCGTCATCGCCAAGGACGACTCCGACGGGTCGTCCGAGAAGCTGTCCGGGCTGATCGAGACGGACGCGGCGATCCGGCCGGGCGACTCCGGGGGCCCCCTGTTCAACGCCTCGGGCGAGGTGGTCGGCATGGACACCGCCGCGTCCGGCGGGTTCACGATGGCCAAGAAGGACGGCGGGCGCGGCTTCGCCATCCCGATCAACCGGGCGCTCGGGATCGCCGAGCAGATCCGGCAGGGGCAGGGCGCGCCGAAGGTGCACATCGGCCAGACCGCGATGCTCGGCGTCCAGGTCCGCACGGCCGACGGCGGCCAGGGCACGGGCGGCGCGGACCAGAACGGCGGCACGGGCGCCGGAGCGCCGGGCACGGGGCAGGGCGGCACGGGGCAGGGCGGGGGCGCGCAGGTGGCGTCCACGCTGCCCGACTCCCCGGCCGAGCAGCTCGACGTCCCCGTCGGCGCGGTGATCACCGGCCTGGACGGGACGCCCGTCGACTCCCCCAACACGCTCACCGACCTGCTTCTGCTCCACCACCCGGGCGACAAGGTCGCGCTCACCTACCTCACGCCGGGCGGGCAGGCCGTCACCCAGCAGGTCAAGCTCGCCTCGGGCCCGCCGCAGTGACACCCGTAGTGCCGCCCCCAGTGCCCCCACGGTGACCCGCGCGTACCGGACGGCCCGGGCACGGAACACCGCGAACCGGTGATCGCCTCGTCACCAAAGGTGCCGACCGGCGTAGGATGGCCCGGTCCCGTCCGCGCGGCGGGCACGCCGCGATCGCACGACCCCCCGAACCCGACGCGATTGCCGAGGCCAGCGGTGGCGAGTTCGCCAGGACGTCCGGGCAACCTGCCCGCCGAACCGACCAGCTTCGTCGGCCGCCGCGCCGAGCTGGACCAGGTGCTGCGCGCGCTGGAACGGGCCAGGCTCGTGACGCTGCTCGGGCCGGGCGGCGTCGGCAAGACCCGCCTCGCGCTGCGCGCCGCCGACCGGGCCCGTCCGCTGTTCCCCGACGGGGTGTGGCTGGTGGAGCTGTCCGGCCTGCGCGCTCCCGAGTCGCTGCCGTGCGTGATCGCCGAGACGCTGCGGCTGCCCGGACGCCGCGTGGACGACCCGGCCGGGTTCCTCGCCGACCGGCTCGCCGCGTCCGAGCTGCTGCTCGTCCTCGACACGTGCGAGCACCTCGTGCACGCGTGCGCGATGCTGGCCGAGCGGCTGCTGACCGCCGCGCCCGGTCTGCGCGTCCTCACGACGAGCCGCGAGTCGCTGAACCTGGTCGGCGAGCACCTCGTGCCCGTCCCGCCGCTGGCCGTGCCCTGCCCGCGGGACGGCACCGCCCCCACGGGCTCGGCCGGGGATGCGGCGCCCCTGTGCGACTCGGTCACGCTGTTCGCCGAGCGGGCCGGGGCCAGCAGCCCCGGGTTCACCGTCGCCCCCGGCAACCACGCGGCGGTCTGCGCGCTCTGCCGCCGCCTGGAGGGCATCCCGCTCGCCCTGGAACTGGCCGCCGACCGGCTGCCCGCGATGCCGGTCGAGGAGATCGTGGAACGCCTGTCGGACCGCTTCCACGTGCTGACCGGCGCGGACGGCCCCTACGGCGCGTCCTGGACGGGCGGGCGGCGGCACCGGACGCTGCGGGCCGCGATCACCTGGAGTCACGACCTGTGCATGCCCGCCGAGCGGATGCTGTGGGCGCGGCTGTCGGTGTTCCCCGGCGGGTTCGACCTGGCCGCCGCCGAGTCCGTCTGCGCCGACGGCGACCTGCCCGCGGACGAGCTCGTCGACGTCCTGACCATGCTGGTCGACAAGTCCGTGGTGCGGTTCGACCCGGGCGCGGGCCGCTACCAGATGCTCGACACGCTCCGCGAGTACGGCGCGGAGCGCCTGGACGAGGCCGGGGAGACCGGCCCGCTGCGCCGCCGCCACCGCGACCACTACGCCGCGCTCGCCGACCGGGCCGCGCGCGAGCGCCTCGGCCCGCACGAGTCCTGCTGGACGCGTCGCCTGCGCAGCGAGGAGGGCAACCTGCGCGCCGCCCTGGAGTGGTCGCTGGCCACCCCCGGTGCGAAGGCGTCGGGCCTCCGGCTGGCCGTCGCGCTCCTCGACCGCTGACCCCTGAAGGCCCGCGCCCCCGACGCCCTGGAGGGTGTTCCAGGGGTGTTCGGGCAGGTCGGACGGCATGCTGTGTCGATTCGGGGCCAAAAGGTGCGAGAGTGGGAGGGAGCAGTTCCAAGGCGAGAATGGGTGTGGACGATGAGCCGTGAGGCGCCGCGCGAGGACTTCGACGACTCCGGGATGAAGATCGCGAAGCCGAAGCGGTGGGCGGCGGGCGTGCCGGGCGTGACGGCCGCCCTGCGCGACTCCTACGAGCAGATGGGCGTGAAGCGGACGGCGCTGACGCTGCTCAAGGTCAACCAGAAGGACGGGTTCGACTGCCCCGGCTGCGCGTGGCCCGAGCCCGGCCACCGGCACACCGCCGAGTTCTGCGAGAACGGCGCGAAGGCCGTCGCCGAGGAGGCCACGACCCGCCGGATCACCCGCGCGTTCTTCGCCGAGCACACCGTCGCCGAGCTGGGCGAGCGCACCGACCACTGGCTGGGCCGGCAGGGCCGCCTCACCGAGCCGATGGTCAGGAACCCGGGCTCGGAGCACTACGAGCCGATCTCCTGGGACGACGCGTTCGGCCTGGTCGCGAGCGAGCTGAACGCCCTGGACTCCCCCGACGAGGCGGTCTTCTACACCTCCGGCCGCACCAGCAACGAGGCCGCGTTCGCCTACCAGCTGTTCGTCCGCGCGTTCGGCACGAACAACCTGCCGGACTGCTCGAACATGTGCCACGAGTCGTCCGGGTCGGCGCTGACCGAGACGATCGGCATCGGCAAGGGCTCGGTGCTCCTGGAGGACCTCTACCGGTCCGACCTGATCTTCGTCGTCGGGCAGAACCCCGGGACGAACCATCCGCGCATGCTGTCGGCGCTGGAGAAGGCGAAGAAGGCCGGCGCGCGGATCGTCGCGGTCAACCCGCTGCCGGAGGCCGGGCTGATCCGGTTCAAGAACCCGCAGGTGCCGTCCGGCGTGGTCGGGAAGGGCACCAGGCTCGCCGACCGGTTCCTGCAGATCCGGGTGAACGGCGACCTGGCCCTGTTCCAGGCGCTGAACCGGCTGCTGCTCGAGTCGGACGCCCCGGACGCCGTCGACCACGCGTTCGTCGACGAGCACACCCACGGGTTCGGCGCGTTCGCCGACCACGTCAAGGCCCTGGACTGGGACGACGTGCTCGCCGCGACCGGCCTGACCCGCGGCGAGATCGCCGCGACGCTCGGCGACGTCCTCGCGGCGAAGCGGATCGTGGTGTGCTGGGCGATGGGCCTGACGCAGCACCGCAACTCGGTCCCGACGATCCGCGAGGTCGTGAACTTCCTGCTGCTGCGCGGCAACATCGGCCGTCCGGGCGCGGGCGTGTGCCCGGTGCGCGGCCACTCCAACGTCCAGGGCGACCGGACGATGGGCATCTACGAGAAGCCGAAGCCCGAGTTCCTGGACGCGCTCGCCGCCGAGTTCGGGTTCGAGCCTCCGCGCGAGCACGGCCTGGACACCGTCGACGCGATCCGCGCGATGCGGGACGGCAAGGCCAGGGTGTTCTTCGCGATGGGCGGCAACTTCATCCGCGCCACCCCCGACTCGGACGTGACGGAGGCGGCGATGCGCAACTGCCGGCTGACCGTCCAGGTGTCGACGAAGCTGAACCGGTCGCACGCGGTCACGGGCGGGCGGGCGCTGATCCTGCCCGCGCTGGGACGCACCGAGCGGGACGTCCAGGCGGGCGGCGAGCAGTTCGTCTCCGTCGAGGACTCGATGGGCATGGTGCACGCCTCACGCGGACGGCTCGCGCCCGCGTCGCCGCAGCTCAGGTCGGAGGTCGCGATCGTCACGGGCCTGGCCCGGCGGACGCTCGGCGACCGGCACGGCATCGCCTGGGACGCCATGGAACGCGACTACGACGTGATCCGCGACCATGTGGAGCGGGTCGTCCCGGGGTTCGACGACTACAACGCGCGCGTGCGCGAGCCGGACGGGTTCACGCTGCCGCACGCGCCGCGCGACGAGCGCCGCTTCCCGACCGCGACGGGCAAGGCGAACTTCACCGCGAACGCGCTGGAGGTGCTGCGCGTCCCGGAGGGGCGGCTGCTGCTCCAGACCGTCCGCAGCCACGACCAGTACAACACCACGATCTACGGCCTGGACGACCGGTACCGGGGCGTCAAGGCCGGGCGGCGCGTCGTGTTCGTCAACCCCGACGACCTCACCGCGCTCGGCCTCGCCGACGGCGCGACCGTCGACCTGGTGTCGGAGTGGACGGACGGCACCGAGCGCCGCGCGCCCGCCTTCCGGATCATCGCCTACCCGACCGCGCGCGGCTGCGCGGCGGCCTACTTCCCCGAGACCAACGTGCTGGTCCCGCTGGACAGCACGGCCGAGGTCAGCAACACCCCCACCTCCAAGTCGGTCGTCGTCCGCCTGGAGCCCGCCGGGGAGTGAGCCCGGGGCGGGCGGCGCGAGGCGAGTCCGGACGTCCGGGGCGGGGCGGAGGGCGGCGAGGCCGGGGCGCGCGGGCGGCGAATGTGCGAGCGTAGGACATGCGGGGGGCCGTTGTGGGGGCGGAGCGGGAAGGTCGTCCATAACCGGCCGTATTGACCCGCGTTACGCCCGTGGCCGAGGCGCCGACGGCGTACGATGCACCCATCCTGACGCTCCCATCCGACAGCCCGATTCACAGATCGACCCGCTCACAGATCGACCCCGTTCACAGATCGACCCCACGCATCCCCACGCTCCCTCCCCCAACGAGGTGACCGGTGACGGCACTGGCGGACGACCGGCACGGCGGCAACCTGCCCGCCGAGGTGACCCGGTTCATCGGCCGGCGGCGCGAGCTGGCCGAGGCCACGCGCGTCCTGGCCCGCTCGCGCCTGGTCACGCTGACCGGCGTGGGCGGGGTCGGCAAGACCCGGCTGGCGCTCCGGCTGGCCACCGAGGTCCGCGGCGAGTTCGACGGCGGCGCGTGGCTGGTCGAGCTGTCCGCGCTGCGCGAGCCGGATCTGCTCGCCCGGCACGTCGCCGACAAGCTCGGCCTGCCCGGCCAGGCCGCGGGCGACCAGACCGACCGGCTCTGCGAGCACTTGGCCGACCGTGAGCTGCTGCTCGTCCTGGACACTTGCGAGCACCTGGTGGAGGGCACGGCCACGCTCGTCGAGACGCTGCTGCGGGCCGCGCCCCGGCTGCGGGTGCTCGCCACCAGCCGCGAGCCGCTGGACGTGATGGGCGAGCACAACCTGGTGATCCCGCCGCTGGCCGTCGCCGCCGACGCCCCCGCGGACGGCGACCCGGCGGGCGGCACCGCGGCGGAGGGGAACCGGGCGGGCGCGGCCGGGCGGGCGGCGGTGGACGAGGGCGCGGACGACGCGGTCGCGCTGTTCGCCGACCGGGCCGAGGCGATGGTGCCGGGGTTCACGCTGACCAAGGAGAACCGTCCGCTGGTCGCGCGGCTGTGCGCGCAGCTGGACGGCATCCCGCTCGCGATCGAGCTGGCCGCCGTCCGGATGCGGACGATGTCGGTGGAGCAGCTCGCCGAGCGGATGGACGACCGGTTCCGGCTGCTCGGCACCGCGCGCGCGGGCGGGGACCGGCACCGGACGCTCCGCGCCGCGATCGAGTGGAGCCACGAGCTGTGCACCGGCGAGGAGCGGCTGCTGTGGGCGCGGCTGTCGGTGTTCCCCGGCGACTTCGACCTGACCGCCGCCGAGCGCGTCTGCGGCGGCGACGGGCTGCCCGGCGAGGAGCTGTTCGAGGTCCTCGGGCGGCTCGTGGAGAAGTCGGTCGTCCAGGTCGAACGGGACGGACGCCGCTACCGGATGCTCGACACGCTGCGCGAGTACGGCTCGGAGCGGCTCGCGGGACTCGGCGACGGCCCCTGCCTGCGGCAACGCCACCGCGACCACTACCTCGACCTGGCCGAGCGCGCGCGTGAGGCGGCGCTCGGCGCGGAGCAGCTCGGCTGGCTGACCCGGCTGAGCGAGGAGAACCCGAACCTGCGCGTCGCGCTGGAGTACTCGCTCACCACGCCGGAGGAGGTCGCGACCGGGCTGCACCTGACGGTCGTCCTCCAGCACTACTGGATCTGCCTGGGCATGTTCGGCGAGGCGCGGCGCTGGCACGACCGGGCCCTGGCGTCGCCGACCGGCGGCTCCGGGGACGCGGCGCGCGTCGCGCTCGACCGGGCGTGGATCGCCTACGGCGCGGGCATGGTCGCCGTCCAGCAGGGCGAGACCGACCGGGCGCGGGACCTGTTCACGGCGGCGAACGTCGACTCGTCCGCGACGGCGATGATCATGGCCGACACCGCCGAGGCGGCGTCGGCGCCCGACCTGCTGGCGCACGTCGTCCACGGGGAGGGGCTGCTCGCGCTGTTCGAGGGCCGCCTGGACGAGGCGCGCACCCGGATGGAGCAGGCCCGCGAGGCGTTCGACCGGCTCGGCTACCGGGACCCGCTGGCGCTGCTGACCGGCCCGCACCTGTCGACCGTCCTGCTGTTGCAGCGCAAGGAGCAGGAGGCGCTCGCGCTCGCGGACGCCGCCGCCCGCGACGGCGAGGCGTCCGGCGAACGCTGGTGCCACTCGTTCGCGCTGTACGCGCGGGGCGCGGCGCTGTGGTGGCTCGGCGAGCACCGGGCCGCGACCGACGACCTGCTCGCCTGCCTGCGGATCAAGGAGCGGCTCGGCGACCTGCTCGGCATCACGCTCGCGCTCGACCTGCTCACGCCCGCGCCGGTCGTCCACGGCGAGTACGAGCAGGCGGCGATGCTGCTCGGCGCGACCGAGGCGATGTGGCGGCAGCTCGGCGCGACGCGGCTGTACGGGCCGGACTACAAGCGGCGGCGCGCCACGTCCGAGCACGCGCTGCGCAAGCGGCTGCCACCGGAGCGGTTCCAGGCGGCCAAGGAGCGCGGCGCGCGGCTGTCGGTCGCCGAGGCGATCGCGCTGGCCCGCGGCGAGCCCGCGCCCCGTCCGGAACGGCAGCCGCTCACCGCCCGCGAGCGCGAGGTCGCGGTGCTGGTCGCGCGCGGCCTGTCGAACCGGGAGATCGCCGACCGGCTCTCGGTCGCGCGGCGCACGGTCGACACGGCGGTCGAGCACATCCTGGCCAAGCTCGGCCTGTCGTCCCGCGCGCAGATCGCCGCCTGGGTCCGCCGCGTCCGCCGCGGCTGAGCCGGGTCCGCCGCGGCTGAGCCGGGCCCGCCTGGGGTAGGTCCTCGCCGGATGCGGGCCTAGGGTTGGCGCATGACTCATCTGCCCGAGAAGCCAGATCCCGCGCGTCCTGTGGAGATGCGGGCCTCCGACGCCGACCGCGACCGCGTGGCGCAGATCCTCCGGGACGCCGTGGGCGAGGGCCGGCTCACCCTGGAGGAGGTGGACGAGCGGCTGGACGCGGTCTACAAGGCGAAGACGTACTCCGAGCTGGAGCCGTTGACCCGCGACCTGCCGGCCTCCGGGTCCGCGCCGTCCGGGCCGCCGGCGCCGCGTCCGGCCGCCGGGACCGCGGGCGGTTTCGTCATCGCGCCGGGCGAGGCGCCGACCTGGACGAACGGCGTCGCGATCATGGGCGGGTTCGAGCGCAAGGGCGTGTGGACCGTCCCGGAGTCGTTCACCGCGTTCGCCTACTGGGGCGGTGGCGACATCGACCTGCGCGAGGCGCGGTTCACCTCGCGGACCGTCCACATCACCGCGGTGGCGATCATGGGCGGGATCGACATCATCGTCCCGGACGACGTGAACGTCCGGGTGACGGGTGTGGGGATCATGGGCGGTTTCGAGCACCGGGCGACCGGGCCGGGCGTCCCGGGCGCGCCGGAGATCGTCATCTCCGGGCTCGCCTTCTGGGGCGGCGTGGACGTGAAGCGCCGTCCCAGGAGGCGGGAGGTCCAGGACTAGCGCGGACTAACGCCCCTTCCGCTCGTCGGAGGCCCGGCCGTCCGCCGCGCGGTGGTCGTCCTCGCGGCGGTCGAAGTGGTCGAACGCGCCGCGGACGGCGGCCCGGCGCAGCGCGTCTCCCCCGCCGGACGCCGGCCGGTCCGCCCAGCCCCGGACCACCGGCTCGGCGAGCGACCGCGCCCGGTCGAGGTGGCCGCGCCGCCTCAGCATCACCAGCAGCGTGACGGCGACGACGGCGAGCAGGACGACGCCCGCCGCGATGATCGCGAGGCGGAGCAGCAGAAAGGTCATGATCTCGGTCGACACGGTTCCTCCCCGTTTTTTTGGCATTCCCGTGCTAAATCCAAGGTAGCACGGGTGTGCTATAAAGCGACCATGCCCAAGATGGTGGACCCCGAGGAGCGCCGTCGCGAGGTGGCCGAGGCCATCTTCCGGGTGGCCCGCCGCGACGGCCTCGACCACGCCTCCCTGCGCGCCGTCGCGGCCGAGGCGGGCCTCGCGATCGGCTCCGTCCGGCACTACTTCGACGGCCAGGCCGACCTGATGATCTTCGCGATGCGCTACTTCGCCGACCGCGCCGGATCCCGCATCCGCGAGGCCGCGACCCGCCTCAAGAAGCCCGCCCCGGACGCCCCGGCCTCCGAGCACGTCGCGACCCTCGAGCTCCTGCTCGCCGAGATCCTCCCGCTCGACGAGAGCCGCCGCGAGGAGGCCGAGGTCTGGCTCGCCTTCATCACGGCCGCCCGCACCCGCCCCGACCTGGCCCCCTACGCACGGGAGCTGTTCGACGAACTCGCGGCCATGCTCGACGTCCTCCTGGCCGCCGCCGACCGCCTCGGCGCCCTACGCCCCGACCTCGACCTCCACGCCGAACGCGTCCGCCTCAACGCCCTCCTGGACGGCCTCACCCTCCACGCCGTCCTCCAACCCGACCGCATCGGCCCCCCCGAACTCACCGACGCCCTACGCCACCACATCACCGACATCGCCGCCGTCCCGCCCGAAGGCCCGGCGCCTCGCTGACGGCGAAGGGCCGCCGTCCGGTCATGGACGACGGCCCTGGGCGGCGCTCACGGAATCGGGCTCCCACCGGCTCCCGACGCGAAGACGGTCAGCTTTCGGTGATGGCGCCTGCGGCCAGGAGGGCTTCGGCGTCCTCTATGCCGAGGTCGGCGAGGATGGCGCGGGTATGGCCACCAGGGAGGGAGGGTTCGCCGTCGGTGGTGGCGGGGGTTCGGGAGAAGCGGGGGGCCGGGGCGGGCTGGAGGTGGCCGCCGCGGTCGACGAAGACCTCGCGTTCGGTGTTGTAGGGGTGGCGGGCGGCCTCGGTCATCGACAGGACGGGGGCCACGCACGCGTCGGACGGGAGGAAGATCTCGGCCCACTCGTCGCGGGTGCGTTCCTTGAACTTGGCCGCGAAGCGCTCGCGGAGCTCGGGCCAGGCGTCGCGGTCGTGCTGGCTGGGGAGGCCCGCGTCCGCGAGGCCGAGGAGGCGGAGGAACTCGGCGTAGAACTGCGGCTCGATGGCGCCGACGGCCATGTGCTCGCCGTCCGCGGTCTCGTAGACGTCGTACCAGGGGGCGCCGGTGTCGAGCATGTTGACGCCGCGCTCGTCCTTCCAGAGGCCGCCCGCCATGAACGCGTGGATGAACGTGGACAGGTGGGTCGCGCCGTCGACGATCGCGGCGTCCACGACCTGGCCCCGGCCGCTCGCGCGGGACTCCAGGAGGGCCGCGAGGACGCCGACGGCCAGGTACATGCTGCCGCCCGCGAAGTCGCCGAGCAGGTTCATCGGGACCTGCGGGGGGCCGCCCGCGCGCCCGATGGCGTGCAGCGTCCCGGTGATCGCGATGTAGCCGATGTCGTGCCCGGCGCTCTGGGCGAGCGGGCCGTCCTGGCCCCAGCCGGTCATGCGGCCGTAGACGAGCGCCGGGTTGCGGGCGAGGCAGTCGTCCGGGCCGAGGCCGAGACGCTCGGTGACGCCCGGGCGGAACCCCTCGATCAGGACGTCGGAGCGCTCCACCATCCGCAGGACGAGGTCGCGGCCCTGCGCGTTCTTGAGGTCCACGGCGATGGAGCGCTTGCCGCGGTTGGTGAAGTCGGTCCCGCCCGTCGCGCCGCCGCCCTTGCGCGCGGCGGCGGCCCGGTCGACGCGGACGACGTCGGCCCCCAGGTCGGCCAGCAGCATCGCGGCGAACGGGCCGGGCCCGATGCCCGCCAGTTCGACGACCCTGACCCCGGCCAGTGGCCCTCGTCCCATCACGCGCCCCTCTCGTCGGTTCCTGCCCCCATTGTGCCCGACGGAGTAAGCGGTCACTGACGGCAGGGGCGCCGGTCAGCCGCCCGGGCGGCGGAACACCGGCACCGGGACCTGGTCGAGGCCGCGCGCGACCACCGTGATCCGGCCGGACGGCGGGACGGACGCGACCGGCCCGCGCCCGGCGAGGAGGCCGCCGTCGGCCTCGACGGGCTGGAACGGGCCCTGCGCGGAGAGGGCGGTCACGCGGCGGCTCGCGGCGGCGAGGTAGTACCAGCGGCCCTTCGGCGACCGCCACCATCCGGCGCTCGCGACGTCGCCGCCCGCGGACGCGCAGTCGGGCGTGTCCAGGCGGCGGCCGATGACGTGCAGGCCCCGGTCGTCCGCGAGGACGGCGTAGGCGGCGCCGCGTCCGCCCGTGTAGGCGTAGCGGACGCACATCCAGTGGCCGGGGCCCGCGCCGTCCGGGAGGGGGCCGGTCCAGAACTCGCGGGCGGTCGCGGACTCGACGTCGCCGCGTCCGCGCCGGTCGAGCGCGGCCGGTCCGGCGGCGCCGCACCCGAGGCGGCGCCACAGCGCGAACCCGGCGGGC
>NZ_RFFG01000015.1 GCF_003696215.1 Actinomadura harenae | reverse complement strand
AGCGCGGGGTCGCCCGCGTCCCGGCGCGCGCCCGCCGCACACGACGCGGCGACGAGCAGCGCGCCCAGCGATGCCATCGCCACCGGAGCCGTCCCGTCCATCGCGCGGGCCGCGAGGGCGGGCAGCCCGGCGGACGCGACCAGCACGGCCAGGCGTCCCTTCCGGCGGCCCAGCCGCACCCAGTCCTGCCAGGCGACGGCGAACGCCGCGGGCAGGCTCGGCCAGCGGCGCGACCGCAGGGACCGGGACCGGGACCGCCAGTGGGCGTCCTCGATCGTCCAGGTGAGCGCCCCGGGATCGAGCAGCGTCGTGGCGGTCGCCACCCGGTTGACCCGCGTGGACGCCTCCAGCAGATCGCGCGCGTGGATCCGTTCCAGCCGGGACCGCGCCAGCCGGACCGCCGCGACCGTGGCCACAGCGCACGCCGCCGCCGCGGCCCCCGCGCCCGAAACGGGAACCCCCTGGACGGCACGTCCCACGGGACGGCTCACCACGGCGGCCACGACGGCGGCGGCCGCGACCACCACGATCGCCGTGCGCAGACGTCCGTCCCAGGACGCGGACGCCTGCCCCAGAACCGCCACGGCCAGCCCGCCGACCGTCATGCTCAGCCCGAACGTCAGCGCCACTGCCAGCCGGAGAACGCCCTGGTCAGGCGCGCCCAGCGTGGCCAGCAGCCCCAACCCCAGAGCCAGCCCGCCCGCCACGCCCACACCCAGCAGCACCAGTGCCGGACGCCGCAGAACCCGCCGCCGGGGCAGCGGCGACAGCAGCACCCAGGACGCGTCGGCCGCGCTCACCGACAGCGGCCCGTGCACGCGGGCCAGCGTCAGGAACCCCGCGTAGAGCAGGCCCAGCAGCGCCAGCCCCGCCCCCGCCCGTCCCGGATCGCCCGCATGCCCGAGAACCTTCAGCACGTCCCGGACGACCGGCGCGAGCAGCAGCACCACGACGAGCCCGCCGAAACCGAGGGCGTAGCGGTCGCCCCAGCCCGGGGCCGTCCGGCGGGCGACGATGCTCACGCGGACTCCAACTCGACGACGCGGGCGCCCGCGTTCCGCGCCAGGCCCGGATCATGGGTGGCCATCACGACCGTCCCGCCGTCCGCCGCGTAGTCCGCCAGGATCGAGGCCAGCCGGACGCGGAACCCGGCGTCCAGGCCGCGTTCGGGCTCGTCCAGGAGCAGCACACGGCTCGGGCGCAGCAACCCCATCGCGAGCGAGAGCCGCTGCCGCTGACCCGTGGACATCGCCAGCGGCACGTGATCGCGACGGTCGTCCAGGCCGAACAGCTCCAGCGCCTCACCGGGGGTCGTCCGCGTCCCGGCGTGCACGGACTCCATCATCTCCAGGTGCTCCAGGACGGTCAGCCCCGGATACCAGGCCGGTTCGTCGCCGACGAGGACCACGTCCCGCCAGAACGCCGGATCATCGGCCGGGGGACGCCCGAACAGCCCGATCTCGCCGGTCACTCCCGGCTGGGTCCCGGCCAGGCAGCGCAGCAGCGTCGACTTGCCGGCGCCGTTCTCGCCCAGCACGGCGACGATCTCGCCGCGCGCGACCGTCAGGTCCAGGCCGTCCAGGATCGGGACGCCGCCCAGATCCACGGCCACATTCCGGACTTCCACGACACATTCCGCCACGGGCCCACCCTGCCACGCCCGCGGGTGGACTCCGTCCTACAGCCCGAAGGCCTTGGCGGTCCAGGTGTACTGCGCGTCGAGAAGGCCCGCGAGGCGCTCGATCAGGCCGTCCCGCTCGAAGGCGCTCACGGTGATGCCCGCCTCGGTGGCCCCCTCGGGCGCGGTGGCCAGCAGCGCCACGTCCCGCCGGTCGACCAGCCAGGCCGACGTCCGGGCCTCGGCGGCGGGCGAGGCGTCCAGGTCACCGGGCCGCAGTCGCCCCTCGGCGAGGTTCGCGGCGAGGGCCCCGGCGGCCGGACTCCCCTGCGTCCGGACGAAATGGGCGCGCGTGCAGAGCGCGACGGCGTCGATGCGCAGCATGCGCTGAAGCCGGTGGTACGACTCGTCGAACGACGAGGGCGGCGGAACGGGCTGGGCGCGCAGGCTCCCCGCGGCGGCCTCCAGGAACGGCAGCAGGTCACCGCCGGACGCGGCGAACGCGCCCGGCGCGACGCCCAGCCGGATGTGCCCGGCCATCGGGAACGGCGGGTCGGGCAGGGTGTTGTAACAGAAGAAGATCGCGGGCTCGCCGGGCGAGGGGGCCTCGCCGAGCGGAGCGGCCACGCCGGGCGAGGAGACGAGGTTCTCGGCCACGACCGAGTGCGCCACCCTGCCCAGGGCGCCGTGCCCGTGGTCCGGGGCGCGTTCGGCCGATCGCAGTTGCTCCATGCGCGCCATCGTTACAGCGCGCATGCCCCGAGATCAGCCGAACGCGGCGATCCGTCCGCCACGTTCCCCCAGGTCAAACGGCATTTCGCCGCGAACTACAGCTTTTCGACCGGGGCGTAGCGCAGGACGAGCCGCTTCACCCCGTACTCGCCGCCGAAGTCGACGGACGCGGCGGCCTTGTCGCCCGCGCCGTCCACGGCGACGACCGTGCCGAGCCCGAAGGAGTCGTGGGTGACCTTGTCGCCGGGGGCCAGGGACGGCACCGGGCGCCCGCCGGCCGCGCGGACCTGCGGACGGGCCGCGACGCGCGTCGCCGCCGAACCGAACGCGCCGGACGCCTCGCGCTCCCAGTCCAGCAGGTTCGCCGGGACCTCCGCGAGGAAGCGGGACGGCGGGTTGACCTGCGGCGCGCCCCACGAGCTGCGCATCGTCGCGCGCGACAGGTACAGGCGCTGCCGGGCCCGGGTGATGCCCACGTAGGCGAGGCGGCGCTCCTCCTCCAGCTCCTTCGGGTTGCTCATGGCCCGCAGGTGCGGGAAGACGCCGTCCTCCATGCCGGTCAGGAAGACGACCGGGAACTCCAGGCCCTTGGCGGTGTGCAGGGTCATCAGCGTGACGACGCCCTGGTCGTCCTGGTCGGGCCGCTCCCCCGGCGGGACGGCCCCGGACT
The DNA here is from genome assembly GCF_003696215.1 of Actinomadura harenae. GTDB lineage: Bacteria > Actinomycetota > Actinomycetes > Streptosporangiales > Streptosporangiaceae > Spirillospora > Spirillospora harenae. The sequence continues at coordinate 123,682 of NZ_RFFG01000015.1, read as the reverse complement.
TGGCTCCGCCCGGGATCGAGTCGGCGTCCGCGACCAGCGCGACCTGCTCCAGGAAGTCGGGAAGCCGGCCGGCGGGGTCCTCGCCGTCGAGGCGCTCCTCGAACTCGCGGGCGACCGACTCCATTTCCTGGAGGTTCTCGACGCGGGTCTCGTCCTGCGGGTCCTTGGACGCCTGGAGCTCGGCGATGTAGCCGGACTTCACCAGGACCTGCTCGATCAGCTCGGCCGGGCTGGACGACTCGACCGACGCGCGCAGCTCGTCGAGCAGGGTGACGAACTCGCGGACGGCGTTGATCGAGCGGGTCGCCATGCCCGGGACGTCCTCGGGGACGCGCAGGGCCTGCCAGAACGAGATGCGCTCGCGGGACGCGTACGCCTCGACGCACGCCTCGGCGCGGTCGCCGATGCCGCGCTTCGGGACGTTCAGGATGCGGCGGAGCGAGACCGTGTCCTCCGGGTTCGCGAGGACCCGCAGGTAGGCCAGCAGGTCGCGGACCTCCTTGCGCTCGTAGAAGCGCACGCCGCCGACGACCTTGTAGGGCAGCCCGACCCGGATGAAGATCTCTTCGAAGACACGGGACTGGGCGTTGGTGCGGTAGAAGACCGCGACGTCGCCGGGCTTCGCGTCGCCCGCGTCCGTGAGCTTGTCGACCTCGTTCGCGACGAACGCGGCCTCGTCGTGCTCGTTGTCGGCGACATAGCCGGTGATCTTGTGGCCCTCGCCCTGGTCGGACCAGAGCCGCTTGGGCTTGCGGTCGGCGTTCCGCTCGATCACCGCGTTCGCCGCCGACAGGATGGTCTGGGTGGAGCGGTAGTTCTGCTCCAGCAGGATCGTGCGCGCGTCGGGGTAGTCGCGCTCGAACTCCAGGATGTTGCGGATCGTCGCGCCGCGGAACGCGTAGATCGACTGGTCGGCGTCGCCGACGACGCACAGCTCGGCCGGGCCGACGCCCTCGACCGGCGCGGTCAGCTCGCGGACCAGCTCGTACTGGGCGTGGTTGGTGTCCTGGTACTCGTCGACCATGACGTGCCGGAACCGGCGCCGGTAGTGCTCGGCGGCCTCCGGGAACACCTGGAGCAGGTTGACCGTCAGCATGATCAGGTCGTCGAAGTCCATGGCCCCGGCCTGCTGCAGGCGGGCCTGGTACATCTCGTACGCCTGCGCGAGGGTCTGCTCCATGTGCGTGGAGGCCCGCGCCTTGAACGTCTCGTAGTCGATCAGCTCGTTCTTCAGGTTCGACACCTGGGCGCTGAACGACTTCGGCGGGTACCGCTTCGGGTCGAGGTCGAGCTCGCGGCAGACCAGCGCCATGAGCCGCTGCGCGTCGGCCTGGTCGTAGATCGAGAAGCTCGACGGGAAGCCCAGCCGCCCGGCCTCGCGGCGCAGGATCCGCACGCACGCCGAGTGGAAGGTCATCACCCACATCGCGCGCGAGCGCGGGCCGACCAGCGCGTCGACCCGTTCCTTCATCTCGGCCGCGGCCTTGTTGGTGAAGGTGATCGCGAGGATCTGCCCGGGATGGACGTCCCGCTCGGAGAGCAGGTGGGCGATCCGGTGGGTGAGCACGCGCGTCTTGCCCGAGCCCGCTCCGGCGACGATCAGCAGCGGACTTCCGGCGTGCTCGACGGCGGCGCGCTGCTGCGGGTTCAGGCCGTCCAGCAAGGACGGAACTTCGGTCTTCGACATCACCGGCGAGTCTACGGTCCGCCACCGACAGCCGCGTCCGAACGCGGCGGGGGCGCCTCGGCCCGTCCGCCGCGTCGGGGCGCCGCCGTCGTGGGCCGGGTCGTCCGCGGAGTCAGTGTTTGCGCAGGTCGTGGGCGGATTCGGCGGCGGCGCGGACGGCGGCGAGGTCGGCCCCGGCCGCGGCGGCGGACGCGGCGGCGACCGCGCCCTCGACCAGCGGCGCGTCCGCGAGGACGGCCTCCCCCTCGTGCTCCTCCAGGACGAACTTCGCGGTGAGGACGGACGAGCCGAGGTCGGCGAGGAGCAGCACGCCGTCCCCGCCGTCGGCGGCCGCCACGGCCCGTTCGACCAGGTCGAGGCTGGTGCCGAGGCCGCCGTCCAGGGCTCCCCCGGCGGCCTCGACCACGGCCTTGCCGACGCCCATCGCGCGGGCGAGCTCGGCCGTGCCCTCGGCGAGGAGGCGGCTGTGCGAGACGATCACGATGCCGACCATCAGGTCTCCGTGGGTCCGGGGGCGGAAAGAGAAGTCGCGGTGACGTCGGCGAGGGCGCGGAGGAGCAGGACGGACGAGGCCGCGCCGGGGTCGAGATGCCCGGCGCTGCGTTCGCCCAGGTAGCTGGCGCGTCCCTTGCGGGCGACGAGCGGGACGGTCGCCTCGGCGCCCTGCTCGGCCGCCTCCAGCGCTGCTCGCGCGGCCGCGGGGACGCCTTGCTCGGCGGAGGCGGCGAAGGCTTCGGCGGCGGGCGTCAGGGCGTCCAGCATGGTCTTGTCGCCGGGCTGGGCACCGCCGAGCTCCCGGATTCCGGTGACGGCCGCCGTCAGGGCCTCGCCCAGCTGGGCGGCGGACGCCTCCTCGGTGTCGCCGAGGGCCTTGCCCGCGCGGCGCAGGGCCGTCCCGTAGAGGGGGCCGGACGCGCCGCCGGTCTTGGAGACGATCGCCCGCCCGGCGGCGATCAGGACGCGTCCGGGCGGGACGCCGCCGGGGAGCGCCTCGACGGCGGCGGCGAAGCCCCGGTCCAGGTTGAGGCCGTGGTCGCCGTCGCCGATGGCGGCGTCCAGGCGGGTCAGCCGGTCGGCGTCGGCGGAGACCAGCTCGGCGGCGCGACGGATCCAGGCGGCGGCTTCCGCCGCGGTGAAGGCGCCGGCGGTGAAGGCGTCCGCGGTCGTGAGGCCGCTCATCGGCCCCACCGCAGCGCCGGGGTCTCGACCGGGGCGTCCCAGAAGCGGAGAAGTTCGGGTGTGACGCGGCAGACCGACACCATGCAGCCCGCCATCTCCAGGCTCGTCACGTACGGCCCGACCAGGGTGCGGACGGCCGTGGCGCGGTGGCCCGCGAGCCAGTCGGCGACCGCGCCCGCCGCGATGTACTGCTCGATCAGGGGCGTCCCGCCCATCCCGTTCACCAGGACGATCAGCTCCTGCCCGGTGAGCGGCATGTCCGCGTCGATCGCGCCGAGCGACGCGTCCACGATCTCCTTCGCGGTCCCGGCCTTGACGCGTTCGCGGCCGGGCTCGCCGTGGATCCCGATGCCCAGTTCCATCTCGCCGTCGGCCAGCTCGAACGTCGGGCGTCCCGCCGCCGGGACCGTGGACGGCGACAGCGCCACCCCGAACGACCGGGACCGCTCGTTCACCTCGCGCGCGACGCCCGCCACGGCCGCGAGCGGCGCGCCGTCCTCGGCCACCGCGCCCGCGATCTTCTCGACGAACAGGGTGGCGCCGGTGCCGCGGCGTCCGGCCGTGTAGGTGCTGTCGACGACCGCGACGTCGTCGTCCACGAGGACCTGCTCGACCTGGACGCCCTCGTCGTCGGCCAGTTCGGCGGCCATTCTGAAGTTGAGGACGTCGCCCGTGTAGTTCTTCACGATGTGGACGACCCCGGCGTCGCCGGCGACGGCGAGGGTCGCGGCGAGGATCTGGTCGGGGGTGGGCGAGGTGAAGACCTCGCCGGGGACGGCGGCGTCCAGCATCCCGAAACCGACGAATCCGGCATGGAGGGGTTCGTGCCCGGAGCCGCCGCCGGACACCAGGGCGACCTTGCCCGCGACCGGCGCGTCCGCGCGGACGACCGTCCCGGCCTCGGGATCGACGCGCAGCGAGGGATGCGCGGCGGCGAGGCCCCGCAGGGCGTCGGCGACCACGTCGGACGGGGCGTTGATGAGTTTGCGCATGGTTCTGCTCTACCCCGGCGGGACCCCGGTGGACCGGCCCGTCCCCGGCCTCGATCAAGACGTTTAGGGTGAACATCGTGAGGACTGTCCTGGATCTGAGCGAAATCACCCGGGTGCTCGCCGTGCTGGCCCATCCGGACGACGTGGACTTCGGGTCCGCCGGGACCATCGCGTCCTGGACGGACGCGGGCGTCGAGGTCACCTACCTGATCGTCACCGACGGGGACGCGGGCGGGTTCGACGACGGCATCACCCGCGCGGAGATGGCCGAGCTGCGCCGCAAGGAGCAGCGCGCGGCGGCGGAGGCGGCGGGGGTGACCGACGTCCGGTTCCTCGGCCACCCCGACGGGCGGCTCGAACCCGGTTTCGGGCTGCGCCGCGACATCGCCCGGGTGATCCGGCAGGTGCGGCCCGACCGGGTGCTGACGCACAGCCCGGAGCGCAACTACCAGCGGATCGCGCCCAGCCACCCCGACCACCGGGTCGTCGGCGGCGCGACCCTGGACGCCGTCTACCCCGACGCGCGCAACCCCTACGCCTTCCCCGAGCTGCGCGAGGAGGGCCTCGAGGCGTGGACGGTGCGCGAGGTGTGGCTGTCCGGCGGCCCGACCCCGGACTTCTCCGTCGACGTCACCGAGCAGTTCGGCCGGAAGCTCACGGCCCTGAAGGCGCACGCCACCCAGACCGCCCACATGGGCGACGGCCTGGAGGAGATGCTGCGCGGCTGGATGGGCGCGAGCGCGGCCGCCGCCGGTTTCGGCGACGGCCGGCTGGCCGAGTCCTTCCAGGTCGTCGACACCGCCTGACCGCCAGCCCCCGCCGGACCCGCCAGACCCGCGTTCACGGCCCTTCACCCCCCTCCTGGAGACGTCATGGCACCGAAGATCCTTTTCGACTGCGACACCGGCATCGACGACGCGATGATGCTGCTCTACCTGGCCGCCGAGGTGCGCGCCGGGAGCGCCGAGCTGGTCGGCGTCGGCACCGTCCACGGCAACGTCGACTCGGCGACCGGCGCGGCGAACACGCTGCGGGTGCTGGAGCTGGCGGGCCTGGACGGCGTCCCGGTCGCGGTGGGCGCGGGCCGTCCGATGGCGCAGGACGTGCACTTCGCGGTCGACTGGCACGGCTCCAACGGCCTCGCGGACCTCGACCTGCCCGAGCCGCAGGGCGCGCCGACCGGCGAGTCCGCCCCGGCTCAGCTCGTCCGGCTGGCGCGGGCGCACCCGGGCGAGCTGACGATCGTGGCGACCGGCCCGCTGACCAACCTCGGCGCCGCGCTGCTGCTGGACACCGAGCTGCCGTCGCTGGTCCGCGAGGTCGTGGTCATGGGCGGCGCGTTCGACCACCCCGGCAACATCACCACGCACGCCGAGGCGAACATCTGGCACGACCCCGAGGCCGCCGACCTGGTGTTCGCGGCGGACTGGCCGGTCGTGCTCGTCCCGCTGGACGCCACGCACCCGACCGCCGTCGAAGCGGACTGGCTGGCCCGGCTCGCCGCGCACGACGCCCCCGTCGCGCGCTTCGCGTCGCAGATCATGGAGTGGTACGCCGACGCCTACACCCCGACGCTGAAGCGGCGCGGCGCCGTCGTCCACGACGCGCTCGCCGCGATGCTCGCGCTCGACCCGGGCCTCGGCGAGTACGTCGAGCGGGCCGTCCGGGTGGAGCTGCGCGGGGAGCTGACGCGCGGCACCACGGTCTGGGACGCCCGGTCGCTGCCCGCCTCCGACGCCCGGCGTCCGGTGCGGGTCGCGGTCGGCTCCGACGTCGACGCGTTCCGGGAGCGGCTCCTCGCCGCCGTCCTGTCCTTCTGACCGACCCCCTCCGGGCAGGGGCTTCTCACGCGCTGTTGTCGCCGCCGGGACGGCGTGACTACCGTTTGGTGGACGCCGTCCCGGGAGCCGCCCCATGTCCGTCCGCCGTTTCGCCGCCACCGCCACCTCGGCCGCGCCGCCCGAACTGCTCTTCCAGCACGTGGCCGTCGCGGAGGCGTGGAACGCCTGGGGCTGGTTCCCGTTCGCGTCCCGCCGCGTCCGGCCCGGGGAGAAGGAGGCGGACGGCGTCGGCGCGGTCCGCCGGATCGGCCCGGCGAAGGAGCGGATCGTCGTGTTCGAGCGGCCCGGCCACTACGCCTACGTCGCCGAGGCGGGCCTGCCGATCCGGCACTACCGCGCGGACGTCCGGCTGGTGCCGAGCGGCGACAACACCGTGATCCGGTGGAGCGCCGAGATCGTCCCGCTGATCCCCGGGACGGGCGCCCTCACCGCCGCGCTGCTGCACCGGATGCTCGACGACTTCGCCCGCCGCGTCGCCCGGCACTGCGAGCACTGCGAACCGGGCTGCCCCGGCCACCTCTGACGCTCCCGCCTCCGGCTGTCAGCGCCGTGTCAGCGGGGCTCAGCGCGTTCTCACCACCGCGTCAGCGCCGCCGCGCAAGCTGGTCACGTACCGAAGAGCGAGAGGGGACGTGACCATGACGAAGGTGCTGATCTCGGGGGCGAGCATCGCCGGGCCGACGCTGGCCTACTGGCTGGACCGCCACGGCTTCGAGGTGACCCTGGTCGAACGGGCGAGCGGGTTCCGCCCCGGCGGGCAGGCCATCGACGTGCGCGGCACGGCGCTCCGCGTGGCCGAGCGCATGGGCGTGCTGGACGAGATCCGGGCGCACGCGACGAACCTGCGCGGCATGTCGATCGTCGACGGCGACGGCAACGAGCTCCACCGCAGCGAGGAGCACACGCTCAGCGGCGGCCCGCTCGACTCCCCCGACGTGGAGGTCCTCCGCGACGACCTGTCGGACATCATCGTGAAGGCCGCCGGCGACCGGATCGAGTACGTCTTCGGGGACAGCATCGCCACCCTCGAGGACGGCCCGGACGGCATCCACGTGACCTTCGAGAAGGCCGACCCGCGCACGTTCGACCTGGTCGTGGGCGCGGACGGCGTCCACTCCACGACCCGCCGCCTCGTCTTCGGCGCGGACGCCGGCTACGTCCCGCTCCGCGCCGCCGCGATGGCCGTGTGGACGATGCCGAACGTCCTCGGCCTGGACCGGTGGCAGATCGGCCACTTCTCCGACGCGTCCGGCACGGCGGGCGCGATGGTGATGACCGTCCGCGACAACACCGAGCTGCGCGCCTACGCGATGTTCGGGAACGAGGGCAGGCCGCTCCCGCGCGACGTCGAGGAGCAGAAGCGCATGCTCGCGGACGGCCTGGCCGGCGCGGCCTGGGAGGTCCCGCGGCTCCTGGAGCACATGTGGGAGGCCGCGGACTTCCACTTCGACGCCCTCGCGCAGGTCCACCTGGACCGCTGGTCGCGCGGCCGGGTCGTGCTGCTCGGGGACGCCGGGTACTGCGGGTCCCCGGCGTCCGGGCAGGGCACGAGCATGGCCATGGTCGGCGCGTACGTCCTCGCGGGCGAGCTGAAGGCCGCGGCCGGCGACCACGGGAAGGCGTTCGCCGCCTACGAGGACGAGCTGCGCGACTGGGTCAGGGCCAACCAGGCGTTCGCGCTCCGCGGCCTCCCGGACGAGGACGCCGACGCCGCCGACCTGATCGCCGAGACCGCCAACGGCATCGACGACGACTTCGCCGCGATGACCAACGCCTACGTCCTCAAGGACTACTAGGCCCGCCTGGGCCCACGTGGGCCCGCCCGGGCCCGCCTCAGACGAGCCGGCGCGCGGCGGCCCAGCGGGACAGCTCGTGCCGGTTCGACAGCTGGAGCTTGCGCAGCACGCTGCTGACGTGCGTCTCGACCGTCTTGACCGAGATGAACAGCTCCTTGGCGATCTCCTTGTAGGCGTAGCCGCGCGCGATCAGCCGCAGCACGTCCCGCTCCCGCTGGGTGATCTGGTCGAGCTCGGGGTCCACGGACGGGACGTCGCTGGCGGCGAACGCGTCCAGGACGAACCCGGCCAGCCGCGGCGAGAAGACCGCGTCGCCCTCCGCGACGCGGTCGATCGCGTCGGTCAGCTCGGGCCCGGAGATGGTCTTGGTGACGTAGCCGCGCGCGCCGCCCCGGACGACGCCGATGACGTCCTCGGCGGCGTCCGACACCGACAGCGCCAGGAACCGGGACGGCACGGACCCGGTCAGGCGGCGCAGCACCTCGATGCCGCCGCCGCCCGGCAGGTGGACGTCCAGCAGGACGACGTCGGGCGTGGTGGCGCGGATGACCGCGACCGCCTCGTCCACGTCGCCGGCCTCGCCGACGATCTCGACCGATCCGCCCAGCTCGGCCTTCACGCCGGTCCGGAACATCTGGTGGTCGTCCACCAGGACGACCCTCCGCAGCGGGGACTCGCTCATTGCCTCGTGATCTCCAAACGCACCTCGGTGCCCTCGCCCGGGGCCGTGCGCACCGTCGCCGTGCCGCCGTTGCGTTCCATACGTCCGATGATGGACCCTCGCACGCCCATCCTGTCCGCCGGGACGCCCTCCAGGTCGAATCCCTTGCCCCGGTCGCGGACGAAGATGGTCACCTCGTCGCCCTCGACCTCGGCGAACACCGACACGCTCTTGGTGCCGGAGTACTTGGCGGCGTTGACCATGGCCTCGCGGGCGGCCTGGACGATCGCGCCGACCCTGTCGTCCAGGGGGCAGTCGCCGACCACGACGACCTCGATCTGGACGCCGTGCGCGTCCTCGACCTCGCCCGTGACGTCCTTGACGACGCTGGCGAAGGTGCCGCCCTCCTCGGGTTTCGGCTGGTAGAGCCAGGCGCGGAGGGTGCGCTCCTGGGACCGGGCGAGGCGCTGGACCTCGGCGGTGTCCTGCGCGTTCCGCTGGATCAGGGTGAGGGTGTGCAGCACCGAGTCGTGGATGTGCGCGGCGAGCTCGGCGCGCTCCTGGGAGCGGACGCGCTCGTTCCGCTCGGCCTCGAGGTCCTGCCAGAGCCGGACGGCCCAGGGCGTGACGATCACGGCGACGCCGGTCGCGATCACCAGCATCGCGATCACCACGGACCGGGCCTGCGCCGCGTCCACGTTCCGGACGACGAACCCGCCGGTTCCGCCGACCACGAGCAGGAGCCCGAGGAGCGTCCGCCACCAGCGCTGGCGCAGCGGGAGCACCCACCGCTCCCGCTGGTCCCGGTCGGCCTGCTGCCAGAGGATCGCGGCGCCGATCGCGCCCGCGACGAACGGCCACAGCGCGGCCTCGGCGAACCCGGCGCCCCAGGTCAGCATGGACAGCCCGGCCGCGACCGCGGTGTAGGCGAGCAGCTGCCGCCAGTCCCGGCGCGGCGGGTCGGCGGCGCTCTCGCCCGCGACGGCGTCCGGCGGCGGCGTGGACCCCACCAGCACCCAGAACGCGCCGTAGGCGGCCACGCCGATGCCGCTGGCGACGGTGAGCAGCACGAACGCGCCCCGGACGACCAGCACGTCGATGCCGAGGTGGTCGGCCAGCCCGCGGCACACCCCGGCGACCAGGCGGCCCCGGCGCGCGCGTTCCAGCCGCGCCCGCCCGGCCTCCGGTGGCGCCTTCCCAGTCTCGTCGCGTTCTCCCACGTCACCGATGGTCACATGACCTGGGCTTCTCCGCCATCCGGGACATCCCCCAGGGCCGTTCTCAGGGTCGGTTCAGGGGCGTCCCCGATACCGCGCGCGGTATCGGGACGCCACGATGGTGACATGGACACCGATCAGCAGCAGGGCGCCGACCCGGCGCCGCCGTCCGGCGGCATGTCCCGGCTGGCGCGCGACGCCGACGGGCGGTTCCTCGCCGGGGTGTGCTCCGGCCTGGGCGCGCGGACGGGCGTCGACCCGGTCGTGTACCGGGTCGGGTTCGGCGTCCTGACGCTCGCGCACGGGCAGGGCATCCTGCTCTACGTCCTCGCGGTGCTGTTCATGCCGGAGCGTCCCGGCGCCACCTCGATCGCCGAGCGGCTGTTCCGGCGCCGCTTCGACGCGTCCGGGGTGCTGACCGTCCTCGGGCTGATGCTCGCGGCGAGCGTCGCGCTCAGCATGATCGGGTCGGGCGTCTCGACGGACGCGGTCGCGGTGCTGACGGTGTTCGGCCTGGTCCTGCTGGTGGCGCACGCCCGCGGGGTGAACCTGGTGGGCGTCGCCCGGACGCTGCCGGAGCGGCTGGCGGGCCATCCGCCGACGACGCCGACGGCGGCAGCGGACGAGACGGAGTTCCGTTCTCCGCCGCCGAAGGGCTCGCCGCTGCCGGACGGCATGGTCGACCTCTCCACGCTGGGCTCCACGGGGGCGTCGAGCGCGGCGGGGCCGGTGTTCCCGGCCGACACTCCCCCCTCCTACGGCGCTCCCCCTTCCTACGGCGCTCCCTCTTCTCATGGACCGGACGCGGTCGACCTCGGCGGATACGAGCCGAGCGCCGCCGCGAAGCCGCCCGCGCCGCGCCCCCGGGACCGGCGCAGGTCGCCGCTGACCTGGTTCACCCTCGTCGCGGCGGTCGCGGCGGGAGCGATCACCGCGCGGTTCGAACTGTCCGGCCGGACCGACTGGGACGGCTGGACCCTCGTCCTCGCCACGGCGCTCGCCGTGGTCGGGGCGGGCCTGCTGGCAGGCGCCCGCTTCCGGGTGCGAGGACTGGCGACCGTGGCGTCCCTGCTCACGTTCGCCGTGTTGACGACGTCTGTGGCCGCGACGGCTCCACGCGGCGGAGAGTACGGGGACAGCATGTGGCGACCGACGGACGCGGCCCAGGTCGCGCGGGACTACCGGGTGACGATCGGGAACGGCACGCTCGACCTCACCGCGCTGCCCGTGAAGCCGGGCCAGCGCCTGGAGGTCTCGGCGGCGGTCTGGACGGGCCAGCTGCGGGTCGAGCTGCCCGCCAACGCCCGCGTGAAGCTGGACGCGCAGGTCAAGATCGGCGACATCCGGGTGGAGGAGCGCACCGTGAACGGCCCGAACGCCCGGACGACCGAGGTCCTCGAACCGACCGCGGGCGGCTCGGACCCGGCCGTGATCACCCTCAAGATCCGCGGAACTCTGGGAGATGTGCAGGTGAACCGATGACGAACTCCACCGTGACCAAGGAAGAGAAGCGGCGGACGGACCTCGCCGCCCCGGTCGCCGGCGTATTCTACCTCGCCGTCGCGGGACTGTTCGTGGCGGGGACCGTCCAGGGCCATCCGGTCGGGGACCCGATGATCGTCGCGGGGGTCGTGCTCGTCCTGATGGGGCTGCTCGGCATCGTGAGGGCCGTCCTCAAGGCCCGGCGCCGCGACCGGTCCTGAGACCCGTCCGGGACGGATTCCCCCAAAGTGTGATCAGCGTCACCCCCCTCCAGGGGAACAAGCAAACCGGACATTGGGGTTAAATTTTCTCGTGAGGTTCTCCGAGAAGAAGATTTGGCTCGTCGCCAGGTTGCACGTCGACCTGTGCCGCGTCGCCAGCGTGCTGTGTAACGGCTGACGCCCCTCTCTCGTCCTTACCCTCGTTCACCCGCCGTCGGCGGACCGCGCCCCGAACGCGCGCGCCCACGGATCGTGCCTCCTCTCGCACGCCCGCTCACGGGTCAAACGCGCGCCTGATTCCGTCCCCTGACGGGGCGCGCCCGCGTATCCGGCCGCCGGTGAACCGTCCCTGGAGCAGTGTCTGTGAACCTTCGCGTCTGGAAATGGCAGTTCTGGCAGCAGATCGTGCTGTCGCTCGTGCTGGGCGTCGCCGTCGGCGCCGTCATCAACAACACCGCCGCCGACGGCAGCAAGATCGCCACCGACTGGCTGGACCCGTTCGGCGACGTCTACGTGTCGCTGCTGAAGATCGTGGTCGTGCCGCTGGTGTTCGCCGCGATCGTGGTGAGCATCGGCCGGCTGCGCCACGTCGGCAACGTCGCCCGCCTGACCGGCAAGACCCTCGGCTGGTTCGTCATCACCTCGGCGATCTCCACCGCGGTCGGCCTCGGCGTCGCCTTCCTCATCAACCCCGGCAAGGGGCTCGGCCAGCTCGCGAGCGAGAAGACCGAGACCGACCCGGTCACCTGGACGCAGGTCCTGCACAACCTGTTCCCGTCCAACATCGTCAAGGCGATGGCGGACGGCAACGTCCTCGGCGTGGTGACCTTCGCGGTGCTGTTCGGCGCGGCGCTGGTCGCGGTCGGCGAGCGCGGTGAGCGCATCACCGCCCTGGTGGACGACCTGTACGGCGTCATGCAGAATGTCGTCTGGTGGGTCGTCCGGCTGACCCCGGTCGGCTCGTTCTTCCTGATCGGCTCGGTCGTGGCCACCTACGGGCCGTCCACGCTGGAGCCGCTGGCGAAGTTCACCGGCGCGATCTACCTGGCCGTCGCGATCATGCTGGTCGTCGGCTACCCCGTCCTGCTGCGCGTGTTCGGCCGCGTCTCGCCGCTGAAGTTCTTCCGCAACTCCTGGCCGGCGCTCCAGTTCGCGTTCGTGTCCTCGTCCTCGATGGCGACGCTGCCGATCGCGCAGCGCGTCCAGATCGAGCGCAACGGCGTCCAGCCGGCGTACGCCAGCTTCGCCCAGCCGCTCGGCGCGACCATCAAGTTCGACGGCTGCGGCGCGATCTACCCGGCGGTCGCGGCGGTCTTCGTCGCCCAGTACATGAACATCCACCTGGGCATCGCCGACTACCTGCTGATCGCGCTCGCCGCGGTCATCGGCCAGCTCGGCACCGGCGGCACCCCCGGCCCCGCGCTGGTGGCGCTCACCCTGACGCTGACCACGGTCGGCCTGCCGCTCACCGCGGTCGGCTACCTGATCGCCATCGACAAGATCATCGACATGGCCCGGACGCTGCTGAACGTGACCGGCCAGATCGCGATCCCGGTGATCGTGTCCCGGTCGGAGAAGCTCCTCGACGAGGACCTCTTCAACGCCCCCAAGGGCGACCTCGGCACGGCCCCGAAGGACGTCCCGGCCGCCCCGCGCGAGGCGGTCCCCGTCCCCGCCTGACGCCCGCGTCCCGGGCGGCCCCACCCGGCCGCCCCGCACGGCCGAACGGCCCCGCGTCCCCACCCGGACGCGGGGCCGTTCCGCGTTCCACCACGTCAGCGGCCCTCCCGCCGGACGGGCCCTGTCCGCCCGGGGCCGGGCGGCGCTAGTCTGACGGCCCGCCATCCCCGGCACGGACGGCGGTCTCACCCCCTGCCCGAGGAGGCCGACCTTGCTTCGACCGATCGCCGCGACGGCGCTGATCCTGGCCTTGGCCACCGCCTGCGGAGGCGGTGGCGACAGCGGTGGGGGCGACGGCGGGTCCGGGACGGACCGCGCCGCGGGCACCGCGCAGGCTCCCTCCTCCGGTCCGGGCCAGGCCCCAGGGGGCTCGTCCTCGGCGCCTTCCTCCCAGGAGCCCTCCAGCGAGCCGGGCGGCGGGCCCGCGGGGTCCACGCCGGCGCCGTCCTCCGGCGTCCCGGGCGCCCCGGTCACGATCAACGGCGTGCAGCCCGGCCGCGCGGCGCCGTCCAGCCTGGACGGGACGTGGGCGTCCAGCAGGGTCAAGATGTTCTTCTACCGCGGCGCGGCGGCGCTCAACTCGCCGAACTTCTGCACCGGCACCGTCGACCCCCAGAACACCATCACGCTGACGTGCGCCGACCACTCCACCGAGCGCGCGCAGGGCAAGGCCGAGGTGTCCGGATCGTCGCTGAAGGTGACCTGGGCGAGCGGAACGGTCGACACCCTCACCCGCAAGAGCTGAGAACACCCCGCGAACTCCGGCCGAACGGCCCCGCGTCCCCCTGGGATGCGGGGCCGTTCGGCCGTTTTCGGCCTTGATCGCGCAAAGACGGACAGGTCAGGCGGCCGGTTGTCATGGTGGCCACATCCGGCCACGCGGAAACGATCTTGTTGACATCAGTAGTTACTGACGGGTTTGTATGGGCCTTCACGTTTTTGATCGACCCCCCGGACCCCACCCCACCCGCGTCCTGCCTGCGTGTTAGGCCGGGGTCCCAGAAGGAGGCGAAGCATGCGTCGTAGGACGCGCGCGGGGGCCGTGGCAGTCGCCGCGGCCCTGAGCACCACCTCGTTCCTCTCGGTCACGGCCGGGGCCGCACACGCGGTCGCCGCCACCGAGTTCTCCGTCCCGATCCCGGACGTGATGCCCTCCGGGCTCGCCAAGGGACCCCACGGCTCGGTCTGGTTCACCGAGAACGCGGGCGGCATCGGTCAGGTCTCCGCCTCCGGGAAGGTGATCGAGTACGCCGTTCCGGACAACTCCAAGAACCTGAAGGCCCTCCCCTCCGGGATGGCCAACGGTTCCGACGGCTCGATCTGGTTCACCGACATGTCCCAGGCGATTCCGCGCGTCGGGAAGGTCGACCCGGCGACGGGCAAGTCCACGATGTTCGAGCTGCCGACGTCCGGCGCCCTGAACTTCGCCTGGAGCTCGGTCAACTCCATCACGCCCGGCGCGAACGGGACGATGTGGTTCTCCGGCATCAACTCCGGCGCGATCGGCAAGATCGACGCGGGCGGCAACGTCACGCTGTACGCCGCCGGCGGTTACCCCACGTCCGTGGTGACCGGCAAGGACGGCGCGATCTGGTACCCCGACGCGCAGGGCAGCATCGGACGCCTCGACCCCGCCACCGGCGCGGTCAAGAAGTTCGACGTTCCCGGCTCGGCGCAGGGCAGCCCCGCGTTCACCGACATCATCAACGGCCCGGACGGCAAGATCTGGTTCAGCGAGTCGGGCGTGAGCCGCCTCGGGTCGGTCGACCCCGCCACCGGCGAGGTCAGCCAGCACAACCTGGCGATCGCCGACACCAAGCCGACCGGCCTGGTCGCCGGCCCGGACGGCAAGATCTGGTTCGCCGAGGCCGCGGCCAGCAACATCGCCACGATCGACCCGGCCACCGGGGCCGTCACCGAGTACCCGCTGCCGTCGACCCTGTCGGCGCCGCGGAGCGTCATGCTCGGCCCCGGCGGGAAGCTCTGGTACTCCGCCCCCGGCCGTGGCCGCATCGGCTCGTTCGACCTGGCCAACCCGCCGACCGGCGCCGCGCACGGGGCGACGCCGCCGCTGACCATGGGCAGCAACCCGGCGTCGGCGCCCGGCTGGGCCAACCGCTGCCAGGTGGGTGAGATCTGCCAGACCCAGATCGTCACCGGCGGCGAGATGAAGATCGGCAACTTCGTCCAGAAGCTGCCGGCGGGCTCGATCCGGGTCACCGGTGGGATCAACGACCTCAGCGACATGTCGAACATCCCGATGAACCCCCCGGTCATCGGGAACACGCTGGAGTCCAAGGAGCTCGAGGTCCCCGGCGGCCTCATCGGCCAGCTGCCGCTGGTCGGCCCGATCCTCGGCCAGTCCCCCGCGGCGCTGTGGGCGGTCAACAAGCTGACCGTCACCCAGTCCCTCGCGGCCCCGGCCGTGGCGTACTTCACCAGCACGGGCGGGCTCGGCGCGCGCCTGTCGCTGAACCTGAAGCTGAACAACCCGCTGCTCGGCGACAGCTGCGTGATCGGCCCGGTCAACGCCTCCCTGGAGCCGGAGATGACCGCGGGCGGCATGACCAGCGACCCCGCGGTCGGCTGGAACGCCGGACCGGTCTCGATCAAGGCCCCGGTGGCCGTTCCGTCCGCCAAGGGCTGCGGCCCGTTCGGTCTCCTGAACGGCGTCATCGACCAGCTCATGGGCCTGCCCTCGGACAAGTCCAAGAACATGATGTCCCTCAACGGCATCTTCTCGATGGCCGGGGGCACCAACCCGTCCAACGACCACATGCTGTCGGCCAAGTCGTCGACGCTGTCCCCGGCGCTGCAGAAGCTGCTGTTCAAGAAGCCGAAGGCGAACGCTCTGCCGAAGGCCCCGAAGACGGTCAAGCTCCACCTGACCGCTCGCCACTGACCCGCGCACCCAGCGCGACCGTCAGACCGGTCCGCCGCCGTCCGCTCCCCGCGGACGACGGCGGACCGCCGCGTTTCCGGGGTCGGCCGGGCAGGTCAGGGGTGGGGCCGGGCAGGTCAGGGGGTGGGGCTGAGCTGGGCGTGGAGGGTGATCGCGAACGCGGGGCCCGCGTTGGTCAGCTCGTGGGTGTGCGTGCCGCCGTGGACGCGGACGCGGTTGGCGCGGAGCGGACGTTCGGAGACGCCCTCCTCCGCAATGGAGACCTCGACGAGCTCGCCCGCGAGCAGGATGCTGACCTCGGTGCCGCTGTGGTCGTGGACGCCGGTGCGATGGTCGGGCGGCCAGGTCGTGAGCCACAGCCGGACGCCGTCGACCTCGTCCAACGGGACGCGGACGGGCCCGGCGGGGTCGAAGCCGACCCGGTGCCACCACTGGGCGGGACGGGCGGCGAGATCGCGGATGCGGGACGCGAGCTGTCCCACGGTGGGCGGGCGCTTTCGCAGGTCACGGCCGTGCGGGTCGTCCTGACCGCGCATCATGAGGTCGGGAGCCAGATCGAGGTCCACGAGTGGAGAAGTCCTTCGGCTGCGCCTCGTCCACGGAAGGGAGCGGGGCGAACGGGCTGTCGGGTCGGTGGTCGGGGATCGGCGACGACGGGGCGTCGGGGATCAGCGACAACAACACGAAGGACACAGCGCGCTGGCCGCCCGGCCGAAGGCCACGGGGCATCCAGAGAAAACGCGCGCCGACATGCACACCAGGACACACTCCGTGACCGTCCGTTGTCAAGTCGAACGGCGCGAGACGACCGGGATTCCGGTTTCGCCTGGTGTTCACCGATTGATCACGCCTGGTCCCGAAATCCGCTTCCGGACACGGGAAGCATGCGGAGCGGCATGACCGAAAGACGATCGGAGTCGGCGATGGAGCTGGACAGGCGGAATCTGCTGCGCGGCGGGCTGGTGGCGGGCGGCGGCGCGGCGCTCGGCCTGCTGTCCAGTGGGACGGCGGGCGCGGCGGCACGGACGGCCCCGGCCTTCGTGCGCTCGGGCCGGGCCCGTGTCACGCACGGTGTGCAGGCCGGTGACGTGACCGCGCGCGAGGCCGTCGTGTGGACGCGGTCGGACCGTCCGGCCCGGATGCTGGTCGAGGTGTCCCGGCGGCCGGACTTCCGGGGCGCCGACCGCTTCCGCGGCCCGGTCCTCACCCCGGACACCGACCTGACCGGCAAGACGTTCCTGCGCGGCCTCCCGGCGGGCGAGGAGTTGCACTACCGGGTCGTCCTCGCCGACCTCGACCGGCACGGCGTGACGTCCGCGCCCGTCGTCGGACGCCTTCGCACCGCGCCCCGCAAGCGCGCCGACGTCTCGTTCGTGTGGTCGGGCGACCTCGCCGGGCAGGGCTGGGGCATCAACCCCGAACTCGGCGGATACCGGATCTTCGACGCGATGGCCGCGGTGAACCCGGACTTCTTCCTGTGCAGCGGCGACCTGGTCTACTCCGACGGCCCGATGACGCCGACCGTCGCCCTGCCGGACGGCCGCACCTGGCGCAACCTGGTCACCCCGGAGAAGACGAAGGTCGCCGAGACCCTCGCCGAGTACCGCGGCCAGTTCCGCTACAACCTCGAGGACACGGCCTTCCGCGCCTTCAACGCGCGCGTCCCGATGCTCTACCAGTGGGACGACCACGAGGTGCTGAACAACTGGTACCCGGGCGAGGTCATCGACCGCCCCGGCTACACCGAGAAGCGCGTGGACGTCCTGGCCGCGCGCGCTCGCCGCGCGATGTTCGAGTACACGCCGACGACCGTCCGCGCGCAGGTCGGCGGCCGGATCTTCCGCAAGGTCTCCTACGGCCCGCTGCTGGACGTGTTCATGCTCGACATGCGCACCTACAAGAACCCGAACACGACCGACACCGAGAAGTCCGGCCCCGGCCTGCTCGGCGCGGAGCAGGTCGCCTGGCTCAAGCGCGAGCTGCGCGCCTCGAAGGCCACCTGGAAGATCATCGCGAACGACCTGCCGCTCGGGCTCGTCGTCCCCGACGGCACCGAGGGCAAGCCGAACCTCGAAGGCGTCGCGCAGGGCGACAACGGCAAGCCGCTGGGCCGCGAGCGCGAGTTCGCCGACATCCTCGGCTACGCGAAGAAGCACCGCGTCCGGAACATGGTGTGGCTGACCGCCGACGTCCACTACACGGCGGCGCACTACTACGACCCCGCGAAGGCCGCCTTCTCCGACTTCGACCCGTTCTGGGAGTTCGTGTCGGGCCCGCTGAACGCCGGCGCCTTCGGCCCCAACGCCCTGGACGGCACCTTCGGCGCGACCCTGAAGTTCCAGCAGGCCCCGCCGCACGCCAACACGTCCCCGGCCGAGGGCTTCCAGTTCTTCGGCCAGGTCGCCATCGACGCCGCGTCCGAGACGCTGACCGTCACCCTCCGCGACCTGGACGGCAAGGCGCTGTACACCAAGCCGCTGACCCCCGTCCGCTAAGCCCTCCCGAGCACCGGCCCCCGTCCTCAGGCGGGGGCCGGCCCGCTTCCTCAGACACGCGCACGCCAGGAACCGCGCGCGAGATGTACCGTCCCGCCGGCGGAGACCCAGGCCCGGGCACCGAAGAGCGGGAGTTCGCCGTCGATCAGCCAGCGGTGGCGAAGATCGTCCAAGGCGTCCCAGAGACGCCGAGGGCCCGCCTGGCGGACGATCGGCAGGGCGTCGCCGGTCGCGGTCGCACGCGCCCACGAGCCGTCGGGATGGATCATCCAGGCGGTCTTCCGGTCGCCGCTGCGCTCGAAGCGGTGCACGAGGCCGGGGTGATCGATCTCCAGCATCGAACGCAGCTCCCAGGACTCCTCGACATCGACGACCGGATAGCGCCCGATGCCCTCGTCGCCTTCGGCCTCGTTGGGCTTTGCGACGGGTGCGGGCGGGTAGTCGGGCCCGGTGCGGGTCGACATGAACCCGGCACGGTCCCATTCGAAGCGTCCCTCGGCGACCATCGCGCCCGCGTCGCCGGTTTTGGTCGCGGTCAGGATCGCGCGAATGCCGGTGAGGGTCGTCACGAGCCGTCCGCCGGGCCTGAGCGCCTGAATCCAGGACGGCGGGATGGGACGGACGGCGACCGTGGACACGATGCGGTCATAGCTTCCGGGCAGTGGGCCGGTCGCGTCCGCCACTGCGAGCTTGGCCTGAACGCCAAGGTCGGCGAGGCGTTCGGCGGCGGCTTCGACCAGGTAGGGATCGATATCCACGGCGGTGATCGCGTGGCCGCCAAGCGCGGCGGACAGCAACGCGGTCCCGTAGCCGGACCCGACACCGACGTCCAGGACGTCGGCTCCGTTGTAAAGCTGAGCGTGCCGGTACATGGTCAGCAGGAGGCCGGGGAGCGTGGAGGACGACGTGGGAGGCCCGGTTGTGATGTCGTCCGGGGCGGCGTGGTCGGCATGGCGCGGGCCGACCCTGGTGACGAGCGTGCGATCGCTGTAGACCGCCCGAAGCCATGCGGACTTGTCGTCCGAGCCGTCGCGCATCGTCCAACTGCTGTCGTCGTCCTCCCACCAGCGCGGGACCAGCAGATGGCGAGGCGTCGAACAAACCGGCCCCCACCAGCGCGAACCGGGGTGAGTGACCTTGGCGGCGAGTGCTTGGGCGTGTGACTCCCAGGTGTTCGACATGGGCTGTCCCTCCTAACGGTCGGGGTTGCAGTAGGACGGGTTGCAGGACTCGGTCTCAGCGGGCGCACAGTCGCCGCTGTCAAGGTTCGGCTTGCACCCGGAGTCGTCGAGGGCGCTGCGCGATACCCGCGCGCGCAGTTCCCGCCAAGCCTGCCCGGACAGGACGTCACCGAGGGCGCTGTCACGAACGTTGCCTGCGGAAACGCTGCGAGCCATCACGCACAACCAGACGTCCCCGTCCGGCCCGACCGCGGCCCGCCCGTCCCCGCAACGTCCGCACAGCTCACCGAACGCATCGACACCCGACTCGGCCGCGCGCCCGATACTCCGCGCCCGGTCCGTCGAAACATCCGTGACACCCATGGAACGCAGCTGGTCACGCGCCTGAACCACACGCTGCTCGCCCAACACCTGGACCATCCCGACACGCAGCGGAACACCCAGCTCAGCGGCGCGGTCGATATTGGCGCGCGTCTGCCGCCAGGTCGGCCGTCCAGTGATCGCGAGGTGCTGCTCCGGGTCGTCGCTGTACCAGGACGTCGCCAGCCGAACGCCGTCCTGAGCGAGGACGCGCCACAGGTCGTCACTGATGCGGACGAGGTTGGAATACACCTCCACACCGAGCCCGACCCCGATGGCGTGATTGATCAGAGTCGCCAGGCCCGGGTACAGGGTCGGCTCACCACCGATCACACACACGTCCCGAACACCCAGGTCAGCGGCCTGGTCGACAACGCGATGCCAGTCAGCGGACGTCATCCTGCCGGACGACGAGCGGGGGCCGGACGCGTTGTAGCAGTGGCCGCACTCCAGCTGGCAGCGCCGAGTGACCTCCAGCCACAGCCGATCCCATCCGGTTCGGGAGGCTGCCATGGGGGTGGTCGCAGGGATGGCCATTCACGCTCCTTCAACGTTGAGTCGGCTGGCGAACGCGCCCTTGAGCGCGGTGATCGCCTCGTACGGCTGATCGACTTCGGCCAGCGGAGCCCGTCCAGCAGCCACCACCAGCGACCCCCGTCGTCCGACCGCCGCACGCAAGTGATCAGGCCAAGGCCGTGCCCCGCGGACGCCCCGGCAGGACGAACCGACACCCGCAGGCCGCCGTCACTCCATTCGGCCAGGAAGCCATGGGCCTGGACCTGAGGCTTCAGCCCCGCCACGGCCAGCTCGGCAGAGTCGTCGTGCTCGATCACCGAGCCCACCTCCCGAGCAACGGCCAAGGACGACGCACCGGTGACTCATCGGACGGGACGGGCCACCCAGCATCAGCGACCAGCGGCCCCAGGACGTCATGGACGGCGGCCAGCACCTGCGGCAACTGATACCGCGTCCCCAAGAACCGCCCGGACGAGTCACAGAACCACGCGACCTCGTCACACCCGCTCAGCAGCGGCTCGACATGCACCGACAAGCCCGTCCGATGCAGCGCCGGATGACTCACCCGCACAAGCGGAGGCGACAACTCAAACCGAGGGACGATCGTCCACCCCGCCGCAGCCAGCAACTCGGCCAGCTCGCTCAGGTACCGCTCGCGTGAGGACGTTCGAGTCAGCCGCACAGCACACTCACCACATCCCACGCCACAACCGCCCCGACCAAAGCAGCGGCGGCCCCCACCAGCGCGAACACCCGCCGCCCAGACCCCCGCCGGACGGGCCCACGCACCCGATATGCATCGGGATACCGCTCCACTCGCGTCCGAGCCGAAGGAACCTCCGCCGACACCAGCCGAGCCGCCACCCTGACCACCGGCGGAGACGACGCCTCATCCTGGACGGGACGGACGTCCATCAGCGGACGACGCAGCGGCGGCCACGACGGCAGAAGCGTCTGCCGGATGGACGCAGCCAGCTCACGCGCCGTCGGAGCCTCCACCAGCCGGTCACCCAGCAGCGCCCACCAAGTCCCGGTGAACTCGCCGCGCCACGACACCACACCCGGAAACTCACGGTGCAACGCAGCCAGCAGAACCTCCGGGTCGGCCTCCACGACAAGGCTCACGACACGTCCGTCCCCGAAGCCTGGACGAGAAGCCGCTGCGGCCAGCCCTCAGCCGCCTTCCGCTGCGCACCCCACCGCAAAACCGGCAGACCAACAGAACAGCGAACCCACCACCCAGGAAACTCCTCACTCAGAAGCTCCAGTTCCCTACGCTCCTGAACACTCAGCCCAGAAACGTCCGGATTTCCCCTAAGATCTCCCACGGATCGGACCTCCTACGTCCGGTCAAGGCCCCGGATCCCCCGCTGTTACCGCAGCGGGCCGGGGCCGCTTTAGGGCATGAAGCGCACCAACACGCGTCCATCACGCCGCCCAGGGAACATATTTCCGAGCACTTCTCCCTGGCCTGAAGCAGATGGCCGGGAGTGCCCAACCGCTGGGCGGGGAGCTCCCCTGCCAGGAAATCCGCACCCACGCTCGACGCCTCTGGGCAGGCGATTGTGCGCCTACACCTTCAACTGTGACGCTGAGCTATGGCCGTTCTCGATTCCCCAGCGGGTATCTCACCGTGAGATGTACGCTCAGGCAGATGGAGACCGGAGCGTACGGACCAGTGGAACTCCCCTCCTCGGCTTGGCAACGGAGTGATGTCCGCGACGCCCTCACCACACGCGACATTCCGGCCCTACTGCGCCTAACCCAGCGATATACAGGAGTCAGCCAGGCGCGACTCGCGGCTGCACTCGGAATGGGACAGGGCCGTGTCAACGAGATCATCAATGGCAAACGCGCCGTTTCCCAGCTGGATGTGTTTGAACGCATTGCTCACGGCCTTGTGATGCCGGACCACGCCCGCGCCTTGCTGGGCCTGGCACCACATCGCCTGACAGTGGGTGCGTTGGCCGGTCCGGTGGAGATCGCCCACGTCTACGCCAGCCAGGCCGATGTCGAACACGAACTGCGCAGACAAGCCAAAACGGCCAAACGGGTCGACATCCTCGCCGTCCGCGTCCTGGGCCTCGTCGCGCTCAACGACTCGCTGCTACGTGGGCCATTGATGACCCGCCAAGAGAGCGTCGCGGTTCGCGTGCTGCTGTTGGACCCGGCAGCACCCGCAGCGCTAGTCCGTGCGGCGGAGATCGCTGAGTCGGCTGAGTCGTTCTCAGCCGGTATCCGCCTGTCGCTGACCAGGCTGGCGGAGCTGGCCGAACTGCCGCACACCGACATCGAGATCCGTCTCTACGAGGAGCTCCCCATCTGGCGCATGCTGGCGTTCGACGACATGCTGTTCCTCAGTGCCTTCGGCGTCGACCACGAAGGACACCGGTCGGGGGTGTACAAGCTCACCGCCGCGACCGATGGCGTCCTGCACGCTGGATTCCGTCGGCACTACGAGGACCTGTGGCGTCGGAGTCGGCGCTGGGAGGGGGCATCCCGTGATCGAGGCTGAGCTGAAGGCCCGGGTCCGCGACCCCGAGGCCCTGCACATTCGGCTCCGCGAGCTTGCCCGAGGCGAGACGAGCGTCTACCGGGACACCTACTACGACGAGCCGGATGGCTCTCTGACCCGCGAGGGACGAGAGCTGCGCCTCCGCAGCATCGACCGCTCCGGAACCCGGCAGACCTTGCTCACCTACAAGGAACCCCCCGTCGACGCCGCGTCCGGCAGCAAACCCGAACACGAGACCGAGGTCGGCGACGACGAAGCCATCGACATGGTGCTTCGCGCCCTGGGCGCGGTCGAACACGTCCGGCTGACCAAGCACTGCGTGAACTACCGGTTCACCAGGCGAGGCCGCGACATGCTTGCCACCGTGGTCACCGTCCCCGAGCTCAAGGGCACCTTCGTAGAGGTCGAGACGATGACGAACGCCGAGAGTGTCGGCTCCGCCCTCAGCGACGTCCGAGCTGTCATGGCCGACCTTGGCATCGACCCGGCGGACTTCACCACCGAGCAGTACACCAACGCCGTCATCCACGCCCGCACACTCCCCTGAGGGACGCCTGCGCTCAAGGGCACCACCCCCCAGAGGCGTTTCGCCCCCGAGAGGAGTGGGCGACGACGGTGACGACCGCCACGCAGCCGTCTGAGGTAGGGCCGATGCCGCAGAGCGTGACTATCACCGGGACCAGGTCGACCGCCCACCGTTCACCGGACGAGTACCGGCAGCTCTTCGAGGAGTACCTTCGCCCCTTCACCGGCTCGGGAGTCAGGTACTACATCGGCGGAGCGTCCGGGATCGACTCGCTGTCGCTCCTGTGGCTGACCTGGGAGACCCAGGTCTCGATCATTGTGGCCGTCCCGGCAAGGGAAGCCGACCAGCCCGCCGACGCCCGTCAGGCCATCGCCATCTCACGGGACGCCGGACGCCTCGGCGAAGTGGTCGAACTGTGCGGGGAGACCCGAACATCCGGGTATCACGCTCGCAATCGCTACATGGTCGACCGCAGCGACCTCGTGATCGGCTTCCCTCGAGCAGGAAGCCCCGGCGGCGGCACCCACTACACGCTGGACTACGCGGCATCCCAGGACAAACCACACCTTGTGCTGCCGGTATGACAGGCGGCCGCGCCTCGGAAGACGCTCGTCCCCGGTTGACGGGTTCTCCTGGCCGAGTTCGGGGACATCGGTGTCATGCGTGATGCTCTTCCAAGGAACGTTGCGGACGCGCTATGCCGAGCGGCCGAGCAGTGCGATGCCGATCTCGGTGACGCGCGGGTCGTCCACCAACACAGCAACACCGTCGTGGCACTTCCGTCGGCCGGGATCGTAATCCGCATCGCGAGCAACCCCGACGCCCTCGAACGAGTAAAGGGGTCCGTGCGCCTCACCCGATGGCTTCACGCTCGCGGCTACCCCTGCGTCGAGCCCGCACTGCTCGTTCCGTTCAAGGCCGCCGGTCTCATCGTCTCGGTCTGGCGGCTTCTCGATACGGTCGCAGACCGTCCGGGGTCAGCGAGTGACCTCGCCACGCTCCTCCGCGACCTCCATCAGCAGCCTGATCCGCCCGTCACCCTGACCACGCTGGACGACCCGCTCGCGAGTGTCAGCGCTGCCGTCCAGAACCAGGGCAGAAGCCTGGACGGCCAGGCACGAGCCTGGTTGCTGAGCCGGATCGGCGAACTCCGCGACGCGTGGTCCGAACTGGGGACGGACCTGCCGCCCGGGTTGATCCATGGGGACGCGCACTCCAACAACCTGATCAGAACCGTCGACGGACGCGTCCTCCTCGGAGACTGGGACCATGCAGCACACGGTCCGCGCGAATGGGACCTGATCCAACCCTTCTATATGGCCCGCCGTTTCTCCCGGCACAGCGCCAAGGACCTCGACGACTTCGCCCACCGGTACGGATACGACGTCCGGCAATCGAGGTCATTTGAGACGCTGATCCAGATTCGGGAGATCAGCGGACTGAGCGCCTACATCAGGAAGGCGGACGACGACCCGTGGTCTCGCGACGAGGTGGCCGGCCGTGTGCGCTCACTCCGCCGAGGCGACACATCCACCAGCTGGCACCCTCCTTCCGCACGCTGATCGCGCCTCCGGCACAAGTGATGAGCCGGATACCGAGCGACCATCCGGACGCCAAGGCATCGCGGGCCAGGAAGAACCCCCAATCAGGGACGAAGGTAGCGCTGATCGGATTGCGCCCTCTCAGGGGGCGAAGAGGACGGCAGGCGCGCAGGGGAAGGGGCGTCCGGCGGAAGCGGATCTTCAGCGAGCCGTCGGTGGTTCTTTCGGCCCGGCAGGTCGGTGAGATTCCAGATCCGCTTGGTGACGGATGCTCGGATGGACGGTAAGGCTACAAGCGCCCAGAATCGGTGGAGTTGGGAACGTGGCAGCAGGTGTTGTGACTGCGAATTTCTACCGGGGGTTGCCCGTCCACAAGGCGCGTGAGACCGTTTTGGGACACCCTTGCTTTACGGTTAGGAAGTCTCGCGATGCCTCGACCGTGGGAGGCCGACCCGACTACCGGGTTCAGGCGTAGGCTCGGCAAGTCGGCGCTCGAGCTGGGGAACACCACAGGAGATCCGACGTGTCCAGATATTTGGGAGTTGGACAACGGTGATATCGCAGTGATCGGCCGTGACCTCACCGAGCAGTATTCCGAGCGTCTGCCGGCCGACGTCTCGGTCGGCGACGGCGAACGCCTCGTCGTCCTTCCCCGGAACATGTTGATCGCCGCCAAGCCCGACATTCCCGATGCTTGATCGCGTCGGAGAGCTCCCTGCCGTCGAGTTGGACGCCCAGGGGTATCTCAATGATTTCTGGCGCTACCACGAACGTACCGACGGCGCTTTCTGGAAGCTGGAGCGGCGGCAGTCCTTTCGTGAGCCTGACGAACCCGGGTGGATCGCGATGAGTACCGGCGATTGGGGACGTGCCCTCGCCCTGATCGAGGAGCAACGGTCCGCAAGCAGGTCGGCGAACGCAACGGTGACCGGACGCGAGAGCCACCGCCTCCGGATCGTCGAACGGCCGGTCAGCCCGTACCTCCAGTGGGAACTGCACGTGCTTCAGGTGAGAGCGGAGTCGGGCGTCCAGGACATTCGGATCCTGGACGCGGCGGAGCTCACCGGGCTGGAGGCCGAGCATCACCTTCCTGAGCTGGTGTTCCTCGGCACCACGGTGATGTACGAGGTCCTCTACGACAGCGACGGCACGCACTCGGGCGGCCGCCGTCACGACGACCCGGAAGTGATCCACGCCTGCCACCGGCAACTCGTCGAGCTCCACGGCGCGGGCGAACGGCTGCTGACCTACTTCGAACGGGAGATCGCTCCGCTGCCAGCTCCCCATGGACACGCCTGAGACGGAAGGCCCGACCGGTGAGAGTCCGTCCGGCCAGGCACGTCGCGGTCGGCCGCGCCGCTCACCGAACGCTGGTCACGACGCTGCTGCTCATCGTGATCGTTCTCGCGACGGGCCTGGTCGCGGGGCTGCGCTGGCTCGCCGATCGCAGGACCCGCAGGTAGACCTGCCGTCAGCGGGTTTGGTCGATGACGGTGTGGAGGTACTGGACGGCGAGGTTCTCGGCGTTGTGGTTTCGGTTGATGGTTGTTCCGTCGGCATCCGACCAGCGGCGGTAGAGGGCGACGGCGGCGAGGAGGGCCTGGGCGGCCTCGTGGCGGTCGTGGCCGCACAGTGTTGCCTGAAGGTCGCGGGCCTGTTCGGGGGCGATGGTCTCCAGGTGGCGGACGCCGCGCGGGGGCGCGTCCACCTGGCGGGCGGCCAGGGGGCCGAGCACGGTGTCACGCAGGTAGGCGAGGAAGCCGATGGTCTCGAACAGTTCGCCACGGCCCAGCTTCGTCGCGCCGTAGTGCACCCAGACCCAGAACCGGTCCTCGATCCACTGAAGGTCGAGCGCCGGAGTGGCCGGCGGTTGCTGGGCCAGGACGCCCGTGAGCAGGCCGTCGCGGTCCCAGAGGATCTCCGGGTCCGTGGTCCGCTCGGCGAAGTCGGAGGCCCGGACGAACTTGAAGTCGACGTGCAGGAGGGGCGGCCCTACCAGCGTGATGATCAGGCGTGGCTCGCCGACGTGCTCACCGGTGAATCCGGCCACCAGGGAGGTCCACGAGCCGATCAGGGTGAGCCGCTCCCGCATGACCGCGTCGTATGCCTCGTCATCGACGACAAGGACCAGGTCTACGTCCGAGTACACGTCCGGACGCCCGTCCGCGATCGATCCGGTGACCGCCACGCCTGCCACGCGCGCGTCTTGTTGAATCCGGGGCAGCGCGTCGCTGAGGAAGCGGCTGTGCAGGGAAGGGACGTCCATCTGCTTTCCTTCCGATCGGAGCAAAGCAGATCAACGTAACACTCGTCCGGGCGGGAAGCGCGGAACGGTCCTGGCGTCGGTGAGGGAGGGGCGCGACTCTCGGAAGGTTAATAGGTTGCTTGACTATTTGGCGGTGGGGACTGATAGTTAGGCACATGCTTAACCAACCTGGATCGTTGGACCGGGTGTTCCAAGCGCTGGCGGACGGTAGTCGCCGGGAGATCGTGGAGCGGCTGGTTCGCGGGCCCGCGTCGGTCAGCGAGCTGGCGCGGCCGCTGGACATGTCGCTACCTGCGGTGATGCAGCACCTTCAGGTGCTGGAGGCGTGCGGGCTGGTCCGGTCCGAGAAGACCGGCAGGGTTCGCACGTGCCATATCGAGCCGGGGGTGCTGCGGACGGCCGAGGAGTGGATCGTCGGCCGGCGCACCGTGTGGGAGCAGCGCCTCGACCGACTCGACGCCCACCTGACCGACCGCCCGGACCATGGGAGCACACCATGAGCGAAGTCCTTCACTCGACCTTCGTCCTCGAACGCCGCTACGCCGCCTCACCGGCCACCGTGTTCGCCGCGTGGGCCGACCCCGAGGCCAAGGCGCGCTGGTTCGCCGGGCCGGACGCCGAACACGAGCTCGACTTCCGCGTCGGTGGACGGGAGGTCAACCGCGGCCGCCGCGACGCCGGTCCGATGCTGACGTTCGAGGCCTGGTATCGCGACATCGTCCCGGACGAACGGATCGTCTACACCTCCACGCTGTCGGCGGGGACGGAGCTGGCGACGGTGTCGCTGACGACGGTGGAGTTCACCCCCGAGGAGGACGGCACCCGGCTGCTGCTCACCGAGCAGGGCACCTTCCTGGACGGCCGCGAGGAACCGAGCTGGCGGGAGCAGGGCACCGGCGACTGGCTCGACGCGCTGGCCACCGACCTGTCGCGTGCGGCCCGATGACCGTCCCCGCACAGGCCAGGCGCTGGTGGATGCTGACGCTGCTGGGCGCGGCGTTCTTCATGACGATCCTCGACGGCACGACTCTGCTCACCGCGCTGCCCGCGATCGAACGGCACCTTCGCCTGCACGGTCCCGCCGTCCAGTGGACCGTGACGGCCTACGCGCTGGCGTTCGGCGGGCTGGTGCTGTTGTGCGGCCGCGCCGCGGACCTGCTGGGACGCAAGCGGATGTTCGTCGCCGGGATGCTGCTGCGGGTCGCGGCCTCCCTGGCCTGCGGGCTCGCCCCGTCCATCCAGGTCCTGGTGGCCGCCCGCGCGCTGCAGGGCGTCTCGGCCGCGATCATCGCCCCCGCGGCGTTGTCGATGGTGATGAACGCCTTCCCGGAAGGAGGCGAGCGGAACAAGGCGCTCGGGATCTGGGGCGGCCTCGGCGGGCTCGGCGCGACCGCCGGTCTTCTGCTCGGCGGCCTCATCACGGACGCGCTCGGCTGGCAGTGGGTGTTCTGGATCAACATCCCCGTCGGCGTCCTGGTGCTGGCGTTCGCCCCCGGGTTGCTGCGCGAGAGCCGGGATCTGACCGGCTCTCGTTCTTTCGACATCGCCGGGGCGCTCACCATCACCCCGGCGCTCGTCCTGCTCGTCTATGTCATCACCCGGATGCAGACGTCCGGGTGGGCGAGCGGGACGACCGTCGGGCTGCTGGCCGTCGCGATCGTGCTGGTCTGGGTGTTCGTCCTGGTCGAGAGGCGATCGGCGGCACCGCTCGTTCCCTTGGGGACGCTGCGCTCGCGCATGCTGATCGGCGGCGACCTTCTTCTGCTCCTCGCCGGCATGGCCGTGGACGGCATGCTCATCACCCTCACGTCCTTCGCGCAGCAGGTGCTCGGCTGGTCGGCGGCGCGGTTCGGGCTGGTGGCCGCGTTGATGACCGTCGCCGCGGTGATCGGCGCCCTGCTGAGCCAGCGGGTCGTGACGAGACTCGGCCCGCGGCGCGTGGCCACCGCCGGGACCGTCCTGCTCGGTTGCGGCTGCCTGCTGCTCACCCGCATCCCGGTCGGCGGCTCGATGATCGTCCTGCCGATCGCCTTGTGCCTCTTCGGGGCGGGGATGGGCGTCGCCACGGTCTGCGGGCAGATCGCCGCGCTGACCGGCGTGCGCGAAAGCGACTCGGGCCTGGCCGCCGGCCTCGCCGACACCTCCTTCGCCGTGGGCACCGCCCTTGGAGCCGCCATCTGCACCAGCGTCGCCACGGCCCGGACGTCCGCGACCGGCGGACCGGCGCCGCTCGCACTCACCGCCGGACACCACGCCGCCTTCGCAACGGCCGCGGTCTTCGCCGCTCTCGGCCTGCTCACCGCGCTGGGACTCCTCAGGCAGCGCTCCGCCCGTCCCCGCACGGTGGCGACGGACGCGGGTGAGAGCACGCCCACCAGGGAACCTTCGGCCTCGCCCTGACCTATCGGACGCGGATGCGGGACGTCACCCGACACACGCACCTCGCCGTGCCGTGCCGTGCCGCGCCGGAGCTCGGACCTGGCCTTCTGGCGGGTTGCGGGCAAGTGGGCGATGATCGACTTATGTGGCTACTGATGTCCTTTGTTGGCGCTTTTGCCATTCTGCTGGTGGCCGGTGCCGTGTACGACCGACGGGCTCGCCGTCGGGGGCACCGGGTGCGGGACGGCGGGGAGTGGTCGGCGGCGTTCCGCGCCAACCGACGGGACATCAAGGCATGGGAACGGGGCTCGGCGGGGAACATCGGCCAGGACGTTTCGTGGATGTCGTACCGGCGAGGCGGTCGCTGACGTAACGCGCGGGACGTCCCAGCCCTACCGCCGGTTTCGCGGGACGTCCCAGCCGGGCCACCGGTTTCTCAGGCCGCCAGCTCTTCCAGGCCGGTCCGGACCCAGGTGAGGTTCAGGTCTTCGGCCGCGTGCCGGGCGGCCTCGATGAGGGTGGCGCGCTCGGGGTCGTCCTCGGGCAGTTCGGCGGCGAGGAGGAGCTGGGCCGCGGCGATCTGCGGACGCATGCCGACCGCGGCGCGCAGGTGCAGCGAGCGGCGCAGCATGCGGATCCCCTCTTCGGGGTCACCCGCCTCGATCACGCGCCAGGCGACGTGGCGGAGCACGATGGACTCAAGGATCAGGTCGCCTTCCTGGAAGGACGCCTGGAGAGCCTTGTCGTAGTGCACCTTCGCGGCCGCTCCGTCCTCGCGGATGTTGTCGAGAAGCGCGCCCCAGTGGAACTCCGCCCAGCCGTGCGTCTTCGGGTCGGCGGAGGCGAACCGGTATCCGGCCTCGGCGGTCGCGTAGTCGTCCGGCAGCGGGTCCAGCTTGAACATGACGCGGGTGTAGGCGAGACGGGCGGCGAGCAGACGGGCCTGCACCGATTCCGGGTCGAGCGCCGCGATCGCCTCGGCCGCGGCCTCCATGCCGTCGAGCTGGAACAGGAACCGCTCGTACAGGACCTCGGCCCTCAGTTCGAGGGCTTCGGCGCCCTCCTCCGCGGCGAGCAGCGCGGCGGCGTGATCCCAGTCCCCGAGCACCTGGAGCCGCCGGGCGAGGTCAAGGACTGTGTAGGTGTCGTTACGCATCATGGCACCTACGCTAGGAGTCGGCGATGTAGGTGGTCAAGGGGTGTACGACCACTACATGAAGAGGGACGGGCGGCGGGTCGCGCGGGCGGGGGAAGCGCGGTTCACCCGGATGGGGGAAAAGGGTCACGAGGTTTGGGGGAGGTGCGGGGGCGCGGGCTGGACGAGGGTTGTGCGAGCAGCGCCGTGCCTTGTGAGGAGTTCCCTGTGACCGCGACCGAACTGCGCCCGAATCCGATGACCGGTGTTCTCGCCAGGTTGCACGGCCGGACTGCGGCGGACGTGCCCCGGTGGGCCGTGTGGACGGCCTATGCCGTCAGCCTGACCGTGCTGCCCGCTGGGCTTTGGCGGATTCTGAGCGTCGATCTGCGGATACCGCTCATGGAGACGTCGGCCGATGGCCCTCCGCCGCCGGAGTGGTTCGGCGGGGAGTGGTGGTACGTCATCGGGTTGAGCCTGGTCAGCGAGGCGCTGGCGTTCCTGGCGGTCGGCCTGGTCAGCGAGTGGGGGCAGCGGGTGCCCGGGTGGGTCCCGCGACTGGGCGGACGGCGGATCCCGATCCTGGCCGCGGTCGTCCCGGCCGGGATCGGCGCGACGCTGAACACGCTGCTCTGGCCATACGGGATGACCATGATCAGCATGGGGCACAAGGTCAACGGCGAGGTCGGTTCCGGCCCGGTCCCCCATGGCTGGCGGGCGGTCGTCTTCTTCGGGGCGTACTGGCCGCTGGCGCTCTGGGGGCCGCTGCTCGGCGTCCTCACGGTGCATTACTACCGCCGTCGCCGTGCGGCCGAGTCACGGGCTTGATGGTCGTCGGGCGGCCTCGGCCAGCTGGTCGGCGAGGTTCTGGAGGGCATGCCGTAGTTCGTCGGGACGGTGGATGGTGAAGGGCCATTCCAGGGACGCGAGCATGTGCGCCATGCCGTCCAGGCGTTCTGCCCGCCCGCGCACGAGGACGCCGGTGGGTTGCGCGGTGAGCGTGACCACCGAGCGGGGAAGCCGACGCGCGATCTCGTCGAGAGGACCGTGCACCGTCACTTCGACCTCCCAGCGGTACTCGCCCTTCGCCAGGGTCGAGGTCAGGTGGACGGCGGGGTCGAAGCCGTCGGGGACGGTGAAGTGGCCGGCCCGCGGGGTGACGGACGCGATGCGGTCGATGCGGAAGGTGCGGAGGCCGTCGCGGAGGTGGTCGTTGCCGACGACGTACCAGCGTCCCGTGTGGAAGACGACGCCGTAGGGGTCGATGTCGCGTTCGGTGTCCTCGTCCCGCCAGGACCGGTGGCGGATGCCCACGGTCGTGCGGGTGCGGGACGCCTGGGCCAGGGCCAGCAGGACGCCGGTGCCCGGGGCCTGCCCGATCACGGCGTCCGCGGTGAAGGAGAGGGTCTCCCGCATGGCGGCGAGCGGTTCGCGCAGGGTGTGCGGGAGGACGCGCTCGATCTTGACCAGGGCCCCGGCGCCGGCGGGTGCGGCCGTGCCCATGCCCAGGCGTTCCGCGGCGAGCAGTCCGAGGACGACGGCGAGGGCCTCGTCGTTGCTGAGGACGAGCGGCGGCATCCGGTAGCCGCGGGCCAGCCGGTAACCGCCGTGGCGTCCGCGTTCGGCCTCGACGGGTATGCCCAGGTCGCGCAGGTGGGCGATGTAGCGGCGCACGGTACGGACGTCGGTGTCCAGGCGGCCCGCGAGCTCCGTCCCGGTGAGCCGGACGTTCGCCTGGAGGAGCTCCAGCAGGGTCAGCACACGGGTCAGGGGGTATGACATGGATCACTCGGCATTTCAGGGCGGAAGTTGTCCTGTATTCAGCCTACGCTCCCAGCGGCACCTCACTTCTGGGAGATCACATGGCCACCTTCGTACTCGTTCCCGGCGCCTGCCTCGGGGCCTGGGCCTGGGACGACACCGTCCGCCCGCTGCGGGAGCAGGGGCACACCGCGCTGCCGCTGACGCTCACGGGCCTCGCGGAGAACGCCGACCAGGGCGGACCGCGGACGGACCTGGACACGCACATCGCGGACATCACCGGCTTCGTCGAGCGCAACGACCTGCGCGACGTCACGCTCGTCGCCCACAGCTACGCGGCCGCCCCCGTGACCGGCGCGGCCGGACGTCTCGGCGACCGGCTCGAACGCGTCGTCTACGTCGACAGCGCCCCGTTCGCCGAGGGCATGCGCATGCTGGACCTCATGCCGCCGCCGGCGGCGGAGCACCTGCGCGAGCGGGTGGAGGCGTCCGGTGACGGATGGCGGCTGCCCTTCGAGGACGTCCTGGGCCTGTCCAGCAGCCTCGACGGACTCGACGACAGCCGGCTGGACCAGCTCCGCAAGCGCGCCACCCCGCACCCGTTCGGCACCTACACGCAACCCCTGACCGGGCTCGCCGAGCCGGGCGACGACGTGGACCGCGTCCTGATCACCTGCAACGACTTCACTGGCCTGCTGGACGCCGGAGTGCCGATGCTGGCCTACCTGAACCAGCCGCCGTGGCGGCGCTTCACCCTGGCCACGGGCCACTGGCCGATGACGTCGGCGCCCGCCGCGCTCGCCGATCTCCTCGACACCGCCGTCTCCTAGCACTCGCCACCGAGCGGTAGCTCGCATGTCTCCGACGCGGTAGCTCGCGCGTCTCTGACGCGGTAGCGCGCGACTCCGACGGAGGCTTGTCCGGCTGTCTCCTTTCCGTCATGATTCCGGGCAATATCGCGGAGAGGGGCCTGACGTGCGGGGTTTCCGGTCGGCGGGGGTCGTGGTGGCGGCGGCCCTGTTCGCGGCGGGGTGCGGCGGCTCCGGGGGCGGGGATCCCGTCGCCGCGACGACCCCGCCGAAGGTGCATTCGACGGCCCGTCCGACCTGCCTGGGGGACGATCCGACCGGCACGTTCACCTGGGCGGGCGACAGCGAGGTCCTCATGCTCGGCGGCGGGACCAAGGGCGTCGTCCTCGCGCCGCAGATCGACGGGAACGCCTGCAGCTGGACGGACGAGATGCACCGTCTCGCCAAGGCCGGGTACCGGGTGGCGGTCGTCTCCTACGAGGACGACCGGTCGAAGTCGCTTCCGGCGGCGGTCCAGGTGCTGATGGCACACGGGGCGACCAAGGTCGTGCTGATGGGGGCGTCCGCCGGGGGCGGGCTCGTCGTCGACCAGGCGGGCGCGATCAGCCCGGCGCCCGCGGGCGTGATCGCGGTCAGCCCCGTCGAGGTGTGGTCGCAGCGTCCCGGCCCGGAGGGGTACAAGGGGCCGATGCTGCTGCTGGAGTCGAAGTCCGACAACGACGCGCCGGTGAGCACCGTCCAGGCGCTGATCGGACGGCATCCCGGCGGGGCGAAGAGCCTGTACTTCGACGGGGACGACCACGGGTACTCGCTCGTGATGCTGCAGGACAGGGCGCGTCCGGCCATCGACGCGTTCCTCAGGAAGACCCTGGGCTGACCATGCGCCTCTACCTGTCGTCCTTCCGGACGGGCGATCGCCCGGACCTGCTGCTCGGCCTGTGCGGCGGCGCGGGCCGCGAGATCGCCGTCATCGCCGACGCGCTCGACGCGGCGCCTGAGGAGACGCGTGCCGAGTGCGTCCGGCGCGAGATCGCCGCGCTGGACGCACTCGGGTTCGCGGGCACCGAGATCGACCTGCGCGACTACGCCGGACGCCCCGGCGACCTTGCCGGCGAACTCCAACGGTTCCCGGCCGTGTGGGTGCGGGGCGGGAACGTGTTCGCGCTGCGGTACGCGATGGCGCGGAGCGGCGCCGACGTCCTGCTGACCAAGCTGATCCAGGACGACGCGATCGTCTACGCCGGGTACAGCGCCGGGGCCTGCGTCCTCGCGCCCGGCCTGCGCGGCCTGGACGCCTGCGACGCCCCGGACGCCGCGCCCGAGACGATCTGGGACGGCCTCGGCGTGCTCGGCTTCGCCTTCGTCCCGCACGTCGACTCCCCCGGCCACCCCGAGTGCGAGGCGCTCACCCAGGTCGCGGGCGTCTACCGCGCGAGCGGGGTTCCCTACCGGGCGCTGAGGGACGGCCAAGTGCTCGTCGTCGACGGAGAAACCTCCTCGATCGTCCCTTGAGTCACGCCATACCTGTGAGTCAGATCACGTGAAGGGGTGGTCGGCGGGATCGGAGCGACATACGTTCGTGGAGTCGCACGGCCCTGAGGGGAGTGACTCCGCATGCCACGAATCCGTGTCGAGGTCGACGGGGAGACGTACGAGGACGACGTCGAACCGCGGCTCCTGCTGGTCCACTATCTGCGTGAACGGCTGGGGAAGGTCGGGACCCCGGTCGGCTGCGACACCACCAACTGCGGCGCCTGCACCGTCCTGCTGGACGGGCTCAGCGCCAAGAGCTGCTCGGTCCTGGCCGTCCAGGCGGACGGGCGGTCGGTCACGACGGTCGAAGGGCTGAGCCTGGACGGCGCGGGCGACCATCCGCTGCAGCGGGCCTTCCACCGCGAGCACGCGCTCCAGTGCGGGTACTGCACACCGGGCATGATCATCGCGTCGCTCGACCTGCTGCGGGACAACCCCGACCCGTCCGAGGCGGAGGTCCGGGAGGGCCTGGAGGGCAACCTGTGCCGTTGCACGGGCTACCAGAACATCGTGCGGGCCGTCCGCGGGGCGGCGGCCGAGATGCGTACACGCGAGGTGGCCCCGTGACCGAGATCGGGCGGGCCAGGCTCCGCTCCGAGGACGCGCGCCTGGTCACCGGCCGGACGCGCTGGACCGACAACCTCACCCCCGCCGGGACGCTGCACGTGGCGTACCTGCGCAGCCCGCACGCGCACGCCCGGATCGACCGCGTCGACGTCGAGGCCGCCAAGGGGAGGCCGAACGTCGTGGCCGTCCTGTCCGGGGCCGATCTCGCCGCGGAGCAGGGCGCGCTGCCGTGCGCGTGGCAGGTCACCGAGGACATGAGGCTTCCCGCGCATCCGCCGATGGCCGTCGACGAGGTGCGCTACGCGGGCGAGCCCGTCGCGTGCGTGGTGGCCCGCGACCGGTACTCGGCCGTGGACGCCCTGGAGGACATCGACGTCGACTACACGCCGCTGCCCGTGGTCGTGGACATGGAACGCGCCGTCCAGGACGGCGCCGACCTCGTCCACGGCGACATGGGCACGAACGAGTCGTACACGTGGGTGTTCGAGCAGGGCGACATGGACGCGGCGATGCGGGACGCGCCCGTCCTGCTGGAGCGCCGGTTCGTCCAGCAGCGGCTCATCCCGACGGCGATGGAGCCGCGCGCCGTGCTCTGCGAGCCCGACGGCGAGGACTTCACGCTCCACTCGGCGACGCAGATCCCGCACATCCTGCGGCTGATGCTGTCGGTCGTGACGGAGATCCCCGAGCACCGGATCCGCGTCGTCGCGCCGGACGTCGGCGGCGGGTTCGGCTCGAAGCTCCAGGTGTACGGCGAGGAGGTCCTCGCGCTGCTGCTCGCGCGGCGGCTCGGCCGTCCGGTGAAGTGGACGGAGTCGCGCAGCGAGGGCAACATGGCCGTCCACCACGGGCGCGACCAGATCCAGAGGGTGGCGCTCGCCGCCGACCGGGACGGGCGCGTCCGCGGCCTGAAGGTCGAGCTCCTCGCGGACATGGGCGCGTACCTGATGCTGGTCACGCCCGGTGTCCCGCTGCTCGGCGCGTTCATGTTCCCCGGCATCTACAAGATGGACGCGTACTCGTTCAGCTGCACGGGCGTGTTCACGAACAAGACGCCCACGGACGCCTACCGGGGCGCGGGACGTCCCGAGGCGACGTTCGCGATCGAGCGGCTCATGGACGACCTGGCCGCCGAGCTCGGCGTCGACCCGATCGAGGTCCGCCGCCGCAACTGGATCACCCACGAGGAGTTCCCGTACGACTCGATCGCGGGGCTGACCTACGACACGGGCAACTACGAGGCCGCGACCGACAAGGCCCTCGCGCTGTTCGGGTACGACGAGCTGCGCGCCGAGCAGGACGAGCGGCGCGAGCGGCGCGATCCGGTGCAGCTCGGCATCGGCGTCTCGACGTACACGGAGATGTGCGGGCTCGCGCCGTCCCGGGTGCTCGGGTCGCTCGCCTACGGCGCGGGCGGCTGGGAGCACGCGTCGGTGCGGGTCCTGCCGTCCGGGAAGGTCGAGGTCGTCACCGGGTCGTCCGCGCACGGGCAGGGCCACGAGACGGCCTGGGCGCAGATCGCGTCGGACCGGCTCGGCGTCCCGTTCGAGGACGTGAAGGTGCTGCACGGCGACACCGCCGTCGCCCCGAAGGGCATGGACACCTACGGGTCGCGGTCGCTCGCGGTCGGCGGCGTCGCGCTGTTCCGGGCCTGCGACAAGGTCGTGGAGAAGGCCCGGACGATCGCGGCGCACCTGCTGGAGGCGTCCGAGGACGACCTGGAGTTCGGCGGCGGCCGGTTCAGCGTCAAGGGCGTCGAGGAGGCGGGCCTGACGATCCAGGAGGTCACGCAGGCCGCGTTCGCCGCGCACAACCTGCCCGACGGCGTCGAACCGTCGCTCGACTCGGACGTGACGCACGACCCGGAGAACTTCTCGTTCCCGCACGGCACCCACCTGTGCGCGGTCGAGGTCGACACCGAGACCGGCTTCACCAAAATCCGCGAGTACGTGGCCGTGGACGACGTCGGCACCGTCGTGAACCCGATGATCGTGGAGGGGCAGGTGCACGGCGGGCTCGCCCAGGGCATCGCGCAGGCCCTCTACGAGGAGGCCGTGTACGACGCGGACGGCAACCTCACCACGACCACGATGGCCGACTACCTGCTGCCCTCGGCGGCGGACCTGCCGACCTTCACGACCGACCGCACCGAGACCCCCGCGGCCGGGAACCCGCTCGGCGTGAAGGGCGTCGGCGAGGCGGGCACGATCGCCTCGACCCCGGCCGTGGTGAACGCGATCGTCGACGCGCTGCGCCCGTTCGGCGTCCGCGACGTCCCGATGCCCTGCACACCCGAACGCGTCTGGACGGCGCTGCGCGAGGGAGGCGCCCGGTGATCCCCCCGACCTTCGAGTACCTGCGTCCGGAGTCGCTCGGCGAGGCCCTCCGGATGCTGCCCGACGCGGGCGAGGACGCCAAGGTCCTCGCCGGCGGGCAGTCGCTCATGCCGCTGCTGCGGCTCCGGCTCGCCTACCCGGACACCCTGGTGGACCTCGACCGGGTCGCGGCGCTGCGCGAGATCCGCGACGACGGCGACGCGCTCGTCGTCGGCGCGACGGCGACGCACCACCAGGTGATGAACGATCCGCTCGTCCGGCGGTTCGCGCCGCTGGTGGCCGCCGCGACGGCGACCGTCGCGGACCCGGCCGTCCGGCATCGCGGCACGTTCGGCGGCTCGCTCGCGCACGCCGACCCCGCGGGCGACCTGCCCGCCGTCGCGCTCGCGCTGGACGCGGTGATGCTGGCGCGCTCGGCGTCCGGCGGCGACCGCGAGATCCCGGCGCGCGACTTCTTCGTCGACTGGATGACCACCGCGCTCGAACCGGACGAGCTGCTGACCGGCGTCCGCCTCCCGAAGGCGGGGCCCGGCTGGGGCTTCCACTACGAGAAGTTCCACCGGACGGCGCAGGCGTGGGCGATCGTCGGCGTCGCGTGCGCGGTCCGGCGCGTCCAGGGCGCGGTGGAGGACGTCCGGATCGGGTTGACCAACATGGGGTCGGTTCCGGTGCGCGCGTCCGCGGTCGAGGAGCGGCTCGGCGGCAACGCGCTGTCGGACGGCGCGCTGCGGGAGGCGTCCGAGCTCGCCGCCGAGGACACCGCACCCCCGGCCGACCTGCACGGATCCGCCGAGTACCGGAGCCATCTGGCCCGTGTGCTCACCCGCCGCGCGCTCGGCGCCGCGACCGCGCGCTGACCCCGGCGCCGACGTGGGCGGGACGTGCGGCCGGGCCTCCCCGCCCGCCCGGCCGCACGTCCCCGTCTGGCGGGGACGTGCGGGGGCACGTAGGGTCGCGTCAACCCCCGGACGAAGAGAAGGACCCGAAACCATGGAGCTCGACCACGAATTCGCCGTCCCCGTCCCGGTGGAACGGGCCTGGTCGGTGCTGCTCGACGTGGAGCGCGTCGCGTCGTGCATGCCGGGCGCGACCCTCGACTCGGCGGCGGACGAGGAGTACCAGGGACGGCTCCGGGTGCGGGTCGGCGCCATGACGATCACCTACCGCGGCGTCGCCCGGATCGTCGTCGCGGACGAGGGCTCCCGGACCCTCACGATCGACGCGCGCGGCAAGGAGGCGCGCGGTTCCGGCACCGCGAACGCGACCGTCCAGGCCCGGCTGCACGACGACGGCGACACGACCCGCGTCACCGTCCACACCAAGCTGAACGTGACGGGCCGTCCGGCGCAGTTCGGCCGGAACATCCTGTCCGAGGTGGGCGGGAAGCTCATCGGCCGCTTCGCCAAGGCCCTCGCCGAGGAGCTGGAGACCGCCGAGGCCTCGCTGGTGGCGGTCGAGGCCGAGGCGAGCCGTCCGGCCGTGGCTCCGGCCGCCGAGGTCCCGTCCGGCGGCGAGACACCCGCCGAGACGCCCGCCGAGACTCCGGCCGAGGCGCCCGCCGAGACGCCGCGCGTCCCGGTCGTGCCGCATCCGCGTCCGGTGAGCCCGGCCGAGCGGGACGCGCCGCTCGCCGCCGCCGAGGCGGGGGCGGGGGCGAAGGAGCCCGCGCCGGTCACCCGGATCCATCCGCGCCGCGAGGACGACGCGATCGACCTGCTCGAGGTCGCCGGTCCGTCCATCGCCAAGCGGGCGCTCCCGGTCGCGGGGGCCGTCGCGCTGCTGCTCGCGCTCGTCTACCTGCTCCGCCGTCGCCGCCACTGACGATCGCCGGCACCGGCCGGGTGCTCGCGCGTCCGATCGGATCCCCAAGGGAAGGTCAATGATCGTCCGCGTTACGGTCGCGACGTTGGCGGTGCGCGGGCGGGTTCCGGTCCGCTTGACCCGTGCACACCCACACCGATGGACGGCCCGGCGGACCGCCGCGTCCCCGTGACGCCTGGTGGTACCGGGAGCGGCGGGCGATCCTCTCGCGCGAGCTGCGCCGCCTCGGCCCGCCCGGGCACGCCGCGCACCTCGGCTGCGGCGACGGCGGCGACACCCTCCGCCTGAACCGGCACGGCTGGCGCACCACCGCGCTGGACCCCGACCCGGCAGCCGCCCAGGCCCTCGGCGTCGCGGCGCTGCAAGCCGACCTGTGCCATCTGCCCCTGGCGACCGGCGGCGTCGACCTCGCGGTGGCGTTCGACTCGCTCGCCCGCGTCGACGACGACCGCCGCGCCGCCGCCGAGATCGCGCGCGTACTGCGTCCCGGCGGGACGGCCCTGGTGAGCGTCCCGCACGACATGCGGCTGTGGTCGGCCCACGACCTGTCCTGCGGGCACGTCCGCCGCTACACGCGGGACGCGTTCACGGCGCTGCTCGCGGGGGCGGGCCTGGTCATCGACCGGCTGTGGAACTGGAACGTCCTGCTGCGCCCGCTCGCGCGGCTGCGGCGCCACCACGTCGCGGGCTGGGAGACCCGGGCGCGCCGTCCGGCCGCCGACCGGATGCTCGGCTGGATCGTCCAGGCCGAGGACCTGCTGCCGCTGCACGGCCTGTCCGGGACGACGCTGATCGCGCGTGCGCACCGTCCGCCGGACGACCGGGAGATCCCGGAATCCACGGAATCCTGAGCACGCCCATGTGAGGGGCTACGGCGACAAAGAAGCGGCAAGGCTTCTCCTTGAGGGAAGCATTACCGCGAACGAGCCCGGGACGGCCGGAAATAATTCCGCGTATGGCCAACATCGTCGAACGGACTCCGCGGACGTCACGCCGGAACGACACCGGAGACTCTCCGGCGGACTCGCGGCGTCCGGCGGTGATGGCGGCGTCCGCGCTGCTCGTCGCGTTCGTCGCGGCCACCGGCGTCCTGTGCTTTCTCGGGACGTTCACCCGGCCCGCGGCCGACGATTTCCGCTTCATCGTCCTCGAACGCCGGGACGGCGTGTTCGGACCGGCCGAATACCTCTATACAACGCTCACCGGACGCGTCGGAAACGGCCTTTTCGCGGGGCTCGTCTATCTGTCCCCGGAATGGGGGCTGAAGCTCACGCCCGTCGTCGCGCTGCTCGCCCTCGCCCTCGCCGCGACACTGCTCACCCGCGCCGTCCTCGGACGTTCCTGGGGCGGGCACACGCACCCGCTCGCCGCGCCGCTCGCGGGCCTCGGCACGGCCGTGCTCGCGCTCGCCACGCAGCCGCGTTCGTACGACACGCTCTACTGGCCCGCCGGGGCGATCACGTACACGTTCCCGCCCGCGCTGGTCACCGGCCTGATCGCGGTGGCGCTGCTCGCGCGCTCGCGGCGGGCCCGGCTCTGGACGGGCGTCGCCGCGATGCCCCTCGGCGTCCTGCTCGGCGCGACCAGCGGGACGATCTCGGCGGCCGTGCTGATCCTGCTCGTCCTCGCCGGCGTCGGGCACCTGCTGTTCGTCCGGCGGCCGACCCGGCTGCCGGCGGCGGGCGTCCTGTTCGGCGCGAGCACGATGGCCGGCGCGGTCATCGTGCTCACCTCGCCCGGCCACGCCCGCTCCCTCCGCCTCCGCCCGCACGGCGAGCCGCTGTTCGGCGGCAGGGTGATGGCCGACTCCGTGGCGTCCACGCACCAGGCGCTGGCGCACCTCGCGACCGACATGGCGCTGCCCGCCGCCGCGGCGGTCGGCGTCCTGGTGTGCCTGCTGGCGCGTCCGCACCGCCCGCTCCCGGCCGG
The DNA here is from genome assembly GCF_003696215.1 of Actinomadura harenae. Lineage (GTDB taxonomy): Bacteria > Actinomycetota > Actinomycetes > Streptosporangiales > Streptosporangiaceae > Spirillospora > Spirillospora harenae. The sequence continues at coordinate 82,354 of NZ_RFFG01000015.1, read as the reverse complement.
GCGGCTGCTGTTCGCGCTGGTCGCGGGCGCGGCCGGGGTCCTGGCGCTGACGTTCGCGGTGATGTGGGAGCTGCGCGTCGGCTGGGGCCACGACGGCTGGACGTTCTACCGCGCCTGGTTCGTGTTCCGCTACGCGGCGGTGCTGGTCGCGGCGTTCTACGGGTTCGCCGCCGCCGACATCGTGCGCCGGATGCGCTTCCAGGCGGACGGCCCGCGCACGGTGGCCTGCGCGGTCTGCCTCGCCCTCGTCGCGGCCGCCTTCACCGGCCACGCGGCCCGGCTCCAGAGCATGGCCAGGTCCATGGCCGACCGCGCCACCGCGTTCGACGACCAGACCGCGCGCGTGGAGCGGGCCGGGCGAGCCGGGGCGCGCACCGCCGTGATCGGCCCGCTCCCCATCGAGGAACTGGCCGTCCCGTTCGTTCACGGCAGGCCGTCCCCGTGGGCGACCGCGTACTACGGCCTCACACCCGCCCGCGCCACGCCCGCCCGCGCCACGCCCACGCGGCCCACGCCCACCCGGCCCGCCCCCGCCCGGCCCACACCTGCCAGGCCCACGCCCGTCAGGCCCGCGGGCGGGCGGTGAGCGGTCACTCCGCGAGAAGGCGGTCGACAGCGCGCGCGGCCGCGCGTCCGTCGTCGTTCGGGCAGTACGTCGCGCGGAAGGCCGTGTAGGCGTCGGCGCGGGGCGCGCAGGCCGCGTCCAGGTCGGCGAGGACGTCCGCGACCTCCCCGGACGTCCGGACGATCGGCCCCGGGGCCTCCGCGTCGAAGTCGAGGTAGAAGCCGCGGACGGTGTCCCGGTACGCCTCCAGGTCGTAGGCGTAGAACACCATCGGCCTCCCGGTGACGGCGAAGTCGAACATCGCCGACGAGTAGTCGGTGAGCAGGACGTCCGCGGCGAGGTACAGCTCGGCGATCTCGCCGTACCGGGACACGTCGATCACGAACCCGTCGGAGTCCGACCAGGTCCGGTCGGTGATCAGGTAGTGGGCGCGGACGAGGACCACGTGGTCGTCGCCGAGCCGGTCGCGCAGCGCCGCGAGGTCGAGTTCGAGCGAGAACGCGCGGCGCCCGGGCGCGAGGTGGTGGTCGTCCCGCCAGGTCGGCGCGTACAGGACGACCCTCTTGCCCTCCGGGATGCCGAGCCGCTCCCGGACGCGCCGTCCGATGTCCCCGGCGTCCGGTGAGCTCAGCACGTCGTTGCGCGGGTACCCGGTCTCGAGGATCTCGCCGTCGTACCGGAACGCGCGCCGCATGATCGGCGTCGTGAACGGGTTCGGGGAGATCAGGACGTCCCAGCGCGGCACCTCGCGGGCCATCCAGTCGAGCGTCTCGGTCCGCTTGTACGGCATGTCGCGCAGGTCGTAGGCGAGGCGCTTCAGCGGCGTCCCGTGCCAGGTCTGGAGGTAGGTCTGGCCGTCGCGCTTCACGAACCACGGCAGCTGGCCGAAGTTCCCGACGACCCACCGCGCCCGCGCCATGACCTCGTAGTGCCCGCGGCTCTCCATCAGCACGCCGCGCGCGCCGTCCGGCACCTCGAACTGCCCGTCGCGCGTCACCCACACGCACTCGACGTCCGGACGCCGCCGCCGCATCTCCTCGAACACCGCGCGCGGGCTGCACGAGTACTGGACGCCCTCGTACGAGTCGAACACGGCCAGGTCGCGGAGCGGGCGCTCGCGCATGCGCGGGTACTCGTCCTCCTGGATGCGCCGCTGCGCGTGCCGGCCGCGCTCGTCGTCGGCGAGGTCCTGCCGGATCCTGAGCCCGAGCGCGTCGCCCTGGTGCAGGCCGAACGCGACCTCGTGCAGCCCGACGACCCTCGGCTCGGGCAGCCCGGCGATCACGCCGCGCTCCATCACGACCATGGTCTCGCCGACCTCGGAGTCGACGACCAGGTCCCACAGGCCGCTGCCGAGCGGCAGCCCGGACCCGAACAGCGGCATCCGTCCGGGCGTCAGCTCGACGCTGAACGCGTGATCGTCCCAGGTCAGCGGGACGCGATGCTCCTCGCTCGACCGCCTCCGCCGGACGATCAGCTCCGCGGGAAGCGGCCCCGGCGACATCTCCCCCGTCAGGACGAGCCGGTCGCCGCCCGTCCACCGGACGCCCGTCACCACCGGACGCCGGAACCGCTCGACGCCCCGGACGTTCCCGTACCGCGTGCGCGTCAGCGCGAAGTCCTGCGCCCCGGCCGGGTAGCGCCCCTCGCCCACCCCGTCGGCGAACATCATCCGGATCGGCCTGCCCGCGCCGCACAGCCTGAACTCCCAGTTCACGCCGTCGCTGATGCGCGTCGCGCGGGCGATGCGGTCCTCGGCGGACGGGTCGGAGAGCAGCTCGTCCAGCGGCAGGTCGACGGTGAGGCGCGACCCGCCGTCCACGGCCGTGACGTCCCGGGCGGCGGCCTCGACCCTCCCCTGCCCGTACTGGCGGTGCACGCGGACGGCGGGGGCCGGGCCGGGGTCGGCGCTCGTCCAGACGTCCAGGCGCAGGACGCCGTCCCCGGCGGTCCGGTGGCCGAGGACGAGCGCCTTCTCCGGCTTCACCTGAAGGACGAACCCCTCGGGGTCGTAGCAGGGCTGGACCTTGACGCGCCGGGCGACGGTCCGGGCGGGCGCCCAACCGGCGCGGGGCCGCTTGGGCGAGCCGACGCGCTGCTCACCGCGCATGCCCTGCGCGTCCACGGAGATCCGCAGGTCCCAGTTCATGCCGCGCCAGTTCCCGGACCTGAGGCGGCGCGGGTCCACCAGGACGGAGAAGCCCGTGTGGTCGAAGCTCGCGGACGACTGCCTGGACCCGGCCGTCACGTCCGGACGGGCGACCCGTTCGTGCGGCAGCTCGATCCGCTTCCGCCCGCGCCGGTCCTGCAACCAGACGCGCATCCTCAGGTCGCGCGGGGTCGCCGCCGGGATGCGCGTGAAATGGGCGTGCCCGTCGATCCGGAGCCGCCCGTCCTCCCAGCGCACGTCGTCGACGAACGCCTTGAGGCGCAGGTCGGAGGTGACGTCGTACACCTGGTCGGGGATGCCGCGCGCGGCGTCCCCGTAGTACGGGTACCGCAGGTACCAGCGGCGCCGGAACAGTCCGCGCCGGACGGCCTCGGCGTCCCGGTCGCCGCTCTTCTCGAACCGCAGGACCTCCAGCAGCTCCGGCACCATCCGGCGTTCCAGCAGGTGGAAGCGGAGCCGCTTGCGCATCGGCAGCAGCGCGCGCGCCCCGGGCGCGGAGTCCCGCAGGCATCCGACGCCGAGGTCGACGATGCGCTCCCGCTCCTCCTCGGTGGCGAGCGCGAGGGTCTCGGTGAGGACGCCGAGGTCGACGTCCAGGGCGTACCGGTCGTAGGCGACCTTGAGGGCGGGGTCGTGCTCGTCCAGGAACGCGTGCACCAGGCGGACCGACGTCATGCGGTCCTCCAGGTTGGACAGCTCGGCCTTGCGCTTGGTGATGGACCCCTGCCGCTCACGCCAGTAGTAGACGGGCTGCGAGAACACGTCCACGGCCGTCGCGAGGACGTGCGCGGCGACCATCACCGGCGAGTCCTCGTAGAGGATGCCGGGGAAGCTCAGCTCGTTCCGGTCCCAGAACGCGCGCCGGAACACCTTGTTCCAGACCATCCGGTCCTGCATGAGGTTGTGCTGGCGGGACACGTGCGTCCGCTCGACGGTCCGCTCGCACGGCTCCTCGTGCGCCCAGCACTGCCAGGTCCGCGCCCCGTTGAACCGGCGGACGTTGCCGCACGCCATGTCGGAACCGGTCCGGTCCAGGCACTCGGTCATCAGCTCGTAGGCGTACCTGGCCACGACGTCGTCGCTGTCCACGAACGCCAGGTACTCGCCGGTCGCGTACCGGACGCCGGTGTTGCGCGCCGGTCCGAGCCCCTGGTTCTCCTGCTGGACGAGCCGGAAGCGGGGGTCCCGGTCGGCGTACGCCTTGGCGATGACCGCGCAGTTGTCCGGCGACCCGTCGTCCACCATGACGACCTCGAGGTCGTCGAGGGTCTGCCGGGCCAGGGAGGCCAGGCACTCCTCCAGGTACTCCTCCACGTCGTAGAACGGGACGACGATGCTGATCTTCGGTGTCACAGGGCGCTCCAGGGTGAGGCGGGCCAGAGGACATCAGGCGCAGGTGTCGTCGGGTGCGGGTCGACGGGATCGAAGGCGGGCAGGGTCGAGGCGGGCAGGGTCGAGGCGGAACGGTCGGGTTCGGTCGGGTTCGGTCGAGTTCGGTTAAAGGCGAGGCGTTTCGAGGGCCGGCCGCCGGGTCAGAGGACGGCGTCCAGGACGCGCGCGGCGGCGCGTCCGTCGTCGTGGCGGCAGTACCGGTCCTGGAAGGCGGCGTAGCGGTCCGCGTAGGCGGGCGCGAGCGTGTCCAGCGCGCGGAGGGCGTCGGCCAGGTCGTCCTGGGTGCCGAGCACCGGGCCCGGCGCCTCGGCGTCCAGGTCGACGTAGAGGCCGCCTCCCTCCTCGTCGTCCTGGGCGAGGAACAGGATCGGACGTCCGGTCACGGCGTAGTCGAACATCGCCGACGAGTGGTCCGTGACCAGCACGTCGGCGATGAGGTACAGCTCGGCGATGTCCGGGTAGGCGGAGACGTCCAGGACGGCGCCGTCCGCCGGGACGGGCGTCCGCGCGGGGGCCAGGTGGTGGGCCCGCAGCAGCAGGACGTGATGCGGGCCGAGCGCGGCGGACAGGCGCGCGAGATCGAGCGGCGGCCGGACCGCCCGGTCACCGGTCCGCGCGTCGTTCCGCCAGGTCGGCGCGTACATGACGACGCGCTTGGCGGACGAGATGCCCAGCCGCAGCCGGACGGCGTCCGCCATCCGCTCGCGGTGCGCGCTGGCGAAGATGTCGTTGCGCGGGTAGCCGCTGACCAGCACCTCGCGGTCGTAGCCGAACGCGCGGCGGAAGTGCGGCACGGAGAACTCGTTCTGCGCGATCAGCAGGTCCCACTGGGGGACGTCGCGCTCCATCCAGGGCCGCTTCCCGGTGCGCCGTTCGGGACGGTCGGGGACGTCCCAGCCGATCGCCCTGAGCGGCGTCCCGTGCCAGCACTGCACGTACGTCTGGCCGTCGCGCTTCGCGAACCACTCCGGCTGCGACCAGTTCCCGAACAGGTAGCGGGCGCGGGCCATCGCCTCGTAGTGCTCGCGGCTCCCGGCGAGGACGGTCCGCGCGCCCGTGGGGGTGCCGAAGTCGGCGTTCCGCGTCACCCAGACGCAGTCGAGGTCGCTGCGGCGCCGGCGGAGCTCGTCGTGCAGGCCGCGCGGGTTGCACGAGTACTGGCGTCCCCGGAACGAGTCGAAGACGACCAGGTCGCGGACGGGACGGACGCGGTGCGCGGCGTAGTGGCGCCGCTGGATCCTCGCCTGCCGGAACACGCCGCGCTCGTCCTCGCCCAGCGCCGTCCGGACCTTGAGCAGGACGGCGCCGTCGCGTCCCGCGAGCATCGTCAGCTCGTGCCGGCCGCTGACCCGGGGTCCGGGCAGCCCGGCGGCGGCGCGCCGCTCGGCGAGCAGGGGGAGGTCGCCCGCCAGCAGGTCCCAGCGTCCCGGGACGAGCGGGCGGTCGAGCCCGAGCGACCGCATCCGGCGCGGCGTGAGCGTCCCGACGAACAGCCGTCCCTGCCAGCTCAGCGGAACGGTGTACCGCTCCCCCGAGTCGCGCCTCCGCAGCGTCAGGCCGTCCACGCCGGATCCGGGATCGGCGCAGGTCCCGGCCAGGTGCAGGGTGCCGTCGGCGCGCCAGAGCGCCTCGGTGAGGACCAGGCGCGGGACGCGGCTGATCCCGCAGAGGTCGCCGGAGCGGGACACGGTCAGCGCGAGCTCGGTGCCGTCCACGGCGTACCCGCCCTCGGGGACGCCCTCCGGGAAGACCACCCGCAGCCCGCCGGTGACCTCGAACGACCAGTCGGCCCGGACGGCCGTGAGCGCGGCGAGCGGCAGCAGCGCACGGAACCCGACACCGCCGTCCTCGCGCTCGGCCTCGTCCTCCCGCTCGATCCGCGCCCGCAGCTTCGCGAGGCCGCGCGCCGTCGCCGTCAGGCACGCCTTCGGGCCGGGGTCCCGGAGCAGCACGCCCCGGACCTCCAGGTGCCCGCCGCTCCGCCCGTGCCCGGTCAGGACGGCGTCGCCCGTCCGGACGCGCAGCAGCTGGCGGCCGTCCTCCGCGACCGTCTGGAGCCGGATCCCGGGCGACAGCTCGCGGTCCAGCGGCCACCGCTCGCCCGCCCTCGGCGGCGCGAGCGTCCGCCTCCGGTGCACCCCCTGCGTGGCGATCTCCACGCACAGCCGCCAGTCCCCGGCACGCCAGCGGCCGAGCAGCTTCAGCGCCGCCGGGTCGATCTCCGCCGTGAACCCCGAGTCGTCGTGGCAGACCGCCGCCTGCCCGGACGCGGCGGTCACGTCCGGACGCCGCGTCCGCCGGACCGGGACGCGCACCAGGCCGGGCCGTCCGCTCGCGAGAAGCCACAGCCGGACGCGGCTGCCCTCGGCGTCCAGCATCGGGATGTAGGCGTGGCCCTCGACGCGCAGCCGGTCCCCGGCCCAGGCGGCGCGGTCCACGCGCGCGACCGGGCGCATCTCGTCGGTCACGTCGTACACGTGCGCGGGGACGCCGAGCGACGCGTCCTCGAAGTACGGGTAGCAGGCGAACCAGCGGGCGCGGCGGCCCCGGCGCACGACCGGCGCGTTCGCGGCCTCGCCCGCGATCTCCTGCCGGACGACCTCCAGCAGCTCGCCGCCCAGCCCGCGCGCGAGCAGGTGCAGCTTGAGCCGGGTCAGCGCGGGCAGCCCGGCGGTCACCGACGCGCCGAGCCGTCCGGCGATCTCCGCGCCCAGCGCGACCAGGCCCGAGCGCTCCGCCTCGTCCGCGTGGACCAGCGCGGACGTCAGCGCGGCCAGCTCGATCCGCACCAGCACGCGCTCGTCGTGGACGCGGACGGCGCCCGGGGCCTCGCGGCTCAGGAAGTCCCGGTCGGCTCCCGCCAGCGCCAGCCGCACGGCCGGCGAACGCTCGTCCGGGCGTCCGCCGGAGGTGAACGGGACGTCGAGGACGTCGATGCCCCCGGCGAGCGCCAGGGCGCGGACGGCCGTCGATCGTTCCCCGTTCGCGCAGGTCAGGTCGCAGCGCTCCCAGAAGCTCCGCCGGAACACCGTCCCCGCGAGGGACGGGTCGTCCAGCAGCGCGGGCCGCCGGACGAGGGTCGTGCGCTCGGCGTTCGCCCGTCCGGACACGGCGAGGTCGGAGCCCGTGCGGTCGAGTGAGGACGCGAGGACGGCGAAGAACTCCACGGGGACGGCGTCGCCCGCGTCCACGAAGGCCAGCAGCCTGCCGGACGCCGCCCGGACGCCCGCGTCGCGCGCCGCGTCCAGCCCGCCGGGTTCCCCCGGCTCGGGGGGCGCGACGAGGCGGAACCGGGCGTCCCGCTCGACGGCCTCCTTGGCGGCGACCGGGGACGCGTCGTCCGACCCGGCGTCCACCAGGACGATCTCCAGGTCGCGCAGCCGCTGCTCAGCCAGCGCCGCCAGGCAGGCGCCGAGGCGTTCCTCGGCGTTGCGGAACGGGACGACGACGCTGAGCTTCGGGGACATGCCTCCAGGATGGTCACACTTGGTGACCATCCAGGCCCGGATCGTCATTGCCAGGCCGCCCCCTGACCCAGACTTGACCCGTCCGTGGCGAGGCCCGGCGCGCCCCCGCGGCCCTGGTCAGCCGCCGGTCCGCAACCCCGGCCACTCCTTCGCGGCGGCATCCCGGAACGCCTCGGCGAGGGTCGCGAAGTCGTCCGCGCGCGGCGACGTGGACCGGAACGCCAGCCCGATCCGCCGGGACGGCGCGGGCGCGGGGAACCGGTGCTCGGCCAGCCCGGGCGCCCGGCGCGTCTCGACGGCGAGCGCCGTCTCCGGAACGAGCGTCACGCCCAGCCCGCCCGCCACCAGCTGGACGAGCGTCGACAGGCTCGTCGCGTACGTCGCGGACCCGGCGCGCGCGCCGACCTCACGGCACACGTCCAGCGCCTGGTCGCGCAGGCAGTGGCCCTCGTTCAGGAGGATCACGTCCAGGTCGTTCAGCGTGTCCCGCTCGACCGTCGGCGGCAGCCCCGCCTCGACGGGCGCGACCAGCGCGAAGTCCTCGTCGTAGAGGGTGAGTTCCGTCACCCCGGACGCCGGGACGGGCAGCGCCAGCACGATCACGTCCAGCCGTCCGGCGAGCAGCTCGGCGGTGATCTCGCCGGTCTGCTCCTCGTGCACCGACAGCTCCAGCTCGGGGAACCGCGCGGCCAGATGCGGCAGGACGACCGGCAGCAGGTAGGGCGCGACGGTCGGGATCACGCCGAGCCGCAGCGGCCCCACCAGCGGCCCCCGCACCGCCTCGACGTCCTCGACCAGCCGGTCCAGCTCGGCCATGACGGTCTCGGCGCGGCGGGCGACCCGCTCCCCGGCGGGTGTCAGGAGGACGCGCCGTGTCGTACGCTCCACCAACCGGGTGTTCAGCGCCTCCTCCAGGGCGGCCACGGACCCCGACAGGGCGGGCTGGCTCATCCGCAGCGCGGCGGCCGCGTCCCGGAAGTGCAGGTGCTCGGCCAGCGCCAGGAAGGCGCGCAGCTGGGCGACGCTCGGACGGCTGATAGCCAACTCCTATCACTCGGTCCCCACTGATCCGATTTCTCTTTTCACCGTACCTGGTGCACCCTGGTCAACGTCGGTCGGCGGGGGGCGACCGAGGTGGCTCCCCCGCGCGCTGACCTGCCAGGACGCGTCCCGCCCCCGGGCGCGGACCGTCCTTCTGGAGTCGCAAACCAAAGGAGCCTTGCGTGCTTACCGTCGGAGACCAGTTCCCCGAGTACGAGCTGACCGCCTGCGTCTCGCTGGACGCGGACAACGCCTTCGAGACGATCAACCACAAGACCTACGAGGGCAAGTGGCGCGTGGTGTTCTTCTGGCCGAAGGACTTCACCTTCATCTGTCCGACCGAGATCGCCGAGTTCGGCCGCCTCAACGAGGAGTTCGCCGACCGTGACGCCCAGGTCCTCGGCGCCTCCGTCGACAACGAGTTCGTCCACTTCGCGTGGCGCAAGGACCACCCGGACCTGCGCGAGCTCCCCTTCCCGATGCTGTCGGACCTGAACCGCGAGCTCGTCTCCGCGCTCGGCATCCTCACCGAGGACGGCGTCGCCCAGCGCGCCACCTTCATCGTGGACCCGAACAACGAGATCCAGTTCTCCATGGTCACCGCGGGCTCGGTCGGCCGGAACGTCAAGGAGGTCCTCCGGGTCCTCGACGCCCTGCAGAGCGACGAGCTGTGCCCCTGCAACTGGAACAAGGGCGAGGCCACCCTCGACGCCGCCAAGCTGATGTCCGGCGCCGACGCCTGAGCGCACCCCTGATCCACCCCGCCGCGTGACCCGCGGCATCGCCGCCTGAACGGCGGCACCCCGTGTGACCCGCGGCACCGCCGCGCTGAGCGCGGCACCCGAGGAAGCGGCCGGCCGCGGACGACCGCGGCTGGCCGCTGCCATCTCGAAAGGAACCCCGACATGAGCGTCGACGCGCTGAAGGCCGCCCTCCCCGACTACGCCAAGGACACCAAGCTGAACCTGGGCTCGCTGACGACCACCTCGTCGCTCACCGAGCAGCAGCTCTGGGGCACCGTGCTCGTCTCCGCCCTGGCCAGCCGCAACGCCCGTGTCGTCCGCGAGATCGCCGACGACGCCGCCGACTACCTGTCGGCCGAGGCGTTCACCGCGGCCAAGGCCGCCGCGTCCATCATGGCGATGAACAACATCTACTACCGCTCCACCCACCTGCTGAGCGACGACACCTACGAGACGCTCCGCACGGGCCTGCGGATGAACATCATCGGCAAGCCGGGCGTCGAGAAGACCGACTTCGAGCTGTGGAGCCTCGCGGTGTCCGCGATCAACGGCTGCGGCAAGTGCCTCGACTCCCACGAGAAGGTCCTGCGCGACGCGGGCATGCCGCGCGAGCAGATCCAGGAGGCCCTCCGGATCGCCGCCGTCGTCCACGCCGCCGCCCTCACCCTCGAGGCCGAAGAGGCCCTTGCTCCCGCCACGGTCTGACCGCGAGCACGACGCGCCCCACGAGCCCGGCACGGAGCCCCTCCGAGCCGGGCTCGCGCACGTCCGCCCCGAGCCCCCACCCCGGCGGTCGCTCAGTGCGAGGAGGACGGAGGCTGGGGAAGGGTGAGTTCCTCGGCGTCCAGGCGGCGGCGCGCGCGGTTCAGCGAGGACGAGCGGTGCGAACCCGCCCGGTGGGCGTCGAGGAGCGCCGTCCGCTCGGCCTCGACGACCCGCAGCCGCAGCTCCCGGTACTGCTCGCGGGCCCGGTCGAAGTCCGGCGCGGGCTCGGCGGGCGGGGCGGACGGGAGCCGCTCGTCCGCGCGGACCTTCGCGATCACCTCCGGCGGGAACGACCCGTCCCGCTCGACCCGGTCCAGCACCTCCGCGCCGCGCCCGTTCAGCTCGCGGACCAGGGACCGGTAGTCGTCGCGCAGCCGCTCCGGGTCGTCCGGCGGGACCTTCGCCGCCCTGATCACCCCGGGCAGGGTCAGCCCCTGGAGCAGCAGTGTGGTCGCCGCGACGACGAACGCGATCAGGATCAGCTCCGGACGCATCGGGGTGTCCTCCGGCAGCGTCTGCGCCGCCGCGACCGTGATCGCGCCCCGCATCCCCGACCAGGCGAGCACCGCGCCCGCGCGCCAGCCCAGCGTGTCCTCCAGCGTGAACCGGACGTCCGCGGACGCCCGCCGCAGCCGCCGCTCGACCTGCCCCTTGCGCGGGCTGTCGGGCCGCTCCTCCAGCCGCGAACGCCACTCGCGCAGCCGCGGGACGGCCCGCTCCGCGCGCTGCTCGTCCCTCCGGACCGTCACCATCAGGAACGGCAGGAACACGATCCGGACCAGGATCACCGCCGCGGACGCCGCCAGCCCCAGCAGCAGCGCGTGCCCGACGCTCAGGTGGTGCCGCCCGACCTCGTCCACGAGCCCGTGCAGGCCGAGCCCCATGAACAGGAAGATCCCGCCCTCCAGCAGGAACGCGACCGTCCGCCAGTTGGTCCGCTCGGTCAGCCGGTCCGCCGCGCTGAGCACCCGCGGCGCCTGCGAGCCCGTGACCAGGCCGGTCACCACGACCGCGAGGATCCCGGACGCCTCCAGCTCCTCGGCCGGGAGGAACGCCACGAACGGCACCACGAACGACAGCGCCGTCCCCATCACCGGATCGCCGAGCCGGGCCCGCACCAGCACCACGACCCGCCCGACGACCCATCCCACCAGGGTCGCCACGACCACCGAGTAGACGAACTCCGCCGCCACCCCGCCCACCGACACCGACGCCGCGATCGCCGTGACCGCCGACCTCAGCAGCACCAGCGACGTCGCGTCGTTGACCAGCCCCTCGCCCTCCAGGATCGTCAGCAGCCGGGCCGGCAGCCCCAGCCGCCGTCCCACCGACGTCGCCGCCACCGCGTCCGTCGGGCTGACCACCGCCCCGACCGCGAACGCCACGGGCAGCGGGATCTCGGGGATCAGCCAGTTCAGCAGCCAGCCGACCAGCAGCATCGTCGCCACCACCAGCAGGACGGCCAGCCCGAAGATCACCTTGGAGTTCCGCCGGAAGTCGGCCGCGGGCATGTTCACCGCCGCCGCGTACATCAGCGGCGGCAGCACCCCCGCCAGGACCAGCTCCGGCGGGACGACCGGCTCCGGCACCCCCGGCACGAACCCGAGGACGCCCCCGACCACCACCAGCGCCAGCGGCGCCGCCAGCCCCAGCCGCTCGGCGGACGCCGCCACCGCGACCAGACTGACGACCCCCACCACCGCGACCAGCGCACTCGCCATGCCCGGCAGCCTCCGGCCCGCCCGGCCCGCCGGTCCACGCGCCGCCCGGCCCCCTGCCCAACCCATGAACGCGCGAAGACCCCGGACAGACCGTCCGGGGCCTCCTCACGCCCTGCGACTCAGCGAGTACGGAACTCCGCGAGCGCCGGGCTCAGCAGGTGCGGGGCTCAGCAGGTGCGGGGACTCACTCCCACTCGATGGTGCCCGGGGGCTTGCTGGTGATGTCGACGACGACGCGGTTGATCTCGCGGACCTCGTTGGTGATCCGGGTGGAGATCTTCGACAGGACGTCGTAGGGCAGCCGGGCCCAGTCCGCGGTCATGGCGTCCTCGCTGGTCACGGGGCGCAGCACGACCGGGTGGCCGTAGGTGCGGCCGTCGCCCTGGACGCCGACCGAGCGGACGTCGGCGAGCAGCACGACCGGGAACTGCCAGATCTCGCGGTCCAGTCCGGCGCGGGTCAGCTCCTCGCGGGCGATCGCGTCGGCCTCGCGCAGGATGTCCAGCCGCTCGCGGGTCACGGCGCCGATGATCCGGATGCCGAGGCCGGGTCCGGGGAACGGCTGCCGCCAGACGATCTCGGCGGGCAGGCCGAGCTGCTCGCCGAGCGCGCGGACCTCGTCCTTGAACAGCGTCCGCAGCGGCTCGACCAGCGTGAACTGCAGGTCCTCGGGCAGGCCGCCGACGTTGTGGTGGGACTTGATGTTGGCCGCGCCGGTGCCGCCGCCCGACTCCACGACGTCCGGGTACAGGGTGCCCTGGACGAGGAACTCGACCTCGCCGTCCGAGGTGCCGACGACCTCCCGCGCGGCCTCCTCGAACACCCGGATGAACTCGCGGCCGATGATCTTCCGCTTGGTCTCCGGGTCGGTGACGCCGTCCAGCGCGGTGAGGAACCGCTCCTGGGCGTCCACGACGTGCAGGTTGACGCCGGTGGCGGCGACGAAGTCCTTCTCGACCTGCTCGGCCTCGCCCTTGCGCAGCAGCCCGTGGTCGACGAACACGCAGGTCAGCTGGGACCCGATGGCGCGCTGGACGAGCGCGCCCGCGACCGCCGAGTCGACGCCGCCGGACAGCGCGCAGATCGCCCGCTTCGTCCCGACCTGCCGGCGGACCTCCTCGATCGACTCCTCGGCGATGTTGACCATGGTCCACCCGGGACGGCAGCCCGCGCCCTCGTAGAGGAACCGGCGGAGCACCTCCATCCCGTGCTCGGTGTGCAGCACCTCGGGGTGGAACTGGACGCCGTAGAGGCCGCGCTCCCGGTCCTCCATGCCCGCGACCGGTGTGACGTCGGTGGACGCCGTGACCGTGAAGCCCTCGGGCGCGGCGGACACGTAGTCGCGGTGCGACATCCACACCTTCTGCCGCTCGGGGAGCCCCTCGAGCAGCAGGCCCGGCGTGGCCAGCGCGATCTCGGCGCCGCCGTACTCGGCGACCTCGGAGTTCGCGACCGTCCCGCCCAGGGCCTGGGCCATCACCTGGTGGCCGTAGCAGATGCCCAGCGTCGGGACGCCGGTGTCGAACAGGCCGTCCGACGCGACCGGGGCCCCCTCCTCGTACACCGAGGCGGGGCCGCCGGACAGGATGATCGCCTTCGGCTTCTTCGCGAGCATCTCCTCCGCCGACATGGTCGACGGGACGATCTCGGAGAACACGTGGCACTCACGGACACGCCGCGCGATCAGCTGCGCGTACTGCGCGCCGAAGTCGACGACGAGAACGGTGTCAAAGGACTGGTCTACTGCCACCAACAGCGCCTTTCGCGGTACGGACGAGGCGGAGAGTCCTTCCAGTTTAGGGGCCCTCTGCCTGCGCCGATGCCCCGCCCCGGGGTGGCGCCCGCCACGCTGAGAACCTGTCCGGTAACGGACGGCACCGAAACGCCCCCGACGCGAGCGCTTCCGGCCACCCTCTGATACGTGTTGACGACGCACCGTGTCCGTTTCGCCGTCCGCCAAGGAGCCCCGTGAAGCCCCTCCTCGCCACCATCCTCCTGGCGACCGCCCCTCTGCTCCCCGCCCCTTCCGCCCTCCATCCCCAAGCCATCCCCCACCACCAGCCCTCCTGTCCCCCCAGAACGCCCGGGACAAGGAGCCGCCCAGCCCTCCTGTCACAGGAGGGTCGGCGTCCAGCACGGGCATCGCAGGCCCCGGGCACCGGCGAGGCGCGGATGCGGCCGGGGGACCACTCGCCAGGGCCCCGCCGGAGCGGAGGCGGAACCCCGACCACGACGGTGCCGGACGGGGACGAGGCTCGGATCCGCCCGGGGTCCCACGTCCAGGAGCGGAACGTGGAAGGGCCCGGCCAGGCGGCGGCCGTACAGCGCCGGTTGGACGAGTTGCTGGCGCGGAAGGGCGAACCCGTGACCGTTCTGCCCCGGTCGTCCCCGGTTCCGGGGTCCGGCGCACGGCGGAGGCTGTCCGACCAGGTGCGGATCCCGGTGTACTTCCACGTGCTGCACAACGGGAGCACCGGCGACATCTCCGCCGCGCTCGTCCGCAAGCAGATCGCCGCGCTGAACGCGGCCTACGGCGGACGGTACGGCGGAGCCGACACCGGGTTCTCGTTCGAGCTCCAGTCGATCAGCCGGTCCGACAACGCGTCCTGGTACTCCAATCCGGAGGCGACCGAGCGCGACTTCAAGCCCCGGCTCCGCCACGGCGGCCCGGGCACGCTCAACCTCTACAGCGCCGACCTCGGCGACGACCTGCTCGGCTGGTCCACCTTCCCGTGGCTGTACAAGGGCGCGCCGAAGATGGACGGCGTGGTGGTCCACGTCGGCAGCATGCCGGGCGGCACGATCGACCACTTCAACCGCGGTTTCAGCGCCGTCCACGAGACCGGCCACTGGCTCGGTCTCTTCCACCCGTTCGAGGGCGGCTGCACGCCCCCCGGCGACTACGTCGACGACACCCCGCCCGAACGTGACGCCACCAACGGCTGCCCGGCTTTCAAGGACACCTGCCCGGCCCCCGGCACGGACCCCATCCACAACTTCATGGACTACTCCTGGGACATCTGCATGAACCAGTTCACCCACGGCCAGGGCGTCCGCGCCCACCAGGTCTTCACCGCCTACCGCACCTGACCCGCACCTGACCAGCCTCCCACTTGCCCTGCCAAGGCCCGGCCTGCCCGGGGTGCGGAGGGGGCCGCCCCAGCGTGGACGGACGCGGTCAGGAGGTGGCGGCCCGGGCCTGAGTAAGGGCCTTGGCGGTGTCGGGGGGAAGCCGGCGGACGGCCTCGCGGAAGGTGACGCCCGACATGCGCGCGAGGTGACGGGACGTCCAGTCCGTGACCCACGCCGGGTCCTTCTTGGACAGTGCGCGCAGCACCCAGCCGATGGCCTTGCGGATGAAGAACTCCTTCTCGTCGAGCAACACCTCCCCGTAGTGATCGATGCGTGCCAGGTCGGGGGTCTCCCGCCTGATTCCGGCCAGCAGCGCCAGGATCGCCGTGCGCCGTATCCACATGTACTCGTCGCCGACCCACGTATCCAGCACGCCCGCGACCTGTGGACAACTCAGCGCCATCACTCCGACGACCTTCTCGGCGAGGAGGTCCACGAGGGCCCACGTACTGGAGTCGCGCACGAGCCGCTCCACGGCCGCGAGGTCCCGCGCCTCCAGGACGTCCACCCGCCGGGCCAGCACCTCGACGGCGGCGAGGCGCACCTCGTGCACCGGACGGCCGGACTCCGTGACCGTCCACAGGCCGTCGGCCAGCGCCAACAGGTCGTCCCGGGACGGCCGGACGCGCACGGACGCGACCGCCACACGCCGCACCGCGGGCACCGGCACCCCGAGGTGCGCGAAGGAGCTCTTCAGGTAACGCCGCTCGGCCTCCGCGCGCACGGGATTCCCTTGCGCGCGGAGCTCGCGAACGATCCGGGTGACCTCTTCGGGCACGTCCACGCCCGAACCCTAACGCGCGTCCATCCCCTCAGGACGCCCCACCGCACCGCTTCCGGGTGGGCTCAGGTGATGTCGACGATGGGGAGGGTCAGGGCTGCCGGGGCGTCGGACGGGACGACCGGGTTCTTCGGCGCGACGGCCCGGACCCGCCGGTAGGACGCCCCCAGGGTCGGGCGCGGGTCGTCCTCTCCCTTGTTCGGCCACAGCGACATCGCCCGTTCGGCCTGCGCGGTGATCGTCAGGGACGGGTTGACGCCCAGGTTCGCCGAGACCGACGAGCCGTCCACGACGTGCAGGCCGGGGTGGCCGTAGACGCGGTGGTAGGGGTCGATGACGCCGGACTCCGGGGAGTCGCCGATCACGCAGCCGCCGAGGAAGTGCGCGGTCATCGGGATGTCGAACAGGTCGCCCCAGGAGCCGCCCGCGATGCCGCCGATCTCCTCGGCGATCTCGCGCGCGGCGGTGTGCCCGTCCGGGATCCAGGTCGGGTTCGGCTCGCCGTGCCCGGCCTCGGCGCGGACGTCCCAGCCGAGCGGGCCGCGCCGCGGGCGCAGCGTGATCGAGTTGTCGCGGGTCTGCATGACCAGCGCGATGACGGTCCGCTCCGACCAGTGCCGGACGTCGAGCAGCTGGACGAGGTCGGCCGGGCGCCGCGTGACCTCGCGGAGGAACTTCGCGAACCGCGGACGGTGCCTCTCGCCCGGCCGGTCGCCGTCGACCAGCAGCGTCTGGAGGGTCGCCATCAGGTTCGAGCCCTTCCCGTACCGGACGGGCTCGATGTGCGTGTCGGACGTCGGGTGGAACGACGAGGTGATCGCGACGCCGCGCGAGAAGTCCTCCCCGGCGTGCCCGTTGCGGCGTCCCGCTCCGAGGATCGCCTCGGAGTTCGTCCTGGTCAGGTGGCCCAGCCGGTCGGAGAGGCGCGGGAGCCTGCCCGTCGTCCTGAGCTTGTGGAGGAGCTTCTGCGTCCCGTAGGTCCCGGCGGCGAACACGACCTGCCCGGCGGTCAGCGTCTTGCGGTCGCGCCCGAACGACCCCGTCCGGACGATCTCGACCTCGTACCCGCCGCCGGTCAGCGGCGTGACCTGCGTGACGCGGCTGAGCGGCATGATCCGCGCGCCCGCCTTCTCCGCGAGGTACAGGTAGTTCTCGGTGAGCATGTTCTTCGCGCCGTGCCGGCAGCCGACCATGCATTCGCCGCATTCGGTGCAGCCGCGCCGCCGCGGGCCCGCGCCTCCGAAGTACGGGTCGTCGGACGCGCGTCCCGGGCCGTCCCCGAAGAACACCCCGACGGGCGTCCGGACGAACGTGTCGCCCTTGCCCATCCGCTCGGCGACGCTGCGCATCACCTTGTCGGCGGACGTGATCGTCGGGTTCCGGACGACCCCGAGCATCCGCTTCGCCTGGTCGTAATGGGGGGTGAGCTCGGCCTGCCAGTCGGTGATGTGCGCCCACTGCCGGTCCTTGAAGAACGGCTCCGGCGGGACGTAGAGGGTGTTGGCGTAGTTCAGCGATCCGCCGCCGACCCCGGCCCCCGCGAGCACCATGACGCGGCTGGCCTTGCGGCCCCGGATCAGGTGGATCCGCTGGATGCCGGTCAGGCCGAGCGCGGGCGCCCAGATGTACCGGGCGACGTGCCAGTTGGTCTTCGGCAGGCCCGGGTGCCGCGGGCCTGCCGCGCCCGCCGTCCCCGCCGTCCCCGGCTGGCCGCTGTCGAAGCGGCGGCCCGCCTCGATCACGCCGACGCGGTAGCCCTTCTCGGTCAGCCGCAGCGCGGTCACGCTGCCGCCGAACCCCGACCCGACGACCAGGACGTCGTAGTCGTGCGTCCGGTCCTCGTGGCCGTGTGCCCGGTTGTCGTGCATCGCCCGCGCCGTCCCTCTACTTGATCCGGAGCTTCTTCATGACCTTCACGCTGTTCGCCAGCAGGTCGGCGAACTGCTCGTAGCCGAGCCCGCCCGGGGGTTCGAGGTCCATCCAGTGCTGGCTGGCGACCGTCTGCGGCTCGGTGAACTTCAGCAGGCCCTCGGAGCCGTGGCGGCGTCCGACGCCCGACTGCTTGAACCCGCCCATCGGCGCGTCGTAGGAGATGAACGCGGCGCCGTAGCCGTCGTTGACGTTGACCGTCCCGGCCTGGATGCGGGCGGCGACGCGGCGTCCGCGCGCCACGTCCCTGGTCCAGACGGACGCGTTGAGCCCGTAGGGCGTGTCGTTGGCGAGGTCGATGACCGCGTCGACGTCCGAGTACTTGTAGATCGAGACGACCGGCCCGAACGTCTCGCTGGCGCACAGGTCCATGTCGGACGTGACCCCGGTGAGGACGGTCGGCTCGTAGAACAGCGGCCCGATGTCCGGGCGGGCCTTCCCACCGGCGAGGACGGTCGCGCCCTCCTTGACGGCCTGGTCGACGTGCGCCGTGACGTTGTCGAGCTGCCGCTGGAACGTCAGCGACCCCATGGACGTCTCGAAGTCGAGCCCGGTGCCGAGCCGCATCTCCTTGACGAGCTGCACGAACCGCGGCACGAACCGGTCGTGGATCGCCTCGTGGACGTACAGGCGCTCGATCGAGATGCACAGCTGCCCGGCGTTGGTGAAGCACGCCCGGACGGCCCCGCGCGCGGCGCGCTCCACGTCCGCGTCGTCCAGGACGATCATGGGGTTCTTGCCGCCGAGCTCCAGCGAGTAGGAGACCAGGCGCGGCGCGACCCGCTCGGCGATCGCCTTGCCGCCGCGCGTGGACCCGGTGAACGACACGTAGTCGGCGCCGTCCAGCAGCGGGTCGCCGATCTCCGCCGGGTCGCCGATGACGACCTGCCACAGGTCGCGGGGAAGGCCGAGGGAGACCAGCAGGTCCAGCACCCACAGGCTGGACAGGCAGGTCTGGGTGTCCGGCTTGTGGATGACGGCGTTCCCGGCCAGCAGCGCGGGGACGATGTCGGACGCGCCGAGCGAGAACGGGTAGTTCCACGGCGAGATGAGCGCGACGACGCCCTTCGGGTGGCGCAGCTCCTGCACGCGCGTGAGGCCGGGCATCGTGCTGCGGCGTCGCTGCGGCTTCAGCAGCTTCTCGGCCCGGCGCGCGTAGTGCAGCGAGCAGAGCGCGACGTCGAGGAACTCCTCCAGCGCGTGCCGCCGGGCCTTGCCCGTCTCCATCTGGATGACGTCGAGGATCTCCGAGCGCCGCGCGACCAGCGCCTCCGGCAGCGCGAGGAACGGCTTGACGCGCTCCCGGACGGGGAGCGCCGCCCATTCCTTCTGGGCGCGCCGGGCACGCTCGTACGCGCGCGCGATGTCGCCGGACGTGGTCAGCGGCAGGACAGCGAGGGGTTCCCCGGTGAAGGGGGTGGGGATGGTCGCCGTGGGCGCGTCCTCACCGGACGCGATGTGGGAGGCCAACCGGTCGATCTTGTGCTGCGGCAGCCGGTACGCGGCCGCCCCCGGGGCGGGGACCGTCGGAGTTGCCATGCGTGCAGACTATGACTCCCCGCCCGCCGGTGGCTACCCACGAGTAACGACTTGCTTTCCGTGAAATACGGCACATCTCACCTGCGAAGGAACGGAACGTTCCAGGTTGACCGACTTGGTCAGTTGCCCTGACCGGGAACGTCCGGGCGGTGTAAGCCGGACGCAGGAGGAGACACCAGGCGCGTCGCCGTCGCGCCGCCCGGGCCGTACCGCTGCCGCCCGACCCGGGCCCGGCGGCAGCGTGCCCGACGAAAGGGAACCCCCATGACCTTCGCGGGCGGCGCGACGGAACAGGACCGACCCCCCGGGCAGAGCACCACCCCCCGAACTCCCGGCTCCCATGGCCCCGGCGCGTACGGAGGCGGGCTGAGCGCGGTTCCTTCGCCAGGGCAGGGGGAGCGGAAGGCGACGCGGCAGGAGCGGCGCGAGCTGACGCGGGCCGCGCTGCTCGAGGCCGCCGAGCGGCTGTGGGCCGAGCACGGCATCCATGGCGCGTCCCTGGACGACGTGGCGTCCGCCGCCGGGCTGACCAAAGGGGCGGTGTACTCGAACTTCGCGGGCAAGACCGACCTGCTCCTCGCCCTGCTCGAGCACTGCACGCGCGAGCGCGTCGGCCCCCTGCCATGCGCGGAGTTGCACGACACCGGCCGTCCGCCCGAGGAGCGCTACGAGCGCGCCGCGGCCGCCTTCCGCCGCCGCCACGAGGGCGGGCAGGCCCGCCTGACCGCCCTCCTGCTGGTCGAGTTCTGGCTGTTCGGGATGCGCGACTACGCGGCGGGATGGCGGATCGCCGACTGGTACGCCGAGTGCCGCGACGACCTCGCCCGCGACCTCCCCGAGTCGGGCGGGGTGTCCCCCCGCGACCGCGCCACGCTCGCGGTCGCCCTCGACGCGGGCCTGGCCCTCCAGCACCTGCTGGACCCCGACCGCGTCCCGGCCGAGCTGTACGGGACCGCCATGCGCCTCATCCTCGGCGAGGGCTGATCACGCGTCCGGGCCGTGCCCGACTCTGACACGGCCCGGAATTCCGGTCTGCGGACGTCAGTCGTCGGACGCGCCGGCCCCGGCCGTCGGGACGCTGCCCTGCGACTGGACGCCCGGCAGGATCCACAGCTTGCCCTTGGCCGCGCCGAACACCTTCCCGAAGTTGGAGACGTACGCGGGGAACGCCGAGCTGTCCATGAGGCTCAGCATCGCCTCGTCGTTGTGCCGCAGCGCGTCCACCGTGTAGCTGTGGCTGCCGGTGAGGATGACGCGGTGCCGTGCCCCGTTGTAGAACCCGTCGATCAGCAGGTACTTGGAGTGGGCCCGGTTCACGGAATCGCCCGTGAAGTAGTGCACGTTCGGCCCGCCGTGGCTGCCCGGCTTGGAGAGCGCCTTCAGCGTGGCCACCCCGAAGGTCGCGGCGACGACCTGCACGTCACAGCCCTGGTCGTCCAGCCGCGACAGCGCCGTCGCGACCTCGGCGCGGTTGAAGATGCCGCTGGACAGCCGGATCTTCGTCCCGCCCGAGCACCGCACCCGGTTCAGGACGTCCAGGACGGGGTCGCCGGCGGCCTTCGGGAAGAACGCGACGGCGCGCTTCCCGGACCAGATCTGCCGGTAGTAGTCCCCGTTCGCCTGGTGCCTGGCCAGCGTGTAGAAGTAGCTGCGGTACGCCGCGTAGAGCTTGGTGTCGACGAGCGTGTAGGCGTCGTTGTAGTCCGCGTACATGCCGCCGGTCGCGTTCCCGGACGTCTGCACGACCACGTTCCGCGAGTCGAACGTGCGCGAGAACGCGTAGAACTTGTTGTGGTTCTTGCCCCAGACACCCTGGGTGGACGGCGCGATGCAGCCCCGGTTCTTGGGGCACACCATGATCCAGGACGACGCGCTGGTCTTCGTCCCCAGGTTCTTGGCCAGGTAGTTGTAGACGTCCCGGTTCTGGGACAGGGAGTCGTTGTCGACGACGACGCGCACCCGCACCTGGCGCTTCTTGGCGGCGACCAGTTCCTTGGCCATGCTCGTCTCACGCAGCCGGAACAGCGCGACGTCGATCTCCGCCTTCGCGGGCGTGTGCTGGATCAGGCTCTTGACGTAGAGGTCGAGCGCCCCGGCCTTCTGCTTGTCCTTGCTGGGCAGGTTGAACCGCGGCCCCTGGGTGACGTACACCCGCTTGCCGGACTCGATGACGTCCCGTCCGGGAGTCGCGACCCGCTTCCCGCCGGGCGAGGGATCCGCCGGGCGCACGCCTTCCGCGGCCGAAGCGGTCCCCATCCCCGTCACCGCGCCCGCAACGACCAGCCCACTCAAGGCAAGGGCGACACGTCGCAAGAGACCCCCCACGTCCACCGAACACGACAAGTTCGGGACATTACCAACAATCACCCCCCAAGAAAATCCCCCAAACCAACAGTTCTCGCCGCCCCTGGCGCCCCACCACAACCCACCCCGACAAACAGCTACACCCCACCCAAAACCGACCACCCCAACCCGCGCCCAGGCCGAACACGACGAACAGAACGCAGCAGCGCAAGCGGCCCGACGAGTCACGTGAGTCGGCTGAGCCGAACGCGCCCGACAGGCCCAGGCCAGCGGGCCGGACCGGGCACAACGAGAGAGGACGACAGCCCCCGCGACCGCGCGGCTGAACGGACTGCGCGGCGCGGGCAAGCCGCGGGCGCTGAGCCACCCGCCGGCCCACCCGTCGGCCCGGCCGGTGAGCCGGCCAGGCAGGCGGGCCTGGCAGCCGGGCGAGCGGGCGGACCTGGCAGGACGGGCGGGACGGGCGGGCGGACCTGGCAGAACGGGCGGGACGGGCGGGCGGACCTGGCAGAACGGGCGGGCGGGGCGGCGGGAAGAGGGTGAGGGGATGGTGGGGGTTAGGGGGTGGTGGGGGTTAGGGGGTGGTGACGGGGACGATGTCGGGGGCGCCTCGACGGCGGGCGTCCGCTTCCTGGTCGTCGTCCTGGGTCTGGGACTCGCGCTCGGCCTCGATGCGCTTGCGGTAGTACTCGATCTCGCGGTCGCGCTGGCTCTCGGACCAGCCGAGGACGGGGGCGAGCAGGCCGGCGGCCTCCTCGGCGACGCCGACGCCGCGGTCCCAGGTCTCGATGGAGATGCGGGTGCGGCGGGCCAGGACGTCGTTCAGGTGGCGCGCGCCCTCGTGGGTCGCGGCGTAGACGATCTCGGCGCGCAGGTAGTCGTCGGCGCCGCCCAGCGGACGGCCGAGGTCCGGCTTGTCGGCGATCAGCCGGAGCAGGTCGTCGGTGAGCGTGCCGTACCGGCGCAGCAGGTGCTCGATCCGCGCGACGTGCAGCCCCGAGCGCGCCGCGAGCCGGTGCCGAGAGTTCCACATCGGGAGGAATCCGTCACCGCCGACGAGCGCGACCCGGTCGGTGCAGGACTCGGCGATCCTGCCGTCCAGGCCGTGCACCACGGCGTCGATGGCGTCCTTGGCCATCACCCGGTAGGTGGTGAACTTGCCGCCCGCGACCAGGACCAGCCCCGGCACCGGGTGCGCGACGACGTGCTCGCGGGACAGCTTGGACGTCTCGTCGGTCTCGCCCGTCAGCAGCGGCCGCAGCCCCGCGTACACGCCCTCCACGTCGTCGTGCGTGAGCGGCGTGTTCAGGACGGAGTTGACGTGGTCGAGGATGTAGTCGATGTCGGCCTTGGACGCGGCGGGATGCGCGCGGTCCAGGTCCCAGGCGGTGTCGGTGGTGCCGATGATCCAGTGCCGTCCCCAGGGGATGACGAACAGGACCGACTTCTCGGTGCGCAGGATGATCCCGGTGGCCGAGTGGATGCGGTCCTTCGGCACCACGAGGTGGATGCCCTTGGACGCCTTGACGTGGATCTGCCCGCGCCCGCCGACGAGCTCCTGGATGTCGTCGGTCCACACCCCGGTCGCGTTGACGACCTGCTTCGCGCGGACCTCGCCGGTCGTGCCGCTCTCCAGGTCGCGGATCTTCACCCCGGTGACCCGTTCGCCCTCCCGCAGGAAGCCGGTGACCTGGGTGCGCGAGGAGATCCGCGCGCCGTACTCGGCGGCCGTGCGCAGCACCATCATCACGTAGCGGGCGTCGTCCATCTGCGCGTCCCAGTACTGGATC
Source organism: Actinomadura harenae (assembly GCF_003696215.1). GTDB lineage: Bacteria > Actinomycetota > Actinomycetes > Streptosporangiales > Streptosporangiaceae > Spirillospora > Spirillospora harenae. The sequence continues at coordinate 59,015 of NZ_RFFG01000015.1, read as the reverse complement.
GCTCCAACGAACGCGTCCTTGCGCAGGGACGGGGCCAGCTTCAGCGCGCCGCGCCGCGTCAGGTGCCGGTGGTGCGGGACGCCCCGGGTGCTGCCCATCTGGAACGCCAGCGCGTCGTACAGCGCCACGCCCGCGCCGAAGTACCCGCGTTCCCACACCCGGTGCGTGGTCGGCAGCAGGAACGGCACCGGTCGCACGAGATGCGGCGCGATCTGCTGGAGCAGCAGGCTCCGCTCGGTCAGCGCCTCCCGGACCAGCTCGAAGTTGTACTGCTCCAGGTAGCGCAGCCCGCCGTGGATGAGCTTGGACGACCGCGACGAGGTGCCCGAGGCGAAGTCGCGCGCCTCGACGACGGCGACCGACAGGCCGCGGGTGGCGGCGTCCAGCGCCGCGCCGGCGCCGACGATCCCGCCGCCGACGACCACGACGTCGTACTCCTCGCGGACCATCTCGTCCCACGCCGCCGCGCGCTCGGCGGGCCCGAGCCGCGAGCTCCCGAGAGCGGTCACCGGTGATCCCGTCATCGCGTCTCCCCTTGCACCCGGTCGTCAGGTCCGTTTCCTACCCAACAGTAAGGAGTGCGCCACCCCCGGGCCACCACCGCCCGCGTGTCAGCCCGCCCTCGCCCCGTCCCCCGCACCGACAATGGGACGCCGACGGGAGAGGCCACCCATGCGACGACCTGCCAAGATCGCGCTCGCGACCGCACTGCTGACCGTCCTGCCCCCGCCCCTGGCGGCCCACGGAAATTCCCACCCCCTGTCCACGCCGTTCACCATCCCGGCACCCCACCCCCCCACCGGCCCGCCGACCCGCACCCCTGCCGACCGGCCGGCCCACACCCATACCGGCCCGCCTGTCCACGCCCTCGCCTACACCGGCCCGCCGACCCGCTCCCCCGTCGGCTCGCCTGTCCATGACCCGGTGTCCGGGGCGGCGGAGCGCAGGGCGGGGGCGCCGGTGACCTATGTGCTGGACGACTCGGGCAAGCAGCTCATCCAGCCGCGTGAGCTGGCCCTGGACGAGTTCACCGTGGCCGGTGACCTGCGCTGGCACCGCTGGGGTGGGCGGACGGCCGTCGCCGACGCCCGCGTCGACGCGCTCTGGTGCACACCGGACTGCGAACACGGCACCCCGTCCACGCTCACCCTCAGCGCCCCCGCCCAGCACAGCGGCGCCCTCTACTACTCCCGCGCGACCCTGACATCACCTCACTTCCCCAGCGGCCCGCACACCCTCACCCTCCAGACCCCTCACCCGTAACCCCGCCCGACCCGCCCGACCAGCCCCCTCCGACGGCCCTCACCCATAACAACGTTCGAGCGGCCTCGCCCGTTGGGGGCGAGGCCGCTCGAATTCGAGGAACTTCGAAGAGATCAGTGGCCGTGCGGGGCCACGACCACCTGGACGCGCTGGAAGTCCTTCAGCTCGGTGTAGCCGGCCGTGGCCATCGAGCGGCGGAGGGCGCCGATGAGGTTCATCGAGCCGTCCGCCACGTGGGACGGGCCGTGCAGGATCTGCTCCAGGGTGCCGATCGTGCCGAGGTCGAGGCGGGTGCCGCGCGGGACGTCGCCGTGGTGCGCCTCGGAGCCCCAGTGGTAGCCGCGGCCGGGGGACTCGGTCGAGCGGGCGAACGGGGAGCCGACCATGACGGCGTCGGAGCCGCACGCGAACGCCTTGGCGATCTCGCCCGAGTTGGTCATGCCGCCGTCCGCGATGACGTGGACGTAGCGGCCGCCCGACTCGTCCATGTAGTCGCGGCGCGCGGCGGCGACGTCGGCGACCGCGGTCGCCATGGGGACGGCCACGCCCAGCACCGTGCGGGTGGTGTGGCCGGAACCGCCGCCGAAGCCGACCAGCACGCCCGCCGCGCCCGTCCGCATCAGGTGCAGGGCGGCGGTGTAGGTGGAGCAGCCGCCGACGATGACCGGGACGTCCAGGTCGTAGATGAACTGCTTGAGGTTCAGCGGCTCGGCGCGTCCGGACACGTGCTCGGCCGAGACCGTGGTGCCGCGGATGACGAACAGGTCGACCCCGGCGTCGATCACGGCCTTGTGGAACTGGGCCGTGCGCTGCGGGGACAGCCGCGCCGCGACCGTGACGCCCGCCTCCCGGACCTCGGCGATCCGGCGGCCGATCAGCTCCTCCTTGATCGGCGCGGAGTAGATCTCCTGGAGCCGCTGGGTGGCGCGGACGTCGTCCAGCGAGGCGATCTCGGCGAGCAGCGGCTCGGGGTTCTCGTAGCGGGTCCACAGGCCCTCGAGGTCGAGCACGGCCAGGCCGCCGAGGCGCCCGACGGCGATCGCCGTCGCGGGCGAGACGACGCTGTCCATCGGCGCGACGACCAGCGGCATCTCGAACCGGTAGGCGTCGATCTGCCAGGCGACGCTGACCTCCTCGGGGTCGCGGGTCCGGCGGGACGGCACGATGCCGATCTCGTCGAACGCGTAGGCCCGGCGGCCGCTCTTACCCCGGCCGATCTCCACCTCTGCAGCCACAGCGGTTCCTTTTCCCCAGTCTCGGTGTCGCGAAGAGGCGTCCGCCGCGCGCGGCGGACGCCATGGTCTACGGCATTCCCCGTCGGACCGGAGAACACGCCCGTGAGACTACCGTCGGTCAGCGGCCCTGGTAGTTCGGGGCCTCGACGGTCATCTGGATGTCGTGCGGGTGGCTCTCGCGCAGCCCGGCGCTGGAGATGCGCATCAGCTGCCCGGTGCGCTGGAGCTCCGGGATGGTGCGGGTGCCCGCGTACCACATCGACTGGTGCAGGCCGCCGACCAGCTGGTGGGCGACGTTCGCGAGCGGGCCGCGGTAGGGCACCTGGCCCTCGACGCCCTCGGGGATCAGCTTCTCCTCGGACGACACGTCCGCCTGGGCGTACCGGTCCTTGGAGAACGAGCCGCCGCGCTCGCGGTTGCGCATCGCGCCGAGCGAGCCCATGCCGCGGTACGACTTGTACTGCTTGCCGTGGACGAAGATCAGCTCGCCGGGCGACTCCTCGATGCCCGCGAGCAGGCTGCCGAGCATGACGGTGTCGGCGCCCGCGACGAGCGCCTTGGCGATGTCGCCGGAGTACTGGATGCCGCCGTCGCCGATCACCGGGACGCCGGCCTCCTGGGCCGCCCGGGACGCCTCGTGGATGGCGGTGACCTGCGGGACGCCGACGCCGGCGACGACGCGCGTGGTGCAGATCGAGCCCGGTCCGACGCCGACCTTGACGGCGTCCGCGCCCGCCTCGACCAGGGCCTTCGCGCCCGCGTAGGTGGCGATGTTGCCGCCGACGACCTGGACGCCCTTCGCGTTCGCCTTGATCGTGGCGATGGTGTCGGCGACGCCCTTGGAGTGGCCGTGCGCGGTGTCCACGATGATCACGTCGGTGCCGGCCTCGATCAGGGCGGAGGCGCGGGCGAGCGCGTCCGGGCCGACGCCGACCGCGGCGGCGACCAGCAGGCGGCCCTCGGCGTCCTTGCTGGACGCGGGGTACTGCTCGCTCTTGGTGAAGTCCTTGACGGTGATCAGGCCGCGCAGCCGGTTCTGGTCGTCGACCAGCGGCAGCTTCTCGATCTTGTTGGTGGCGAGCAGCCGGAACGCCTCGTCCTTCGCCACGTCCACCGGCGCGGTGATCAGCGGCATCGCCGTCATCACCTCGCGGACGGGCCGGGAGAGGTCGGTCTCGAACCGCATGTCGCGGTTCGTCACGATTCCTACCAGGACGCCGCGCACATCGGTCACCGGGACGCCGGAGATCCGGTAGCGGGCGCACATCTGCTCGACGTCGGCGAGCGTCGCGTCCGGCAGGCAGGTCACCGGGTTGGTGATCATCCCGGCCTCGGACCGCTTGACCTTGTCCGCCTCGGTCGCCTGCTCCTCGATCGGCATGTTGCGGTGGAGCACGCCGATGCCGCCCTGGCGGGCCATCGCGACCGCGGTGCGCGCCTCGGTGACGGTGTCCATCGCGGCCGACACCAGCGGGATGCGCAGCGAGATGTCGCGGGTCAGCCGGGTGGTGGTGTCGGCCTCACCCGGTTGCATGTCCGAATACCCCGGAAGCAGGAGGACATCGTCGAAGGTCAGGCCCGTCGGGAGGAACTTGGCGGGCTCTGCTGCGGGGTTCATCACGGCTCCTTGCGCGGTATCCGACCAGGTCGACGGTGTCACACGAGGTCACGGCGGTGTGCCTTCCATGGTAGGCGGTGCCGCCCTGCCGCCCGGACCGTTCCCGGCACGCCGAGCGTGGTTTTCACGACACGTCCACCGCTCCCCGATTACGGTGTGCAACGACCCGGACCGCCTGCGCATTCCCCCGTGCGGCCGCCCCTTCCCACCCGTCCCGGGGCCCACGCGCGGTGCCCGTTCGCGCACAGAGGAGACCGGGGGGTGCACCTCGGCCGGGGAGGCGCAGTAGCGTGGAGTCGTGCACGACGATGCCCCGCTCGACCCGTTCGCCGGCGACCCGGAGGATCCGGCCGCCTCGCTCGGCGACCCCGGGGAGGACGTCGCCCCGCTCAGTGTGGCGGAGCGCGAGGACGTGCTCGCCGACCTCGCCGACCTTGAGGTCTTCCGTGCCCTGCTGGAGCCGCTCGGCGTCCGCGGCCTGACCGTGGACTGCGGCGACTGCGGCAAGATCCACTACATCGACTGGGATCTGCTGCACGGCAACCTGCGCCACCTGCTCGACGAGGGCCTGCCGCGCGTGCACGAGCCCGCCCTCGCCCCCGACCCCGTCGACTACGTCAGCTGGGAGTACGCCCGCGGCTACGTCGACGGAGTGATCGACAGCGAAGAGGGCAACTCCTGACCCCTGGGCTCCGCCCGCCCGTCAGGGGCGTGGACGGGCCACCCATCAGGGCCGTGACCGCCCGATCCGCTGCTCGACGCGCCGCCGGATCTCCTCCAGGCGGCGCCGCAACCGGTCGGCCGCGTCGGAACGCGTCGGAGGATGCCGCGGCGGACGGTCCTTCAACAGTTCGTCCAGCCGGTTCCTGAGCCGCTCCTCGTCCGAAGGGCCGCGCTTCTTCGCCGTCCCTTTGTCGGACGCCCCGGACCGTCCGGCCCGGTGCTTCTCCTCGTGCGCGCGCGGCGCACGACGTCCGGCGGGCGGCTGCGGCTTGGCGGACGACGTGCCGTCCCCACCGGCCTTGACCTGCCCGGACGGCGCGGGCCTCCCGGCGATCCGGGCCGCGGACGAGGCCGTCGGGCTCCCGGCGAGCCCGCCTCCCGCGGCCGCGACACCGGTCGTGGCCAGCACCGCGCCCACGACGCCGAGTGCCACGATCGTCCGTGGCCCCCGCCGCGACGGCCCGCTCCCCTGCTGCTCGGGCACGTCCCCGTCGCCGTTCCGCCGGGACGATCCGTCCGAGCCGGAGTTCGAGCCGGGCACGCTCTCGCCGGCCGTCACGGCCCCGGCGGACACGACCTCGGTGGACACGGCGTCCGCGCCGTGGCGGGTCGCGGTCTCGAAGGTCCGGTGAAGACGCGGGCGGGCGGCGGACAGCGCCGGCAGCCCTTCGTCCACGTCGGCGATCAGCGCGGCCAGCAGGCCCGGCACGGGGTCGGGCCCGGCCACCGGGCGCGGACGGCGGGACGCGTCCGAGGCCGGTGGCGGATCCGAGACCAGAGGCAGGGAAGACCCGGGGAGGACGCGGGCCGCGAGGGCCTCGATCAGCGCGTCGGTGCGATACAGCGTGGACAGGTCGGCCGAGCCGACGGGGGCGTCGTCCAGGCAGGGGGACCCGGTCCGGCAAGAGGACTCGATGTGGCAGGGGGACTCGGTCCGGCAGGGGGGCTCGGTCGGATCCGGGGCGCCACGGCTCCGTTCCGTCAAGCGATCGACTCCTCTCGTGCCATCGCCCGCAGCCGGGCGAGGGCGCGGTGCTGGGCGACCCGGACGGCCCCCGCGGACATGCCGAGCACATTACCGGTCTCCTCCGCCGACAGCCCCGCGACCACCCGCAGCAGCACCAGCTCGCGCTGGTGGTCGGGCAGCCGTGTGAGCAGGTCGCGGGCCCGCTGCGCCTCGATGTAGCGGACGACCGTCTCCTCCGGGCCGGGCCCCTCGTCCGGACCGTCCGGCAGGTCCTCGGTCGGGACGGCGGCGCGGACCGCGCTGCGCAGCGCGTCGGCGATCTTGTGCGCGGCGATGCCGAACACGAACGAGGCGAACGGACGTCCCATGTCGCGGTAGCGCGGCAGCGCGGACAGCACCGCGATGCAGACCTCCTGCGCCACGTCGTCGGCGATGTGGTACTGCCCCGACACCCGGCCGAGCCGGGCCCGGCAGTACCGGACGACCATCGGCCGCACCTCGGCGATCAGCACCTCGATCGCGGCCGGATCCCCCTGCACGGCGAGGCTGGTCAGCTCCCGCAGGTCCCCGTCCGGCGGACCGGCCGGGCGCGGCACGCGGCCCGGGACGGAGCGCAGCAGCCGCCCCTCGTGCCCGCCGTCAGCGGGCTCCGGCGGAGCCGGACCCCCCGAGGGTTCGGTAGCGCGCGCGGTCGTCGTCCCGGCGAAGCATCCCTCGGTCACGTAGAGCATGATGCCCAGCGGGCCCGGACCTGTCTCCACTGTCCACGGCAACGGAATGGTCACAGTGCTCGGACGAGCCGCCCGAATACCACGAAACGCGGTCAGCCGACCCCGTCCCGTGAGCCTTTCGCGCGCACGGGAAACCGCACGGGAGACCGCGCGTGAAGCCGCACACGAATCGGCACGATCACCGCATCATCCGCCAAACCGAACTCAACGGGGCGTGGGCGGGACCGGACCGCGCCGCTCCCGCCATCGAATGCCGCCCGGAAACGCACAAGGTCCCCGTCCGAGGACGGGGACCTGCATGCGCACGCGAGTGCGATACCGACCGGCCGGGGCGACGCCGCAGGCGAGCCCCCGCCGGTCGGTCGCGAAGCGATGCCGCACTCGCACGAGTCGCCGGGCCGAGGGCGGGCCGCCAGGCGCGCCCTCGGAGCCGGAGGCTCGAACGAACTCAGTGACCGTGACCGTGCCCGTGGCCGTGACCACCGGCGGCGGGCTCCTCGTCCTCGGGCTTCTCGACGACGAGGACCTCGGTGGTGAGCAGCATGCCCGCGATGGACGCGGCGTTGGTGACGGCGGAGCGGGTGACCTTGACCGGGTCGATGACGCCCTCGGCGATCAGGTCGCCGTAGACACCGGTGGCGGCGTTGAAGCCGTGGCCGGCCTCGAGCTCCTGGACCTTGGAGACCACGACGTAGCCCTCCTGGCCCGCGTTCTCGGAGATCCAGCGCAGCGGCTCGACGAGCGAGCGGCGCAGCGCCTCGGCGCCGGTGGCCTCGTCGCCGGTGAGCCCGAGGTCCTCGAAGCCCTCCTTGGCGACGTGCACCAGGGCGGAGCCACCGCCGGAGACGATGCCCTCCTCGATGGCCGCGCGGGTCGCCGAGATGGCGTCCTCCAGGCGGTGCTTCTTCTCCTTGAGCTCGACCTCGGTCGCGGCGCCGACGCGCAGGACGCACACGCCGCCGGACAGCTTGGCCAGACGCTCCTGGAGCTTCTCGCGGTCCCAGTCGGAGTCGGAGTTCTCGATCTCGACCTTGATCTGGTTGACCCGGTCGGAGATCTCCTGCGCGCTGCCCTCGCCGTCCACGATGGTGGTGGCGTCCTTGTCCACCGTGATGCGGCGGGCGCGGCCCAGGTCCTCGATGCCGATGGTGTCGAGCTTGAGGCCGAGCGCCTCGGACACGACCTGGCCACCGGTCAGGACGGCCATGTCGCCGAGCATCGCCTTGCGGCGGTCGCCGAAGCCGGGCGCCTTGACCGCGACGGACAGGAAGGTGCCGCGGATCTTGTTGGCGACCAGCAGCGCCAGGGCCTCGCCCTCGACGTCCTCGGCCACGACCAGCAGCGGCTTCTTGGTCTGCGCGACCTTCTCCGCCAGCGGCAGGAACTCCTGCACGTTGCCGATCTTGCCGTCCACGATGAGCACGTAGGCGTCCTCGAGGACGGCCTCCATGCGCTCGGGGTCGGTGACCATGTGCGGCGACAGGTAGCCCTTGTCGAACTGGAGGCCCTCGGTGAACTCCAGCTCGAGGCCCATGGTGTGGGCCTCCTCGACGGTGATGACGCCGTCCTTGCCGACCTTCTCGAACGCCTCGGCGATCAGCTCGCCGATCTTGGCGTCCTGCGCGGAGATGGTCGCGACGTGCGCGATCTCGCCCTTCTCCTCCACCTCGCGGGCGGTCTTGAGGAGCTTGTCGGACACGTACTGGGCGGCCAGGTCCATGCCGCGCTTCAGCGACAGCGGGGACGCGCCGGCCGCGACGTTGCGCAGGCCCTCGCGCACGAGCGCCTGGGCGAGCACGGTCGCGGTGGTGGTGCCGTCACCGGCGATGTCGTTGGTCTTGGTCGCCACTTCCTTGGCGAGCTGGGCCCCGAGGTTCTCGTACGGGTCCTCGAGCTCCACCTCGCGGGCGATGGTGACGCCGTCGTTGGTGATGGTCGGCGCGCCGAACTTCTTGTCGATGACGACGTTGCGGCCGCGCGGGCCGATCGTCACCTTGACGGCGTCCGCGAGAGCGTTGACGCCGCGCTCAAGAGCCCGGCGAGCGTCCTCGTCGAATTCCAGGATCTTCGCCATGCGGTTATCTCCTCTATCACGCGCGCCGCCCCGACCGCCCGCCAACGGCGGCCGGACGGGGCGGGTGCATCACGTCTCGGTGATTACTTCTCGATGATCGCGAGAACGTCGCGAGCCGAGAGCACGAGGTACTCCTCGTTGTTGTACTTGACCTCGGTGCCGCCGTACTTGCTGTACAGCACGACGTCGCCGACCTTCACGTCGAGCTCGACGCGCTGGCCCTTGTCGTCGACACGGCCCGGGCCGACCGCGAGGACGGTGCCCTCCTGCGGCTTCTCCTTGGCGGTGTCCGGAATGACCAGACCCGACGCGGTGGTGGTCTCGGCCTCAAGCGGCTGGACGACGATGCGGTCCTCAAGCGGCTTGAGAGCAACCTTGGTGGCGGTCGTCACGATCAGACCTCCCCTTCGATTGGTCCTCGGCCGGCCTCATGGGCCGACCAGCACAGATGACAGAGAGGCGACCCTGGACCGGCCTGTCGTCGCGGGTGCCAGACCGACCTTGTCGCTGTTTGGCACTCTCACACTGAGAGTGCCAGTCATGGAGACTATGCCCGACCCGGTAAGCCGTCAACACGAACCGCGCCGACCCCACTCCAGCGACAGGTCCGCGGCACGGGTGCCACGGCTCCCTGACCGGGCCGTCCCGCCTGCTCGGGGCCGGGCGCGGCGCACGGGTGCTTCCGCGCGGGCGCTACCGTCCAGGCTATGGACACCGAGGCGTTCCGCGACCTGCTGACACCGCTCGGCCGGGACCTGCTCGCCGAGGCGGACGGCGCGGACCTGACCGAGGCGGGCCTGCTCGCGACGGCCACGCGGCTGCGCGGGCGGTACCCGGCGGACCTGGTCAACGCCGCGCTGACGCAGCTCCGCCTGCGGGACCGGGGGCGCGCCAAGTTCGGGGACGACGCGTCCCGCATGTTCTTCACTCCGGCCGGACTGGAGCAGTCAACGCGCGCGGGCGTGGCCTCCTACCGCGCCCGCCGCTTCGCGGGTTTGCCAAAGATTCACCGCACGTTGGAAGTCGGTTGCGGGATCGGGGCCGATCTCGTCGCGCGCGCCATGGCCGGGGTGCCGGGCGACGGGGTCGAGCTGGATCCGCTTACAGCTGAAGTGGCTCGGGCCAACCTCGCGGCCTTCGGGGTGGAGGGGACGGCGTCCGTCCGGGCGGGCGACGGGACGGCGGTCGATCCGTCCGGGTACGGGGCGGTCTTCGCCGACCCGGGTCGCCGGACCGCGCGTGGACGGGTCTTCGACCCGCGCGCGTACGAGCCGCCGCTGGACGTCGTCCTGGGGATGGCCGAAAGCGTCCCGGCGGCCTGTGTGAAGGTCGCTCCGGGCATCCCGCACGAGGCCGTCCCGGACGGCGCGGAGGCCGAGTGGATCTCGGTCGGCGGGGACGTGAAGGAGGCCGCCCTCTGGCTCGGCGACCTCGCCGGGACCGTCCGCCGCCGCGCGACCCTCATCCCGTCCGCCCTGGGCTCCGCCTACGCGACCGCGCCCACCGACGCCGCCGGGGGCGCGGAGATCGTGACGCTGGTCCCGGACGAGGGGCTCGGGGAGCCGGACGTCCGGGGCTGGGGACGGTACCTGTACGAGCCGGACGGCGCGGTCATCCGGGCGCATCTGGTCGCGGAGGTCGCGGCGATGGTCGGCGGCGGCCTGGTCGACCCGCGTATCGCGTACATCACGTCCGACACCCTGACGAAGACCCCCTTCGGGGCGTCCTACGAGATCGAGGACGTCATGCCGTTCTCGGTCAAGCGGCTCAGGGCGGAGCTGCGGCGGCGCGGCACCGGGATCCTGACGATCAAGAAGCGCGGCTTCGCCGGGGACGTCGAGCGGCTGCGCCGCGACCTCGGGTTCGGCGGCCGCCGCCCGGCGGGCTCGGGCACCGGCGAGGTCGTCCTCGTGCTGACCCGCGTCGGAGACGACCCGGTCGCCGTCCTCGCCCACCCGGCCTAGCCCCACCCCAGCCCCAGCCCCACCCCTGGCTCAGCCTCACCCCCGGCCTGCCCCCGCCCCTGGCCCGCCCCCCGGCCTGGCCCCTGACCCTGCCCCGCCTCCTTCGGCCTAGCCTCGCGGGGCGGGGCGCGCGGGGCCGGCGGGGCGATCCAGCCCGAAGATCTTCACATCGCTTCCGGCGGCCAAGCCGCACCGCGCGGCGCGCCACGATCACGCAAATAGTGCGCGCATTCCGGCATCACGTTGGCCAACGATTGCAGCGCGCCCGCCAAGGTCATTTGACGGAATACCTAATCGGCGCGTCGCGAACGCCTTCGAAGCCGCTCTGAAATGCCATCCTGGAATGGTCGGCCACGCACGTGACGGTATCTCGCCGGACGAGTGCGCGGCCCGCCGGCCGACCGTCTTCGCCCCGACCGGGACGAGGGTGTTCGGCGACTTGTGCGGACTTGTCCCGCACCCCGGCGGGTCCGCACCCGGACGGCTTGTCCGTTCGTACCGGGGACGGCGCCGCCGCAAGTGGCGGAACCTTGACCGAACCGGGGAGAAAACCCCGGCCGGGATGATCGGTGACCTAACTCTCCAGTGGGGCGACAAAGCCCATTCCACAGAACTCGTAATTTTCCTTGCTAGTGCATATCGCCGCCCCCGGCACGCACTACAGTGAGGCGTTCAGAAATCACTGCCGTTGCGCCAATTCGTCGCGTCGGCACACGAAGGAGCATCGGGTGGAAACGAATCACAACTTCCTGCAGACGGGGGGTCAACCGGTCTCGGACCGGATGCGGGAGTTGCTCGCCCGTGCGGCGCAGGACCATGTCTACGAGCAGCGCTCACAGGGGCAGGTCCTCGACGAGATCCGGCAGCGCCTGGAGGGGATGGAGTGGCTGCTCCGTGAGGTGCGCGAGCGCGAGCTCAGCGGCCTCACCGGGCAGCTCGACAGCGTCCGCGGGCAGGTCGACGACCTGTCCAGCAAGCCTCCGGAGTGGGCCGAGGGTCTCGCGGAGCACATCGAGGCCGTCGGCGAGCGGATCAAGCCCGTCGCCGAGCTCCCCGCGCTGTGGGCCGACGTCGGCGTGGTCGCCGAGAACGTCGACGAGGGCCTCACCCGCATGCAGTCCGTGATCGACTCCGCCCAGGGCATCGCCGACGCGACCCGCCAGGCGACGCAGCGCATGGAGGAGATGGCCAAGCGCCTCGACAAGCTGCAAGGAAGCATGGAGGCCGCGTCCGTCCGCTTCAACCGGCTGGACAAGTCCCTGGCCGAGATGGGGCACCGGGCGGAGCGGCTGGAGCACTCGATCAACGGCGTGACCAGCCGGGTCGACCAGTCCCTCGGCGAGATGGCCGAGCGTGTCGAGCAGGGCCTGGAGGCCGTCAACGGACGGGTCGAGGGCGTCGGCGGACGGCTGGACGGCTTGGACGGGCGTCTGGGCGGGCTCGACGGCCGGCTCGCGGGCCTGTCCGGCAAGCTCGAGGGCCTGGACGGCCGGTTCGAGGGCGTGGACGACCGGATCGACGGCGTCAACGAGCGGATCGGGCGGCTGCCCGCCACGCTGGAGATCGGCGAGCTGCACCGCAAGGTCGCCGACCTGGTGCAGCGTCCGGTGGTCGACCACAGCGACCGGTTCGACGCGCTGGAGAAGCACCTCGCCGACGCGGTGGACCCGCTGATCGAGGAGCTGCGCGCCCGCCCGGACCGGGACGAGGTGAAGGCGACCATGTCGCAGATCGCCCGGACGGCCTACAGCGACGTGGCCAAGCGGATGGACGAGTTCTCCCGCCGGTTCGAGGACGTGCACGAGGACGTCCGCAACCGGATCGAGGGCATCCACGAGGAGGTCACCCGCAAGGTCGACAGCGCGCTCCTGGAGTTCACCACCCAGGTCGACATCGTGTCCCGCCGGGTCGAGTCGGTCCACACCGACGTCACCAAGCAGGTCGAGTCGGTCCACAACGAGGTGTCACGGCAGGTCAGCGGGGTGCACGACGACGTGTCCAAACGGATCGACGACATCCACGAGGACGTCACCAAGCAGGTCGACTCGATCCACGAGGACGTGTCCCGGCGGGTCGGCGGCGTCCAGGAGGAGTTCTCCCGCCGCGTCGAGGGCGTCCAGGACGAGGTCACGCGCCGCGCCGAGTCCGTCCAGGAGGTCCTGGGACGCCGGTTCGAGGACGTCCAGGAGGAGGTCGGCCGCAAGGTCGACGACGTGCACGTCGACGTCACCAAGCAGATGACGGCGGTGCACGAGGACGTCCTCAAGCGGCTGTCCACGCTGGAGGAGACCATGCTCGCGCTGGCCGAGGCACTGCTGCGCCCGCGCCGCGACGGGGGCAAGGACTGAGGAGCGACGTCGCCGGGGGCGGGGCGTGCCGCACGTGGGGCCGGACGGTCCGCACGGCGACGCCCCGCCCTCACGACGTGCGCGTCCTCACGTTCCGCCTTCGCCAAATCACCCTCGATACATGACGGAATCCGTTTTCATGGATCTCGTGACCCGCTCCCCGGCCCTCGCCCCGGCCCTCACCCCGTACGTCGGCGCACCGCCGAGCCCGGCCACCGCGCGCTGGGTGCGCGAGTGCTTCGGGCGGGACGCCGAGATCCGCGCGATCAGGCCGCTGCCGGGCGGCATCGCGCACGCCAACCACGCGCTGGTCGTGGAGAGCGGCTCGGGCAGCGAGCACCGGCTGGTGCTGCGCCGCTGGCTGCCCCGCGACCCGCTCGCGTCCGACGGGCCGGGCGCGGCCTTCGCCGACGGGGAGTTCTCGCCCGAGCGGGAGATCGCCGCGCTGACGCTGCTCGCCGCCTGTGAGATCCCGACGCCGACGCTGGTCGCCGCCGATCCGGCGGGCGCCTACTGCGACGCACCCGCGCTGCTGCTCGCCCGGCTGCCCGGGCATCCGCCCCGTCCCGTCCCGGACGACCTGCCGGAGGTGCTGATCCAGCTGGCCGCGGCGCTGCTGCCGGTGCACGCGCTGCGCGGCGCGGCGTCGATGCCGCCGTACGTCCCGCGGCACCGGGCCGACCTGCGGCGTCCGCCGAAGCACGCGACGCGTCCGGAGCTGTGGGAGCGGGCGCGTGAGGTGGCGTCCGGGCCCGTGCCGGACGCGCCGTCCCGGTTCGTCCACCGCGACTACCACCCGGACAACACCCTCTGGTCGCGGGGCAGGCTCACCGGCGTCGTGGACTGGTCGGACGCGTCGTCCGGGCCGGTCGGCGTGGACGTCGGGCAGATGCGGCTGCGGCTCGCGCTGCGCTACGGCGTGGCCGTCGCCGACCGCTTCCGGGACTGCTTCGACCAGGTCGCGGGCGGACACGACCAGGACCCGTACTGGGACCTGGCGTGCGTGCTCGACCTGCCGCCCGAGGAGCCCGGCCGCGTCCTGTCCGAGCGGGACGCGATCCGGGCCGAGACCTACCTGGAGACCCTGCTCTAAGGGTTCCGGACCTAGAGCATGACGGTGTCGATCGGGAGGCTGGAGTCGGCGGGCAGCCCCAGGTCGGACGGCGCGAGGCCGTTCGCGACCAGCTCGGAGCCGAGCGCGGCGACCATCGCGCCGTTGTCGGTGCACAGCTTCGGCCGCGGCACCCGCAGCCGGACCCCGGCGCGGTCGCAGCGCTCCTGCGCGAGCGCGCGCAGCCGCGAGTTCGCGGCGACGCCGCCGCCGATCAGCAGGTCCTTGACGCCGTTGTCCTTGCAGACCTTGAGCGCCTTGTGGGTCAGCACGTCCACCACGGCCTCCTGGAAGGACGCGGCGACGTCGGCGACCGGAACCGGCTCCCCGGCCCGCTCCTTCGCCTCGACCCAGCGCGCCACGGCCGTCTTCAGGCCGGAGAACGAGAAGTCGTAGGTGCCGTCGGCGTACTTGCCGCGCGGGAACGCGATCGCCGCCGGGTCGCCCTCGCGGGCCATCCGGTCGATCACCGGGCCGCCGGGGAAGCCGAGGTCCAGCACCCGGGCGACCTTGTCGAACGCCTCGCCCGCCGCGTCGTCCACGGTGGAGCCGAGGGACCGCACGTCGGACGCCACGTCCGGGACGAGCAGCAGCGACGAGTGCCCGCCGGACACCAGCATCGCCACGCACGGCTTCGGCAGCGGGCCGTGTTCGAGCTGGTCGACGCAGACGTGCGCGGCGAGGTGGTTCACGCCGTACAGCGGCTTGCCGAGCGACAGGGCGTACGCCTTGGCGGCCGCGACGCCGACCATCAGCGCGCCCGGCAGCCCCGGACCGGCCGTCACCGCGAACGCGTCGATGTCGCCGAAGGAGACCCCGGCCTCCTCGAGCGCCCGCTCGACGGTCGGGGTCATCGCCTCCAGGTGCGCGCGCGAGGCGACCTCGGGCACCACCCCGCCGAACCGGGCGTGCTGCTCGACGCTGGAGGCGATCGAGTCGGCCAGCAGCGTGTGCCCCCGGACGATCCCGACGCCGGTCTCGTCGCAGGACGTCTCGATCCCGAGCACCAGCGGCTCGGAGTCGCGGATCATGCTTCCTCCCTGGTGAAGCCGACCGGGTTCCTCTTCGGGCGCGTCTCGCGGCACATGACGACCGCGTCCACGCCGGACGGCTGGTAGTAGCGCCTGCGCAGCCCCACGCGGACGAATCCGAACCGCTCGTAGAGCCGCCGCGCCGGGTCGTTGTCGGCGCGGACCTCCAGGAACACCTGGGCGCTGCCGCGCCGGGACGCCTCGTCCAGCAGCTCGGTGAGCAGCGCGGCTCCGACGCCGGAGCCGCGCCGGTCCTCCCGGACGCCGATGGTCTGCACGTCGGCCTGGTCGGCCGCGGCGGCGAGCCCGGCGTAGCCGATGATCTCCGTGCCGTCCTCGGCGACGACGTAGTGCCGGGTGCGGGGCTGGTCGGCCAGCTCCTCGCGGAGCATCCGCTCGCTCCACGCGTCCTCGGGGAACAGGGCCTGCTCGAGCGCGTGGACGGCGGCCAGGTCGTCCCCGGTCATCCCGCGCAGCGTGACGCTCACCGCGTCACCTTCTTGCGGGGGCCGGACTCCGTGACCTTCTTGCGGGGACCGGGCTCCTTGGCGTCGGGACGGCGCAGGTAGAGCGGCTCGGGCGGGAGCAGGGCGGGGCCGGGACGCCCGGAGAGGCGCTCGACGGCGAGCTCGGCCAGGGCGACCGCGGACGGCACCAGCGGGCCCCCGTCGTCGCTGAGGACGTCGGCGTAGAGGCCCGCGCCCTCACCGATGACCGGGAGGTCCGGCACGTCCGCGCGGACGTCGGCGGCGGGGCCCACGGCGGGCTCGGTCACGCGGCGTCCGTAGGAGTCGTAGCGCGCCCAGTACACCTCGCGGCGGCGGGCGTCGGTGGCGACGGCGAACGGCTCCTCGCGGCGGGACTCCCAGGCGATCGCGTCCAGGGTGCAGACGCCGTGGACGGGCACGCCGAGCGCCTTCCCCATGGCGTGCGCCGTGACCAGGCCGACGCGCAGGCCCGTGTAGGGGCCGGGGCCGACGCCCACGACGATCGCGGACAGGTCGGCGGGCGTGGCGCCCGCCTCGCCGAGGACCCGCGCGATCTCCGGGGTCAGCACCTCGGTGTGCTTGCGCGCGTAGGTCGCCTCGGCGGCCGCGCGGGGACGTGCGACGCCCCCCGGCGTCCACTCGGTCAGCGCGACGGTGACGGCGGCGGTTGCGGTGTCGAAAGCCAGGACCAGCACGGACTGTAAGCGTAGTCGAGTGCGGCCCGTGGTCAGGATGATTCCCGCCCGGGCGAGGGCCGGCGGGGGGGCGGCGGGGGTCGGCGGGGGTCTCAGCCCTGGTCGAGGGCTTCGACGACGCTGCGGGCGGCGTCCCGGACGCCGGTGAGCGCGTCGCCCGTGGCGAGCGCGTCGCTGCCGTCCGAGCCGGAGTAGTGGACGGTGACCAGCACGTTCGCGAGGCGGACGTTGGCGACGGCCGCCCCCGAGCCCTGGTCCTCGTCGACGCTGTAGACGACGTACGCCTCGTCCCCGAGCCCGGTCACCCGGGTCTTGTCGGTGATCCGCTGGCCGCCGAGGAGCGCCTTGCCGGACTCGTCGGCGGTCCGCTCGGACACGAACGCGGCGCGGGCGGCGTCGGTCGGGCTCTGCGCCTGCGTCCCGGCGATCGCGCGCATCTCGACGCTGAGCTGCCGCTGGTCCTTGCCGCTGTAGACGCCCCAGACGCACTGGTTCTGGCGGTCGTTGGAGGCGTAGTTGTCGGCCGGCCCGCGCTCGGCGCGCGGCGCGAGCCGGTCGGCGATCTTGGAGTCGAGGAGGGTGCAGGCGTCCGGCACGGCGGTCTTCTCGGCCTTCGCCGCAGGGGTCCGCGCGGTGCTCCCGACGACCTGCCCGGCCGAGCCCCGGTCGTGGCCGCCGAGCCCGCTGATGATCACGAACGCGGCGAGCGCGCAGGCCCCTGCCCCGGCCGCGACCCCGAGCAGCACGGCCATGAGCCGCCTGCCGCGCCTGCGTTCCTTGACGATCCGGTGCGTCCCGCTCCGCGTCCGGTACTCGCCGCTCCGCGTCCGGTATTCGCCGCTCCGGGGCCGATACTCGCCCGAGCGTCCCGCGTACTCGCCCGGACGGCCGGCATACTCGCCCGAGCGAGCGCTGTATTCGCCCGAGCGGCCCGCGTACTCGCCGGAGCGTCCGCCGTAGTCGCCTGAGCGTCCCGAGTACTCGTCGGGGCGTCCGGTGGGGGTGCCGGGGCGGGTGCCGGGGCGGGTGCCGTTTCCGCCCGGGCGGGGCTCGCCGCTGAACGAGCGGTACTCCCCGCTGCGCGAGCCGCGGTGACCACCGCCGCCATGGTTGCCACTCACCGGATCCACTCCCGATCAGTAATCCAAAATGTCGGGTTTCGTCCGGCAAAGAGTACGACATGGAACGGCGTGACGGTCGCCTTCCACTTACCCGAATTCGCGCCCGGGAGGGTCAGGCAAGATCATCGAGTGCGGCGGACCAGCGGCCGCCCACTCCGATGATCTTTACTGCGCGCTGTTCGGACGCGCCGGCGGGCCCGCGCGAAATGGTGATCTCCAAACGGTCGTCCGCGAGTCCCTCGGCGAGTCCCTCGCCCCATTCGACGATCGTCACGGACTCGTCGAGCGACGCGTCCAGGTCGAGGTCGTCCAGTTCGGCGAAACCGCCCAGCCGGTAGGCGTCCACGTGCACCAGGGACGGGCCGCCCGCCAGCGACGGGTGGACGCGCGCGATCACGAACGTCGGCGAGGTCACCGGCCCGCGGATCTTCAGCCCCTCGCCGATGCCCTGGGTCAGCGTCGTCTTGCCCGCGCCCAGGTCGCCGGTCAGCACCAGCAGGTCCCCCGCGCGCAGCAGCCCGGCCAGCCGGACGCCCAGCGCCCGCATGTCCTCGGACGTCGGCACCTCGATCATGATCGGCTCCCCCTCGCTCGTCATGCGCCGTGTTCCTCCGGCCCCGGAAGGACGCGGTCGACCAGGCGGCGCAGCGAGCCGGTCACCACGCCCGGGTACTCCAGCGGCAGCACGTGGCCCGCCTCGTCCACCTCGACGAGCTCGGCGTCCGGCAGCGCCTCGGCGATCCGGCGGCCGTGCTCGGCGGGGGTCAGCCGGTCCCGGCCGCCCGCGAGGACCAGCACCGGGACGCGCCCGAGGGTCGCCAGCGCCGCCGCCTTGTCGTGCGCCATCAGCGCCGGGTAGTACTCGGCGATCACGTCGATCGGGGTGGCCCTGATCATCTGCTCCAGGAAGTCGACCACGGTGGGGCTGACCCGCTTGTCGGCGAACGCCATGTGCCGGGTGACGACGAACGCCACGTCCGCGCCGAGTCCGCGGGCCCGGTCCACCATCCAAGCCTGCCGGCCGAGGCCGCGCAGGGCACTCGGCGCGATCGGCCGGACGACCTTCACCAGGGGCGACGGCAGCCCCAGCGTCATCTCGGCGAGATCACCGCCGGAGGTGTTGACCAGCATGACGCCGCGGACCCGGCACACGGCGCCGACATCGGGGTCGGCGTCGGAGTCGGCGGCGGGGGCGGCGTCTGCGTCTGGGGCGTCCTCGAACAGCTCGGGGTGCCGCTCGGCCAGCGCCATGATCGACATGCCGCCCATCGAGTGCCCGGCCAGGATCACCGGCGCGCCGGGGCGGACCGTCGCGCGGAGCACCTCGTAGAGGTCGTCGCCGGTCTGGTCGATCGTCGCGCTGCCGGACCCGCCGCGTCCGGACCGGCCGTGGCTGCGCTGGTCCCAGAAGACCATGCGCAGCCGGTCGCCGCCCGCCGTCTTGGCGGCCAGGTCGCGCCGCTGGTAGTGCCAGACGTCCTGGTTGAGCGTGTAGCCGTGGCAGAACACGACGGTCAGCGGCGCGTCGTCCGGGCCGTCGACCTCCACGTGCAGCGGCACGCCGTCGGCCGCGGTCACCGCCAGCAGGCGTCCGCGCAGGCCGCCGAACGGCTCGGCGGCGTCCGGGTCGGGACGCAGCCTGACCCGGCCGACCGCCAGGTGCCGGATACCGACCGCCGCTCCGACCCCGGCCGCTCCGAGGCCCGCCACGGCCCCGGCCACGCCCATCCTGCGCTTGTGCTTCGCGTCCATTCCCCGTCGCCTGTCCCCGTCGCCTAGCCGGCCTCTGGGCCGCCCTCGTACACGCGCGGTACCCGGACGCCGATACGAGTGACGATCTCATAGGAGATGGTGTCCAGGGCGTCCGCCCAGTCCTGCGCGGTCGGCTCGCCTCGGTCGCCCGGACCGAACAGGACGACCTCGTCGCCCGCCGCGAGCGCGTCGTCGCCGACGTCGATCACGAACTGGTCCATGCAGACGCGTCCGGCGATCGTGCGGCGCTTGCCGCCCGCCAGGACCTCGATCAGGTTCGAGCCGTGCCGCGGGATGCCGTCGCCGTAGCCGGCCGGGACGACCGCCAGCGTCGTCTCGCGGTCGGTCGTGTAGATGTGCCCGTAGGACACGCCGCTGCCCGCCGGAACCCGCTTGACCAGGGCCGTCGAGGCCGTCAGCGTCATCGCCGGGCGCAGCCCGAACGAGCCGAGGGACGGCACCGGGCTCAGCCCGTACGTCGCGATCCCGGGCCTGACCAGGTCGAACCGGGAGTCCGGCAGGGTGAGCGCGGCGGCCGAGTTCGCCAGGTGCCGGACCTCGGGCCGCACCCCGGCCTTCTCCGCCGCCTCGACCATGTCGGTGAAGGTCGCGAGCTGCCGCGGGACGGACGCGTGGTCGAGCTCGTCCGAGCAGGCGAAGTGCGACATCAGGCCGACGACGTTCACCAGGCCGGTCGCCTCGGCGGCGAGGGCCGCCTCGACCAGGGACGGCCAGTCCTCGGGCGTGGCGCCGCCGCGCGACATGCCCGTGTCGGCCTTCAGGTGGACGCGGACGGGCCGTCCCGCGCGCTCGGCGGCGGTCGTGAGCTCGTCCAGCAGCCAGCGCGCGCCGACCGCGAGGTCGAGCTCCTCGGTGACGGCGCGGGTGTAGTCCTCGCCCGGCACGCCCAGGCCGACCAGCACGGGGACGCCGCGCACCTCGGCGTCGCGGAGCCGCAGGCCCTCGTCGAGCTTGGCCACGCCCAGCCAGGTCGCGCCGCCGGCCAGGGCCGCGCGGGCCGCCGGGACGAGCCCGTGACCGTACGCCTCGGCCTTGACCATCGCCATCACCTCGGCCCCGCCCGACAGCTCGCGCATCACGGCCACGTTGCCGCTGATCGCGTCCAGGTCGATGCGTGCCTGCGCAGGATCGCTCATAGTCACCCAGTGTGCCCGCCGTGGGCGGATGCCTCGGCCCCGCCTCCCCCCACCTTGGACGCCCGAGTGATTCGTGTGGTTCGCGTCACCATGGGAGGGTTCGGAAGGCGGCGGGCAGCGCGGTGATCACGTCGAACGCGCCGATCGGGGCCTCCCCGGCGTCCGGCGAGGCGCCCCCGGCGGCCAGGCGCGCCGCGAGCCCGTGCAGATAGGCGCCCGCCGTGGCGGCGTCCAGCGCGGACAGCCCACCCGCCAGCAGCGCCCCGGTCAGCCCGGACAGGACGTCCCCGGTGCCCGCCGTCGCCAGCCACGACGTCCCGGTCGGGTTCACCCGGACCGGGCGGCCCGGCTCGGCGATCACCGTCGTCGAGCCCTTGAGCAGCACCGTCGCGTCCAGCTCGGCCGCGGCCCGCCGGACGAACTCCAGTCGCCGCGCCTCGATCTCCCCCCGGTCGGCGTCCAGGAGCCGGGCCAGCTCGCCCGCGTGCGGCGTCAGCAGGGTCGGCGCGTCCCTGGCCAGCAGGTCGCGCCGCCGCGCCAGGACGGTCAGCCCGTCGGCGTCCACGAGCACGGGCAGCTCGGTCGACAGGACGGCCTGGAGCAGGCCCTCGGCGTCCTCGCCGGTGCCGAGGCCGGGCCCGGCCACCCACGCCTGGACCCGTCCGATGCCGTCCAGTGCCTTCTCACCGGGCTCGATCACCGTGGTCACGGCCTCCGGCCAGCGCTGCCGCACCAGCTCGACGGCGGGCCGCACGGACGCGAACCGGACCATCCCGGCTCCCCCGCGCACGGCCCCGCCCACCGACAGCACCGCGGCCCCGGTGAAAGCCTCTCCACCTGCGAGAATGCCGACGACACCGCGCCGGTACTTGTCCGACTCGGGGCCCGGGACGGGCGGACGGACGTCCTCGGCGGCCGGGGAGACGACGTCCGGATCGTCCAGGTAGGGGCCGAGACCGATGTCGACCAGCTCGACGACCCCGCAGTACGACGCCCCCGGATCGATCAGCAGGCCCGGCTTGAGCGTCCCGAACGTGACGGTCACGTCCGCCCGGACGGCCGCGCCCTCCACCTGCCCGGACGACGCGTCCACGCCGCTCGGCACGTCACAGGCCACCACGATCCCGCCCGCCCCGGACGCGGCCAGCGCCAGCGTCGCGTGCGGCTCCCGGAGCGCCCCGGACCCGCCGATCCCGGTCAGCCCGTCGATCACCAGATCGGCCGCGGCGACCGCCGCCCCGGCGTCCGCGAGGTCGATCAGCCGTCCGCCCGCGGCCCGCAGGTCGGCGAGTCCCTCCTGGTGGAGCCGGGACCCGGCCGCCACGGCCCGCACCCGCGCCCCGCGCCGGGCCAGCCGGGCACCCGCGTACAGCGCGTCCCCGCCGTTGTCCCCGGACCCGGCGAGCACCACGACGTCCGCGCCGTACACGCGTCCGAGCAGCCCGGCGCACACCCGCGCCAGCCCCGCCGCCGCCCGCCGCATCAGCGTCCCCTCGGGCAACCGCGCCATCAGCGCGCCCTCGGCGGCCCGCACGTCACCGACCTCATGCGCGTATCTCACCCGGTCCCCTTTCCGCGATCATTTCCCCCAGAGTGCCATGCGACCCGTGCCTTGACGGGTGCGCCCTGACGAGTCAATGGTGAAGCTACGCACGTTTCGGTGAAAGTTTCACCCCTTGACGACCAGGAAGATCCACCTGAATGCAAAGCCAGTAAGAGCCTCCAGCGATTGACGTGTCCCGCCGGAGAACGCACATTGCATAGGGCACACTTCGCTGAGTAACTCGCGCTGGTCGGGAGGCGACCGGAGACATGACGACGTCTCGCGGTTCAGCGGGTGCCATGAGCCCCTTCCGAGGGCCGACCGTCCGGCAGCGCCGACTGGCGGCCGAACTCCGCCGGTTGCGCGAACAGAGCGGCTTCACCGGCGACGACGTCGCCGCCCGGCTGAGCTGGTCGACCGCCAAGGTCAGCCGGATCGAGAACGCGCGGACCAGCACCAAGATCCGCGACGTCGAGCTGCTCACCCGGCTGTACCAGATCGACCCCGACCACCGGACCGAGCTCATGACGCTGGCCCACGACGCCGCGGCGAAGGGCTGGTGGGAGGAGTACCGGGAGCTGCCCGGCGGATACACGCAGTTCATCGCGATGGAGGACGAGGCGACCCGGATCGTCCAGTGGGAGACCTATCTGGTCCCCGGCCTGCTGCAAACGGAGGAGTACGCGCAGCAGGTGATGTCCGGGACCCGGCTGTACGACACCGTCCCGCCGCGCGAGCTCGAACGGCGGATCGAGGTCCGCCTGCGCCGCCAGCGGCTCCTGCACCGCTCGAGCAAGCCCGTCGAATACACCCTGCTGCTGGACGAGTCCGTGCTCCGCCGGCTCGTCGGCGACGCCGCGGTCATGCGCGCCCAGCTGCGCCACCTGCTCGTCGCCGGCGCCCTGCCGCACGTGACCCTGCGCGTCATCGAGCTGGGCGTTCCCCATCCGATCATGGAGGGGTCCTTCCAGCTCATGGAGTACGACCCGGTCGGGGACATCGTCTTCCCCGACGTGGTCTACACCGAGGCCCTCACCGACAACCAGATCACCGACGAGAAGGTCGCCTTCATGTACCGGCTCGCCTTCGAGGGCCTGTCGGAGGTCGCGCTGGGCGCGGCGGAGACGCGGGACCTGGTCTCCGCGCTCGCGGACCGCTGGTAGCCCGTCCCCGCGCGGAGCCGCGGTCACGATAGGAAGGCATCACATGAGCTCGATGGAACCCGCCATGCCCGGAGACGTCGTCTGGCGGAAGGGCTCCCGCTGCGGAGCCAACGGAGGATGCGTCGAGATCGGCGCCCTGCCCGCCGGCGTCGTCGGCGCCCGGGACTCGCACATCGGCGACGACGGCCCCGTCCTGCGCCTCTCACCGGGCGAGTGGCGATCCGTCCTGACCGGCATCCGCCGCGGCGAGCTGGACATGCCGCGCTGAGACACCCGGAGAACCCGGCGGTGGGACGGCCGTCTCCCGTCCCACCGCCCGTTCTCCAAGCCCCTCCGCCCTACTCGACGGTGACGGACTTGGCGAGGTTGCGGGGCTGGTCGACGTCGTGGCCCTTGGCGGTGGCGAGCTCGCAGGCGAAGACCTGGAGCGGGACGGTCGTGACCAGCGGCTGGAACAGGGTCGGGACGGCCGGGACGCCGATCAGGGTGTCGGCGTACGGCTCGACGGAGGTGTCGCCCTCCTCCGCGATGACGATCGTGCGGGCGCCGCGGGCGCGGATCTCCTGGATGTTGGAGACGATCTTGTCGTGCAGGACGTCGCGGGAACGCGGCGGGACGACGACGATGACCGGCAGGCCCGGCTCGATCAGGGCGATCGGGCCGTGCTTGAGCTCGCCGGCGGCGAAGCCCTCGGCGTGCATGTAGGCCAGTTCCTTCAGCTTCAGGGCGCCCTCGAGGGCGACCGGGAAGCCGACGTGGCGGCCGAGGAACAGGACGGACTTCTCGCCCGCCAGGGACCGGGCCAGCTCGCGGACGGGCTCCATCGTGCCGAGGACCTCGTCCACCTTCTCCGGCATCTGCGCCAGGAGCTGGATCATCGCGAAGACCTCGTCGCCGAACTTGGTGCCGCGCACCTGGGCGATGTAGAGGGCGATGAGGTAGACGGCGACGAGCTGGGTCAGGAACGCCTTGGTCGAGGCGACCGCGATCTCCGGGCCCGCGTGCGTGTAGAGGACGCCGTCGCACTCGCGGGGCAGCGTCGAGCCGTTGACGTTGCAGATGCCGAGGAGCTTGGCGTGCTGCTCGCGGGCGTGCCGGACGGCCATCAGCGCGTCCATCGTCTCGCCCGACTGGGAGATGGCGATCACCAGCGTGGACCGGGACAGGATCGGGTCGCGGTAGCGGAACTCGCTGGCCAGCTCCACCTCGCAGGGCAGCCCGGCCCAGTGCTCGATGGCGTACTTGGCGATCAGGCCCGCGTGGTAGGACGTGCCGCAGGCCACGATGATGATCTTGTCGACCTCGCGCAGCTCCCGGTCGGAGATGCGCATCTCGTCCAGGGTGAGGCGGCCGTCGGCGCCGATCCGGCCGAGGAGGGTGTCGGCGACCGCGCGCGGCTGCTCGGCGATCTCCTTCAGCATGAAGTAGTCGTAGCCGCCCTTCTCGGCGGCCGAGACGTCCCAGTCCACGTGGTAGGCCTTGGTCTCCGCCGGACGGCCCTGGAAGTCGGTGACCGTCACGCCGGACTTGCGCAGCTCGACGACCTGGTCCTGGCCGAGCTCGATGGCGTCCCGGGTGTGCGCGATGAACGCGGAGACGTCGCTGGCGAGGAAGTTCTCGCCGTCGCCGACGCCCACGACCAGCGGCGAGTTGCGGCGGGCGCCGACCACCAGGTCGTCGTCGCCGGCGTGCACCGCGACCAGGGTGAACGCGCCCTCCAGGCGGCGGCACACGCGGCGCATCGCCTCGGCGAGGTCGCCCGTGACCTTGAGCTCGTCCTCCAGCAGGTGCGCGACGGCCTCGGTGTCGGTGTCGGAGCGCAGCTTGTGGCCGCCCTCCTCCAGCTCGCTCCGGAGCGCCGCGAAGTTCTCGATGATCCCGTTGTGGATCACCGCGACGTCGCCCGCGCAGTCGGTGTGCGGGTGCGCGTTGCGGTCGTTCGGCGCGCCGTGCGTGGCCCACCGGGTGTGGCCCATGCCGAGCGTCCCCGCCGGGAGCGGCTCCTCGGCCAGTGCCTCGCGGAGGTTGACCAGCTTGCCCGCGCGCTTGGCGGTGGCGAGGCCCCCGTCCGCGAGCACGGCCACCCCGGCCGAGTCGTAGCCGCGGTACTCGAGCCTCGCCAGCCCCTCGACCACGACGTCCAGTGCCGGCCTGCCGCCGACGTAACCCACGATTCCGCACATGGCGGCCAGCCTATTGGGTCTTCCTCCAGGACCGGCCGACCGGACTAGACCAGCCCTGCGTGGCGGGCCGCACCCCCCGGGCCAGTACCGTTGGCGCGTGCCCAGCCCTTACGTCGAACTGAACCGCGCGCAGTGGCGGGCGCTTCGAGCCTCCACCCCGCTCCCCCTCACCCAGGACGAGCTGGACGAGCTGCGCGGCGTCCGGGACCCCATAGACATCACCGAGGTCGAAGAGGTCTACCTGCCGCTGTCCCGTCTGCTCAACCTGTTCTTCCTGGGACGCGGCGGCACCCGGGACACGGTCAGCGGGTTCCTCGGCGAGACCGTCCAGCCGACCCCGTTCGTCATCGGCGTGGCGGGCTCGGTGGCGGTGGGCAAGTCCACGACGTCCCGGCTGCTGCGGACGCTGCTGGCGCGCTGGCCCGACCACCCCCGTGTGGAACTCGTCACGACCGACAACTTCCTGTACCCGAACGCGGTGCTGGCGGAACGCGGCCTGATGGAGCGCAAGGGCTTCCCGGAGTCCTACGACCGGCGCGCGCTGGTCAGATTCGTCCAGTCGGTGAAGTCGGGCGAGTCGCGGGTGGACATTCCGATCTACTCGCACCTCGAGTACGACATCGTGCCGAAGGCCCGGCAGACGGTGGAACGTCCGGACATCCTGATCGTCGAGGGCCTGAACGTCCTCCAGGCGCCCCCCGCGGGCAGCCTGGGCGTCTCCGACTACTTCGACTTCTCGATCTACGTGGACGCCAAGGTCGAGGACAACCGGCGCTGGTACATCGACCGCCTCCTCGCCCTCCGCCGGACGGCCTTCACCGACCCCCGCTCCTACTTCCGCGAGTACGCCAAGCTCAGCGAGCAGCAGGCCGAGGACTTCGCGATCGGCGTCTGGGGCGCGATCAACGAGCCCAACCTCGTCGAGAACATCATCCCGACCCGGGCCCGCGCCACCCTCGTCCTCCACAAGAGCCGCGACCACGCCATCGACCGAGTCCGCCTCCGCCGCTTCTGACCGCCTGCCCCGGGAACCGGCCGGTCAGGCGGGTTTCAGGGCTTCACGGCGCGGTTCCGCGCCTCGGTGAAGCTCTCGACGATGTCTCTGGGCAGGTAGTGCCAGGGGCTCTCGGTGACGTGGGGGCCGATCGCCGCGAACTGCTCGGCCGCGGAATCCGGCTCGTTCCCCTGGGAGAAGCCGAAGGCCAGGAGGTTGCGGGCGCGCGCCAAAGCCGGAGTCATCGGAGCGTCCGGCGCCTGGCGCAGGCGCGCGGCGACGGCCCGCAGTTCACCCCGGACGGCCGGGTCCGCGAAATGGCCGGACTCGGGGGCGGGGTCGTCCAGCCATGCCTCGGTATGGGCCTCCACGACCAGGGCGACCAGAGGTGAGCCCTCGGGCGCCGCGGCGGCGCGGTCGCGGGCGAAGTTGAACATCAGCCTGGTCGAGCCGCTCCACTTGGGCGCGACGCCCTGGAGCATCATCGCGTGCGCCCGGTAGTGCCAGGGGCACCGGGCGACCACCTCGGCGAACCGGCGGCAGAGTTCCCCGGTGCCGTGCTGGAGGCCGCGAGCCGTGGTGACCAGGTACGCCCAGGGTTCCGGGTCGTCCGGTGCGAGTTCGGCGGCGCGCAGCAGGTCCCGTTCGGCCTGGGCGAGGCGTTGGGAGAACTCGTGGAACCGGTCGGAACCGGTGCTCTCCGCCCGTGCGGTGCCTCGCGCTTCCCAGGCCCACGCGATGCCGTGGACTCCCCGGGTGAGGTGGGCGAGCGGCTCGTCGGGTTCGTCCTCGGGCCAGCGGGCCATCCAGTCAGGCCGTCCCGGGTGGTCCACGGCCACGCCGAGCAGGAACGACCGGCGGTCGGCGTCGCCGTCCTCGGCGGCGACACGGCGCAGCAGGGCGGTGTCTCCCTGAGCCGTCGCCGCCGCGAGCTCCCGCGCCCGCGGATCGCCGAAGGTCGGGTCGAGGACGGGCGGGACGAGGACGGGCGGGACGAGGTCAACCGGCATGGACGGGCTCCTCCAGCGGCGGGACGGGGGTCAGGTCCACGGCCGGACGGCCGAGTTCGGCGCGGACGGCGGCGACACCGTCCGGACCGTCCATGACCAGGTCGACGAGCTCGGCCACCGGCGTGCCGGACCACTCGAGCCGGGCGCCCGCCGTCCAGGACGTCTTCCAAACACCGCCGTGCTCGGCGGCCAAGACCGCCGTGAACGCGACGGCCACCGCTCCACGCAGCCGGCGCACGGCCTCGGGGTCCGGTTCGCCTCCAGGAACGGACCGGGCGGCCGATCCGGAGACCAGTTCGGCCCCGCGACCCGCCGCGAGCAGTTCGAGGGCCTGGTCGAAACCGGGCACGTCCCAGCGGCCGCCCACCCGGATCCCCGCGTCGGCCAGTGCGGCGCTCGACCTCGTGATCTCCCGGACGTACACCTCGGCGGCGCCGTCCCAGTCGACCGGCACGGGGTCGTCCAGTCCCGTCGCCAGGCGCGCGAACACCATCGAGATGACCCGTTCCAGGTCGTCCGGGCGATCCAGCAGGTCACGAGCGGTCCCGGTCATGGCGGCGCCGGGCGGCGGGCCCGCG
The DNA here is from genome assembly GCF_003696215.1 of Actinomadura harenae. Lineage (GTDB taxonomy): Bacteria > Actinomycetota > Actinomycetes > Streptosporangiales > Streptosporangiaceae > Spirillospora > Spirillospora harenae. Next base: position 31,266 of record NZ_RFFG01000015.1, on the reverse strand, counting down.
GGGGACGCCGCGAGCAGGGCCAGGCGTTCTCCGTGGCCCGGGTGGCTGTCCCAGCGGCCGGTGGGTTCGGTGAGGAGCTCCTCGCGAAACTTCTCGATCTCCTCCTGGCGGGCCGGGTCGGCCGCGAAGGCGCGCAGCCCGCCGTAGAGGTCGGTCGGGTAGCGGCCCGCCTTCCACAAGGGGAGGACGAAGCGACCCATGAACTCCCCGTAGAGCCGCGTCATCTCGACGGTGGCGGTCAGCGCGGAGGCGGTCGCCTCCGGCCCCGCGACACGTGCGGCGGAGAGGTCGGCGGCCCGTTCCTGGGCGCGCGAGACCGCGAGCGTGACCCGCAGGCAGAGCCGCAGGTAGACACCGATCACCCGGGCGAGATGAGTGTCCAGCTTCTTCTCGCTGGCCCGCAGGGCGGCGACCGTCCGCTCCAGCCGGTGCTGCGACCGGTACACCAGCGGACCGAGCCTCATGTCGCCGCCGGAGACGTGGCCGAACTCGTGCGCCAGGACGGCGCGCAGCTCCGCCCGGTCGAGCGTCGAGAGCAGCGCCGCGCCGATCGCCAGGGTGACCCGGCCCCGGACCAGGCCGAACATCCGCACCCGCTGGTGAACCGCGGCGTTGGCCTCCGGGATGATGAGGATCATGCCGGGCACGGGCGCGCGCACCTCGTCCGCCAGCTCCCGCACCTCCGCCCACAGGCGCGGCTGGTCGGCCTCGGTGACCCTGATGCCGTCCGGCAGGGCGTCTCGGTTCGAGCGCATCCGGCCGAACGCGCCCCGCATCAGCGACGCTCCGCCCCCGGAGACGCCGAGCATGAGCCAGAGGAAGTAGTTCCCGCTCTGGCGGAACACGGCGTGGAACAGCACCGCGAGGGCCACCATGGTGCCGAGGACCAGCACCAGGAGCATCACGACCAGCACGTAGAAGCCGAACAGCAGGACCACGCCCAGCAGGGCCCGCAGGCCGAGCAGGACCGTGCCCGGCCGCCGTGGTGACGCCGCCACTCCGCCGCCCTCCCGCCGTCCCACGACGACGTCTCACCGAGAAGAACGGCAATTGTCGTAGATCGGCCGTGAGGCGTGAAGATCCTTTAGGTCACGATTCGGGGTTACTCGGCGCTGGCGACGGTCAGGGAGCGGAGGCGGACGGTGGCGAGGGCGGTGGCGCCCAGCGTCACGATGACCAGCAGGACGAGCGCTGTGGTCAGGCCCACGGCGCTGTGGACCGTGGACGCGTCGGTGAGCGAGTCGGTGACCGACAGGGCCCACTGGAGGATGGACGCCTTCTTCGCGCCGGGCGCGAAGTTGCCGAACAGGCCCTCCCAGACCAGGGCGTACAGGAGGCCGATCGTCACGGCGTTGCGGCTCATGACGCCGAGGGCCACGAAGACCGAGGCGTAGGCCACGCCCCCGACCAGGACGCCGACGGCGAACGCCGGGGTGAGGCCCGCCGGGGCGCCGAGGATCAGCCCCGCCAGCAGGGTCGGGACGGCCGCGAACAGCGTGACCAGGACGATCGCCACGACCAGCTTCGTCAGGACGACGACCTGGCGCGGGATCGGCTTGGTCAGGATGTACATGATCTGCCCGTCGTCGATCTCCGGGCCGATCACGCCGGTGCCCGCGATCAGCGCCAGCAGCGGGAGCACGGCGCCGAGCGCGAACTTCTGCAGGACGGACGTGTCGACGTCCAGGTCGTTGGTGTCGGTCAGCCGCAGCACCAGCGACAGGATCAGCAGGACGCCCGGCAGCACGAACAGCAGCAGCGCCCGCCGCCGGCCGAGCATCGACCGGAACGTGATCATCGCGATCGTGGAGTTCATCGGGCCACCAGGTAGGAGAAGACGGATTCCAGGGACTCGTCGGCCGGGACGACCTCCCAGAGCCGGACGCCCGCGTCCTTGGCGAGCCGGGGCAGCAGCCAGGTGAACCGCCCGTAGTCGGACGCCTCGATCGCGAGGCCCTCCGGGGTCAGTTCGACGCCGCGGGCCGAGCCGTCGGCGATGATCGCGGCGGCGAGCGCGCGGTCGTCGCCCGAGCGGACCCGGAACCGGTGCGGACGGTCGGTCATCAGCCGCCGGATCTCGCGGAAGTCCCCGGACGCGGCGTGCCGGCCCGCGATGATCACCTCGATGTGCCCGGCGAGCCGCTCGACCTCCTCCAGGATGTGCGAGGAGAACAGGATCGTCCGGCCCTCGGCGGCCATCCGGCGGATGAGGTCCATCAGGTGGAGCCGCTGGCGCGGGTCCATGCCGTTGAACGGCTCGTCCAGCAGCAACACGGGCGGGTCGTGGACCAGCGCGGACGCCATCTTGATCCGCTGCTTCATGCCCTTGGAGTAGGTGCCGATCGTCCGGTCGGCGGCGCCGTCCATCTCGACCTCGGCGATCGCGCGGGCGGCCGCCCTGCCCGGTTCGGCCAGCTTGTGCAGTTTGGCCATGGCCAGGATGAACTGCTTGCCGGTCAGGAAGTCGTAGGCGCTCTCGCGCTCGGGCACCAGGCCGAGCCGGGTGTAGATCGGCGGGTTCTGCCAGATGGGCTCGTCGTCCAGGGTGACCGTGCCGGAGGACGGCGACAGGAACCCGCCCATCATGTGGATCAGCGTGGACTTGCCCGCGCCGTTCGGTCCGAGCAGCCCGGTCACGCCGGGGCCGACGGTCATGGTGACGCCGTTGACGGCCACCACGTTGCCGTACCAGCGGGACACGTCCCGCAGCCTGATCTCGGTCACGACAGGCCCGCCTTCCGGAACCGCGAGTACAGGACGACGACCGCGCCGGCCACGATCACGGCGCACACTCCCAGGGCGGCGAACCCGCCGCCGACGCCGGGCACGGCGATGTCCGGCAGCTTCCCGCCGAGCAGCCGGTACGCCACGGCGTCCACCAGGCTGTAGGGGGTGAGCAGGCCGAGCCAGCCGGACAGCGTCCAGTGCCCGGCGTGCTGGGTGATCTCCTGCACGACCGAGACCAGGACACTGGAGACCAGCAGCACCGCGATCACGGCGGCGACGCCGAACCCGCGTCGCGGCGTGAACGCGGCGACGAGCAGCCCGATGGCGCCCAGGACGAGCGACAGCAGCAGGCAGGCGAGGAGCCCGCCGAGGTAGTGCAGCAGCTGGGTGCCCGAGTCCGGCACCTGGGTGACCAGGCCGCCGACGTACAGGACGGTGATCGGGATCGCGGTGAGCGCGAACAGCGCGGTCGTGAACGCCGCGAGCTTGGCGAGGACGAGGTCCAGGTGCACGACCGGCCGCGAGAAGTACAGCGGGACGGTGTGGAAGCGGATCTCCCGGGACGCCAGCACCGGCGCCTGGGTCGCCACGAAGATCGAGATGATCAGCTGGAGCATGAACTGGTAGCGCGTGTACGGGAACAGCGCCTCGGGCCGCTTGGCGATCGCGACGACCGCGATGTCACCGACGGCGGGCAGCAGCATGATCCCCGCGAGCACGAACGGCATGACCTTGGCACGGGCCGGGCGTCCGAGCCCGTAGGCGGCGCGCAGGTTGTGCACGAAGATCGACCGGGTCACGTAGGCGCGGCCGAGCCGCTTGCCCTCGTAGTGCCGATAGCCGATGTCGTGGATGGTGCTGACGTTCACCGGGCGCCTCCCCTCAGCTCCTCGCCGGACGCGCCGGGCCCCCCGAACGCGCCGGGCTCGACGGCGACCGGGGCCGAGTGCGGGGCGGTCGCGAAGAGCTCTTCGATGTGGTGGCGGCGCTGCTCCATCCGGACGAGCCGCAGCCCGAGCTCCGCCGAGCCGTCCCGGACCAGGTCGTAGACGGTCTCGTCGCCGATGTCGATCATCAACTGGCGTCCCTCGGGGTGGACGGCGGCGCCGCGCTCGTGCAGCCACCGGCCGAGGTCGTCGCGTCCCTCGTCCACCTCGACGACCAGCACGCCGCTGGCCTCGGTGTAGGCCTCGACGGCCTGCGACCGCAGCAGCCTGCCGCCATCGATCACGACCACGTGGTCACAGATCCGCTCCAGCTCACCGAGCAGGTGCGAGGTGACCAGGACGCTGATCCCGAACTCGTGCCCGATCCGGCGGATCAGGCCGAGCATCTCGTCGCGCCCGGCGGGGTCGAGGCCGTTGGTCGGCTCGTCCAGGAACACCAGGCGCGGGTCGTGGACCAGCGCCTGGGCCAGCTTGACGCGCTGCCGCATGCCGGTGGAGTAGCCCCCGATCGGCCGGTAGCGCTCCTCGTACAGCCCGACGTGGCGCAGCGTGTCGGCGGCGCGCTCGCGGGCGGCCGTGGGCGGCAGCCCGCACATCCGCGCCATGTGGACGACGAACTCGGTCGCCGACACGTCCGGCGGGAGGCACTCGTACTCGGGCATGAACCCCACGAGGCGGCGGATCTCGTCGCCCTGCCTCGCGATGTCCAGGCCGAGCACCTCCGCTCCGCCGGAGGACGGCGGCAGCAGGCCCAGCAGGATCTTGATGAGGGTCGACTTCCCGGCCCCGTTGGCGCCCACCAGACCGACCACACCCGGCGGCGCCGCGAGCGTCAGATCGTCGAGCGCGGTCACCCTCGGAAACCTCATGGAGAGGCCCCGGGTCGCGATGATCGGCGGCATACCCAGAACTTAGCGGCATTCGGTGTGTTCGTCGTCACCCGTGGGGAGTAGGCCGTTCGGCCGATCCGGCCGAACGGCGTAGCACCCAGGTCCACACGAAACGCTGGAGGAGGAGGGTAAGAGTGCCCGCCACGAGCATCCCGGCGATGTTGACCACGAGCTGGAGGATCGAGCCGCCGATCTGGCTCCCGTGCTTCAGTGCGAGCGCGACCGCGAGGTTCCCCGCCGCCGGGACGGTCGTGACCGAGATGAACACCCCGACCAGCGCGGACGACTTGCCCGCCGTCATGGACAGCACCCCGGCGGCGCCCGCGAGCACCGCGACGATGAACGACCAGCGGTCCGGGCTGTAGATGAACGCCGTGGCCGGACGGTCGGCCGGCAGCGCGCTGATGTTGATCACGCCGGTCCACCGGCCGGCCAGGGCGCACAGGTAGGTGACCGCGATGGCGAAGGCGAACCCGACGGTCAGCGTCCAGACGGCTCCCCGGATCCGCCCCCAGTTCCGGGTGATCACGCCGTAACAGATCGCGGCCACCGAGGCGAACTCCGGGCCGAGCACCATCGCGCCGACCACCAGGATCGCCGAGTCCGTGATCGCCGCGATCCCGGCGAGCATCGTGGCGAGCGTGAGGAAGGCCAGGTACGCCCAGGTCAGCTCGGCGCCCTCGGCGGTCTGCCGGTTCAGCTCGTCCCAGACGACGGCGTCGTCGGACGCGCCGGGCGCCCGCCGCTCCGCCTCGTCCGCGACGCGCGACAGGGACAGGTCGATCTTCTCGACGGCGATCGAGCCGTCCCGGTCGACGCCGAGCCCGCGCAGCGCCCCCAGGACCTCGTTGGCGGCCTCCCGCGCCACGTCCGCCGTGACCAGGTCCCCTTCGGGACTGCGGGCCGCGCCCGGCACCACCACCACGTTCGTGACGCCCACGTGCTCGGCGAGCGCCGAGCACACCGCGTCCGTCCGGTCGGCCGGGACGATCGATCTCAGATGCAACACACGTCACATCGTCCCGTACCTGCGCCTTCCCTCGGTCACCAGGCCCGGACGGCTCAGCTCTCGGTGATCTCGAAGCGGCCGACCTTGAGGTGGGCGATCTCGACGACACCGGCCTCCAGGTGCTGGATCACGGCGCGCTTGATCGCCAGGCGACCGATCGCGAGGGCGCCGATGGCCAGCGCGCCGACGGCGGCGCTGCCGAGGGCCAGGGTGCCCAGGCCGTTCAGCGGGCTGAGGCGCGCGCCGGTCGCGGACGCGCCGGTGACCTCGGCGCCGACGGCACGGGCGCCGATCCCGCGCTCCGTCCGGACGCGCGGCCGCGCCTCGTCCCGCCGCCGCTCCTCTTCGGGCTGGTCGCCGGGCTTGTTCTCGTCAGGCTGGGTGGTCATGAAGCCAGCCTAGGTGAGGCCCGCGCGAACGCTCGCGCGGGCCCGGAACTCTGATCTCCCTGGCGGGCCGCTACCGCCCGAAGGCCCTACCGCCCGAGGCCGCTACCGACCGAGGGCGCTGCGGACGACCTCGGCGAGACGCTCGGCCACGGCGCGGGCCTGCTCCTCGGACGCGGCCTCGACCATGACGCGGACCATCGGCTCGGTGCCGCTCGGCCGGATCAGCACCCGCCCGGACGCGCCCAGACCGGCCTCCGCCTCGGCGATCGCCGCCGCCAGTTCGGGCGACGACCCCGCGCGGGCCTTGTCCACGTCCCGGACGTTGATCAGCACCTGCGGCAGCCGGGTCATGACCTTGGCCAGCTCGTCCAGCGGACGGCCCAGCCGGGCCATCGCGGCGAGCAGGTGCAGCCCGGTCAGGACGCCGTCGCCGGTGGTGGCGTGGTCCAGCATGATCACGTGGCCGGACTGCTCGCCGCCGAAGTTGAACCCGCTCTCCTTCATCGCCTCCAGGACGTAGCGGTCGCCGACGGCGGTCTCCACGACCGTCAGCCCCGCCTCGCGCATGGCCAGCTTGAAGCCCAGGTTCGACATCACGGTCGCGACGACGGTGTCGTCGGCGAGGCGCCCGGCCTCGCGCAGGTCCAGCGCCAGGATCGCCATGATCTGGTCGCCGTCGACCTCCTCGCCGCCGGCGGTGACGGCCAGGCAGCGGTCGGCGTCGCCGTCGTTGGCGATGCCCGCGTCCGCTCCGTGCTCGCGGACGGCGGTCTTCAGCGCGTCCAGGTGCGTGGAACCGACACCGGCGTTGATGTTGAGGCCGTCCGGCGCGGTCCCGATGGTGATCACCTCGGCCCCGGCGCGGCGCAGCGCCTCGGGCGCCACCTCGCAGGACGCGCCGTTCGCGCAGTCCACCACGACCTTCAGGCCGTCCAGCGACACCGGCAGCGTGCTCAGCAGGTGCGCGACGTACTGCTCGACCGCCCCGTGCGCCTCCCGGACGCGTCCGACGCCCGCGCCGGTCGGGGGCTCCCAGTCCTGGCCGAGGGTCGCCTCGATCCGGTCCTCGATGTCGTCGGCGAGCTTGAAGCCGCTGCGGTCGAAGAACTTGATCCCGTTGTCGGGGGCGGGGTTGTGCGAGGCCGACAGCATCACGCCGAGGTCGGCGTCCAGCGCGTGGGTGAGGTGCGCCACGGCCGGGGTCGGCAGGACGCCGAGCCGCAGCACGTCCACCCCGGCGCCGGCGAGACCGGCGACGACGGCGGCCTCGAGGAACTCGCCCGAGGCGCGCGGGTCGCGGCCCACCACCGCGACCGGGCGGTGCCCGGCGAACGCCCCGGCCTCGCCGAGGACCCTCGCCGCCGCGACCGACAGGTCCATGGCGAGCGACGCGGTGAGATCGCGGTTGGCGAGCCCGCGCACTCCGTCGGTTCCGAACAGACGACCCACGATCAACTCCTAGCTCGACCGGGCGCGGAATCCCCCGGCCCCGCGCGCCGGCACGCTCAATGTAGTCCGCGATGGCGAGCGCGCCCGGCAAGCCGAGCGCGCCCCGACCGTCCCCGTGAAATGCGAACGAGCCGCCGCGCCCGCGGACGCCGCCCGCCCCCGCGCGATGGGGGGACGGCGGCGTGCCACACGGAACGCGGCGGCTCGATCGGAACGCTTAGCGCTTGCTGTACTGCGGCGCCTTGCGGGCCTTCTTGAGACCGGCCTTCTTGCGCTCGGTCGCCCGCGCGTCACGGGTGAGGAATCCGGCCTTCTTCAGCGCCGGACGGTGCTCGATGTTGGAGAACTGGAGCGCCCGGGAGATGCCCAGGAGCAGGGCGCCGGCCTGGCCGGTGGTGCCACCGCCGTTGACCCGGCAGATCACGTCGAACTGGTTCTCCAGACCCAGCAGCACGAACGGGGAGTTCACGATCTGCTGGTGGACCTTGTTCGGGAAGTACTGGTCCAGGGTGCGGCCGTTGATGGTCCACTTGCCCGAGCCCGGGACGATGCGGACGCGCGCGATGGCCTCCTTGCGGCGGCCGGTGCCGGCCGCGGGGCCGGTGGCGACGGGCTGACCCAGGAAGCCGGCCTCGGCCTCGGGGGTCTCCGTCGAGTACTCGGACGGCGCGTCCTCGTACGAGTCGTACTCGACGCCCTCGGCGGGCGTCTCAATGCCGGTCTCGGACACTTTTCTCCTCAGGAAGTCTTCTAGCCAGGGCGGCTGGCCCGCGTCGCGCGGGTGCCCCGGCGGCCACTGTGTCGGCCACCGCGCCTGACGGCGCGGTACGGGGTGTTACTGCGCGATCTGCTTGATCTCGAACGGAACCGGCTTCTGCGCGGCGTGCGGGTGCTCCGGTCCGGCGTAGACCTTCACCTTGCCGAGCATCTGGCGGCCGAGGGTGTTCTTGGGCAGCATGCCCTTGATCGCCTTCTCGACGGCCTTCGCCGGGTGCTTCTCGAGCAGGTCCGCGTAGGACATCGAGCGGAGGCCGCCCGGGTAGCCCGAGTGCCGGTAGGCGCGCTTGTTCTGGAGCTTGTTGCCCGACAGCGCCACCTTGTCGGCGTTGATGATGATGACGAAGTCACCGGTGTCGAGGTGCGGCGCGTAGATCGGCTTGTGCTTACCCCGGAGCAGCTGCGCGGTCTGGCTCGCGAGCCGGCCCAGCACGACGTCGGTCGCGTCGATGACATGCCACTGACGCTGAACGTCAGAGGGCTTTGGGGTGTACGTGCGCACGGTCGTAGACCTTCGTTTCCTAGTCGACTGGCGGTTGATCTCGCCCGGCCCCCGCGGATCGCGGGACGGGCGTGCCGCGCGGTTGCGATCGCCACCCGCCCAATGAGGTCGGGCACGCAATACAGCGACTGGGCAGCATATCGAGCCACGCGGGCACGGGTCAAAGCGAGGCCGCTACACGGTGCTCACGCTGTGCTCAGTGCTCGTGCGTCAGCTGCCGACGGCTACTTTCCCGGCCATCCTCCAGTATGCACCATCCCGCCCCATGCCCCGGACGGGTCCCCGAACCTCCCGAAGATCCCCTGAAGATCCCCGGTGATCATCCGGAGGCCGTCCGGGAGGGGGATCGACCACCAATGCCCCATATATGGATAAGGTGCGGCGCGTCCGGTCCCCTCGCCGGCAGCGCGCCGGCCCGGCCCCAGGAGCTCTCGATGCGCCCTCCCCGCCGCGCCTCCCGCCCCTCCCGTCCCCGAGATCCCCGGGCGGGCGATCCCCACCGGGACGCCCCCGGACGCCACGCGTCCAGCGGCCCCACCCCGGGTGGAACATTCCCAGGTGGCCCCGTCCCCGGTGGAACATTCCCTGGTGGCCCCGTCCCTGGTGACGCCGCCCCCGCAGGTCCCGCTTCGGGCAACGGGGCCTTCGCCTCGTCCGACCCCTACCGCCTCGGACCGCCCGAAGGCGTGCATCCGGACCGTTTCGCCCCGCCCGCGGGCCCTCGGCCGCTGGAGCACGAGCGGCACCGCCCCTCCGACGCCGAGGCCGCGCGGGTCCACGGTTCCCACCCGGCGGACGCTCCCGGCGCCTACGTCCCCCAGGAGGGCGACCAGCTCGCCTACTCCCCCATCGGACGCACCCCGTACGTCCCCTCCGGCCCTGAGGGCCCCGGCGGACCGGGCGGACCGGGCGGACCGGGCGGTCCTGGAGGACGCGACTTCTGGAGCAGCCCTCCCGGCGGCGGGCCCAACCGCAAGCGGCGGGCGCCCCTGATGATCGCGGGTGCGGCCGGGGCGATGGCCCTGGTCGTCGGCGCGGGCGTCGCCGTGAGCCAACTCACGTCGGACGACGGCAAGCGCAAGCCGACGGCGGCGTCCGCCCCGGACGGCGCGACCGGCGGCCAGGACGGCGCCCAGCCGGACGTCTCGCCCACTGGCGGCCCGTCCAGGACGCCGTCCAAGACCCCCAGCAGGACGCCCAAGGCGAAGCCGACCGCGAAGAAGCCCACCTCCAAGCCGACGGCCGCCAAGCCGGGCGGAACCTCCGGCGGCGGGTCGGGCTCGTCCCCCGGCAAGTCCGGCAGCGGGGGCGGTTCCGGGTCGGGATCCGGAACCGGTGGGAACGGCGGCTCCGGTGGCGGTGGTGGTGGAGCCGGCGCGACCTCGTCCGAGGCGGCCGTCTTCAAGATCACCAACCAGGAGCGCGCGAAGGCGGGATGCTCCCCCCTGCGGCTGGACGCGCGCCTCACCCGCGCCGCCCGCCTGCACTCGCAGGACATGGCCGCGCACGACTACTTCAGCCACGACTCCCAGAACGGCGACAGCCCCTGGGACCGGATCGAGCGCCAGGGCTACTCCCAGCCGGGCGCCGAGAACATCGCCAAGGGATACGCGGACGCCGCCTCGGTCATGAAGGGCTGGATGAACAGCCCCGGGCACCGCGCCAACATCCTGAACTGCGGCTTGAAGGCCATCGGCGTCGGCCGCGCGAACGGCCCCGGCGGCCCCCTCTGGACGCAGGACTTCGGCTGGAGATGACCGTCCCCGGACGCCGTGCGAGGTTCCCGAAACCGGCGACGTCCGGTTCGCCCCCATGTCATGGTGGCTGTGCCGATGAGTCCAGACACCTGAGCGGAGAACGGTAGGGTCCAGCCATGGGTTACCCCGGTGACACAGGCAAAAACGGCGGCTGGCCTTCGGAGCAGCCGCCGCGACAGCCCCACGGTCCCGGCGGCGCGGATCCCGCGCCGGTCTCGTGGGACGACGACCAGAACCGGCTCGCCCCCGGTTCCTTCGGCGCGCCCCCGGGCGGCCTGGCGCACGAGCCGCCGCGCGCCGCGTCCGGCCCCGGCGACCCGAACGGCACGGCCGCGCTCGGCGACCCGAACGGGACCGCCGCGCTCGGCGGTCAGCCCCCGTTCGGCGGCTCCTACCAGGGATTCGACGACGTCCCGCAGGGCTTCGGCGGAGCCGCCCAGGGCGACCACAACGCCTTCGGCGGCCCCCAGCAGGGTTTCGGCGCTCCTCAGCAGGGCTTCGGCGACCCGCAGCAGGGCTTCGGTGACCCGCAGCAGCACGGCTTCGCCGAGGGCGGCGGCTTCGGCGGCGGTCCGGGCGGCCCGGACGACCGTGGCCCCGGCGGCTTCGGCGGCCCCGGCGGTGACGGCTTCGGTGGCGGTCCCGACCAGCACGTGGCCGGACCGCCTCCCGGCGAGCGGAAGAAGAAGGGCAAGCTGCCGCTGATCATCGGCGGCGCGGCCGTGGCGGGCGTCGTCCTCATCGGCGGGGGCGTCGCCGCGGCGTCCATGTTCAAGGGCGACTCCAAGCCGAAGGCGAACAAGACCTCGGCGGCGAACAAGCCCGCCCCGAAGTCGTCGTCCACGCCGTCCGCCTCCCCCTCCCAGACCCTCAGCCCGGTCAAGCTCAAGACCCGGGCCACCGACCCCAGCCCGCTGACCCTGAGCGAGGTCTTCGGCAAGTCGTCCTTCTCGGGCGCGGGCGAGAAGTTCAAGCGGACCGGCTGGAACGCCGCCAAGACCTGCACGGGTGCGGTCGGCGGCACGGCCCTGACCTCGACAGTGAAGAAGGGCGGCTGCTCCCAGGTGCTCCGCGCCACCTACACGCGCGGCGACGGCAAGCTCATCGGCACCGTCGGAGTTTTCAACCTCAAGACCGAGACCGCGGCCAAGGCGGCGGTGCGGGCGGCGGCCGCCAAGGACGCCTACCTGAAGCCGTTGCCGGGCGCCGGCAACACCAGAAAGATCGGCACCGGGCTCGCCCTCGGCACCGCCGAGGCGCGGGGCCACTACCTGGTCATGACCTGGGTGCAGCGCCCGGACGGCAAGAAGATCGCCGACAGCGCGCACACGGACGTCTCCGACTTCGGACAGCAGGTGATCAAGGGCAGCGGCCTCGGCGTGGCGCTGCACTACCGGGAGACCGAAGGCAAGCCCCTCCGGAGCTGATCGGCACGAGGACCCTGGACCCCCATGCCTGAACCTGACGAGATCCGTCCCGCCGACGCGGCCGCGGACCCCGCCCCCTCCGTCCCCGCGCCGCCGAGCTTCGGCCACGACGAACCGGCGCGCGCGGACGGCGAACTGCGCATCCCGACCCCGTTCCGCCTCCAGGCCCCCTGGTGGGCCGCCGAGTCCACCGACTCGGACGGGCCGGAACCCGACGAACCCGCCACGGTCGGGGCCTCCGCGGGCCCCGCCGCCGACACCGCGCCTCCCGCGGTCCCCGCGCCCGACGACCGGCTCGTCGCCGGCCCGGGCGCCCCCGGCGTGGACTCGCGCCGGGCCGTCCCCCGCCCCCGGACCGGTCCGCCGCGGAACACCGCCCCGGACGGCACCCCCGTCCACCCCCCGACCGGCACCGGCCCCCGACCACCGTCCCCCGGCCCGGTCAGCCCCGGCACCACGGGCCCGCTTCCAGGCCCTGCGCGCTCCGGCGCCACGGGCCCGCTTCCTGTCCCGGGACCGGCACGATCGGGCACCACAGGACCGCTGCCCACCATCGGCGAAACCCCCTCCGGATCCGCGACGGGCACCGGGCCGCTGCCCGTGGCCGGAGGCGCCGCCCAGGGCACGGACGCATCGTCCGCCGTGATGCCCCTGAACGCGCCCCTGGTCGCCCACGCGGCACCGAAGGCCAACACCGACAGCAGGGCGTCCGGCCCCGTCCTCACTCCTGATGCGATCCTCCCGCCAGGAGTGGAACCGCCCCCGGGCGTCGTCCTTCCTCCCAGCGAGAAGGTCGTCAAGAACGCCCCCAGGCCGGACGCCGCCAAACAGCAGCCGCCCAGGCCGAACGGCCGGGCCACGGCGGTCGACATGCCGGTCGTCCCGCCGACGCCCCAGCCCGTCCCCCAGGCGGCCGCCGCGGCACCCCCGACGCCTCCGCAGAACGCCACCACCCCGGCGCCGCCTCCCCCGGACGCGTCCGGCTCGACCGCCTTCGGAGCGCCCAGGCGCCCGTTCCCCGGCCCTGACGCCCCGAACGACGGCACCACCGGCCCGCAGCCGTTCCCGCGCGGCCCGCTGGGTAACGGCCCCAACGCGAACCCGCTGAACCGGAAGCGGCTGCTGATCGGCGGCGGCATCGCGGCGGCGATCGTCGCGGTCTGCGGCATCGCCGTGGCCGGGATGGCCTCCGGGAGCGACGGCGGAAAGCCCAAGTCCAAGGCCGGGGACAAGCCCTCCGCGCCCGGACGGTCGGCCTCACCGTCGCCGAGCGGGCCCGTCCACCACCCTGTGGACATCAACAGCGACAAGACCGACACCAGGCCGCTCGCGCTGACCGAGGTGTTCCCGAGCCCGACGATCGAGCTGGGCGGGCGCGCCTTCCAGCGCGACCGCTCGTCGGTCAACCACCAGTGCGGCCTGACCGCGCGCGGTTCGATGGCCGAGGCGCTCGCGCACGACGGCTGCCGTGCCGTCGTCCGGGTGACGTTCGTCAGCGACAACAAGAAGTTCGCCGTCACCAGCGGCGTCGCCGTCCTGCCGAACCACGAGGCCGCCCTGCGGGTGAGCCGCGCGGGGAACCCGGGCAAGTACGAGTGGTTCCGCGGCCTGACCGGTCCACACGCCCCCGACATCGACGGCACGGGCGGTTATGCCGCCGCCACCGTTCGAGGCCGCTACGTCGCCTATGCGTACGCGACCTACACCGACGGAACCCGCATCACGCCCGAGGACACCCAGATCAAGGGCCTCGCGCAGGAGTTCCTCGACTACGGCACCAAGGCCCTGGACACCCGCGCCCGAGGCTGACCCCGCCGAGAACGAACGCGCTGAGAACGAACGCGCCCGGTGCCGAACGGCACCGGGCGCGTCAACGGTGAAGCGGGAACGGCCGCTAGCCGGACAGTGTCCGCACCCGGCGGGTCTGCTGGGCGCGGAGGGCGAGGTCCGCGTCGTCCGGGTAGGCGATCTCCTCCAGCGAGAGGCCGTGGGCCGGGGCGACGTTCACGGCGGAGTCGCGGACCCGGGCGCCCAGGACCTCGGCGGGCCACTCGATCGAGCGCCGCCCGTCGCCGACGACCAGCATCGCGCCGACCAGCGCGCGGACCATGGAGTGGCAGAACGCGTCGGCCTTCACCGTGGCCACGGCGAGATGCCTGTCCTCGCGGTTCCACTCGAAGACCTGGAGCTCGCGGATGGTCGTCGCGCCCTCGCGCTTGCGGCAGAACGCGGCGAAGTCGTGCTCGCCGAGCATCAGGCGGGTGGCGGCGTTCATCCGGTCGACGTCGAGCGGACGCGGGTGCCACAGGACGTCGTGGCGGCGCAGGGGGTCCACGCCCACGGGGTCGTCGCAGACGCGGTAGGCGTAGCGGCGGGCGAGCGCGGAGAAGCGCGCGTCGAAGCCCTCCGGGGCGGTGGTGACGCGCCAGACCCGCACGTCCGGCGGTAGCAGGCCGGCGAGGCGGCGCGGCAGCGTGCCGTTGATCGCCGAGTACGCGGCGACCGGCACCACCACGTGCGCGACCTGGCCGCGCGCGTGGACGCCCGCGTCGGTGCGTCCCGCGACGGTGAGCACCGGCGGCGGGTCGAGGCGCAGGACGCGGGCGAGGGCGTCCTCGATCACGCCCTGGACGGTGCGCTGGCCGGGCTGACGGGCCCAGCCCGCGAAGTCCGATCCGTCGTAGCCGATGTCGAGCCGCAGTCGTACGAGAGCGGTCATGGGTGCCGGGGGTTCCTTGTCGTGTCCGTCGGCCATGTCGTGTCCGTCGGCCTTGTCGGTTCCGTCGGCCAAAGCGCGTCCCAACCGTTGTCACCTGTCCCACCGGAGCGGACGGCCGGTGCCGGGCCGTTCCCGCCCCGTGGCGTGCCCCACTGCATCATCGCCCCCCTGACCATGTGATCCAGTCTCTCAAAGATCAGGCCCGCCGTCCCGTAGGGGGACGGCGGGCCCTCACATGTCGAGCGAGAAAGATCCCCGGAGGGGTCTTACTCCGCGCTCTCCTCGGCCACGGCCTCGGCCGGAGCCTCCGCCGGAGCGGCGGCGGCCGGACGGGACGCGCCCGACACCGGCTCGGTCACCAGCTCGATGACCGCCATGGGGGCGTTGTCGCCCTTGCGCGGGCCGAGCTTGGTGATCCGGGTGTAGCCGCCGGGACGCTCGGCCATGGCCGGAGCGATCTCGGTGAACAGGACGTGCAGGACGCCCTTGTCGCGGATCGTCTTGGCCGCGAGGCGACGGTTATGCAGGTCGCCCTTCTTGGCCTTGGTGATCAGCTTCTCCGCCAGCGGGCGCAGGCGGCGGGCCTTGGCCTCGGTGGTGGTGATGCGGCCGTGCTCGAACAGCGAGGTCGCCAGGTTCGCCAGAAGCAGCTTCTGGTGAGCCGCGCTGCCGCCCAGACGGGCGCCCTTGGTGGGCTGAGGCATGGTCGTGTTCCCTTCGTTGCACCGGCCGGTTCAGGAACCGGTGGCAAATCTCCGCGCCGGCCGTACGAGGTACCGGCGGCGGGTCATTCGGACGTGTTAACGGTATGCCGGGATCAGTACTGCTCGGTCTCGGCGTAGCCACCGTCGTCGTCGCCGTAGTTGTCGGCGGCGGCGGACGGGTCGAACCCGGGCGGGGAGTCCTTCAGCGAGAGGCCCATGTCGTTGAGCTTCTGCTTGACCTCCTCGATGGACTTCGCACCGAAGTTGCGGATGTCCAGGAGGTCCTGCTCGCTGCGGGCCACCAGCTCGCCCACGGAGTGGATGCCCTCGCGCTTGAGGCAGTTGTAGGAGCGGACCGTGAGGTTCAGCTCCTCGATCGGCAGGGCCAGGTCCGCGGCGAGCGCGGCGTCCGTCGGGGACGGGCCCATGTCGATGCCCTCGGCCTCGACGTTGAGCTCACGGGCCAGGCCGAACAGCTCGACGAGGGTCTTTCCGGCGGAGGCGACCGCGTCGCGCGGCAGCATCGCCGCCTTGGTCTCCACGTCCAGGATGAGGCGGTCGAAGTCGGTGCGCTGCTCGACTCGGGTCGCCTCGACCTTGTAGGTGACCTTCAGCACGGGCGAGTAGATGGAGTCGATCGGGATACGGCCGATCTCCTGGCCCGGCTGCTTGTTCTGGGCGGCCGAGACGTAGCCGCGGCCGCGCTCGACCGTCAGCTCCATCTCCAGCTTGGCCTTGTTGTTCAGCGTGGCGATGTGCAGGTCCGGGTTGTGGACCTCCACGCCCGCCGGCGGCGCGATGTCGGCCGCGGTGACCTCGCCGGGGCCCTGCTTGCGCAGGTACATGACCACCGGCTCGTCGTGCTCGGACGAGACGACGAGCTCCTTGAGGTTCAGGATGATGTCGGTGACGTCCTCCTTCACCCCCGGAACGGTGGAGAACTCGTGCAGGACGCCCTCGATCCGGATGCTGGTGACAGCGGCTCCGGGGATGGACGACAGCAGGGTGCGGCGGAGCGAGTTGCCGATCGTGTAGCCGAAGCCCGGCTCCAGCGGCTCGATGGTGAACCGCGACCGGTACTCGTCGACCTGCTCCTCGGTGAGAGTGGGACGCTGAGCGATGAGCATGGGTGTTCCTTCTTTCCGCGGTGCCCGCTATATGACGACCGCAGTGGAGTTCTTCCCTGTCCGCCGTCCGGCCACGCCTGGACCTGACGACCCGGGCGCGGACGGACGGCGAAACGGACGGGCGCCCGCCGCGAGGACGGGACCCGCCGGTCCCCGCCGTGAGGCGGAGACCCGTCGGCCCCGCCCGGAGGCGAAGCCGCGCGGGCCCCGCCTCCGGGCGGGGCCCGGTGGGCTCGCGAGGAGCCCGGTGGGCCGGTGAGGGCCCGGGTGAGCCCCTACTTGGAGTAGAGCTCGACGATCAGCTGCTCCTGGACGGGAGCCTCGATCTGCTGGCGGACCGGCAGCGAGTGGACGAAGATGCGCATGCGCTCGCCGTCCACGCCCAGCCAGGCCGGGACCTGACGCTCGCCGACCTCGGCCTTGGCGACCTGGAACGGCGTCATCTCGAGGGACTTGGTCTTGACGTCCACGATGTCGGCCTCGGAGACGAGGAAGCTCGGGATGTCGACCTTCTTGCCGTTGACCCGGATGTGACCGTGCCGGATCAGCTGGCGCGCCATGTCGCGGGACTTGGAGAAGCCCGCGCGGTACACGACGTTGTCCAGGCGGCGCTCCAGCAGCGAGAGCAGGTTGTCACCCGTCTTGCCCTGCTGGCGGTTGGCCTCGACGTAGTAGTTCGAGAACTGGCGCTCGAGGACGCCGTAGATCCGCTTCGCCTTCTGCTTCTCACGAAGCTGGAGCAGGTACTCGGTCTCCTTCGGACGACCGCGGCCGTGCTCACCCGGCGGGTAGGGACGGATCTCGATCGGGCACTTCGGGCCCTCGCACTTGCTGCCCTTGAGGAACAGCTTCATCTTCTCGCGGCGGCAGAGCTTGCAGTCCGCACCGGTGTAACGAGCCATTGTTCTGTGATCTCCCCTACGGTGCTCAGACCCGGCGACGCTTGGGCGGGCGGCAGCCGTTGTGCGGAACGGGCGTGACGTCCTGGATCGAACCCACCTCGAGGCCGGTGGCCTGGAGGGAGCGGATCGCGGTCTCACGGCCCGAGCCCGGACCCTTGACGAACACGTCGACCTTGCGCATCCCGTGCTCCATCGCGCGCCGGGCGGCGGCCTCGGCGGCCTGCTGCGCGGCGAACGGGGTGGACTTACGGGAGCCCTTGAAGCCGACGTGGCCGGACGAGGCCCAGGAGATCACGTTCCCGTTGGGGTCGGTGATCGAGACGATGGTGTTGTTGAACGTGCTCTTGATGTGGGCGTGCCCGTGAGCGACGTTCTTCTTTTCCTTGCGGCGCACCTTCTTCGCGCCGACACGGCTCTTGGGAGGCATCTCTGCTCTCTTCCTTTGAGGTCGTCGATCCGTCCGGGACGGATGAGTCCCGACGGACTACTACTTCTTGCCGGCCTTCTTCTTGCCGGCCACGGTCTTCTTCTTGCCCTTGCGGGTACGCGCGTTCGTCTGCGTCCGCTGACCGTGCACGGGCAGACCGCGGCGGTGCCGAATGCCCTGGTAGCAGCCGATCTCGATCTTGCGGCGGATGTCAGCCTGGATCTCGCGACGGAGGTCACCCTCGGTCTTGTAGTTGGCTTCCATCCAGTCGCGCAGCTTCACCAGGTCGTCGTCGGTGAGCTGGTGGACGCGGGTGTCTCCGGAGACACCGGTGTTCTCCAGCGTCTCCAGGGCCCGGGTGCGACCGATGCCGAAGATGTAGGTGAGAGCGATCTCCACGCGCTTGTCGCGCGGGAGGTCGACGCCGAGGAGGCGTGCCATCTCTGGCGGTTCCCTTCGTTGGCGGAGGTGTTAGGCGCATCGCGTCCGCACACACCCGACACTCGTTCGGGTGGCGGCCCCGGCCTCCGTCCGGGGGTGGCCCCTTCACACGACGGTGCCGCACGACCCGATCTTGCTCGACCGGAACCGTACGGCGACCACGTGCGAAGGCTGCGATGCGTGGATCAGTTGTAGGGCGTCAGCCCTGACGCTGCTTGTGGCGCGGGTCGGAGCAGATGACCATGACCCGGCCGTGCCGGCGGATGACGCGGCACTTGTTGCAGATCTTCTTGACGCTCGGCTTGACCTTCACTGGGTCTCCTATAGATCAGGGTCACCCGCGTGCCACGCTCCTGCCGGAACGAGCGGTCCCGGCGCGGACACGCGGAAGGCAACCCCAGTGATTACTTGTAGCGGTAGACGATCCGACCGCGCGTGAGGTCGTAGGGGCTCAGCTCCACGACGACGCGGTCGTCCGGCAGGATCCGGATGTAGTGCATCCGCATCTTGCCGCTGATGTGGGCGAGCACCTTGTGCCCGTTGTCCAGCTCTACCCGGAACATGGCGTTCGGGAGGGACTCGATGACGGTGCCCTCGATCTCGATGGCACCTTCCTTCTTAGGCATGTCCTCCGCGCTTCGCTGATCGGCTCATTGGACGCGGCCCGCGACGACTCCGTCCACGTCAGGAAGATCTGATGATCGATGACGAGGTGGAGAACCCGGCCGCACCCCAGGCCCGGACGCACACGAGCGTCAAGGCAGGGATTCACGGCGGCCGAACACGGACCGACACAGGAGTGTACGTCACCGGACGGTGAAACGCGAAATCATCCCACGACCCGGCACCGGATACTGCTCCCGACACAAGCATACAGCGCTCGCGCGTTGTACCTTTCCAGGAGGACGAACGACCAGGGGAGGACGGATGCCGAGCTATGACTTCGCGCTGATCCTCAGCCGTCCCCTCTACGAGGAGGAGCTGGATCCCCTGTTCGACCGGACCCACGGTCAGGTCACGGTCTCGATCATCACCGAGCCCCAGCACGCCACACGGCCCGGGAACGCCACCGCCACCTGGCACGCGACGACGCTCGCCGAGGCGGTCATGCAGGTCGTCGGCCACCTGGAGGACGCGGCCCCCGGCCTGCACGTCCGGCAGGTCGAGGCCGACCCGCTGCTGACGATCCGCGACATCGCCGAGCGCGTGCGGCGCTCGGTGGAGTCGGTGCGGCTGTCGATCACGGGCGCGCGGGGGCAGGGCGGCTTCCCGGCCTCGGAGATGTCCACCGGCGGGCACCGGCTCTGGCGCTGGTCCAAGATCGCCGCCTGGTACGACATCGAGGACCCGCAGCTCCGCGAGGCCCGTCCCACCACCCAGGCCATCAACGGCTGGCTCGCGCTCCGCGACGTGGTGCCGGACATCGCGCCCGCCCCGGAGGCCGTCACGTCCGCGCTCAGCGCCGTCCTCACGCACGTGGCCTGAGCCGTCCCGGCGGGGTCCGGGCCGTCAGGTTCCGGGCATCGAGGCCAGGTCGGCGGTCCGGTAGGCGGCCGCGAACGTCGCGTAGACGATGAGATTGTCGTCATAGGCGCGCCTGGCATGGTCGTACCGTCCGGCGCAGGTGATCAGCCTCAGTTCGGGGACGGCGCCGGCCATCAGCACCCGCCCCTCGGGGAACCGCCGCTTCGGCACCTGCTCGGCGCGGGTCATGCGGAACACCGCGACCGTGCCGTCCGTCCGGGCGACGCCGATGATGTCCCCCGGGCGCAGCTCCGCCAGGTGCGCGAAGACCGCCGGGCCGGACGCGGTGTCCCGGTGGCCGAGCAGCAGCGCGGCGCCCGGTTCTCCCGGGCTCGTCCCGGACGCGAACCAGCCCGCGCGGTCCGGGTCGGACATCGGCGGCGCCTGGATCCCGCCGGAGGGGCCGCGTCCGACACGTCCGAGCGGGGCGGACACGCCGATCCGCGGGATCAGCAACCGGGTCGGGACGGCGTGCGCCAGGCCCGCGCCCAGCGGCGCCGGGGCCCCCGCCCTCCTCGGCGGGACGATCTCGGGCAGCACGGTCCTCGCGTGGTCATGGCGTCCGAGCGCGCAGCCCGAGACCGCCTGGGACACCCCGAGCGCGGCCGCCAGAACGCAGCGTGCCCGCCGCCGGCGCCGCCGGGGACACGGCCTAGGCATCCGGCCTCCTCCGCCGCCGCAGCGCCCACCAGAGCCCGCCGAGGGCCCCCACGAGCAGCGCGGACCCCAGCCCCACGGCAAGTCCCGTCGGCCGCGCGACGGGGATCCGCCCGTCATGGGACGCCATCCACCCTCCCCCGGTCGCCGGACCGAGCGGCGTGGGCGTCACGCCGAGCACGTTCAACGCGGAATCCCGGGGCGTGGGCACGGCCGGGGATACGGGGAGCGACGGGGACGACCGGTCCACAGCGGACGGGGACCGCGAGGGGGACTGAGACGGCGACTGAGACGGGGACTGCTCGGACAGGGGGCTCGCATGCCCTGTGTGACGAGGCCCGCCGGGGTGATGTTCGCGTCCGGGGAGAGGCGGCAGCACGTCCACCTGAGCGTAGAGGAGCCTGTCGTCGCCCAGGCCCGGCCCGGTCCCCGCGCACGTCACCATGAGTCCGTAGCTGCCGGACGCGGTGCCAGGGGCGATCCGCACCGACCCGGAAGGCCCGCTCCCCGGCCCCGATCCGCCCGCCAGCCGAACGGTCTCGTGCGGGAACGCATTAGAACGCGCCTCGGGATCGGCGCAGTTCGGCGGGGCTATGATCGTGAGCGTCCGCCCTGCCCGAAGGTGTCCCTTCCTCGGCTTCAGCGTCACCCCGTCGTCCGCCCGCGCGGCCGGCGCCGTGACGAGCACGGTCAAGAGCGGCACGGTCAGGAGCGGCACGGTCGGGAACAGGACACGGGCCGGCGCCGCACGCCTGCCGGGCCGCTGGAAGGGCATGGTCTCCCCCGCCGGTCCCGGGGTCGGACGGAACCGATGATCGTTTAGTGCCCGGCGGCCCCGGCCAGCCGGTCAACCGGGCACAAAGTTCCGGTCAGCGCTCCCCCGGCGAGGACGCCGCGGGCGGGCGCGGCCAGGCGTGCGAACCGGTCCGGTCCGTGGTTCGCTTGGAGGAGGGGGAGGATCAATGGCGATCATTGCGCAGCTCAGCGACATCCATCTGGCGGTCGGCCGGGACGGCGAGGTGGACGACGGCTCGGGGCCGGTCCGCTCGCTGCGCGCCGCGGTGTCCAGCCTGCTGGCGCTGCCCGCCCGCCCGGACGCGGTCGTCCTGACCGGCGACCTGGCCGACGGCGGCCGTCCGGCCGAGTACGCCAGGCTGCACGCGCTGCTGTCCCCGCTGCCGATGGCCGTCTACCCGCTGCCCGGCAACCACGACGACCGGGACGCGCTACGGCACGCTTTCCGCGACCATCCGGCCGTGGCCGACAGCGGCGGCCCGGGCGCGCCCGTCCAGTACGCCGTGGACGTCGCCGGAACCCGCCTGGTCTGCTGCGACACCACGATCCCCGGCTCCGCGGCCGGTGAGCTCGACGTCGAGCGGCTCGCCTGGCTGGACGCGACGCTCGCCGAGCGCCCGGGCGTCCCGACCGTGATCGCCATGCACCACCCGCCGTATCCGATCGGCATCCGGTTCATCGACGACATGAGCATGACCGGCACCGAGGGCCTCGCGGAGATCCTCAAGCGGCACCGCCAGGTCGTCCGGGTGATCGGCGGCCACGTGCACCGCAGCACCGTCGGCTCCCTCGCCGGGACGGTCTGCACCACGACGTCCAGCACCTACCGGCAGCTGTTCCTCGACCTCACCCGCCCCGGACGCGCCGCGCTCACCGGCGAGCCCGCGGGCTTCGCGATCCACCGGATCGAGGGCGAGTCGGCCGTCACCCACTTCGTCCCCACGGGCAACTACCGCCCCCTGATGGAGGTCGACTAGACACCCGCGAACAGACGAAGAGGCCCGCCGGGTGTCCCGGCGGGCCTCTTCGTCTGTTCGATCACCTCATCAGGGAACTAGCGTCTGCCGCCGTTCCCGAAGATGCTCCTGGCCAGGAGCATCACGCCCCACGGACCGGCCACCCAGAGCCACCACGGATACGGGGTGACCGGGGAGGAGATCGCGACGATCGCCCAGATGGCGATGTTCAGCCCGACGACGACCGCCCAGGCGCTCCACATGGCCCGCGTCCCGTACCAGACCGCCCCGCTCCTCGCCGGGGGCGCCGCGGTCGTGCGCTGGTAGGCCGGAATCGGCCGGTTGTGCAGGTCGGCCTCGGGGAGGTCGGCGGTCACCCGCTCCAGCTCGCCCATGGTCTTGGCCTCGTAGGTCGCCTCCAGGCGCTCCTCGAGTTCGCCCATGGTGAGCCGGCCGTCCGCGGTGTGCTCGCGCAGGCTCGCGGCGACCCGGTCCCGGTCGGCGTCCGAGGCTCGGATATCAGGATTGGGCGCCATGGCGACCCCTTCACGCGTCGTTCGGAGCGGAGGAGAGACGATCCACCGCTACCTCCCAGAGTGCCCGGTGAATCCCGGTGCTCTCAAGGGAGACAGGTTCACCTTCCCCCGGACCCTGGAACCACCCCGGCAGGAGCGGCCCGGTGCGGGGTCACAGGCCGAGCTTGGCGAACCACTCCCGGCCCTCGTCCAGCGCGGTCAGCACGCGCGGGCCCTCGGGCGTGACGGCGAAGGTGTGCTCGAAGTGCGCCGACGCCTTGGCGTCCGTGGTGATCACGGTCCAGCCGTCCTCGAGCTCGTCGGTGTCCTTGGTGCCGAGGTTGACCATCGGCTCGACGGCGAAGCACATGCCCGCCTCGAGCACCGGCCCGTGCCCGGGGGCGCCGTGGTTCGGGATCAGCGGGTCCATGTGCATCTCGGTGCCGATGCCGTGCCCGCCGTAGCCCTCGACGATGCCGTACCGGCCCTCGGAGCGGATGTGGGTCTCGATCGCGTGGGACATGTCGGTCAGGCGCGCCCCGACGACACCGGCGGCGAGGCCGTGCCACATGGAGGCCTCGGTCACCTCGAGCAGCTTCGTCAGCTCGGGAGTGATCTCCCCCACCGGGACTGTGATCGCCGAGTCGCCGTGCCAGCCCTCGACGATCGCGCCGCAGTCGATCGAGATGATGTCGCCGTCGCGCAGCGTCTTGTCCGGCCGCGGGATGCCGTGGACGATCTCCTCGTTGACCGAGGCGCAGATCGTGCCGGTGAACCCGTGGTAGCCCTTGAAGGACGGGATGCCGCCGTTGTCCCGGATGTGCTGCTCGGCGATCCGGTCGAGGTCCAGCGTGGAGATGCCGGGCTTCACCGACTCGCGCAGCAGCTGCAGCGTGCGGCCGACCAGGAGGCCGGCCGCGCGCATCAGCTCGATCTGCTCGGGCGTCTTGATCTGGATGGCGGGCCTGCGCCGCTTGAACACTGTCACAACTCCCCCAGGGGCGGCCGGGCCCCGGGGGTGACCCGACTCCCGCCTACCCGGCGATCTACTTCTCGAACGGACGCAGCGCGTCCAGGGCCCGCCGGGTGACGTCCTCGACCGGTCCGGTCGCGTCGATGCCGCGCAGGATTCCCTCATCAGAATAGAACTGGACGAGGGGCGCGGTCTGTTCCGCGTAGACCTCCAGCCGGTGCCGGACGACCTCCTCGCGGTCGTCGTCGCGCTGGTACAGCGTCCCGCCGCAGTCGTCGCAGATGCCGTCCCGCTTGTCGTCGAAGTCGACGTGCCAGATGCGCTCGCACTGCGGGCACTGGCGCCGGCCGGACAGCCGCCGGACGACCTCGTCCTCGTCGACGACCAGTTCGAGGACGACGTCCAGCCGGGTGTCCCACTCGGCGAGCATCTTCTTCAGGGTCTCGGCCTGCGGCACGTTGCGGGGGAACCCGTCCAGCAGGAAGCCGTCGACGGCGTCCTCGTGCTGGAGCCGGTCGCGCACCATGCTGATGGTGACCTCGTCGGGTACCAGGTCGCCCCGGTCCATGTACTGCTTGGCCAGCGTGCCGAGCTCGGTGCGCTCGGTGATGTTGGCTCGGAAGATGTCACCCGTCGAGATTTTCGGGATCGACAGGTGCGACGCGATGAACTGGGCCTGAGTCCCCTTGCCCGCTCCCGGGGGGCCCACAAGAACGATACGCATCTACCGCAGGAAGCCTTCGTAGTTGCGCTGCTGGAGCTGAGATTCGATCTGCTTCACGGTATCCAGTCCGACGCCGACGACGATCAGGATGCTCGTCCCGCCGAAGGGGAAGTTCTGCGTGGCGTTCAGCAGAGCGAACGCCACCATGGGAATCAGCGCGACGAGCCCCAGGTAGAGCGCGCCCGGAGTGGTGATCCGGGTCAGCACGTAGTCCAGATACTCGGCGGTCGGCCGGCCTGGACGGATACCTGGGATGAACCCACCATACTTCTTCATGTTGTCGGCGACCTCAGTGGGGTTGAAGGTGATCGCGACGTAGAAGTACGTGAAGAAGATGATGAACACGAAGAAGATGCCCATGTGCCAGGGGTTGTCCTGGTGCAGGTAGGGCTGGATCTTCTGCAGCCACTTGGCGTTCGGCCACAGCTGGCTGGCCAGTGCCGGCAGGTACAGCAGCGACGAGGCGAAGATGACCGGGATGATGCCGGCCTGGTTGACCTTCAGCGGGATGTAGGTCGAGGTCCCGCCGTACATCCGGCGCCCGACCATCCGCTTGGCGTACTGCACCGGGATCCGCCGCTGCGCCTGCTCCACGAACACCACACCGGCCATGATCGCCAGACCCACCACGATCACCAGCGTGAAGACGAACCCGCCCTTGGCCTTGTAGATCGACCAGAACTGCGACGGGAACACCGCCACGACCTGCGTGAAGATCAGGATCGACATGCCGTTGCCGACACCGCGGTCGGTCACCAGCTCACCCAGCCACATGATCACCGACGTGCCGGCCACCATGCAGATCACCATCGTGATGACCGGGAAGATCCCCGTCTTGTACAGGATGTCGTCGTTGCCGCCGGTCCCCTGGAACAGGCTCCCCGTCGCGGCCATCGCCACCACACCGGTGCCCTGCAGGATCGCCAGACCCACCGTCAGGTACCGCGTGTACTGCGTGATCTTCGTCGTCCCGGCCTGGCCCTCCTTCTTCAGGGCCTCCAACCGGGGAATCACCACCGTCAGCAACTGCAGAATGATCGACGCGGTGATGTAGGGCATGATGCCCAGCGCGAACACCGACAGCTTCAGCAACGCGCCGCCGGAGAACAGATCCACCAAGCCGTACAGCTGGTTGGACTTCTTGGCCGCGTCAGCCGTCTGCTTGAGCACCTCCACGTTCACGTTCGGGGTCGGCAGGTTCTGACCGATCCGGAACACCACGATCATGAAGAGCGTGAACAGCAGCTTTTTACGCAGATCGGGCGTTCTGAAGGCCCGAGCGAACGCGGTCAGCACCATTCCTCCTGCGGGAATTGCGGAATATCAGCCCATGGGCAACGACGGCGGGGGGTCAGGCGCAAAAACGCCGACCACCGCCGCCGGGGAGACTCTAACAGCAGATGAGACCGGGGCCGGTCCCCCCGCGGCGGGCCCACCGGCCCGGACACGTGGTGGACACTGGCCCCGGTCTCACGGGTGTCGATCTCAGAGCTGCTCGGCGGTTCCGCCGGCGGCCGTGATCTTCTCCTTCGCCGCGCCGGAGAAGGCGTGCACCTTCACCTGGACGGCGACGGAGATCTCACCGGTGCCGAGGATCTTCACCGGACGGCCGGAGCGCACCGCGCCCTTGGCCGCCAGGTCCTCGGCGGTCACTTCGCCACCCTCGGGGTAGAGGGCGGAGAGCTTGTCCAGGTTCACGACCTGGAACTCGACCCGGTTCGGGTTCTTGAAGCCCTTGAGCTTCGGAATCCGGCGGATCAGGGGCATCTGACCGCCCTCGAACCCGACCGGAACGGTGTTACGGGCCTTGGTGCCCTTGGTGCCGCGGCCGGCGGTCTTGCCCTTGGACGCCTCGCCGCGACCCTTGCGGGTCTTGGGGCGGTTGGCGCCAGGGGCCGGACGCAGGTCGTGCACCTTGAGCGGGGTGCCCTCGGTGGCGTCGGCCATGTCAGTCGACCTCCTCGACGGCGACCAGGTGGGCCACCGTCCGGATCATGCCGCGGACCTGCTGGGTGTCCTCACGGACGACCGACTGGCCGATCTTCTTGAGGCCCAGCGTCCGCAGCGTGTCACGCTGGTTCTGCTTCTCGCTGATCACAGACTTGGTCTGCGTGATCTTCACCTGGCTCATGAGGCGGTGGCCTCCGACCGGGCTTCGGATCCCGCGGCCCGCGCCCGCAGCATGGCGGCCGGCGCGACGTCCTCGATCGGAAGGCCACGCTTGGCGGCGATCTCCTCGGGACGCTTGAGCTGCTTCAGACCGTCCACGGTGGCGTGGACGATGTTGATCGCGTTGTCGGTGCCGAGCGACTTGCTCAGCACGTCGTGGATTCCGGCGCACTCCAGGACGGCGCGCACCGGGCCACCCGCGATCACACCGGTACCGGGGGACGCCGGACGCAGCAGGACGACGCCCGCGGCGGCCTCACCCTGGACGGTGTGAGGGATGGTGCCCTGGATCCGCGGCACCTTGAAGAAGTGCTTCTTGGCCTCTTCGACACCCTTGGCGATCGCCGCGGGCACCTCCTTGGCCTTGCCGTAGCCGACGCCGACGGTGCCGTTGCCGTCACCGACGATCACCAGGGCGGTGAAGCTGAAGCGCCGTCCACCCTTGACGACCTTGGCGACACGGTTGATCGCCACGACCTTCTCGATGTACGACTGGCCCTTGTCGGCGCCACCGCGACGGTCATCGCGGCGGCCGTCGCGACGGTCGCCACCCTGACCGCCACCACGCCTCTGCGCTGCCATCAGTGGTTCCTCTTCTCGTTGGTCATGAGAGCCATCAGAGCTTCAGGCCCCCCTCACGAGCGCCGTCCGCGACGGCGGCGACGCGACCGTGGTACTTGTTGCCGCCACGGTCGAAGACCACAGCGGTGACCCCGGCGGCCTGCGCGCGCTCGGCGAGGAGCTCGCCGACCTTGCGGGACTTCGCCGTCTTGTCGCCGTCGGAAGCGCGCAGGTCGGCCTCCATCGTCGACGCCCACGCCACGGTGTGGCCCTTGGCGTCGTCGATGACCTGGGCGAACATGTGCTGGTTGGAGCGCGTCACGACAAGGCGAGGACGCTCGGCGGTGCCGACGACCTTCTTGCGGACCCGCAGGTGCCGCCGCTTGCGGGCCAGCGCACGCTTCGACGTGGCCTTGCCGGCCAGGTGCTTCGTGCCTGCCATGACTACTTACCAGCCTTTCCGACCTTGCGGCGGATCTGCTCGCCCTCGTAACGCACGCCCTTGCCCTTGTACGGGTCGGGCTTCCGCAGCTTACGAATGTTGGCGGCGACCTCGCCGACCTTCTGCTTGTCGATGCCCTCGACGACCAGCTGGGTCGGCTTCTCGACCGTGAAGGTGATGCCCTCCGGCGGCTCGACCGTGATCGGGTGGCTGTAACCGAGCGAGAACTCGAGGTTCTTGCCCTTGGCCACCACGCGGTAACCGACGCCCTGGATGACCAGGGTCTTCTTGTACCCCTCGGTGACGCCGACCACCATGTTGTTGATCAGCGACCGCGTCAGGCCGTGCAGCGCGCGAACCGTGTTGATGTCGTTCGGCCGGGTCACGGTCAGCTGACCGTCCTCCAGCGCGACCTCGATCGG
Source organism: Actinomadura harenae (assembly GCF_003696215.1). Taxonomy (GTDB): domain Bacteria; phylum Actinomycetota; class Actinomycetes; order Streptosporangiales; family Streptosporangiaceae; genus Spirillospora; species Spirillospora harenae. The sequence goes on along the minus strand of NZ_RFFG01000015.1, from coordinate 3,334 downwards.
CTCGGCGACCGCCAGGGTCAGGGAGCCCTTCGGGCCCTTGACCGAGACGTCACGACCGTCGACCTTCACCTCGACCCCGCCGGGCACGGTGATGGGGAGACGTCCAATGCGAGACATTCTTCGAATCCTCCCCTCTACCAGACGTAGGCGAGGACTTCGCCGCCCACGCCGCGCTTGCCCGCCTGCCGGTCGGTCATGAGGCCGGAGGACGTCGAGATGATCGCGACGCCCAGGCCGCCCAGGACCTTGGGCAGGTTGTCCTTCTTCGCGTAAACCCGGAGACCGGGCTTGGAAACGCGCTTGATGCCGGCGATCGAACGCTCGCGGGTGGGGCCGAACTTCAGCTCGATCACGAGCTTCTTGCCCACCTCGGCGTCCTCGACGCTCCAGCCCGAGATGTAGCCCTCCTGCTGGAGGATCTCGGCGATGTGCGCCTTGATCTTCGAGTACGGCATCGACACCGAGTCGTGGTACGCCGAGTTAGCGTTCCGCAGACGCGTCAGCATGTCTGCGATCGGGTCGGTCATCGTCATGGCCTACTGGCCCTCCCTCGCCACGGTTTCCATCCGCCCGGCCCGCCGGGCGGGCGGGACGGATGGACCTTTGGCGCGGTCATGGGCACCTTCGTCAGGTGCCCGGTGGTTATTACAGGCCGGGCTGTTTACCAGCTCGACTTCGTGATGCCCGGCAGCTCGCCCCGGTGCGCCATCTCGCGGAAGCAGACGCGGCACAGGCCGAACTTGCGGTACACGGAGCGCGGACGGCCGCAGCGCGAGCAGCGGGTGTACGCGCGCACGCCGAACTTGGGCTTCCGAGCCGCCTTGGCGATCAGGCTCTTCTTCGCCATGCTCAGTTCTCCTTGAACGGGAAGCCCAGGAGCTTCAGCAGCGCCCGGCCCTCGTCATCGGTCTTAGCGGTGGTCACCACGGTGATGTCCATGCCACGGACACGGTCGATCTTGTCCGGGTCAACCTCGTGGAACATGACCTGCTCGGTCAGACCGAAGGTGTAGTTCCCGTTGCCGTCGAACTGCTTCGGCGACAGGCCACGGAAGTCACGGATACGGGGCAGCGCGGTGGCGAGCAGCCGGTCCAGGAACTCCCACATGCGGTCGCCGCGCATCGTGACGTGCGCGCCGATCGGCATGCCCTCACGCAGCTTGAACTGCGCGATGGACTTCTTGGCCCGGTTCACGGCCGGCTTCTGGCCGGTGATCGCGGCCAGATCGCGGACGGCGCCCTCGATCAGCTTGGCGTCCTTGGCGGCGTCGCCGACACCCATGTTGACGACGATCTTCGTCAGGCCCGGCACCAGCATGATGTTGCTGTAGCCGAACTGCTCCTGCATGCCCTTGACGATCTCGTCGCGGTAGCGGAGCTTCAGGCGCGGCTGCGGCACGGGACGCTCGGTAACGGTCTCGGTCATCTCAGATCTCCTTGCCGCTACGGCGCGAGATCCGGACCTTGGTGCCGTCCTCGTTGACGCGGTAGCCGACCCGGACGGGCTTGCCGTCCTCGGCCAGGGCCACGTTGCTCACGTGGAGCGGCGCCTCGACGGTCACGCGGCCGCTCTCCTTGCCGGCTCGCTGCGCGTCGGCCTTGATGTTCTTCGTGATGAGGTTGACGCCCTCGACGACGACGCGCTCCTCACCCGGAATGACACGGATGACCTTGCCGGTCGCACCCTTGTCCTTGCCGGCGATGACGACGATTTCGTCACCCTTCTTGATCTTCATCACAGCACCTCCGGCGCGAGCGAGATGATGCGCATGAACTTCTTCTCGCGCAGTTCACGGCCGACCGGGCCGAAGATGCGGGTGCCACGCGGGTCGCCGCCGTCCTTGATCAGGACGGCCGCGTTCTCGTCGAAGCGGATGTAGGAGCCGTCCGGGCGCCGGCGCTCCTTGCGGGTACGCACGACGACCGCCTTGACGACGTCACCCTTCTTCACGCCCGCGCCGGGAAGGGCGTCCTTCACCGTCGCGACAATGATGTCGCCGACTCCCGCGTAGCGCCGACCCGAGCCACCGAGAACGCGGATGCAAAGGATCTCCTTCGCACCCGTGTTGTCGGCGACCTTGAGTCGCGACTCCTGCTGGATCACGTCAACTCCATTTCGTCACACCGGTTCTCCACGGAGCCTCGTCCGTGGAGCCTGGCGGAACCTTCACTGGTCTCCTCCCGAACGCGGGCCCTCTCAAGGAGGGCCCGCCCACGGGAAGTCTGTCGGGAGGCGCCCCGGACGGGGCGGAGCTCCCTGGTTACTTGGCCTTCTCGAGAATCTCCACCACGCGCCAGCGCTTGGTCGCCGACAGCGGGCGGGTCTCCATCAGGCGGACGCGGTCGCCGATGCCACACTCGTTGGCCTCGTCGTGCGCCTTGTAGTTCTTCGTGCGGCGGATGACCTTGTGGTACTTCGGGTGCTTGACGCGGTCCTCGACGGACACGACGACGGTCTTGTCCATCTTGTCGGAGACCACCAGGCCCTCGAGCACCTTGCGGGTGATGCCGCGCTCTTCGGTCTGCTCAGCCATTACTTCTCGCCCTCCGCGGCGTCGTCGGCAACCGTGACGATGCCGAGCTCACGCTCGCGCATAACGGTGTAAATGCGGGCGATCTCGCGCTTCACCGTGCGCAGCCGCCCGTGGCTCTCAAGCTGCCCGGTGGCGGCCTGGAAGCGGAGGTTGAAAAGCTCCTCCTTGGCTTCCTTGAGCTTGGTGACCAGCACGTCCTCAGGCTCGGTCCGCAGGTCATCGGCGGTAAGACCCTTGGCCATCAGGACTCACCCACCTCTCGCTTCACGATCTTGCACTTCATGGGCAGCTTGTGGATCGCGCGGGTGAGCGCCTCCCGAGCGACCTGCTCGTTCGGGTAGGAGAGCTCGAACATCACGCGGCCCGGCTTCACGTTGGCCACCCACCACTCGACCGAGCCCTTACCGGAACCCATGCGGGTCTCGGCGGGCTTCTTGGTCAGCGGGCGGTCCGGGAAGATGTTGATCCAGACCTTGCCACCACGCTTGATGTGGCGGGTCATGGCGATACGCGCGGCCTCGATCTGCCGGTTGGTCACGTACGCGGGCTCGACGGCCTGGATGCCGTACTCACCGAACGTAACCTTCGTACCGCCCTTGGCCATTCCCCGGCGCTTCGGGTGGTGCTGCTTGCGGTGCTTGACCTTACGAGGGATCAGCATCGAGTTCAGCTCCCCTCACCAGTCGGAGCAGCCTCGGAGGCGGGGGCCTGCTGCTCGGTGTTCTGCTGCTGACGGGGCGCGCGGTCGCCGCCGCCGCCCTGGCCGCCACGGCCGCCGCGGCCGCCACGGCCACCGCCACC
>NZ_RFFG01000149.1 GCF_003696215.1 Actinomadura harenae | reverse complement strand
GGCCGCCGCCGCGGTCTTCGCCGGGACGGCGCTGACCGGAGGCCACACGCGGGCCGCCGGTCCCGCCGCCGACCGGCCGGGCCGCCCCGACCGGCCCCTGGTCACCGAGCCCGGCGGGATTCTCAACCCGATGGGCGTGCTGCCCGGCCGGCTGCCGGAGGGAAAGGTCGAACCGATCGTGTTCGCCTTCCTGGACCACTGCAGGTTGAAGAGCCCCAAGGCGACGACGGACGCCAAGGGCGAGTGCGCCCAATGGCGGCTGGTCGGACGGTCCGGGAAGCAGTGGCGGCTGTCGGACGGCATCGGCTCGCGCGTGGTGAAGCCGCGGAACTACATGAACGCCGACGCGCCGCTGACGATCAGCCCGGACGGATGGCACATCGCCTACTACCGCGCCCAGGACCAGCGGCTCGTGGTCCGCGACCTCACCTCGGGGAAGGTCACCCCGGTCAGCCGCAGCGCGCTCCCGGCGGACGTCCCCCAGATGATGTTCTCCGGCGACGGATCGCACCTCGCCCTGAATTCGGCGGAGCCCCACAACAGCGCGGCGACGCTGGTCGACACCAGGACCGGAGCCGTGACGCCCCTGCGCGCCGGGACCGTCCTCGGCCTCAGCCGGGACGGGTCCACGGTCGTGCAGGGCGACATCCGGAACAAGCGGGCGCCCCTCACCGTCTCCGGCCCGGACGGATCCGTGCGCGCGACCGTCCGGCTCGATCCGAAGGTCGACCTGCGCGGCATGGCCGGCAACGCGCTCTCGCCCGACGGGCGCACGCTGCTCACCTTCTCGACGAGGATGGACAAGGCCGTCCTCGTGGACGTCCGCACCGGCCTGATCACCTCGGTGGGCCGGATCAACGGCGTGGTGGGCGGGAAGGCATGGACGAGCCCGACGACCTACTTCGCCCTGAGGCACGTGACCAGGACACCGGACCCGCGCGCCGCGAAGGGCACGTGGCCGGGGCAGGCGTCCCAGGGTGTCATCGTCGACCTGACCACCGGGGCGTTCCGTGACGTCGGCATGAGGTTCTCGATCAAGGCGTGGCAGTCCGCCGAGGAGTACGGCGGCTACCTCTCCTGAACCGCCCGCGGAAGGGAAGGGACGGGTGTCCTCGGCCGAGCCGCGGGCACCCGTCCAGGTCAGGGGTCAGCTCTTGGCGCGCTGCTGCTTGAGGCGGAGCTCCTCCTTGCGGACCTCGGCGTGGGTGGCGCGCTCGCGCTCGAGCCAGTCGGGGTTCTCGGCCTTCAGTGCCTCGATCTCCGCCGTGGTGAGGGGGCCCGTGACGCCGCCTCGAACCAGGCCCGAGGCGGAGACGCGAAGCTTCGCCGCGACGACCTGGCGGGGGTGGGGACCCTCGCGGCGCAGGTCGGCGAGCCACGAGGGCGGGTCGGCCTGGAGCGCGTTCAGCTCGTCCCGCGAGACGACGCCCTCCTGGAATTCGGCGGGCGCTGCCGACAGCAGGATCCCCAGCTTCTTGGCCGCCGTCGCCGGCTTCATGGTCTGCGGGGTCTTCGCCTTGGACGTGCTCATGGCACCAAGGGTAGCCAGGGCGGGAGAGCCGTCCGGACGCGGCTAGGCTGAGGAGGTGACCGAGAGTGAGTTCCGGCTGGCTTACGCGCCGGGGGTGACGCCCGGAAAGTGGGCCGGGATGTGGGCCGAGCGGGTGCGGGAGGTGCCGCTCCAGCTGATCCAGACGCCCACCACCGAGGCCGTCCCCCTGCTGAGGGACGGCGGTGTCGACGCGGCGTTCGTGCGCCTGCCCGTCGACCGCGAGGGCCTCCACGTGATCCCGCTGTACCTGGAGACGACCGTGGTCGTGGTGCCGAAGGACCACGACATGGCCGCGGTCGAGGAGGTGGAGCTCGCCGACCTCGCCGACGAGGACGTGATCGAACCGCTGGACGACGTCCTGACCTGGGACGAGCGTCCCGGGCAGCCCGCGTTCACCCGTCCCGCGACGACGGCGGGCGCGGTCGAGCTGGTGGCGTCGGGGGCCGGCGTCCTGCTGGTCCCCCAGTCCCTGGCCCGCCTCCACCACCGCAAGGACCTCACGTACCGCACGGTGAACGACTCCCCGCAGTCCCAGATCGGGCTGGCCTGGCTCGAGGGCGAGACCAGCGACCTCATGGAGGAGCTGATCGGGATCGTCCGCGGCCGTACCCCGAACAGCACGCGCGGCCGCGCTCCCCAGCAAGCGAAGCCGCAGCCACAGTCGCAGCCCGGCCGTAAGAAGCCGCCGCAGAAGAACACCGCCGCGGGCAAGCAGCAGCAGCGCCGCCGGCCGCGCCGCCGCGCCTGAGAGCCGCGCCGAGTCTGAGGGCAGACCCGCTCTGAAGGCAGCACCGCGCCTGAAGGCGGCACCGCGTCTGAGAGCCGCGCTCACCGACCCGTGACCGAGACCCGCACCCGGACGGTGCGGGTCTCGGCATTTCGGCGGCGGGCGGTCTCCGCCGGTCGTCGCGTTGTAGTAAAAGGCCAGGTCATGGTCTGTGCAAGTCCGTTCGTTCGCTGTTCTCCGGGGGTACGGGCCGAACCAAAAAGGAAGGCGTCGGGCAGCCGAAGCCGATATCTCCCAGGAGGACGTTCTCTGATGTCCCGAACAAGCCTGTGCAGGACCGGACGCTCGTCCGCTCCGGTGTCCCGGCCGTGGCGGAGCCGCGTCGCGCTGACGGCGCTTCCCGTGGCGGCGCTGGCGGCCGCGGCGACCGGCTGCGGCTCGTCCAGCACCTCGTCCAAGTCGAGCAGCAGCCCCAGCGAGTCGTCCCCGCCCGCCGCGACGACCACGTCCGCGCCGGCCACGACGTCGCCGCCCGCGACGACGTCCGCTCCGGGCTCGTCCGCGGCCGGAGGGACGGTCGCAACGGCGACGGCGGCCGGCCTGGGGCAGATCCTGGTCGACGGGCATGGCCGCACCCTGTACCTGTTCGAGAAGGACCAGGGCACCAAGTCCTCCTGCACCGGGCCCTGCGCGGGGGTGTGGCCGCCCGCCGTCAGCACGGGCAAGCCGCATGCCGGATCGGGCGCGAAGTCGTCGATGATCGGCACCACCACCAGGAACGGCGGCGTCAAGCAGACGACCTACGGCGGGCACCCGCTGTATTACTACACGCCGGACGCCGGCCAGAAGGGCAGCACCAAGGGCGAGGGCCTCAACCAGTTCGGCGGCGGCTGGTACGTGGTGTCCCCGAGCGGAAAGAAGGTCGAGGAGAGCAGCAGCAGTGGCGGTGGCGGTGGCGGCTACTGATCCGCCGCGCGTCCGGGCCGCTCCCGCTTGGCGGGGGTGGTCCGCCGTCGCGCTCGGGGGCCTGCTGGCCACCGGCTGCGCCTTCGCCACGAACACGCGGCATCCCGGCCGCCGGCACCTCTCGACGGCGTCCGCGCGGGGGCTCGGGCAGATCATCGTGGACGGCGGGGGCCGCACGTTGTACCTGTTCGCCGCCGACCCGCCGAACCGGTCCACGTGCTTCGGCGCCTGCGCGAGCGTCTGGCCCCCGGCCACCACCCAGGGACCGCCCGGGGCCACCGGCGGGGCCCAGGCGGACCTGCTGACCACGATCGCCCGCCCGGACGGCCCGCGCCAGCTCGTCTACGGCGGGCATCCCCTGTACTACTACCAAGCCGACACCGGACGCGGCGACACCCGCGGGCAGGGCATCACCCAGTTCGGCGCCCCGTGGTTCGCCGTCACCCCTCAGGGACAGATCCAGGCCACGGGGAGCGCGTATGGCGGCGTCCAACACTGAACGCGCCGGGGTCGGCGCGGGTGCGGCCGTGCCGGTTCTGCTGCGCTATCTGGCCGTGCCGTTGCTGTTCGGCGTCGGCGTCGTGCACCTGTACGAGTACGTCGCCGACCACTACCGGGTCATCCCGATCATCGGCGACCTGTTCATCGCCAACTTCGCGACCGCGGTCGTCCTGGGCCTCGTCCTGGCCGCGCCGCCGAGGTCGCTGCGCTTTCTCGGGTCGCTGCCGGTCGTCCGGTCCGTGCCGTTCGCCGGCCGGGCCCCGCACGTGCTGGTCGCGATCGCCGCGATCCTGTTCCTCCTCGGGACGATCGCCGGGTTGATCGTCAGCGAGCAGGCCACGCTCTTCGGCTTCCATGAGTACGGCTACCGGGCCACGGTCTGGCTGGCGCTCGGCCTGGAGGCGGCCGCCGTCCTCGTTCTCGCCGCGTTCGCCGCCTTGGAAGCGCGCCGAGTGTCCGGTAGGTGAGGCGCTCTCGACTGCACGTCCGGACGTAGGGTTCGGGGCGTGACGTGGCGGAGGCGGAGGGCGCTCGTCGCCGAGCGCGCTCAACCGCACCTGCCGGGCCGGCGGGATCTGATCCTGGCGGCGGCCGTCGTCGGTGTGCAGGTGTCCGTGTGGGCGGTCCTCGTTCCCGGGGTTCCGGGCGAGGGCGCGAAGGCGATGGCCGCGGTGCTCGGCACGGGTGTCGCCGGTGGTGCGCTCGCCGTGCGCCGGATCGCGCCCGTGTGGGCCCTCGGCGGCGCGTCGACCTCGGCTCTCCTGAGCGTTTTCGCTGGTGGGGACGCCGTGGTGTGGCCGCTGGTTCTGGTGGTCGCGTTGTACTCGCTGGCCGTCCACCGGACGGCCGGGCTCGCCGCCACCGGGGCCGTCGCGGCCTCGCTCACGGCGGCCGCGGCCACCGCCGTCGCGGGCGCGTCCGCCAGGACCGTGGCGGGGACGGGACTGCTGGCGGCGGGCGGCACGGCGATCGTCTGGGTCCTGGGGAGATCGCGGCGGCGCAGGCGCGCGGACCGGTCGGCGCTCGCGGCCTACCGCGCCGGGACCACCGCGGTACCGCGGTTCGCCGCCGAGGCCGAGCGCGAGCGGCTCATGGCCGAACTGCACGACGTGGCGGCGCACCGGCTCACGGGCGTCGTGGTGGCGGCGGGCGCGGCGACCCGCCTCGCCGACCGGGAGATGGCGGCGGAGGCCACCCGGCACGCGGCGGTCGCGGCCCGGCAGGCCGTCGCGGAGCTGGACCGCCTCATCGAGGCCGCCGGGACCGTCACCTTCGACGACGTCGACGCCTTGGCCGCCGATCACGTGGGGGTCGACTACCTGCGGACGGTCGCCGACACGCCGCCCGACGTCGTCGCGCTGGTCCATCGGGTGGTACGGGAGGCGCTGACGAACGCCGTCCGGTACGCGTCGGGCGCCCGCCGCGTCCGGGTCGAGGAGACCACCACCTCGCTCACCACCTCGCTCACCGTCACGGTCACCGACGAAGGCGGCGCTCCCGCCGCGCCCGGCCTCGGGACGGGACGCGGCCTGGCCGGGCTCGGCTCCGCCACGCGCGCCCTCGGCGGCGCGTTCTCCGCAGGCCCCGACGGCACGGGCTGGACGGTACGCGCCGAAATCCCCCTGCCACCCGCATCCGCGCCCGAGAGCGTGAGGGAGCGGTGGGGTGCCTTCCTGGACGCGGCGAGGGGCTGGCGGGGGCCGGCCGCGTTGGACGCGGTGCTGGTGGTGCTGGCGGTCGCGCTGTCCCTCGGCGCCGAGCTGCCTCCGGGAGGTGATCCGGATCCGTTCTCCTCGCCTCTTCTCGGCGCTCCGCTGGCGCTGTTGTTCACCGTCCACGCGTTTCCGCTCTGGTGGCGGAGGCAGGCGCCGCGGGGTGCGCTGACCATCGCCCTCGCGACGCTCCTGGTGTGGCTGGGGCTCGACCTGGCCGGATGGCCGGGGCCGCCTCTCAGCGACGTGTTCCTCTGGAACTGGTGGGTCGAGCTGGCGTTGGTGTACGCGGTCGCCGCCTTCCAGCCGGGCGTCCGGACCTGGCCCGCTCTCCTCGCCGTCGCGGTCGTGGGCGGGGCGGCCCTCGCCAGTGGCGACGGCATCACCGGGAATCGCGCAGGGGCGGGGGCGGTGCTCGCCGCGGCGCTCGCGATCCCGTGCCTGGCGGTCTGGGCGCTCGGCGCGCACACCGCCGGACGCCGGAGACGGCGGGACGCGGCCGCCGCGAGAGACCGCGTCCGGCTCGACCGTGAGGTGTCCGCCGCCGCCGCGGCCGAGCGCGTCCGCGTCGCCGACGGGCTGCGGCGGACCGCGCGGCGGCACACGCAGAACGTGGCGGACGAGGCCGACGCCGGACGCCTCGACGCCGTCCTCGCCGAGGCCAGGGCGGGGCTGGCCGCGCTCCGGGAACTACTCTCCGACCTGCGTGTACAGGACGACGGAGGCGACCCTCCCCCCACCGTCCAGGGCATCGCGGCGCTGGCGTCCCGGCGGGGTGCCGCCGTCCGGTTCGCGGGTGAGCGCAGGCCGCTGCCGCCCGCCCTCGAGGTCGCGGTGTTCCAGGTGGCGCGGGAGTTGTTCGCGGGCGGGGACGCGGTCACGGTCACGTTCTCCGGACGAGGCGTCGCGGTCTCCGGACAGGCACCCGGCGGAGCGGCGGCGGAGCGGCGACTGCGCGCGCTGACGGACGCCTGCGGCGGTACGCTGATGATCGCCGACGACGGCGCGGCACGCGGATGGCTGCCGGAGGTGTCCCGACCTTGACCGAGACCGTTGAGGCGGGCTCCCTGCCCGGGACCGCCGGGAGCGTCCGGTGATCCGCGTGGTGGTCGCCGACGACCAGGCCGTGGTGCGGGCGGGGATCGCCGCGATGGTCGGCGCCGAACCCGACATGACGGTGGTCGGGCAGGCGGGCGACAGCGAGACGGCCGTGGACCTCGTCGCCTCGCTCCGTCCCGACGTCGCGCTCATGGACATCCGCATGCCGGGCGCGGGCGGGCTGGCCGCGACCGGCAGGATCACCGCCGACGTCCCCTCGACCCGCGTGGTCGTGCTGACGACGTTCGACCTGGACGAGTACGTGTTCGCCGCCCTGCGCGCGGGCGCGGCGGGCTTCCTGCTGAAGGACGCCGACCCGGAGCGGGTGATCGACGCGGTCCGGCTCGTCGCGCGGGGCGACGCGCTGCTCGATCCGGCCGTGACCGGACGGCTGATCGGACGGTTCGCCGGTGGTCCCGGCCCGTCCGAGGCCGAGCGGCTCGCGGCGCTCACCCCCCGCGAGACGGAGGTGCTCCACCAGGTGGCGCGCGGCCTGACCAACGTGGAGGTGGCCGCCGCGCTCGGCATCAGCCCGGCGACGGTGAAGGACCACGTCGCGGCGGTGCTCGGGAAGCTCGCCGTCCGCGACCGGGTCCAGGCGACGATCTTCGCGTACGAGAGCGGCCTCATCCGTCCCGGCATCCGCTGACGCCGCGTCCGAGCGGGGGCATCCGCCGGACGGCGGGGTGGGCGTCCCCCGTTCCGAGGGGTTCCGGCGTCCTGGAATTGGGCCCGAAGGCCCAGGTCCAGGGCATTTCGCGCTTCTAGCGTGAGCCGCATGTCACGTACCGTCCTGCGCCGGTCGTCCGGCGCCCTTCTGCTCGCCACCTCCGCGCTGGTGGCCCCGTTCGCCGGTGTCGCCGGTTTCGTCGGGCTCGCGGCCGTCACCGCCGGCCTGCCGCTGCTCGCGGTCGTCGGGCTGCTGGTCGTGGCCGGTGCCGGCGTCCTGCTCGGCCTTCCGGCGTTCGCGCTGCTCGGGGTGCGCCGCAGGCGGGGGGCGGCGCTGCTCCTCGGCGCCGGACTCGCCGCCGCCGTGGCCGCGGCCGCCGCTCTCACGGTGTTCCGGCCCGGCCCCGTCCCGGCGGCCGCCGCGACTCCCGCCGGCGTCCGGTTCTGGAACCTGCCGACCGGCTCCCGGATCGCCTACGTCCACGCGCCGGCGCGCGGAAAGCCCAGGCCGACGCCCGTGATCTTCCTCCACGGAGGGCCCGGAACCCCGGGCGAGGGGATCCCGGTCGCGGGCCCCGCGCTCGCCGCGAGCGGCTTCGACGTGTACGCCTACGACCAGCTCGGCGCCGGACGCTCCACCCGGCTGTCCGACATCACCGGGTACACGGTCGCGCGCCACGTCGCCGACCTGGACGCCGTCCGCTCCACCCTCGGCGCGGACAAGATCATCATCGTGGGGCAGTCCTGGGGCGGCTCCCTCGCCGCGCAGTACATCGCGGCGCATCCCGACCGTGTCGCCAAGGTCGTCTTCACCTCGCCCGGCGGCCTGTGGCTCCCCGCCCTCCCGCACGGCGACGGCGACCCCTGGACGCGCCTCACCCCCGCGCAGAGGAAGCGCTACGACCAGCTGACGTCCTCGCCCCGCCTGGTCGCCGCCGTCCTCCTCATGGGCGTGAACCCGAACGCCGCGCACGCCCTGCTCGGCGACCGCGAGGCGGACGAGCGCTTCCACGAACTCGCCCTCGTCGGGAAGGACACCACCTCCTGCCCCGGCGCGACGCCGAGAACGCCCCACGAGAACCGCCAGGGCTTCTACGTCAACCAGATCACCAGCAAGGACTTCCGCAAAGTGCCCGACCCCCGCCCCGCCCTGCGCCGGGTGCGGACACCGGCGCTGATCATGCGCGGCGAGTGCGACTTCATCACGTGGGAGGCGACCCGCGACTACCGCCAGACCCTCCCGAACTCGACCCTCGTCATGGTCAAGGGCGCCGGCCACGCCATCGCCGGCGACCAGCCCGCCGCCTACACCGCCCTCCTCCGCGCCTTCCTCCTCAACCGGCCCCTCCCCCTCCCCGCCTACACCGCCTCGACCCCGCCCCGCTGACCGGGACGGGACGGGACGGGACGGGACGGGACGGGACGGGACGGGTGGTCAGGGGTGGAGGGTCTTGTCTATGACGTTGACGGTGGCGGCGGAGATCTGCTGGTGGCCGGCGGCGTTGGGGTGGTCGCCGTCGCCGGAGAGGTAGTGGGTCTCGTCGTAGGCGTAGTCCGGGCCCTTGAACGCCGCGCGCAGGTCCACGTAGGCGGAGCCGGTGGCGCTGGCCGTCTTCCTGATGATGCCGTTGACCTCGTCGGTCATCTCGGACGCCGCGTGGACGTAGGCCGACCCCTGTTCCTTGGCGTACCGGCCGCCCAGCCACACGCTCCAGTAGTCCAGCAGGACCACGAGGACCTCGCGGCCCTCCGTCAGCTCGTGCACCCGGGAGACGATCGCCGAGAGATTGTGCTCCAGCTTGGGGATCTGCTTCTCGTAGCAGGCCGTCGAGGTGCCGCACGACCTGTCGAAGGACACGTCGTTGGCGCCCACCTCGACGTCCACGGCGTCGGCCTTCGCCACGTTCGCGGCGACCTTGGACTTCGCGCGCAGTTGCGCGAGGACGTCCGAGCTCGTGTATCCGCCGACGGCCTCGTTGGTCGCCGCCACATGCCGGGTGCCGGGGACGGTCAGGGCCTTGGCGGTCAGCTCCGGGTAGGGGTCGCAGCCGCAGCCGGCGCCCTCCGGCACCGAGTCGCCCAGGGCCACGACCGACCGGGGCACGGCGCGGGTCGGAGCCGCCTGCGGGCTCGACGTCACCTCGTGCCCCGGGACCTCGGGGCTCGGCCTGGCGGACCCCGGGCCGTTCGAGCAGCCGGCGATCATGATCGCGCACGCGAGGAGCGTGGCGCGCGGACTCACGCCCATACGGCAATTCTAAGTGCGGTAGTAAAACTCACCGCCCGGCCTTGGGCATGGGTACTTCATGAAGTCATCGGCGGTCGGCCGGTCCATTCAATTATCGGCGATGCGTGTTTCGGTCAGATTCTGTGGTTGCCGCCGCCGTCCTTGACGCCCGCGGGGCGGCAGAAGCCGAACCTCGGCGGGGAGCCCTTGCCTCCGGACAGGACCTTGACCTGCTTGGGCGCGTTGAGGCTGTAGGTGTTGTCCTTGAGGACGTTGCCCTTGCCGCACTTCTCCCTGCCGTACGGCGGCAGCTTGGCCCACTCGCTGAACAGCGCGTACCTGCCCGAGTGCGTCATGGTGTTGCCCTCGACGGTGTTGTAGCTGCTGCCGTCGCGGACGCGGACCGGGTCGCCGCTGATGGAGGAGAACGTGTTCTTCGTGATGCGGACGTGGGACGTCCGGACCAGGTAGACGCCGTGCATGTTCCCGCTGTTGCTGAGCTTGGTGAACCGGTTCCGGGTAATGGTGATCCCGGTGGAGTCCTGGATGTGGACGCCCGCGAATCCCTTGGGGCCGCTCAGGTTCGTGAAAGTGTTACCGGACACGGTGATGTTCCGGGAGTTCTTGATGAAGATGCCGTTCTGGGCGTTCGCGAACGTCCGGCCGCTGATCTTCTTGCCGCTCTGGCCATAGAGGCAGATCTTGTAGACGCCCTTCTGGGCGCCCTGGCACTGGTACGCGGCGGCGTCGGCGACGCCCGGGACGGTGAGGAGCGCGCCGCCGGTGAGGGCGGCGGCGGTCACGGGCAGGAGGAGTCGGCGCATCGGGTCCGTCCTGGGGTCGGGGGTGAGTCGCGGGCGATCCTACGGAGATCAACTTCCTGGGGGTTGTCCGAAACCGGCCTCGTTCCGGTGGACGGCGTCGCGTCCGGGGGGCGGCGTCGCGTCCGGGGGGCGGAGGAAACGGCGGGCAACCGGATCCCGGGGTGGCGTGTCGTAGAGGGGCAGTGGCCGAATCCTTGGAGTGCGGATGGATGGTGAACTGCTTCGTGGGTAGGGCGGTGGCGAGATCGGATGTGGCCGACCGGGACGGAACGTCGGACGCGTCCCCCCAGGTCGGCGAACACGCCGCCCCGGGCGGGACAAAGGACACGGACGGCACCGACCTCCCGGACGACTCGGACGTCGACACGTCCCGTGCGCCCCTTGAGAACGGCACGGACGGTGCGGGCGGCACGGGCCTCGCGGACGGTGCGGACGGCGCGGGCCTCGCGGACAGTGCGGGCGGTGCGGGCGGTGCGGGTCTCGTGGAGGGGGCGGGCAGGGCGGAGGCCGAGGGTGGTGGGGAGCCGGACGTGGCGGAGGAGTGGGTGGCCGCGCGGCTGCCCGCGTTGCAGCGGTACGCGTACCTGCTCACCGGCTCCGCGCATGACGCCGAGGACGTCGTGCAGACCGCGCTGGCCCGGACGCTGGCGGCGTGGCCCCGGGTGACGCGCAAGCACGACCCGGAGCCGTACGTGCGGAAGGCCATCGCCCGGCTGGTGCTGAACTCCAGGCGGCGCGCGTGGCGGGAGAGGTTGTGGGCGAGTCCGCCGGAGCGGGCCGAGCAGCCGTCCTGGCCGGGTGACCGCGTGGTGATGTGGACGGCCCTGGCGACCCTGCCGCCGCGCCAGCGCGCGGTGGTGGTGCTGCGGTACTACGAGGACCTGTCCGAGGCGCAGATCGCCGAGACCCTCGGCTGTTCGCCCGGCACGGTCAAGAGCCAGTCCGCCAAGGCGCTGGCGAAGCTGAAGCGGTACTTCGAGTCCGAGAGGGCGGCCCGGTGACCGATTTCGACGTGCTCCTCCGCGAGACCCTCCAGGAGAGGGCGGAGACGGTGTCGCCCGCGCCGGACGCGGTCCGGTCGGTGGCGGTCCGCGCACACCGGATCCGGCGGCGCCGCCGGGCCTCGGCGATGGCCGGGGTCGCGGCGGCGGTGACGGCGGCGGTGCTGGCCGGTGCCCTGGCGGCTCTTCCGAACGACCGTCCCGAGGAGCCCGCCACCGGCGTGTCCGGGCTCAGCCTGATCGATGTCCGCGGGCTGAAGGGCAAGGCTCTCCAGCCGGTCCCCCTGAACGGCCGGCTCTACATGGTCGAGGACAACGGCGACGTCGTCAGGGTGGACGCCGGGGGCGCGGTGGTGGCGCGGGGGCGTCCCGGCCTCGACCAGCCGGGGCAGGAGCAGCCGATCGTGTTCGGCGCGTCCACCCAGAGCCTGTTCGTCTCCGGCGGGGGGCTCTGGATGGTGGGGAACACACCCGGGACCCGGTACCTTCTCCAGCGGCTCGACCCCATGACCCTGAAGGTCGTCCTGAGGGTCCCCCTGGACCCGGAGAACGCCGGCAGCGTGACCGCGACGCCGACGTCGATCTGGGCCACCGCCCCCACCACGCCCCGCATCGTCGTCCGCAGGGACGGGCGCACCGGGGCCCTCGTCGAGCGCCTGCGGGTGGTGGGCAACCTGCCGCCCGGGCTGGACGAGCCCACCTTCGGCCTGGTGTCGGTGGACGAGAAGGCGGGCGTGGCCTGGCTGTTCGCCAAGGTGACGAACCAGATCCCCGTCGTCATGCCCGCGAGGATCTCTCCGGGGCGGCTGACCGTGATCGGCTTCAACACCCTGTCGCAGCTGACGACGGGACGCCTGGCTCCCGGTGATGACGGCACGCTCTGGGCGGCGGCGAACACGACGGTCGGGCACCTGGCCCCGGAAGCGGACGGGATCTCCCTCCGGCACCTGGCCACCGGGTACTACCTGCCCTGGGCCTGGAGCAGCGACTTCCAGCAGTTCACCGCCACCCCGGGAAGGCTCTGGGCCCTCGCGACCCCTCCCGCCACCGTCCCGCCGCGGACGACGCTCGTCTGCCTCGACGCCGGCACCGGCGAGGTCCTCGGCCGGTATCCGCTCCACGGACGCTACGACCGGGTGTTCTCGCTGGAAGTGACCGGGGACAAGCACCAGGTCTACGTCCAGTTCGGTTCCCGTCTCTACACGCTCCACGGCCCGGACCGCTGCCTCTCCTGAGCGGCGGGATGGTCAGGCGGGCTGGTGGGCCGGGACGACGGCGAGGACGCGGGTGCCGTCGCCCAAAGAACTGGTGACGGTGAGTTCGCCGCCGAGTTCGGCCAGGCGGTCGCGCATCCCGTCGAGCCCGAACCCGCCGGAACCACTGGAACCGCCGAAGCCGCGGGAGCCGCCGACGGCGAAGCCGCGGCCGTCGTCGGTGATCTCCAGCTCGATGCCGTGCGGCTCCTGCGCGAGGACGAGGCCGACCGTGGTCGCGGCGGCGTGCTTGCGGACGTTGGCCAGCGACTCCTGGGTGCAGCGCAGCAGCGCGATCCTGGCCTGCTGGTCGCACTCGACGTCGGGCAGGTCGGCGGTGACGGCCAGCCCGGTGTCCTCGGCGAACCGGTCGAGGGTCCGGCGCAGGGTCCGGGCGACCGAGCCCTGGTCGGCGCGCGGGGCCGAGCCGACCAGGGCGCGGGCCTCCGCGAGGTTCTCGCGGGCGGTGCGCTCGATCGAGACCAGCTGCCGGGAGCTTTCAACGGCGTCCGGGCCGAGGCCGGATCGCGCGGCCTCGGCCAGGACGATGATGGACGCGAAGCCCTGCGCGAGGGTGTCGTGGATCTCCCGGGCGAGGCGTTCGCGTTCCCGCGCGGCGCCCTCGCGCCGGTGCGCGGCGAGCAGTTCCCGCTGGGTCTCCTCCAGCTCCTCGCTCAGGACGCGGGCGCGCTCGTCGCTCTGCCCGATGTACCAGTGCATCAGCAGGCCGACCAGGACGCCCGCGACGTAGCCGATGCAGGTGAAGACGGTGTTGCCGCTGGCGAGGGCGCCGCCGGCGGCCGCGCCGAGGAGGGTGAGCGCCGCGGCGGCGCCGCTCAGCGCGATCGCGCGCCGGGGCCGTCCGCCGAGGATCCAGAACTGGGGCAGGGAGATGATGAACATCGCCGCGCCGCCCTTGAGCAGGTACGACTGCGCCCCGAGGCCGAGCGCGAGGACGACGAGGAACACCCGCGGACGCAGCAGGGGGGCGTCCGGCCGCCACCTGAAGAGCACGTAGCAGAGGCCCAGCGCGACCAGCAGCGCGCACATGCCGTACCTCGTCACCGCCGGGCTGTCGTCCCCCAGGACGGCGATGCCCGGCGGGACCAGGCCGAAGACCAGCCACAACCCCGAGTACCAGCGATGAAGCCTTCGCAACTGGTGCCGGTCGTTGGCCCGCTGCGCCGGAATCATGCCGGTCACCCTACTTTCGCCAGGGGAGGCGCGGTCGCGCCGCCCCGCGCCCGGCGCATGCCGCGCGACGGCCACCAGCAGGCGTTCCCGAGCAGCAGCATGAGCGCGGGCAGGATCACCACGCGGATGACGAACGCGTCCAGCAGCACGGCGGCCGCCAGGCTGAGGCCCATCTGCTTCGTCTCTCCTCGATCCGGACGCCGGGATGGGCGGCCCCCGCCCGCGCGGTCTCGGCGCGGAGCGGCGCGAGGTGGTCCTCGGCCTCGGCCTCGGAGCCCTTCAGCGTCACGTCCACGCGGACCGCCGGGCCGTCCGCACAGGAGAGGGGAGCATGCGGACCATGCTCTTCACCGGGGACCCGTCCTCGACAGGCTCGACCGGTGGAACCTCCCGTCCACCGGTCGGTGGACGCGACGCCGTCCCGGCACCGAAGGGTTTGCGGGGTATTGACCGAAACCTCTGCGTCGCCTGTCACGGCCGGGAAAGGACACTGTCAGTGATTCAGGTCGTTCGCGCGGTGATGCGCGCGGTGAGGGGTGGACGGTGGCGACGTTGCCGACGCTGGGGTCGGGGCTCGGGTACCGGACGGAGCTGGCCGGGGACATCGACCGGCACGCCGACCGGATCGACTGGCTGGAAGTGACCAGCGAGCACTTCCTGTTCGCCCCCGAGGCGCGGGAGCGGCTCGGCGACCTGGCGCGGCGCTTCATGATCGTCCCGCACGGGGTGGAACTGTCCATCGGCTCCGACCGGGAGCCGGACGCCGCCTACCTGGACGCGCTGGCCCGCCTGGTCGAGGACGCCGACGCGCCCTGGTTCAGCGACCACCTGTGCTTCACCCGGACCGACGACGTCGCGCTCGGGCTGCTCGCGCCCCTGCCGCGCACCCGGCAGGTCGCCCGCCGCCTGGCCGGGCGGGCGCAGTGGGTGCAGCGGACCGTCGGCCGCCCCTTCCTGCTGGAGAACATCACCTACTACGTGGACCTGGCCACGCCGCTGACCGAGGCGGAGTTCATCGCCGAGGTGATGGAGCACTGCGACTGCGGCCTGCTGCTGGACGTGGCGAACCTCGACATCAACGCCCGCAACCACGGCTTCGACCCCCTGGACTTCCTGGACGTCCTTCCGCTCGAACGCGTCGTCCAGGTGCATCTGGCCGGGGGAGGCGAGGACGAGGAGATGGCGCTCGACACGCACAGCGCGCCCGTGCCGTCCCGCGTGTGGGACCTGCTGGACGAGGTCGTCGCGCGGACCCCGGTCCGGGCCTCGCTCATCGAGCGGGACACCGGCTTCCCCGACGACTTCACCGAACTGCTGGACGAGGTCGACCGCGCCCGGACGGCCCTGGCGGCACGCGACGGGCTGCGTGTGATGGGCCGCGTGTGATGGAGGGCGTGTGATGGGACTGGCGGACGCGCTGGCCGCGATGCTGACCAGCGAGGACGATCTCGCGCTCCTGCACCGGGACCCGGCGGCGCTGCGCGACCGGTTCGCGCTGACCGGGGCCGAGCTGGCCATGCTCACCGGGGCCGGTCCCGCGGGCTACCGGATCACGCGCCGCAACGTGCAGGCGAAGCTGCGGCGGGCGATCCGCGTCTGCCTTCCGGTCACCGTCGCCCACCTGCACCACCACCACCGTGACCTGTGGGAGCGGTTCGCGGCGACGCTCGTCCGGCCGCCGCGTCCGGTGCACCGGCACGGCATCTGGGAGTCGGAGCGGCTGGCGGACTGGCTGGCGTCGCTCGACCTCGCCCCGCTCGCCGACTACGCCCGCTACGAGCTGGAACGCACGAAGCTGCGGCGTCCCGACATCGACGCGCGCGGCGTGGGCGGCGCGGGCGGCGCGGGCGGCGCGGGCGGCGCGGTCCCCGGACGGCCGCGGGGGC
>NZ_RFFG01000148.1 GCF_003696215.1 Actinomadura harenae | reverse complement strand
CCGCCGGGCCGGCGGCGACCTTGAGCACCGCCGCCGGCCCGGCCCACCCCCGAACACCGGCGCGGGCGCGGGTCACGTGAGGGCGAGTTCCCAGGTCTCGCCGTGGACGGTGTCGCCGAAGCGTTCGGACGGGTCCTCCTTGTCGACGAGCTCGAAGCCCGCGCGGGCGTAGATGCGGCGGGCGGGCTCCTGGAGGGCGGTCGTCCACAGGGTCAGGCGCTGGTAGCCGCACGCGGCTGCGAAGCGGACGCACTCGTCCACGAGCCTTCCGCCGACGCCCGCGCCGCGCGTGTCCGGTTCGACGATCAGCAGCCTGAGCTGCGCGGTCGTCGCGTCGCGCCGGACGCAGAAGACGCTCCCGACGCGGCGGCCGCCGAGTTCGGCGATCCAGGCGTCCTCGCACTCGGGGTCGTGCCCCTCGACGTACTCGGCGACGACGCGGGCGACGAGCGCCTCGTAGCCGCTGTCCCAGCCGCACTCGGCGGCGTACAGCTCCCCGTTGCGCTGGACGACCCACCCGAGATCACCCGGCCGAAGCGACCGCAGCGTCACCCCGCCGCCGGATCCGGGCCGAGGCGCGGCGCCGGAACCCGGGGCGGGGGCGGGGGCGGGGGCGTCCAGCAGGTCGCGGACGGTGCGCATCGAGTCGAGCAGGCGGTCGCGGTCCTCACCGGGCAGGTGGTCGAGGAGGGTCCGGATCTGCGCGGCGGACCGCTCGTCCAGCAGGGCGAACACCTCGCGGCCGCGGGCGGTCAGGCGGGCGACCTGGCAGCGCGCGTCGCCGGTGGACCGCTCGCGCTCGACCAGGCCGTCGGCCTCGAACCGGGCGAGCATCCGGCTGAGGTACCCGGCGTCCAGGTCGAGGGCGCGGCGCAGCGCGAGCACCTCGGTCTCGGGACGCTGCGCCAGCTCGAAGACCACGCGCGCCTCGGTGAGCGAGTACGGCGTGCGGACGTGGCCGTCCCCCAGCAGGCCGAGGACGCGGGTGTAGAAGCGGTTGAAGTCCCGGACGGCCGCGACGTCGTGGGCGGATGACGGCATGACGGACCCTCTCGCCTTATTACTTGACTCGGTCAAACAATAGGCTGGGAGGGACCCCGCGTCCAGGGGCCGGGCGGCACGTCCCGGGGTGAGAACGGCGAAAGGCCGCTCCGGTCGGAGCGGCCTTCGGCGTCGGACGATCCGCGGCTACGCCTCGGCGGCGACGGCGGTCCCCTCGAGCTCGGCGCGCGCGTCGCGGACGACCCGGCGCTCGATGTAGAAGGCGAGGAACGGCACGAGTCCCGCGGCGACCATGAGGACCATCTTCTGCAGCGGCCAGCCGGCCCGGCGGTAGAGGTCGAAGGCCGTGACCAGGTACACCATGTACAGCAGGCCGTGGATCGGCGAGACGACCGCCGACGCGCCGGGCTGGTCCCCGATGTAGCGCAGCGGCATGGCGACGAAGACCAGGATCAGCAGCATCACGCCGACGAGCAGCGCCATGATCCGGTACCGCTTGATGGCGGCTTCCACGAGTCACACCTCTCTCAGCGCGCCGGGGCGGCGCGTTCTCCACTGACGTTCACGACGGGCCGGAACGCGTCCGCCCGTGCTGTCCGGGGACGGCTAGTCGCGCCGTCCGGACTGCGTGTTGAGCCGGCTCAGGTAGCGGTTGTAGGCGGCGAGCTCGGGGTCCTCGCTCTCCTGCCGCTCGATGATCCGCTGGGTGACCGCCTTCTCGGCGGGCTCCTCGATCACCTTGGGGCCGCGGGGGATGGACTCCTCGCCGGTCACCTCGTCGCGCATCATCTTGACCCACATCACCACGACGAAGATCGCGAAGATCGGCCACTCGAAGGTGTAGCCCCAGCTCCGGTCGTTGCCCCCCTGCGCGCGGTCGAACTGCCACCAGCCGAAGGCCATGAACGCCCCGAACAGCACGATCGCCGTCGTATGCAACCCGATCCAGGCGGGTGTGAAGAACCTGCGCACGTCACGAGCGTACCCCCGCCTCCCGCCGATCCGTGCAGACCCCCGCCGAAGCGCGCCGCCCACGCGCCCCTCCCAAGAACCCCCTGGTGGGCAGCCCGCCACCGGACACCGGGCGGCCTCGGCGGGCCCTCTGGCGTCCGACTCCGGACAGGCGCCGGGTCAGCCGGGGACGGGCGGGCCGACGTAGACGGCGCGGGGGCGGAGGGGGGAGCGGCCCCGGTACTCCTCCAGGGCGTGGGCGAGCCAGCCCGCCGTCCGGGCGACGGCGAACACGGCCTCGCCCGCGCCGGGGACGAGCCCGGCGACGCCGCCCAGCAGGGCCAGCGCGAAGTCGACGTTGGGCGCGGGAAGCCGCCTCCGCCCGGCCTCGGCGAGGACGGCGTCCGCGACGGCGACGCGCGGATGGTCCGGCGCGGCGTCCCGGACGAGGCCGAGCAGGACGGTCGCGCGCCCGTCGCCGGCCTTGTAGACCGCGTGCCCGAACCCGGGGATCCGCTCCCCCGCGCGCAGCCGGTCGCCGATCACCCGCGCGGCCCGCCCCGGCTCCCCGACCTCGGTGAACAGCCGTTCCGCCGCGTAGGACGCGCCGCCGTGCAGCGGGCCGCCCAGCACGCCGAGCCCCGCCGTGGCCACGGCGTACGGGTCCGCCCGCACGGACGCCGCGACGCGCGCGGCCAGCGTCGACGCCGCCAGTTCGTGATCGGCGAGGAGCACCATGGCCGCCTCGAGCGCCCGCAGCGTCCCGGGCGCCGCCGCGTCCGGGCACAGCGCGCGCCACAGCCGCGCGGCGATCGCCTCGGGCGCCTCGTCCGGAGTCCCGCCTGCGCTCTCGGGCGAGGGCGGGCGGTCGTCGGTGGCGCCCAGGACGCCGGTGGCGATCGGCGGGGCGGCCGGGGGCGCGGCGCGGGTGGTGCCGGTCAGGCGGGTGGCGGGCGGGAGGGCGTCGACCATGCCCGCGATCAGGGCGCGGGCCGTGACGAGCACGCCCTCCGGGTCGATGTGGACGCGCGCGGGGTCGGTCACGGCGAGGGCCGTGGTGATCACCTGGAGGCGGTCGAGCGGGAGGATCCCGGACGGCAGGCCGGACTGGGCGGCGCGGGCCGCGCGGAGCCCCTCCTCCGAGGCGTGCCAGCCCTCGCGAGCGGCCGTCCCGTCCCCCGCGCCGGTGGCCAGGGCGGCCTCGTCGCCCGTCCAGAGCCACTCGGCGACGGCCTCGAAATGCCGGTCGGTGGCGAGGGCGAGCGCGTCGCGGCCCCGATAGTAGGGGCGGTCAGGGCCGAGGGCGGTGACGGACGACTCGATGGCCAGCTCGTTCGGGCCGGGCTCGCGGCGCGGCCTGCCCTTGCGGGCGAGCTCCTCGACCTGGCCGGCGTCGAACAGCGAGCGCCGGCCCGCCTCGTCACGGCGTCGGCGCAGGACGCCCCGGCTCACGTAGGCGTACAACGTGGCGGGTTTCACACCGAGGCGTTCGGCGGCCGCCGCCGCGTCGATCCACTCCCCCACCTGGGATCACCCTCCGTCAATGTTGATTATGGTCAATATTGATACATGTGGATTCGACTGTCAATCTGAACGCATGCCTCAGATTCACTTCCTGGACGTCACCAACCGGGACGGCGTCCAGACCGCGCGCACCGGGCTCTCGAAGTTCGGCAAGACGATGGTCAACATGTACCTGGGCCGGCTCGGCGTGGCGCAGTCGGAGATCGGGTTCCCGTTCCTGTTCCACGAGGTCCCCTACGTCCGGGCGCAGCTGGCGCTCGCGGAGGCGGGGGCGTTCGGCGACCTGCGCCTGTCCGGCTGGTGCCGGGGCGTCGCGGCGGACGTCGAGAAGGCCCTGGAGGTCCGGTCGCCGTCCGGCCGGGGCCTGCGGCACATGAACCTGTCGATCTCGACGTCCGACTACATGATCGCGAACAAGTTCCGCGGGAAGCTCGACCGGGCGTCCATCATCCGGGAGGCGCAGGCGGCGGTGCGGGCCGCCAAGGCGGGCGGCGTCGAGACCGTCGGCGTCAACGCCGAGGACGGCTCGCGCACCGACGACGGCTTCCTGCACGAGTTCGCCCTCGCCGCCAAGGAGGCGGGCGCCGACCGGGTCCGCTACTGCGACACGATCGGCGGCGACAGCCCGGGACGGATCCGCGAGCGGTTCGCCAAGCTCGCCGCCGTCATCGAGATGCCCGTCGAGACGCACTGCCACAACGACCTCGGCATGGCCGTCGCGAACTCGGTGTCCGGCGCCCTCGGCGACCTGGAGGCCGGGCAGGACGCGTGGGTCAACACCTGCGTGAACGGCATCGGCGAACGCGCCGGGAACGCCGACCTGCTGTCCACGATCCTGGCCTTCGAGCACGCCTTCGGCGTGGACGCCGAGATCGGCGACGCCCTCGACCTGTCCTGGGCGCGCCGCTTCTCGCTCTGGGCGAGCTACGCGTTCGGCCAGCCGCTCCCCTACAACCAGGTCGGCGTGGGCATCAACGCGTTCGCGCACGAGTCCGGCATCCACGCGGACGGCGCGCTCAAGGACCACGGCAACTACGAGCTGTTCGACGAGAGCGGCCTCGGCCCGTTCCCGGACGACCTGCACGCGCGCAGCGGCCGCGTCGTCCTCACGGGCGAGTACGGCGGACGCGCCGGGTTCCGCCACGTGATGGACGAGCTGGGCGTCGAGCCGTCCGACCCGGAACTGGCGTTCCAGCTCGTCCAGCTGTGCAACGCGATGACGGGGCGCCCGCTCACCGACGACGAGCTGCGCCTCATCGCCGGCCACCCGGCCGAGCTGGCGCTTCTCTTCCCCGGCCACCTCTGATCCGTCCGGCCGCCGCCCCCACCCCCGCCTCGCGCCGGGCCGGGGCGGCGGGAATGTCCGTGCCCGCTCCTATATTCCGGGCATGACCAGCGCACAGGCGTTCCAGTACGTCCAGCCGTCCGCGCTCACGGGCGCGGGACTCGGGTTGTCGACGTCCGGCGGGACCACCGCTTCCGGCGGGCGGACGGACCACCCGCACTTCTTCAGCGGGCTCCTCACCCGGGCGGCGCCGGCCGCGGCCGGGCTGCTCGGGCTCGCCGACGTGGCCCGCACCCGGTACCACCGCCCGCAGCCGACCGGCCTGCGCGACCCGGTCGTCACCTGCAACGGCGACCGGCTCCGGATGGAGTCGTTCTCGGCGTGCGGCGGCGTCTACGCGCGGCTCGACGTCCTCCAGGACGCGCTGGACGGCGAGGTCGTCGACCTCGGCACCACCAACGTGGACGTCAACGGCCCGCTGCGCGAGGCGCTGGCCCGGGTCGGCGGCGACGAGCCGCTGCACCTGGCGGTCGGGACGGGCGAGCTGGTCGTCACCACGCTGGACGGCGCGACCGTCGAGAAGAAGGTGCCGCTCCCGGACCGCTGGCTGCGCGGGTTCGCCGAGGTCCAGGTCATCGCGTCCGGGTTCGACCCGCGGGCCGAGCTGACGGCCGCCGAGGCCGTCCGGTTCCTCCGCGGGCTGCCGAGTGACAGCGGCAACCGCCGGAGCGGTCCCGGCATGCTGTGGGCGGCCCCGGCGGGACGGACGCTTCGGCTGACCCCGCGTCCGGGGCCGGGCGCGGTGTGCCTGGCCGGGACGCACCGCCTCGCGACGCTGCTGCCCCTGCTGCGCTTCGCCCGCGCGCTGCGCGTGTACGGCCCGCCGGTCGCCGCCGGGGCGCCGCCCACGGCGTCCGCGTGGGAGCTGGAACTGCCCGGCATGCGGTACGTGCTGACGCTGTCGCCCGAGACGTCCCGCGGGTTCTCCGGTGAGGGCGCCGTCCTGGGCGACCTGGCCGCCGACGAGACCGCGGCCGACGCCGACCTGGTCGGCGCGCTGCTGGCGTTCGAGCCGCGCCTGGACGCCGACCTCCTCGCGTCCGGGGCGGGCCTGACGCCCGCGCGCACGCACGCGGCGCTCACCCAGCTCGGGACGTCCGGCCGCGTCGGCTACGACCTGGCCGAGGCGGCGCACTTCCACCGCGAGCTGCCGTACGACCCGAAGCGGGTCGCCGCGATGAACCCGCGCCTGCGCGCCGCCCGCGCGCTGGTGGACGCGGGCGCGGTCCGCTTCGAGTCGCCCGACCTGGCGCGGGTCATGACCGACGAGACCCGACTCGTCCGCCTGGACGGCGACCGGGCCACCTGCACCTGTCCCTGGTGGCTGGACAACCGCGGCGGACGCGGCCCCTGCAAGCACGTCCTCGCCGTCCGCATCGCCCGCGACCCCGCCGAAGCGGCCATCGCCTCCGACGTGGACACCGCTCCCGACGTGGACACTGCTTCCGACGTGGACGCGGCCTCCGAAGCGCTCGGGGAGCAGGTGTGAACGCGGATCTGCGAGAGGCGCTCTCGGCGGGGCGCTCCCGTGAGGCCCTGGACCTCATCGGCAAGCTCGGCGCGGCCGAGCGCAGGGCCGTCGGCAAGGAACTTCCGGGGCTGATGCGCGCGCTGCCCGACCAGTCGTGGCACGGACCGTCCGCCGGGCCGATGCGCGACACGTTCTTGCTGGCCGGGCTCGCCACGATAGGCGGCGCGGCGGCCGCGGCAAGCTGGCTGGCACGGACGGAGCTGCTCTGGTGGACGCGCCGCTGGGACGTCCGGCACCCCGACGCGGCCGCGCATCAAGGGCCGACGCCGTTGGACGCGGTCGCGGACCGTCCGGACGAGTGGGTCGCCGACGTCGTGGCCCGGGCCGCCGGGCGGCTGCGCAACCGCTGGCAGCACCAGGCGCTGTGGTTCGCCATCGCCGCGCTCGTGCCGCGCGCGGGTGGGACGCCTCCGACCGGCGACACGTTCGTGCTCGGCTGGACGGAGTGGGCCGCCCACCCGGACAGGCTGGCGGACGACCCGTTCACCGACACGCTGCTCCCCCGGGTGTTCGAGGTGGACGGCGCGGGCCACGAGGGCTGGGCGAAGGGTGTCGCCGAGCTCACGGCGTCCGGGCGGGTGGAGCGGTCGGACGTCCTCAACTGGTGCGTCCGGCGGCTGCTGCGCGGCGGACGCGTCCAGGACCTGCGCTGGTTCTGCCTGCTGCACGACGAGCTGGCCCCGACGCCCGAGGAGTCGGCGGCCCGGCTCCGCGACCTCGTCCGGATGCTGCCCGCCGCGCCGGGCACGGTCGCCGACCTGGCGCTGCGCGAGATCCGGCGCGTGGACGAGGCGTCCCCGATCCCGCTCGCCACGTTCGCGGAGGCCGTGGACGCCGCCGTGTTCCGTCCCGAGAAGCGCCTGGTCAAGTCCGCCCTGGTGTGGACGGGCAAGACGGCGCGGCAGCACGGGCGGCAGGACGCCGCCACCCTGGCCGTCCTGCCCCTGTTCACTTCGGAGGCTCTCGACCTGCGCGAACGCGCGGTGAAGCTCGTCGCGAAGCACGCGGCCGAGACGTCCGCGGAGACGCGTGAGGCCGTCCTCGCCGCGAGCGCCGACCTCCCCGCCGACCTCCGCGCCCTGATCCCCGGCGCCGGCGGGCCCGGCGAGGACGAGGAACCGGGCCTTCCGGCCGACTCGCTTCCTCCCTACTCTCCGCCCGCCCCGGCACCGCCGATCGGCTCGGTCGCCGAGCTGGCCGAGGAGGTGATGCTCTGGCATGGAGGCGGCTGGTCCGGGTTCGAACGCGTCATGACGGGGATCGTCGAGCAGGCGCACCGTGATCCGGAAGGCACGCACAAGGCCCTCGCCGACCTGGCGAAGGCCCAGCCGTGGAACTTCTACCGCGCCTACGGCGAGACCTACGCGGAGCTCAGCGTCACCCCACGTGGGCTCCTCGACCTCGCCGTCCAGAAACTCGCCCCCGGTCCCGAGACCACCGGCGTGCGGGCCCTCGCCGCGGCGATGCGCGTCCGGTTCAAGCAGTTGACGAGACCGTCGCCGGGGTTCTGGGAGGAGCGGCCCGGCACCGTGCCGCTGCCGATCCGGTTCCTGGCCTGGCGCATGCGGGAGGCGGTCGACGGCCTGGGCCGGATCCCGTTCCTGCTGGCCACCCCGACCGAGGCGAACGGCCTCATCGACCCGGCCGTGCTCGTCGACCGCGCCCTGCGCTACGAGGCGGAGGGACGGGAGATCGGCCGCGCCGACCTCGTCCAGGCGCTGCTCCGCACGCCGCGCGCGGTCGACTCCGACACCCTGAAGCGCGCCGCCGGTCTCACGTCCGCGGAGGGCGGGGCGCTGGCCGGGCACCTCGGCGCGGACGGCCCGCCGGACCCCGAGATCACCCTCGCCCAGGTCACCCTCCGGCACGGTCGCGACCCCTGGCACCGCTGGAACCGGGAGAGCGTCCGTCTCCTGGCCGTGTCCAGGCCCGCGGCGCTGAGCCCGGCCCTGGAGGACGCGCGTTCCCTGTTCGCCCTCCCGCAGAGCGAACTCCCGGACGGTCTCCCCACGCACGACTTCTGGTCCGGCTACGAGGTGGTGCCGCGCCTGCTGCCCGCGCACCGCGAACTCGCCGCGGCGCACCTGCTGCCCGTCGTGTCCGGTCTGCCCCAGGTCGACGGTGCCGCCGCGGCCCGCGGGGACGTCGGGGACGCCGTCCTCGCCCTCGCCGAGGCGGACGGGCCCGCCGGGCCGGCGACCGGCGCCGTCCTGGCGTACGCGGCGTCCGACAAGGAGGCGGCGGGGCGCGCCATCGCGGTGGAGGCGCTGCTCGTCCTCGCGTCACGCGGCCTGCTCCCGGCCGCCGACCTGGGACGGGCCGTCGCGACGCTCGTCGAGATGGACGTCGTGAAGCTCAACCGGATCACCGGTGTCCTCGGCGAGGCCGTCCACGCGGGCGCGCACGCCGAGGTCTGGGAGATCGCGAGGGCGGCGCTGCCGCCGCTGCTGACCGCGAACACGGCGAGGACGACGGCGAACGCGCCGAGGGGCCTCACCGATCTGCTGCAACTCGCCGCCCGCTGCGCCGAGCGCGTGGGCGCCCGCGCCGACCTCCCCGGTCTCGCGGAGCTCGCGGCGCGCGGCGGGTCGAGCCGCCTCGTCCGGGAGGCCGTCCGCCTGGAGCGGACCCTGTCCGCGGAGCGGTGAAATGTCGGGGGATCCGCGTACCGTGGTCGAGGCGGATCCCCCTGACCCCCGCGGAGCGTGGAAGAGCATGTCCGAGACCCTGGCGTTCGGTGCGGCCGAGACGGCCCTCGGCCGGTTGCTGGTCGCCGCGACCGAGACCGGCGTCGCCCTGGTGACCTGGCGGGACGCGCCCGGCACCCGCGCCCGCGCACAGGGCCGCCTCGGCCTTCCGGTGGTGGACGACCCGGCGCGGCTGGCCGAGCCGCTGCTCCAGCTCCAGGCGTTCTTCGGCGGCGACCCGCACGCGTTCACCGTCCCCCTCGACTGGCGGCTCACCAACCCGCTCCAGCGGCAGGTGCTCGGAACGCTGTTCGACCGCGTCCCCTGGGGCCGGACGATCACCTACGGCGGCCTCGGCGACCGGTCCGAGGCGGGTGTGAACGCGCAGGCCATCGGTCAGGTGATGGGCTCCAACCCGATCCCGATCATCGTGCCCTGCCACCGCGTCGTGGCGTCCACCGGGATCGGCGGGTACAGCGGCGGCAGCGGCATCGAGGTCAAGCGCTGGCTGCTCACGATGGAGGGCGCGCTCCCCGCGACCCTCGACTGGTCCCTCGACGAGGGCCCCGCCCCCGTCTGACCGTCCCGTCCGGGCGTCCCGTCCGGGCGGTCGGCTCAGTAGGCGACGCCGGTGAGCTTCTCCGAGATCTCCCAGAGGCGCCGCGCGGCGTCGATGCTGTTGGCCTGCGGCGGCGTGACGACCTTCGTCGGCGTGCCCCGGTACTGCAGAAGGCGCGGGCCGTAGCAGGCGCCGGGCGTCACGTCCGGCATGACGGCCGCGTACAGCGACGGCAGCGCGCCCATCGACGCGGACTGGGCGAGAACGGCGTTCCCCACCCCCATGAGGCGTTCCATCAGCGGACGGCCCGCCATGCGCGGCCCCTCGGCCTGGAGGTTGGTGGACGCGTAGCCCGGGTGCGCGGCGACGCTCGTGACGTCCGGGACGCGCCGCGCGAGCTCCCGGGTGAACAGCAGGTTCGCGAGCTTGGACTGCCCGTACGCGACCCACGGATGGTAGGAGCGTTCGCCCTGGAGGTCGTCGAAGCGGATCCGGCCCATCCAGGCGGCGCCACTGGTCACCGTGACGACGCGGGGCGCGGCGGCGGCGCGCAGGGCGGGCAGCATGAGCCCGGTGAGCGCGAAGTGGCCGAGGTGGTTGGTGCCGAACTGCATCTCGAAGCCGTCGGCCGTGGCGCGCTTCGGCAGCGCCATGACACCCGCGTTGTTGACGAGGACGTCGAGCGGCTCGTCCGCCTGACGCCGGGCGAACGCGCGCACCGAGGCGAGGTCGGCCAGGTCGAGCGGGACGAGGGCGAGCTCGGCGTCCGGGACGACCGCGCGGATCAGGTCGAAGGCCGCCTGGCCGCGCTCGGCGCTGCGGCAGGCGAGCGTGACGGCCGCGCCGTGCCGCGCGAGCTGCAGCGCCGTGTGGTAGCCGAGCCCGCTGTTGGCGCCGGTCACGATCGCGCGCCGGCCGCGCAGGCCCGGGATGTCCGCCGCGGTCCAGCCGCCCATGGTGCACCTCCACGCCGTGTCCCCGACGACACCTCAAGCTAGACGTGGCGTCGAATACCGGCAAGGTGACACGCACCACGGGCGACGGACGTTGAACCGAACATGGGATCGGTCGCGGAACGGAACGGGTCAGGCGCCGGGAAGGGCCTTCTCGATGGCGGAGACGACCTCGCCGGCCTCGGGCTCGGTCTGCGGGGAGAAGCGGGCGGCGACCGCGCCGTCCGGTCCGATCAGGAACTTCTCGAAGTTCCAGCGGATGTCGCCGGTGTGGCCCTCGGCGTCGGGGGTGTCGACCAGCCGCCCGTAGAGGGGGTGCCGGTTCTCACCGTTGACCTCGATCTTCTCGGTCATCGGGAAGGTGACCCCGTAGGTGGTGGAGCAGAACTGCTCGATCTCCTCCGCGGTGCCCGGCTCCTGCCCCATGAACTGGTTGCACGGGACGCCGAGAACGGTGAAACCACGCTCGGCGTACCGCTCCTGGAGCCGTTCCAGGCCCGAGTACTGAGGGGTGAGGCCGCACTTGGAGGCGACGTTGACGACAAGGACGGCCTTGCCCCGATACTGCCCGAGGTCCGCGGATCCGCCCCGCAGACCATCGATTTCCACGTCGAAGACAGTCATGAGGTGATCCTAGGACGGACTCCCGCCGCACGTCCGCACCGGTGCGCGCCGGGCGTCCGCGGAGGGGAGACCACCCACACGCGGGAAAGCATCCACGAGGGGAACCCAACGTGGATGGACTCGGCGTGGGCGAACGTCGTGCCCGTCCCGGCCGCGCGCCACGACGGGACGGGCCCGGCGTCAGGTCCCGAGCGCGTTCACGAACGAGGACAGTTGGCTGCCGGCCCGTCCGAGCTCGGTGAACGCGTTGTTGACCACATGAGCAGCAGCGGTCGGTGAGCTGAGGAGGTAGAAGATGACAAACGCGATGGCCACGTAGCGGAAGTTCTTCTTCAACACTTACGCCGTCCCTGGAGTAGCGCAGCGACACACTGACCCGATCCCATTGTGTCCGTCTGCGGCTGGCCGCTTAGCGGGATTTTACTGTGACGAGGCCGTCCGCGCCTGCCCACAGGTGCGCGAGATCCCTTACCCCACCGGCGAAACAGCGTCTCACCTGCGGCTCGGCGACGAAACCGGATGTGGAACGGGGCGGGAGGAGACGGGGTCCCGGCCGTGTCGCCGCCCCCACCTCCATCAAGAAACCCACAGGTCTCCCCAGAACACCTCCGAAGCACGCGAATCCCGCCTGAGCACGAAAAGAGCCCCGCACCCTCAAGGGCACGGGGCCGCGCGGCCGTCCCCACGGGGGACGCCGCCGGACTGACGGCGGAACGAGGCGATTACGGAATGGCGCTGACGAATTGGGAGAACGACTCCGCGGCGGTGCCGAGACCGCCGAGAGCACTGTTCACCAGGTTGGCCGCGCCCTCCGGCCTGCTGACGACGTACCAGACCACGAACGCGATCGCGGCCAGCTTGAGATGCTTCTTGTTCACGGCCCCCACCCTCTGCAACGACGCTACTACTCAGGGTAATGCCCCATGCCGGACGAGGGTGGATCAACGCAACGTAAAGCTCACGTCAGGCCGTATGGCGCGTGACGGGAACGCCCGTACACGGGCCCCGCGCAGGGGGAAGGGAGGACCGAAGGTCAGGAGCCGTCGGCGTGTTTCGTCAAGTAGTCGAGGTAGATCGGGCGCAGCGCCTGGCCGAGGTCGCCCTCGCCGGAGTGCATGGCCTCCTGGAGCAGCGACAGGCTGTGGAGCATGTCGTACTCGGCGCGTCCCTCGTCGCCCAGGGACGCGGCGGCGGCCGGGATCGACCGCAGCAGCTCCCAGAGGAAACGGAGGTCGTGGTGGTCCCGGGCGTACTTCACGGCCCGGTCGTGCAGCTCGACCGTGGAGAGCGAGTCCAGGTCGGCGGCGGCCTTCTCATCGGACATGCGCCGACTCTATCCGCACGTCCCGCGCCGC
Organism: Actinomadura harenae; assembly: GCF_003696215.1. Taxonomy (GTDB): domain Bacteria; phylum Actinomycetota; class Actinomycetes; order Streptosporangiales; family Streptosporangiaceae; genus Spirillospora; species Spirillospora harenae. The sequence continues at coordinate 3,172 of NZ_RFFG01000148.1, read as the reverse complement.
TCCCGCACACCCCGCTCGCCCGCTCCCGGGGCGGGGAGAGCGGCGCGTCCCGTCCCGGGAGCGGTCTCGGGACGGGACGCGCGGAACGGCTACTTGGTGATGGCGCCCGCGGGGATGGGCTGGTCCTGCTTGAGGGCGCCGAACAGCTGGCCGGCGAGGGTCCTGTTCCAGGTGATGTACGAGCCCGCGGCGGGGCTGCTGCCGGTGCCGCCGATCGGGACGGTCGTCGTGGTGCCCTTGCCGCCGGTCACGCCGCGCATGGCCCACATCATCCGGACGAGGTCGTACAGGTGGTCGCCGTTGTCGACGCGGAAGTTGCTCGTGGCGTTCATCGCGAGCGGGACGCTCGCGAACGGGTTGAGCATGACGCCGGGGCTGGTCGCCTTCTTCATCAGCGCGCCGAAGAACTGCCGCTGGTGCTCGACGCGCTCGAGGTCGGCGCGGGCGAACTTGCGGGTGCGGACGTAGCCGAGGGCGCGCTTGCCGTCCAGGTTCTGGCAGCCGGGCTGCAGGTCGAGGCCCGCCTTGGGGTCCTTGATCGCGTCCTTGACGCAGATGTTCACGCCGCCGATGGCGTCCACGACGCCGACGAACCCGCCGAAGCCGATCTCGGCGTAGTGGTCGATGTGGACGCCGGTCGCCTGCTCGACGGTCTGGACGAGCAGCTTCGGCCCGCCGAAGGCGAACGCGGCGTTCAGCTTGTTCGAGCCGTGCCCGGGGATCGGCAGGTACGAGTCGCGCGGCAGGCTGACCAGGGACGTCCCGCCGGAGCCGTAGTGCAGCAGCATCATCGAGTCGGTGCGGCGGCCCGCGGCGTGCCCGGTGGAGAGGTTCTTCTCGTCCGAGCGGCTCAGGCCCTCGCGGCTGTCGGAGCCGACGATCAGCCAGTTGGTGCCGGGGGTGTCGGCGGGGCGCCCGGGGTAGTCGGCGAGGACGTCCTCGTGCTTCAGCCGCGAGTCCAGGTAGAAGTAGCCGCCGACGATCAGCAGCACCAGGGCGGCGAGGAGCGCGCCCAGCACCTTCGGCCAGCGGCGCCGCCGCCGGCGGCGGGGCGCGTGGTCGTGGTGGCCGTCGGGGGGACCGGGTGCGTACGGATCCCGTGCGTAGGGGTCGTGGCCCCCGGCCGGTGCTCCCTGATGCACGTCGCTCCTCCTGTCTCGCGGCCCGCTGCGGGGCCGTCCCTCGGTCATGGGTGTAGACGTTAGACAACCCGCGCTGTGACGCGCGTCCCACTGGCGCATGATTCGCCGGGGCCGCCAGGTCATCTCAACCAGTGACATGCCCGGAGCATCGGTGATACCTCCGGCGCACCCCACTCGTTCGGTCGGACGACCCCGGAGGGACGCCTTCCCGGCCTTTCGGTCGAGTCACATTACCCATTCTTGGGACTACAGGTAGTGTCCGTGCCGTTCCTCAGCGCTCGCGCGAGCGGGCGGAACGGACGGCAGGTCCTCCGGCCTCAGCAGCGTGACCTCGGCGGACGCGGGCGGTTCGACCCCTCCGGAGGGGTCGCCGGTGATCCGCTGAGCCTGGCGGGCGATCGCGGCGTCCAGCAGGTTTCGGACGAACCTCGCGTTGCCGAACTCCGGGCCCCGGGGCTGGGCCGCGATCCGCCGCCGGACGGCGCCGAGCAGCCCGTCCGCGAGCCGGAACCCGGCGGCCCCGGCCATCGACTCGAAGATCGCGACCAGCTCGTCCTCGGAGTAGTCCGGGAAGCTCAGCACGCGCGGGAACCGGTCGCGCAGCCCCGGGTTGGACGACAGGAACCGCTCCATCGGCTCGGCGTACCCGGCGACGATCACGACCAGGTCGGCGCGGTGCTCCTCCATGAGCCGCAGCAGCTCCGCGACCGCCTCGGGGCCGAAGTCGAGCCGGTCTCCCCCGCCCCCGGCGGCGAGCGTGTACGCCTCGTCCACGAACAGGACGCCGCCGAGGGCCCGCTCGACGGCCGCCCGCACGCGCGGCGCGGTCTGCCCCACGTACTCGGCGACCAGGTCGGCGCGGGTGACCTCGACCAGGTGCCCGGACGACAGCAGCCCGAGCCGCGCGTACACGGCCGCGATCAGGCGCGCGACCGTCGTCTTCGCGGTGCCGGGGTTGCCGGTGAAGACCATGTGGCGCGCGGGCGCGTTCTGCGTCACCCCGGCGTCGCGCCGCATCGGCTCGGCGCGGGCCTCCGCGTCCAGGGCCCTGACCTCGGCCTTCACCGGCTCCAGGCCGACCAGCGCCTCGATCGCGGCGACCGGGTCGCCGGGCCGCGCGTCACGGGCGGGGCCGAGCGCGTCCGGGACGTCGGCGAGGAGGATCTCGTCGAGCGACTCGGTCTCGTCGACGACGCCGTCCGCCAGGACGCGGCGGCCCTGGAGCGCCACCGCCCGGTCGAGCAGGTCGATCATGACCCGGGCGTTGCCGAAGCCGCGGTCGCGCGGCGCCGCCCGGACGAGCCGCCCGATCTTGGCGAGGACGCCGTCGGCCAGCGCGAACCCGGTCTCGGCGGCCCGCCGCGCGAACACCTCGACGAGCTCGTCGTCGGCGAGGTCGGGGAAGCGGACGACGCGCGGGAACGTCGCGGCGAGCTCGGAGTGCGAGCGCAGCAGCCCGTTCAGCTCGGCCTCGGGGCCGGTGAGGACGACGAGCAGGTCGTCCGGGTGGGCCTGGACGGCGGAGAGCAGCACGTCCACGGCCTCGCGCCCGCGCGCGCCCTCGGCGGTCGCGAACACGTGCACGTCCCGCACCAGCAGGACGCCGCCGAGGGCGCGCTCGACGGCGGCGCGGACCTTCGCGGCGGTCTCGCCGGGGAACTCCCCGACCAGGTCGGCGCGGTCGGTCTCGACCAGCGCGCCCGTGGACAGCGTCCCCAGGTCGGCGTACATCCGGCCGAGGACGCGCGCGACGCGGCTCTTGCCGGTGCCGGGGTCGCCCGTGAACACCAGGTGCCGGGGACGGGACGCGACCGGCATCCCCGCCTCGCGCCGCAGCCGCTCCGCGCGCGCCTCGGCGACCAGCGCCTCCACCTCGCGCTTGACCGGCTCGATGCCGACGCAGGAGGCGAGTTCGGCGGCCGGGTCGGCGGGGGCCGTCCCGGCCGCGCCGGAGGGGGTGATCCGGGACGGCAGGTCGGACGGCGCGAGGACGGGCTCGTCGCCGATCTCGCCGTCGCCGGCGAGGCGCG
>NZ_RFFG01000147.1 GCF_003696215.1 Actinomadura harenae | reverse complement strand
GTCCGCGCCGCCAAGATCGCCAAGGACCGCGGCATCGGCGGCCCCATCCTGTCGGCCAGCTCCTACTTCATGAAGTCCCCGCCGGAGCAGTACTCCGACGACGACGCCCGCGACGCCGTCGAGGCCTTCATCAACGGTGAGCTCGACCGCTGACCCGGACCTCTCGAGGTTCTGGTGTGAGCCGCCCGGTGTGAGCCGGACGGCTGTGAATCGGACGGCACAGAGCACCCGCGGCCGACCGGCCGCCTGAGTGACCCCTGACGGGTTCGTCCCGTCAGGGGTCACTTTGTTTCATAGGGAAAATCGGGATACAGCGCCCGTTGTCACGTTCTGGTTCTACTCTGGCACCCCGCGTGACATCTCCCCGGAGGCCCCGATGGCAGCATCGGCGTGGCGCACCGTCCGCCGTCCCCCCGCACCGCGCCCTCGCGACCGGACGCCGGGGCGCATGATCACGGTGGTGGTGGCGGCCGGCGTGGTGTCGGGCGTCGCGGCGGGATGCGGCGGCGGGCTCGGGCCGGTCGACCCCATGCACACCGGGCGGCCCCGGGACGGCGGGACGCTCCGCGTCGTCGGGTCGTCGGACGTGGAGCACCTGGACCCGGCGTCGGCGGAGAGCGTGGGCGCGCGGGGGCTCGACCGGACGTTCGCGCGCACGCTGTTCGGGACGGTGGCGTCCAACGTGTTCGCCGAGACCATCCCGGTGCGCCCGGACGTCGCGGAGCGGCTCCCGACCCGCGCGAACGGCGACGTCGGCGCGGACGGCCTGACCTACACCGTCCGGCTGCGCGGCGACGTCCTGTGGGACACCGCGCCGCCGCGCCCGGTCACCGCCGCGGACTTCGTGCGCGCCTTCAAGCGGCTGTGCAACCCGGCCGCGCCGTCCGCCGGGACGGGCTACTTCACCTCGACGCTGCGCGGCATGGACGACTACTGCCGGGGGTACGCGCGCCTCGGGGCGGGCGGCATCGGCGCGGCCACGTCCGGTTCGTCCGCCGCGGACGCGCGGGCCGCCGCCACCCTCGCCGCGTACCAGAACGGCCACGACATCGAGGGCGTGCGCGCCGCGGGCGACCGGACGCTGGTGTTCCGCCTGACCAGGCCGGCCTCCGACTTCCTCTCCCTCCTCACGCTCGAGTACACGGCGGCCGCGCCGCGCGAGTACGACCGCTACCTGCCGGACGGCCCGCTCTTCAGGCAGCACACCGTCTCGGACGGCCCGTACCGGATCTCCGAGTACCGTCCGGACACGTCCTATCTCCTCACCCGCAATCCGGCCTGGCGCGCCGGAAGCGACCCGCTGCGCGAACGGCACGTGGACCGCGTCCGGATCACGCTGGGGCAGGACTCGGCCGAGGCCGTCCAGCAGCAGCTGGAGACCGGCACGGCCGACCTCGCCTGGGACCAGCCGGTGCCGACGTCGGCGCTGCCCCGGCTGCGGTCGGGCCACGACCCCCGGTTCGCCGTCCGGGAGGCCCCGTCGACCAGCCCCTATGTGGTCTTCAACCTGCGCAGCCCGAACAACCGGCACGCCCTGGCCGACCGGAACGTGCGCCGCGCCCTCGCCTACGCGGTCGACCGTTCCGCCCTGGTCAAGATCGTCGGCGGGCCGGCCGTGGCCCGCCCGCTGCACACGGCCATCCCGCCGGGCACCACCGGGTACGCGCCCGCCGACCCGTTCCCGACGCCCGGAGACTCCGGCGACCCCGCCACCTGCCGCCGTCTGCTGGCCTCGGCAGGCTATCCGGGGGGTCTGACACTCCGGTTCCCGTACCGCGTGAACAGCGTGCACCGGCTGATCGCCGAGTCGCTGCGGGAGAACCTCGCGGCCTGCGGCGTCCGGACCGTCCTGTCGCCGGACACCGGCGAGGACTTCTACGGCCGGACGATCTCCGACCCCGCGCGCGGCGCCGCGGGCGCCTGGGACGTCGCCGCCCCCGGCTGGACGCCCGACTGGTACGGCTCGAACGGCCGCGCGGTGCTCCTGCCGCTGCTGTCCGGGCGCGCGCTCGGGCCGGGCTCGACCAACTACGGCGGCTACGACGACCCGCGGGTGGACGCGCTGATCGACCAGGCGCTCACGGCCCCGTCCGAGGCGAGGGCCGCCGAGGCGTGGCGGCGGGCCGACCGGACCGCGACCGAGGACGCCGCGATCCTGCCGCTGCTCGACCGCTCGCACACGATCTTCGCGTCGTCCCGGGTTCGGAACGCGTTGTTCCTCCCGACGTCCGCCGGTTATGACTACACCCGTGTCTACCTGGCTCAGTGAGCTTCGGTGAGGCTGATCGTGCGTCCGAGGATCTCTCGTGCGCGCGCGATCTCGGCGGCGCGCCGATCGAGCACATCGAGTTGGGTGCGCAGCTTGTCGAGCACGCCGGGGCAGGGACGAAGTCCGCTGTCTCCGTCGCCCTCGGCGCACGGCAGCACCTGCTCGATCAGCCGCACGGGCAGTCCGGCGGCGAGCAGCGCGCGCACCTGGAGGACGGTCTCCGCGACGCCGTCCTCATAGTCGCGATAGCCGTTCGGCAGCCGCCGCGAGGCGATGAGGCCCTGCTCCTCGTAGTAGCGGAGCAGCCGTCCACTGACGCCGGTGCGCTTGGCGAGTTCCCCGATCAGCAACGACGTCCCTCTTCCCGGCCGGTTCGCGGGCTTGACCTTCCCACCATGTGAAGGCGCAACAGTGAGCCGCGCGGACGCATTCCGGCGCCCGCGATCCGTAGTTCGTGGTCCGTGGTCCGTAGTTCGCAGTCCACGACGACATCGCCCGGAGGAACGTTGATCATCGACGCGCACAGCCATGTCCACAGCCCTGTGGACGAGCACATCGCGCTACTGGACGCGGCCGGAATCGACCGCGCCGTACTGTTTCCGACGCGTCCGCATCCGGAACGGGCGTCCGACCTGGGGTCGTTGCGCCGCGAGTTCGCGCTGCTCGACGACGCCCTCAACGGACGTGTCGACCAGGCGACGGCCTACAGGACCGCCTGGGCCGAACTGGACGCGGCCCTCGCCGCCCACCCCGACCGTTTCCTCGGTTTCGGATCGGTGCCGCTCACCCTCTCGTCCGCCGAGGTCGCGGCCTGGGTCGAGCGGGAGATCGTCGGACGCGGCCTCCGGGGCATCGGCGAGCTGACCCCGCCGCCCGGACGCGCCGACCTCGTCGAGCCCGTCCTGCGCGCCGCCGCCGATCACGGCGGCCTGCCCGTCGTCGTGCACGGCTTCGCGCCCACGACGGCCGACGACCTGCGGACGCTCGCCGTCCTCGCGGCCGGACACCCGAAGGTCCCGCTGGTGGTGAGCCAGCTCGGCGGGCTGAACTGGATGGACACCGTCGAGCTCGTCCGGGACGCCCCGAACATGTACCTCGAGCTGTCCACCGCGCCGACGATCATCGCCGTGCGGATGGCGATCGCCGAGGTCCCCGAGCGCACGCTGTTCGGCTCGGACGCGCCCTACGGTGACCCAGTGGTCACCCGGACCGCGGTCGAGCGCGTGACGCCGCCCGGTGAGCTGCGCGACCGCGTTCTCGGCGGCACCGCCGCGGCCCTCTTCGCGCCCGACTCCGCACCGGCCCGTCCCGGGTCCGTTCCGCTGGAACCCCTGACGGAATAGGGGGTTTCGCCCCTGGAGGTGGGGTATCGTCCTCCGCTCCGGTTGATCATCCCAGCGGAGGTGCCATGCCCGCCGAGCCGAACGCGTACGAGACCCGTTGGGACGCGTTGTGCGCCGCGCTCGACGCCCACCCGGCGATCGAGGTCTCGTACCGGATCAACGGCGGCATCGACGCGACGGTCACCGACGCCGATTCCGCCTGGACGGCCCTCGCCGGCACCACCGGCGCCCCCGCCCCCGCGGGCCTGGCCGACCGCTTCCACCGGTTCCGCGAGCTGGGACGCCAGTGGGGAGTCGAGAAGTCGGGCGTCCACGGCGAGTTCTTCCTGACGCACCTCGCGGCGGCGCAGCCACAGGGGTACGAGTCGTGGATCGACTCCTGGACGGACCAGGCGCGCTTCTCGTCCTCCGAGCTGCGCATCATCGACGAGCATCCGGTCACCGGGACGGGCGGCTTCGCCGGGATCAGGCCGGCCCCCGGACGCGGCGAACCCGAGCTGTGGTGGTCCACGATCCAGTACGCCGACTGGAGGCTGGACATCGGCTACCGCGAGTACATGGACGCCCTGATGCTCACCCGGGGCGCCTTCCACTGGCAGTTCCTCTTCACCGCCGCGCCGCTGGCGTCCGAGGAGTTCGACCGGGTGCGCGCACACCTGGAACGGATGCTCGACGCACTGCCCGCCCTGTTCCCCGAGGACGACTTCGGGCCGCTCAGGCAACGGTTCGAGGAACGTCTGCGATGACGGTCACCCGGTTGGACGCGGCACGGTAGCCGATCGCGCCCAGCACGTACGCGACCGCGACCGCGACGACCGTCACGGCCGACACGCCGCTCGTCGGCAGCCAGCTCGCCGCGAGCGCCGCCGACGCGGCGAACGTGGCGTTGAAGAGCATGTCGTAGACGGCGAAGACCCGTCCCCGGTAGGCGTCCTCGACGGTCTCCTGGAGGATCGTGTCCACGCACAGCTTCACGCCCTGCGACGTGACTCCCAACGCCAGGGACGCCGCCGCCCACGCTGCCTGCGCGAACGGCAGGCCGAGCACGAGCACGCACACCCCGCCGCCCACCAGCAGCGCCGTGATCCACGCCTGCTTGCTGATCCGCCGGACGACCGCCGGGGTGACCAGGGCGGCCGCGAAGTACCCGATGCCCGACACGCCCAGCATGACCGCCGCGACGCGCAGGCCGTCCTCGGCGTCGTGGGTGAAGTGGCCCCGGCACAACAGCAGCGTCTGCATCAGCACGACGCCGTACAGGAACCGGTGGAACGAGATCGCGCCGAGTGCCAGCGCCGCCGGACGGAGCCGCGCGATGTGCCGGGCGCCGTCCACGAGGCCGTCCAGCACCTCCCGGGCCGTCCCGTCGCCGGACGGCTCACCGTCGTGCGGCCCGAGCAGGTCGCGCGGAAGCAGCAGCGCGAGCGCCCCGGCGAGCAGGAACATCATGGCCGCCGCCGCGAGGATCAGCGCGGTGCCCCGCGGACCCGCGCCGAACACGACGCGCAGCAGGTAGCCGAGGCCGGCGCCCACGAACGCGATGATCGTCCCGGACGTCACGGCGAACGCGTTGGCCGTGACGAGCTGCTCCCTCCGCACCACGTGCGGGAGCGCCGCCGACAGCGCGGACAGGAAGAACCGGTTCACGCCGAGGACGACCAGGCCGCCGATGAAGAAGGGCAGGCCGTCCTCGTCGACGGCGATCGTGGCCGCGACGAGCAGCACGACCGCCGCGCGCAGCACGGGCGCCCACACGAGGATCTGCCGGCGCCGCCACCGGTCGAGGAACACGCCCGCGAACGGACCGAGCGCCGAGTAGGGCAGCAGGGTGATCGCGAACGCGGCGGCCGCCTGGCCCGCCGACGCCTGCCGTTCGGGCGAGAAGAACACGTATCCGGCCAGCGCGACCTGGAAGACGCCGTCGGTGAGCTGCGAGACGAGACGCACGGCGTAGAGGCGGCGGAAGTGCCGCCCGCCCAGAATCCGCCGTAGCTCCCCTGCTCTCACCTGATCACTGTAGTCAGGGCCGTGGCTCGGCCGCCGCCGCGTACATCGCGTCGGCGATGTGCTCCAGGTCGTCCTCGGTGCAGACGTACGGCGGCATGGCGTAGATCAGCTTCCCGAACGGACGCAGCCAGACGCCGTGCGCCATCGCGGTGTCCTGGACGGTCGGCACGTCCACCGGCTCGTCCACCTCGATCACGGCGATGCCGCCCAGGACGCGCACGTCGGCCACGCCCGGCAGCTCGCGCGCGGGCTCCAGGCCCGCCGTGAGGACGGCCTCGATCGTGTCGATCTCGGAACGCCAGTCGCGGGACAGCAGCAGGTCGATCGACGCGGACGCGACGGACGCGGCCAGCGGGTTCGCCATGTAGGTCGGGCCGTGCATCAGCGCCCCGGCCTCGCCCCCGCTGATCGCCTGGGCCACCTCGTCGGTGCACAGCGTCGCGGCCATCGTCATGTATCCGCCGGTCAGCGCCTTGCCGACGCACATGATGTCCGGGACGACCTCGGCGTGGTCGCAGCCCCACATCTCGCCGGTGCGGCCGAAGCCGGTGGCGATCTCGTCCAGGATCAGCGGGACGCCCAGCTCGTCGGCGACCTCGCGGAACGCCTGGAGGTACTCGGGCGCGTAGAAGCGCATCCCGCCCGCGCCCTGGACGATCGGCTCGACGATCACCCCGGCGATCTCGTCCGCGTGCTCGCGTGCGAGGGCGCGCAGGCCGTCCAGGTAGGCGGGGTCGGGCTCGGTGTCGTAACCGAGAGGCGGGGCGTCCGCGAACACGTGCCGTGCCAGGACGTCGCCGAACAGGTGGTGCATGCCGTTGACCGGGTCGCAGACGGCCATGTCGCCGAACGTGTCGCCGTGGTAGCCGCCCCGGACGGTCAGCAGCCGGTGCCGTTCGGGCCGTCCCTGCGACCGCCAGTACTGCAGCGCCATCTTGATCGCGACCTCGACCGCGACCGAGCCGGAGTCGGCGAGGAACACCTTCGTCAGCGGCCCGGGAGTGAGATCGACCAGCTTGCGCGCGAGCCGGACGGCCGGCGGATGCGTCAGCCCGCCGAACATCACGTGCGCCATCTTCCCCAGCTGCGCGGTGACCGCGGCGTCCAGCTTCGGGTGCCGGTAGCCGTGGATCGCCGCCCACCAGGACGACATCCCGTCGATCAGCTCGGTGCCGTCGGCGAGGGTCAGCCGCGTCCCCGCCGCCGACACCACCGGGACCGCCGGGGTCGCGGCGGGCATCGGCGCGTACGGGTGCCACAGGTGCTCGCGGTCGAAGGCGACCAGGTCGTCGGCCGCCTGCGGGCTCATCCGCCCGAGCTGAAGGTCGATCATCCCTCGTCCTCCACGGACTCAGCGGCCTCAGCAGCCTCAGCGGCCTGCGTCGCCTCGGCGGGGACGACGCCCTGCTCGGCGGCCCACGCGCGCAGCGCCTCGGTGGCCGCGTCCTTCCCGACCGGCCCCTGGTCGAGGCGCAGCTCCAGCAGGAACTTGTACGCCTTGCCGACGACCGGCCCCGGACGGATGCCGAGGATCTCCTGGATCTCGTTGCCGTCCAGCTCGGGACGGATCGAGGCGAGCTCCTCCTCCTCGGCGAGCCGCGAGATCCGCACCTCGAGCTCGTCGTAGGTGCGGCGGAGCCGCTCGGCCTTCCGCTTGTTGCGGGTCGTGCAGTCGGCGCGGGTCAGCTTGTGCAGCCGGGGCAGGAGCGACCCGCCGTCCCGCACGTACCGGCGGACGGCCGAGTCGGTCCACTCGCCCGTCCCGTAGCCGTGGAACCGCAGGTGCAGCTCGACCAGCCGGGACACCTCGCCGATGACGTCCTTCGGGTAGCGCAGCTCGGTCAGCCGCTTGCGCGCCATCTTCGCGCCGACCACCTCGTGGTGGTGGAACGAGACGCGCCCGCCCGTCTCGAACCGGCGGGTCTTCGGCTTGCCGATGTCGTGCAGCAGGGCGGCCAGGCGGAGCACGAGGTCCGGGCCGTCCTCCTCCTGCGCGATGGCCTGCTCCAGGACGATCAGCGAGTGCTCGTAGACGTCCTTGTGCCGGTGGTGCTCGTCGATCTCCAGCCGCAGTTTCGGCAGCTCCGGCAGGACGTGCGCGGCGAGGCCCGTGTCGACCAGCAGCGCCAGGCCCTCGCGCGGGTGCGCGCCGCACAGCAGCTTCGACAACTCGTCCCGGACGCGCTCGGCCGACACGATCTCGATCCGGGACGCCATCTCGGTCATCGCGGCGACCACGTCCGGCGCGACCGTGAACCCCAGCTGGGAGGCGAACCGGGCGGCGCGCATCATCCGCAGCGGGTCGTCGCTGAAGGAGTCCTCGGGCCGTCCGGGGGTGCGGATCAGGCCGAGACCGAGGTCGGCGAGGCCGCCGAACGGGTCGACGAACTCGTACCCGGGCAGCTTCACCGCCATCGCGTTCACTGCGAAGTCGCGGCGCCGCAGGTCCTCCACCAGGGACGTCCCGTAGGACACCTCGGGCTTGCGGGACTTCGGGTCGTAGCTCTCGGACCGGTAGGTGGTGATCTCCAGCTCGTGGCCGTCCTTGCGGAGGCCGACCGTGCCGAAATCGATGCCGATCGTCCAGACCGCGTCCGCCCAGCCGTCGATCAGCTCCAGGACGCGCTGGGGCGGGGCGTCGGTGGTGAGGTCGACGTCCTTGGTGGGACGGCGCAGCAGGGCGTCGCGGACCGGTCCGCCGACGAGCGCGAGCTCGTGCCCGGCGGCGGCGAAGCGCCCGGCCAGGTCCTCGGCGACGGGGGCGACGCGGGACAGCAGCTCGGTGATCGCGGCCCGGCCGGCGTCGGGGGCGTTCGGGATCGCGTTGGGATCAGGCACGGCCATCGAGCGTATGTCCTTGGTCGACTGCTGACAAAGCACTATTCACCGTCGCGAACCCCTCGTCGCCTCTATACATGGCGCGATAGGCGGGTTACGTTCTGATCACCCCGCGAGCGCCCGCGCGGCCGACGGTGAACCTCCGTGTGACAACGGTAGCGGGGAACCCCGGGCGCGCGGTCCACCGCGGGTGCCGCGCCGACCGTGGCGGATCCGGTGCGGGCGGACCCGGCCGGAGCAGGGACGCGCCGAGGGAGTGGATCCCGCGGGCGCGCGCGAGGCGGCCGGGCGACGCCGGAGAGCCGCGGTGGAACGGTTCTCGCTGGACGTCCGGAGTGCGACGCCGCACATCGGGACCCGGACGACGGGTATGTGGGGAGGCCCCTCACAGAGTGGCTCACGGGGAAACGGATCACCCACCGGGATGCGGGGTGTGGGCCCCGCGGGACGGAGCCGGAGATGAAGGACGCCCTCACCATCCACCGCGCGTTGCTCGGAGGGGAGACACGGCACGAGATCGTGCTGCTGCCCTACGGGATCGCGACCGCCGACGAGCTCCCCGAGGCGCTCGGGCTCCCGGCGGAGCGGTGCCTGGTGACCCGCGTCTACACCTGTGAGGCCCTGTACCGGGGGGAGTTCCGGGGGGACCGCTTCCTCGCCGGGGCCGTGGTGTGCGCGGGACGCCAGCCGCACCCGGACGCCGTCCGCCGCGAGGTCGGCGCCCGCCAGGCCCGTCCCGCCCGCGCCGACTCCGTCAACGCCGTCACCGAGTACGCCGCCGGACTGGTCTCCCCGCTCCTCCTGCCCCCGGCCATGCCCCTGCTGATCGACCGGCGCATCCTCGAGGAGCGCTCCCCCGACGACGTCGTCTACACCCCGACCGGCGAGCCCTCCACCGCCCTCGGCATCCGTCTCGCCGACCTCCGCGCCCTCACCTCCGCCAAGCCCTGCCGCCTGTTCCCGCCGCCCGCGCCCCCGGCCCTGATCATCGAATCGCCCACGCACCGCCAGCTCACCAAGCGCGTGGACGCCGTCCTGGGCCGCCCCGCGCCCCCACCGCCCCGCGCCGAGGCCGATCCCCGGGTCTGAACACCCCTTGATCAAGCGCGCGCACCACGCGGGTACGCGCGCTTGGTCGATCCCGGCCCGCCCCTCCCGGGTTGCGGAGGGTGGGACGGGGGATGGGGTCCGGTGAACCGGGGGGCGCGATGACGTCGATCTTGTGGACGAGTCTCGCGGGCGAGGGGCTCAGACGGTCGGACGGGAGCTTGGGCGCGGATACCATCGAGCGCGTGGTGCGGAGACTGGACGACCGGCCGCTCGGAGGCGGCGCCCGGGTGGGCGCGACGTGAGAGCGGTGGGACGCGTGGCGGCCCTGGCCGCACTGGTGCCCTGCATTCTCGGGAGCGCCGCGCCGGGGGCGTTCGCCCTGCCGTCCGGCGGGACGACCGCGACCGACGCGAAGATCATGACGAGCGCGCTGGCCGCCGAGCCGGCGCTGCCGGACGCGGCGGCTGAACCGGGCATGGCGGCTGAACCGGGCACGACGCGGCAGGCCCAGCAGGGGAAGGTGACGCTCGCGCTGGCGAGCGTCAGCCCCAAGGCCGCCGAGGCAACCGGCAAACGCGCCAAGGTCCAGATCACCGGCACGGTCGAGAACCACACCGGCCACCAGCTCACCGGGCTGACCGTCCGGATGCGCTACAGCGGCACCCCGCTGACGTCCCGGTCCCAGATCGAGCGGTACGCGGCGGGACAGCCGTCCGCGCTGCTCGCCGGGGTGGGGCGCAAGCCCGTCCCGCTCGCGAAGGCCGCCGCCCCGAACGGCGCTCAGGCCTTCGCCCTCAGCGCGAAGACCGGCGACATCGGGATGCGGGGCTTCGGCGTGTACCCGGTCGGCGTCGAGGTCGTGAACGCCGCGCAGGAGGTCGTCGCCGGGGTCATCACGTTCGTGACGTTCGCCCCCAAGGCGGGCGAGGTGAAGCCGGTCAAGGTCGGCTGGGTCTGGCCGCTGATCGACCGGCAGCACCGCACGACCGCGCAGGCGTTCACCGACGACGACCTGAACACCCAGATGGGCAAGGACGGCCGGCTGTCCGGCCTGGTCAACGCCGCCGCGACCACCAAGACCCCCGTGACCTGGGCGATCGACCCCGCCCTGCTGGACGACGCGACCCAGATGGCGAGCGGCTCCTACGAGGTCCAGGCCCTGCGTGAGGACGCCTCGGCCAAGAAGCCGAAGAGCGCCAACGCCGAGAACTGGCTGAAGACGCTCAAGCAGGCGATGCGGACCGACTCGTACTTCTCGCTCCCCTACGCCGACCCCGACGTGGTCGCGCTCGTCCGCAACGAGCAGTACAACCAGATCTCGCTGGCCTATCGGAACATGCAGGTCGCCACGAACGTGCTGGGCGCGCTGCCGAGCACCCCGATGGCGTGGCCGCCGTCCGGCGTCGCGGGGCCCAGCACGCTCAAGCAACTCGTCAAGGGCCGCTGGCTGGGCAACGGCCCGATCCTGATGAGCAGCGACAAGGCGTTCACGCCGCCCACGGGCGGATACACGCCGAACGCGGTGACGACGGCGGAGATCGACAACCGGTCGCACACCGTCCTCACCTATGACGACACGCTTTCGGACATCCTCGACCAGAACACCCAGGCCCCCGGCGGGAAGGCGCTGACCGAGCAGCGGTTCCTGGCCGAGACCGCGATGATCACGGCCGAGCGGCCGCAGACCGCGGGCCGGACCCTCGTCGTCGCGCCCGGACGGCACTGGAACCCGCCCGCCGACCTGGCCCGGCAGCTGCTCGCCGACACCACGTCCGTGCCGTGGCTGAAGGCCGAGACCCTCGACAAGGTCGCCCGGACGCACCCGGAGCAGCGCCAGCAGAAGAGCTACCCGGACGAGTACCAGGGCTATGAGCTCGGCCCCGGCTACCTCGACCAGGTCCACCGGATCCAGCAGGAGGCCAACTCCTTCGCCTCGATCGTGGTGAACTCGCCCAGCCCCGTGTACGAGCGGGCGGTGCTGCGGCTGGAGTCGGTGTCGTGGCGCGGGAAGCCGTCCGCCGCGTACGCCGCGCGCCGCCGCGTCAGCTCCGAGCTGGCCGACGACACCGGCCGGGTCCGGGTGATCAGCGGGCAGACCGGGCTGGCCGGAAACTCCGGCATGGTCCACATCACGGTGGCCAACGACCTGCCGGACCAGACCGTCCGGGTGATCGTGAACGTCGCGTCGGAGAACACCGCCAAGCTCCAGATCGGCAAGCTGGAGGGGCGCTCCCCGATCGACCTCAAACCGGGCGACAAGGTCACCCGGAACCTGCCGGTCACCGCCAACGGCAACGGGCGCTTCCGGCTGCTGGTCCAGCTGCAGTCCGCGACCGGCGACGACTACGGCGATCCGCACGTCATCACCGTCCGGACCACCGGGTACGGACGGACATCGCTCGTCATCACGGGCGGCGCACTTGCCGTACTCTTCGTGGGCGTCGGAGTGCGGGCCATGCGAGCGAGGCGCCGCCGGAAAGCGGAGGCAGCCGGTGACGGACGGACCGGAACGGAACCAGCGACCGGAGCGCCGGGGCCCTACTACCCCGGAGCAGAACCCCTGGTCGCAGGAGACTCCGGGCTACCCGAACCCGGAACAGGAGCCCCCGCGGGCGCCGGGATCACCGGGGGCCCAGGGACACCCGCAGGCGCCTCAGCGACCGCGGTCGCCGACGCCCCAGCCGGGCTATCCACAGGGCTACCCGCAGGAACAGGGCCGGCCACAGGGGCGAACGCCTCAGCCGGGATACCCGCAGGCCTCGCCGAGTACCCCCTGGGACCAGCAGAGGACGCCGCCCCCACCGAATACGGGTCAGCCGAATACCGGTCGTCCGAACCCGCCTCAGGGGCAGGGACACCCGGGACCGGGACCGTCGTCTCCGGGGCGGCCGCACGACGCCACGCGTCCGGAAACGGCACCGGGCCGACACCACTACCAGGGGCAGACTCCCGCGCCACCGTACGGGACGGACGGCCCCCGGCCGGGGCAGAGCCGTCAGCCGACGGTGCAGATGCCGGCGCCGGGCCTCCGGCCTCCGGCGAATGGACCGAGGCCGGAGGCTGGTTCGGGACACGGTCCGGGAACGGGTCCGGGTCCGGGTCCGGGACAAGCGCAGGGTCAGGGGCCGGGACGGGGCATGCCACCGGCCCAGGGGCCGAACCCGACCCCGGGCCGGCCTCAGGATCCGGCAATGCCGGGAACGGGACGGTTCCCGGATCCGGGACGTCCGCCGATGGGGATGGGCGCGGCCGCTGAGACCGCGCTCGACCTCCCGATCCCGCCCGGGACCGAGGCCCCGACCGCTCCGCCCGCCGAGACGGGCGAGGACGGCGGGAGCGGAGGCGGCTCCAGCCTGCTGAAGTCCGGCGCCATGATGGCGCTCGGCACGGTCGCGTCCCGCGTGACCGGCTTCCTGCGGACGGCCGCCATCGTCGCCGCGCTCGGCAACGGCGCGCTGCTCGGCATCTACAACACCGCCAACACCTTCCCGAACCAGATCTACGACCTGCTGCTCGGCGGCATCCTGACCAGCGTCATCGTGCCGCTGCTGATCCGCGCCAAGGAACGTGACAAGGCGTACGGCGAGCAGTACGAGCAGCGCGTGTTCACGCTGTCGGTGATCGGGCTGGGCGGGCTGTCGGCGCTGGCGATGCTCGCCGCGCCACTGCTGATCACCCTGTCCGCGCCGTCCTACCACGGGGACGACCGGAAGGTCGCGATCCTTTTCGCGCTGTTCTTCCTGCCGCAGATCTTCTTCTACGGCATCGGCGCGTTCGCGGGCGCGATCCTGAACACCCGCGGGTCGTTCGGCGCGCCGATGTGGGCGCCGGTGCTCAACAACGTCGTCATGATCGGCGTCGGCGGGGCGTTCCTGTGGGTCTCGGGCGGCGCGTCCATCGGCGCGTCCTCGATCAGCGACACCGAGTTCTACCTGCTCGCGGCGGGCACCACCGGCGGCATCGTGCTGCAGACCATCGCGCTGTGGCCGTCGCTGCGCCGGGTCGGGTTCCGGTGGCGGCCGAAGCTGAACTTCCAGAAGGGCGAGATCAGCGGCGTCGGGAAGCTCGCCGGCTGGACGCTCCTCTACGTGATGCTCACGCAGGCCGCGTTCACGGTGGTCACGGCCCTGTGCAACAGCGCGGGCACCAAGGCGCACAACGCGGGCGCGGGCGACGTGTACGGCTACGGCTCGTACTCCACCGCCTACATGATCTTCCAGCTGCCGTACGCGATCGTCGCGGTGTCGGTGATCACCGCACTGCTGCCGCGGATGTCCCGGCACGCCACCGAGGGCGCGTCCCACCTGGTCCGGGACGACTTCTCGTCCGGCCTCCGGCTGTCCTCGGTGATCATCCTGCCGGCGGCGGCGCTGATGGCGGTGCTCGGCCCGGAGATCGCCGTGGTGCTGTTCGCGCACGGCTCCACCTCGGTGTCGGACGCCGAGGTCATCGGACGCGTCATGCAGGCGTTCGCGATCGCGCTCGTGCCGTTCTCGTCCTACCAGCTGATGCTGCGGGTGTTCTACGCCCACAACGACACCCGGACCCCGGCGTTCATCGCGTTCGCCACGGTCGCCACGAACATCGTCTGCGCGGTCGGCGCCTACTACCTGCTGCCGCCCAAGTGGATCATCATCGGGATCGCGTCCGGGTTCGCGCTCGCCAACGTCGTCGGCACCCTGGTCTGCTGGGTGGTGCTGCGCCGCAAGCTCGGCGGGCTGGACGGCCGCCGGGTGATCGGCACCCACCTGAAGCTGCTGGTCGCGCTCTGGCCGCTGATCGGGTTCGCCTACGCCGTGCACGCCGTGATCGCCGCCGCGCTCGGCCGGGGCCTGCTGCCGGGCATGCTCGCCCTGATCGTGGGCAGCGCCGGCGGTGGCGCGCTGTACCTCCTCTTCGCCCGCCTGATGCGCGTGGGCGAGATCCAGTCGATGCTGTCGATGGTCGGGTCCCGGATCCCCGGGCGCGGCTGACACGCCTTCAGAGCGACAGGTGTGGGGCCGGACGCCTTGTCCGGCCCCACACGCGCGTCCAGCCCCGGCCAGGGCCAAGTCCGGCCCACAGACCGCGCGCAGACCGCGCGGCGGAGAGGCGGGCGTGCGCAGGGCCATGTGTGTGACGCAGAACGCGCGCCTACGAGACACAGATCACGTGACCGGACGCCAGGCACCGCGCGCACACGAGCCGCAGATCAGTCGCCTGGTGACAGCGTCATCCCGCGTGTACGAGCCCCCGAACAGGGCCCTGTTGACGGCTCCCCAGGGGTGCTCGGACACGGATAGCATCCCCGGGGTCGCGGTTGCCCGCCCGCTTCCCGGGTGCCGTCCGCGGCCCACGAGAAGGCGTGGCAAACTCCACGGCACCCGCGCGGATAAGGCGACCGGCGAGCGGGCTAGCCACTACCATGTTGGGGACTACGGCTTGCGGGGCGACACCCTGGGGACTGCAAAGAGGAGGGTCGGAGGCGTAAGCTGCCACGCCACGAACATGGGATCTGACCACCTGCGCTGGACACTGCCGTGAGCACGTCCGTCATCGAGCCCGGCGCCCGCTTCGCGGGCCGTTACCGGCTGGAAGAACGCATCAAGGACTCGGGTGGCTCGTCCCTGTGGAAGGCCATCGACGAGATCCTCGCGCGCGCCGTCGCCGTCCGCACGTTCGAACCCGGCTTCCCGCGCGTCCACGAGGTCGTCACCGCGGCGCGCGCCGCGTCCCGGCTGACCGACCCCCGCCTCACCCAGGTCTTCGACGCCGACGACTCCGGCGAACGCGCCTACGTGGTCAGCGAGTGGGTCGTCGGCGAGACGCTGGAGCAGATGCTCGCCAAGGCCCCGCTCGAGCCGGGCCGCGCCACCACGCTGCTCTACGAGGCCGCCGAGGCGATGTCCGCCGCGCACGCGGCCGGGCTCGCGCACCTGTGCCTGTCCCCGCGTGACCTGGTCTGGACGACCGGCGGCACGGTCAAGGTCCTCGGCATCGCGACGGACGCCGTCCTCGCCGACCACTACTCCGACTCGCCCGCCGCCGTGGACACCCGCGGCCTCGCGTCCATGCTCTACGCGGGCCTCACGGCGTACTGGCCGGGCGAACCGTCCCGCTCGTCCCTCCCGCCCGCCCCGACCGCCGGTTCGGGCGCCACGAGGGTCTCAGGCCCGCACGACCTCACCGTGACCACCCCGGACCGGGGCGCGGCGAACGCCACCGTCCCGGACGAGCCCCCCGTCCTGCTCGCCCCGCGCCTGGTCCAGGCCGGCGTGCCGTCCGCCGTGGACGACATCGTCTGCCGCAGCCTCGGCCTGCCCGCGCCCGCGAGCGGCCCGGACGCCGAGGCGATCACCACCCCGGCCGAGTTCGCCGCCGCGCTGCGCCGCGTGCCGCGCACCCCGCTGCCGCTGTTCGCCGGGCTCGGCACCG
>NZ_RFFG01000146.1 GCF_003696215.1 Actinomadura harenae | reverse complement strand
GGTCCCCCGGGCCGAGCCGGACGAGCCGGAACATCCGCTCGTCCACCCGGCGGGCGGGCCGGGCGAGGGCGCGCCGGTACTCGGCCCAGCCGGGGGCCGCGAGGGACCAGCCGGCGCGCTGCTGCGCACGGACCGCCTCGTCGAGCAGCCGCTCGGCGAGGCGGTCCGCGGCCCCGGTCGCCGTCATCGCGCCGGCCGGGTCACCGGACGTCGGAGTCGGAGACCACGAACAGCACGCCGTGCGGGCGGGCGTGCCCGACCGTGCCGTGCGGCCATGTCTCGCGGTCGAACGCGACGCACGGCTGCCCGGTGATCTCGTCCTTGAACGAGCGGTCGAGGGTGAGTCCCGTCCGCGGGTCGAAGTCGGTCATGCAGATCTTGTGGTCGCCGTCGATGCCCGCCTTGGAGATGAAGTAGTCGGCGGTGACGACGCGGTGGACCTGGTCGCTCTCGTGGTAGTAGCCGTCCCGCCCGAGCTGGAAGTGGTCCATCGAGCCCCAGTGCGGGCCGATGCCGACCCGGCCCTGCGGGCCGCCGATGCCGCCCTTGATCTGCTCGGCGCCGATCAGCGCGGGGCAGTCCGGCTCGGCGCCGCCCTCGGTGATCTCGGCCTGCGTGTCGATGCGGCACTTGGGGTGCGGGCCGGACTTCAGGAGCTTCTGGATGTCCAGCACGAACAGCATGCCGCTGTTCTTGGCGAGCGGCCAGCGGGGGTCGGAGCCCATGACGGTCTGGAACATGTACTTGTCGTCGGGGGTGATCGCCAGCCAGCTGCTGCCCGCGTTGGAGCCGGACAGCGGCGGGTACAGGCCGAGGCGCTTGTAGGCGGTGGTGCTGTCGAAGACCTCCTGCCAAACCGGGTGCGCCGACATCACGTCCGGGGTGAAGTAGATGACGCCGCCCGCCATGGTCGAGGCGAACAGGCCCCGGTGGGACGGCTGGCTGGTCAGGGCGTTCTCCATGACCATGCGGTCCTCGTCGAACGCGGGCAGCTGGTCCTTGCGGGGGCCCGTGGGGAGGTAGGACACCGACAGCAGCTTCGGCCGGTCGCGGTTGGCGATGTCGAAGATCCGCACCGAGTTGCGCAGCAGCGTCGGGTCGGTGAGCTTGGTGTCGGGGTCGAGGTAGTTGCGGGCCTCGGCGAAGTCGCTGAGGACGAGCCGGTTCAGGTCCTCGCGCACCTGGACGCCGTGCGGGTTCGCGCAGGATGCCACGGTGAGCTGCGGGACGCTGTGGCACCGCTCCGGGTGCTCGCTCCGCGCCGTGGCCGCCGCCGTCTCGCTGGTCACCCTGCCCTTGGTGTCGAGCCGGATGACCTCGCCGGGCGTCCCGCCGAAGCCGTTCCCGACCCGGACCTGCCCGTCGCTGTACCGGCAGGGCCCGGCGACGTCGGGGCCGCCGAGGTAGGAGCCGTAGGCGTTGCCGTCCTTGGTGGTCCAGAACGCGTCGGGCACCGAGCCGCAGGGGGTGTCCTTGCTGAGCGCGATCCCGGTCAGTTTCACCTCGGGCAGCCTGCTCACGTCGAACACGTAGTCGGTGTCGGCGAACATCTGCCCGGCGTAGACGCGCTGGCCCTTGTGCCAGATGTACTGCATGTGGTGGGGCTCGCCCTGGGTGAGCGGGCCGACGGTGGCGGTGTTCATGACCTTGCCGTAGGTCGGCGAGCCCTTGGTGGCGTCGATGACGGCCAGGAAGTCGGGCGGGACGGCCCCGCTCGCGGAGGCGGACGGGCCGTGGGAGTGCCCGGGCGCCGCGGAGCCCTTGGTGGGCAGGCCCTCGGCGCCCGCCCACGCGAGCACCCACTCGTGGCGGCGCGGCCCGCCCCGGTCGGGGACGATGTGGTTCTCCACCCAGTAGGACTTGCCGTCGGAGCCCTTGACCGTGGATCGGACGACGCGTGTTCCCGGTCTCCCGGTACCGCACGCGACGAGGACGAGGGCGGCGGCCAGCAGCGACGCGACCGCCGCGGCCAGGACTGACACTCGGCGCCGGTGCGGCGCGGCGAACACGTGCACGGGATCTCCTCTGCCCCTGGCGGCACGGCTACTTTAAAAAGATATAGTTCTTCCTTGGTGAAAGACAAGAGCGCGCGTTGCTCGTCAGAACCTCGAGTTCGACTTGTACCGCTCGTCCGCGCGGCGGTAGACCTCCCGGCTCGTCCCGACATCGCACCACCATCCCTTCACTTCCTTGTAGCGAAGGGTTCCCGCGTCGGCGTAGCGGCGGTTGAGGTCCCAGATCTCGACCTCACCGCGCGCCGACGGCCGCAGTGACCGGACGTGGTCGAAGGCGTCGCGGCCGTAGAGGTAGCAGCCGAGGTCCGTCCAGCCGGGGCCGTGGCGGTCCGGGTCCTTGTCGCCGAGCGCGGTGACGCGGCCGTCCTCGACGCGCAGCGGGGTGTACCCGGCGGTGTCGGCGGTGCGGGTCGCCACGAGCAGCGCACCGTCCGGCTGGGCGGCGAACGCGCGGACGGACGGCCCGAGCGGCGCGTCGATCAGCACGTCCCCGCAGGCGACCATGAACCGGTCGGTGCGCAGGTGCGGCTCGGCCCGCGCGATCGCCGCCGCCATCCCGGCCCCGGACGGCGGCTGCCACACGTAGCCGAGGCTGCGCAGACCCAGGTCTCGGCCGTCACGCAGGACACGCAGGAAGTCCCCGGCGTGCCGGTCGTCGATGAGCAGCAGCACGTCCGCGATGCCCGCCCGGACGAGCTGGCCGAGGACCCGCGCGACCAGCGGCCGCCCGCCGACGGGCAGCAGCTGCTTGCTGGTGCGGTCGGTCAGCGGCGCGAGCCGGGTGCCGCGTCCTCCGGCGAGGACGACGCCGGTCACCGCGTCCGGCGGCGGTGCGCTCACCGGCCGTCTCCCGGGCTCACCGCTCGTCTCCCGGGCTCACCGGCCGTCTCCCCGGTTCACAGGCCGTCCCCAGGGTTCGAGGCACGCGCACACAGGACCTTCGACGGGATGTAGACGCCGCCGCTGCCCGTGCGGAACCGGTCGGTGGCGGCCTCGACGACCCGCCACGCCTCGCGGGCGTCCGGCGAGCCGTAGCGGTCGCGGATCCGGTCGAGCAGGAGCCGCGGGGTCACCGCGCGGGTGAACGCCACGTACTCGGTCGCCGACGCGAACGCGAACGGCACCCGCATCTCCTCGACCGACACCCCGGAGAACCCCGCCGCCCGCAGCTCGGCGGTCAGCGCGGCCGGGTCGGCCATGCTGAACGGGCCCGGCGCGTCCGGCGGGACGGGCGGCAGGTCGAGCAGGGCGCTCAGCGCCGTGAAGCCGAGCGTCATCACCGGCGCGTCCGCCTGCGGCCCCCACACGGCGGTGGCGAGCACCCCGCCGGGCCCCAGCAGGCGGCGCAGCCCGCCGAACGCCGCGACATGGTCGACGGCGAACATCAGGCCCCAGCGGCTCAGCACCACGTCGAACGAGCCGGGCGGGAGGCCCTGCGCCTCCACGTCCGCCTCGGCGAACTCGACGTTCGCCGCGGCGTCGCCGAGCGCGGCGGCGCGCCGCCGCGCGATCCGCAGCATCTCCGGGGAGATGTCGGTCGCGACGACGCGTCCCGTGCGTCCGACGCGGCGGGCGGCGCTCAGCGCGGGCTCGCCGAGGCCCGTCCCGACGTCCAGGACGGCCTGCCCCGGCCGGACGCCGCCGAGGTCGAGCAGGCGCCCGGTCACCGCGGACGCGCCGCGCTCGAACACCTCCCACGCCTCCGCCCAGCCCGTGCTCAGGGCGTCCCAGGTGGCGCGCTGCGCGTCCTTCACGGCGCGCGGGTCCAGTGAGGTGCTCACCTCAGGCCTCCGTTCCGGCGCCGGACGTCCCGCCGAGCCGCGCGCGGGCCGCCGCGAGATGCGCCGCGGTCGTACCGCAGCAGCCGCCGAGGATGTCGGGGGCGTAGGCGTCGTGCCATCCGGCGAGCAGGTCGGCGTAGGCGTCCGGGGTGAGCGCGGCCGGCATCACCTCGTCCACGTGCGTCCAGCGGTGCCCGGCGTCCCGGACCTCGTTGTTCGGGTAGCAGCCGATCACGCCGCCGGGGCAGGCCTCGCGCAGCTCGGCGAGGGCCTTCTCGGCGTCCGCCGGGACGGTGCAGTTGACCAGGACCGCCTCCGCGCCGTCCCGGGCGACGGCGGACGCCGCGTCCGCCAGCCGCTCCCCCGACGGCAGCCGACCGCCGGACGCGCAGACGAACGACACCCAGGCCCGCCCGCCCGCGGCCCGCACCTGCTCCAGCGCGATCCGCGCCTCCCGCTCGGTGTTCATCGTCTCGATCAGGACGAGGTCGACGCCGACCCGCATGAGCTCGGTGGCCAGCCAGCGGTGCTCGGCGGCGAGCTCGTCGTCCGGCGGCACCAGGTCCGGCCGGTAGCAGTCCTCGACCGGCGCCATGGACGCCGCGACCAGCGCGTTCCCGGTGCCGCGGGCCGCGCGGGCGACGCCGACGGCGGCGTGCACCATCCACGCGAGCCCGGCCTCGTCCAGCCCGATCCGGCGCAGCGCCCGCAGGTTGCAGCGGAACGTCGCGGCCGTGATCACGTCGGCGCCGGCCGCGAGGTACCCCTCGTGGACCGCGCGCAGCGCCTCGCGGCGGGGTTCGGTGGTGAGCGCCCGCGTCGTCCACCACGGCGCGTTCAGCGGAAGCCCGCCGCGCCGCAGCTCGGTCGCCGTCGCGCCGTCCAGCCAGGTGGTGGTCATCGGTCGTCCTCCTGCTCGCCTTCGGTCTGCTCGCCCTCGGTGTCCGGCCGCAGCGCGGCCGTCAGGTCCGCCACCAGGTCGGCGGGGTCCTCGATGCCCGCCGACACGCGGACCAGCCGGTCGGTGATCCCGAGCGCCCGGCGGACGCCCGGGTCGACGCCCGCGTGCGTCATCAGCGCGGGCACCTCCATCAGCGACAGCACCCCGCCGAGGCTGACGGCGCAGGTGAACAGCCGGACCCGGTCCATCAGCTTCTCGGCGTCGCCCAGGTACTCGAAGCTGAGCACCGAGCCGGGCGAGGTCATCTGCCGCGCCGCGACCCGGCGGCCCGGATGGCCCGGCAGCCCCGGATAGTGGACGGCCCCGACGTACGGCGACTCGCGCAGCGCCGCGACGATCCGGGCCGCGTTGGCCACCTGCCGCTCGGTGCGCAGCGCCAGCGTCCGCAGACCCCGGTGCACCAGGAAGCAGTCGAACGGGCTCGGCACCGCGCCCGCCGCCGCCCGGTAGGCGGTGAACTCCCGGTGCAGCCGCTCGTCATCGCAAACGAGCGCCCCGCCCAGCACGTCGGAGTGGCCCGCGATGGACTTGGTCGTGCTGTAGAGCGTGACGTCCGCGCCGAACCGCAGCGGACGCTGGAGCGCGGGACCGGCGAACGTGTTGTCCACCAGCACCGTCGCGCCCGCCTCGTGCGCGCGACCGGCGACGTCCGCGAGGTCGGCGATGCGCAGCATCGGGTTGGTGGGCGTCTCGATCCAGGCCATCGCGGCGGGCTCGGCGAACGCCGCCGCGACGGCGGCGGGGTCGGAGAGGTCGGCGTGCTCCACCCGGACGCCCTGCCGTTCCAGCAGGCCGAACAGCGCGCGGGTTCCGCCGTACACGTCGTCCGACGCCACCAGGCGCGCGCCGCGCGGCAGCGCCGACAGCGCCGCCATCCCCGCGGCCTGCCCGGACGCGAACGCCGCGGCGAACCGGACCTCCTCCAACCCGGCCAGGCAGCGCTCCAGTCCCTCGCGGGTCGGGTTCTCGCCGCGCCCGTAGAAGTAGCGCGGCGGATCCTGGACGCGCCGCTCGTACGTCGCCGCCACATGGATCGGCGGGACGACGTCCCCGGTGCCGGGCTCGGGTTCCTGGCCCAGCCGGACCAGCTTGGTGTCGAACCGCATCACAGGAACCTCGCCGTCGGGTGCTCGGCCGTCCAGGAGCCGGGACGGACCGTCCGCAGCAGCTCGGCGACCCGGTCGACCTCGGCGGCCGTGTTGTACACCGCGAACGACAGCCGGACGGTGCCGAGCAGGCCCAGGTCGTCCAGGAAGGTGCTCGCGCAGTGCACCCCGCTGCGGACGGCGACGCCGTGCCGGTCCAGGTGGCCGCCGACGTCGTAGGGATGGACGCCGTCCACGACGATCGAGACGATGCCGCTCGGCGTCTCCTCGGGCGCGCCGACCACGCGGACGCCCGGAACGTCCCCGAGCACCGCGACCGCGTGCCGGACGAGCAGCTCGTCGCGCCGGCGGACCTCGTCCCAGCCGAGCTTGTCGACGTACCGGAGGGCGGCGGCGAGGCCGACCGCGCCCGCGACGTTCGGCGTCCCCGCCTCCAGCCGCGCGGGCACCGGGACGTACCGGACCGGCTCGTCCGCGCTGACGCCCTTCACCGTGCCGCCGCCGACCTGGTACGGCGGCAGGTCCGCGAGCAGCTCGCGGCGCCCGTAGAGCACGCCGACGCCCTGCGGCCCGTACACCTTGTGCCCGGAGAAGCAGTAGAAGTCGGCGTCCAGGTCGCGGACGTCCACCTGCCGGTGCGGGACGGCCTGCGCGCCGTCCACCAGCACCGGGACCCCGGCGCGGTGCGCGGCGGCGACCATCTCCCGGACGGGGTTGACCGTGCCGAGCACGTTCGACACGTGCGCGACGGCCGCGACCCGGGTGCGCGGGCCGAGCGCGGCGGCGAAGTCCGCGACGTCCACCCGGCCCCGGTCGTTCACCGGCACGACCGTCAGCCGGGCGCCCGCGGACTCGCACAGCCGCCGCCACGGCAGCAGGTTGGAGTTGTGCTCCATCCCGCAGACCACGACGTCGTCGCCCGCGCCGACGCGGCCCCGCCCGAACGTCTCGGCGACCATGTTCACCGAGTCGGTCGTGCCGCGCGTGAACACGATCTCGCCGGGGTCGGCGGCGCCGAGCGCGCGCTGCACGACGGCGCGGGCCTCCTCGTAGCGGTCGGTCGCGATCCGGGCCAGGGTGTAGTAGCCGCGCCCGATGTTGGCGTTGGCGCCGGTGTAGAAGTCGGTCAGCGCGTCCAGGACCGCGCGCGGCTTCTGCGTGGTCGCCGCGTTGT
Organism: Actinomadura harenae; assembly: GCF_003696215.1. Lineage (GTDB taxonomy): Bacteria > Actinomycetota > Actinomycetes > Streptosporangiales > Streptosporangiaceae > Spirillospora > Spirillospora harenae. The sequence continues at coordinate 8,961 of NZ_RFFG01000146.1, read as the reverse complement.
CCAGGTAGACCAGGGGTCTGCCGTCGAAGGTGGCCGAGAGGATCGGGAAGTCGGCTGCCAGATCGGTCATCAGGGTTCCTCCTCCGCTCGCCGGAACAGGCCGGCGAAGGCGTCCAGGAATCGGTCCGGGAAGGCGAGGACCTTCTGCTCCGGATAGGGGCGGCGGCCCGGCGGGAGCGCCCGGTGGGGCCCGTAGTAGAACCAGCAGACCTGCCCGACCTGCTCGGCGAACACGACCGGCCACGCGGCGCGCGGGTACAGCTGCATCTGGCAGCGCGCCGCGAGCAGTTCCCCGGCCGGGCCGAACGAGTGCCCGAACATCACGTGGCCGAACAGGTCGTGCGCGACGCGGAACAGGTCGTTGTGCTGCAGGCCCACGCCGTCCACCCGGACGCCGGACGGCCCGCGCAGCGGATGCCGGAGGCCGCCCTCACCGCCCTCACCGCCGTCGCCGCCCGCTAAGGGGCCGTGGCCGCGGGCGGTGAGGAAGACCTCCAGCGTCCCGGTGCGGACGACCCGGCCCCGCAGGTCGCGGGAGTCGCGGTACGGCTGCCCGTGCCGCGTCCACGGCCGGACGGCGATCCCCGCGGCCGTGACCTCGTCGTACAGCATCCTGTTATGAAACTTCACTATCTCGTAGCGTTCGAGCAGGGCGGGATCGCACTCAAATCGGACCGCGCGCTCGTACAGGACGGCCACCTCGCGGCCGAACTCCTCGTCCACCGTCACCCGCAGGCGGCCCAGCTCCGCGACGTCCGGGACGCCGTCAAGCCCCTGTGCGCCGTCCGACCAGCGGTCGATGTGGTGTTGCGCGATCCGCCGCAGACCACCGGGAAGCCGTACGGGCACGGTCACCCGCCCCCGTGGCGCGGGTCGCGGCCGTCTCCTTGCCATTCCTCACACATCACTTGATAATCCTATAGCAAACCAGGGAAGGCGGACAGTGATGACCTACACCGCGTCAGAGTCCACATCAGACCCCAGGGCCGGGGCGGACCCCCGGTACGGCGGCACGCTGCGGCTGCGCGGGCCGGGCGGCGTGGACCACATCGACACCGCGAGCGCCTACTACGCCACCTCGGCCCAGATCCTGCGCGCCCTCACCCGGCACCTGTTCGCCTATCCGGCCCAGGACGACCTGTCCGCGCCCGACCGGTCGTTCGCCCCCGAACCGGACCTGGCGGCCGAGGTGCCGACCGAGGAGAACGGCGGGATCAGCCCCGACCGCAGGACCTACACCGTCCGGCTCCGCGAGGGCGTGCTGTGGGACTCCGCGCCGCCGCGCGAGGTCACCGCGCACGACGTCGTCCGCGCGTTCAAGCGGCTGCCCAACCCGGTGTCGGGCGCGGGCGCGCTGCCCTACTTCACCACCACGATCGAGGGCATGCGCGAGTACTGCGACGCCTACACCGCGGCGTTCGAGGACGTCGACCCCACGCCCAAGACGCTCGCCGAGTTCCAGGACACCCACGACATCGCCGGGCTGCGCGCCCTGGACGACCACACCGTGGAGTTCCGGCTCCGGCGCCCGGCCAACGACATGCTCAACATCCTCGCGACCGGGTTCACCGCGCCCGCGCCCGCCGAGTACGACGCCTACCTGCCCGACAGCATGGAGTTCCGCCGGAACACGCTGTCGTGCGCGCCGTACCGGCTCGTCCAGTACACCGAGCGCGGCGAGCGGATCGTCATGGAGCGCAACCCGGTCTGGCGCAAGGAGACCGACCCGATCCGCAACCAGTACGTCGAGCGGATCGAGATCGAGGTCGACACCTCGCCGGTGCCCGAGATGGAGCAGCGGATGGACGACGGCGAGGTCGACCTCGCCTGGTCCTACACGGCCGTGTCCTGGGACCGTCCGAAGCCCGGCCAGGACGCCCCCGCGCGCAGCTACCCCGGCTTCGCGCTCAACCCCTACATCGTGTTCAACCTGCGCAGCCCGAACGCGAACCGCGCCACGAGCGACCGGCGCGTCCGCGAGGCGATCGCCTACGCCCTCGACAAGGTCGCGATCGGCGAGATCCTCGACGCGCTCGACGCGCCGAACCGCCCGCTCGGCTCGATCATCCCGGTCGGCAGCATCGGCCACCGCGACGACTTCGACCCCTACCCCACGCCCGGCTCACGCGGCGACCTCGCCAAGGCCCGCGCGCTGCTGGACGAGGCCGGGTACGGGGACGGGCTCACGCTCATCGCGGCCGTCCGCCGGATCGGCATCCACCAGAAGGTCATGGCCTGCGTCGAGGCGAGCCTGGAGCGCATCGGCATCACCCTCGACTACCGCTACTTCACCCAGGCCGAGTACTACGGGTCGGCGCTGTCGAACCCCGACGCCGGACGCGCCGGGGCGTGGGACATCGCCGAGCCGGGCTTCACGCCCGACTGGTTCGGCAACAACGGCCGCGTCATCGTCCAGCCGCTGTTCCAGACCAACGACGTGCCGGGCACCACCAACTACGGCGGCTACAGCAACCCCGAGGTGGACGAGCTGATCGAGCGCGCGCTGGAGGAGGCCGACCCGGCCGCCGCCGAGGAGCTGTGGCACCAGGTGGACGTGCGGATCATGGCCGACCTGCCCGTGGTGCCGATCCTGTCGTTCGCCGCGATGACCTCGCGCTACCACGGCAGCCGCGTCCGCAACCCCGTCCACGTGCCGCAGATCCAGTTCTTCGACATCACCAACATCTGGCTCGACCCCACCACCTGACCGTCCCGCCTCTCGAACGACCGCCTCTCGAACGCCCCGGCCGTTCCGGACGGGGAGGGAGGGGGCGGGCGCGCGGCGGGGCCGGGGTGCTCATCCCCGCCGCGCGCCCGCGTAGTCGTTGGCGGCGTACCAGGAGCCGCGCCCGCCCGGCAGCAGGTCGAGCACCTGCCAGACGGGCGACAGCGGGTCGATGCCGCGCTCGGGCAGCTCGTCCGAGACCGACGCCTGCATCGTGTACCGGTGCCGGACACCACCGGCGCCGTCGGCGCGGTCGTAGACCGAGATGCCCGGGTGCTGGGCGCCGTCGGCGTTCTCGGTGCCCATGTCGCGGTTGAACGTCGAGTCGTGGCTCGACAGCAGGTGCAGGCCGTCCCAGCCGCGACGCCGCCCCCAGGCGCGCAGCCTCGGCAGCGGCGCCTTCGCCACGACGGCGAAGCCGGTGTGCCGGGCCAGGTGGTGGGACACGCCGTGGAAGCCGTCCACCCACATGGAGCACATCGGGCACGCGGCCTCGGCGTCCGGCGCGTACATCAGGTGGTAGAGGACGAGCGTGTCGTGCCCGCCGAACAGCTCGTCCATCGCGGTCGCCGTGACCGGGCCGTCGGCGGACAGGTCGCGCGGGCCCTCGGCGAACGTGTAGCGCGGCAGGACCGGGCCCGGCGGCAGCGCGCGGCGGGCCTCCGCGACGCGCTCGGCGTGCGCGAGCAGCTCCTGTTCCTCCTTCAGGAGGGCGTCGCGCGCCGCGACGTACTCCGGGTCGGCCCCCTCGGGCCACAGCCTCCTCGGCACCATGCCGTCGCTCATCGCGGTTCCCCTCGTCCGGACGGTCCGACGGGAGGAGGCTATACAAAGCTAAACCGACACGCCCGCTCTTCGGCAGCGCAACACGAGGCGTTCCGGCAGGCCGGCGGCGGTCTCACCCGGCGCGGGACGCCCCTCGGACAGCTCGACGAGCCGGAACCCGCACAGGGTCAGCTCGTTCACGTAGCTCTCCAGCGTCCGGTGCCGGACGACCTCGCCGCCGGCCTTCCGCTCCCCCTCGCGGAAGTACGCGGGCGGCCCGTCGTCGGCCGCGGCGGTCGCGACCGGGTGCGGGACGGCCAGGACGAGCCGCCCGCCCGGACGCAGATGGTGGTGGACGGTCCCGAGCAGCCGCGCGAGGTTCCGCGTCCGCTGCACGGCCATCCACGACGCGACCAGGTCGAACGTCCCGTCGGCGTGGCCGGACCAGCCGTCCAGGTCGTCCGCGGGAAGGGACCGGTAGGCGGACGCGCCGCCGTCCGCCGCCCACTCCGCCAGGCTCGCGCCGCCCAGTTCCAGCACCCGGACGTCCCGGGCGGGACCAAGGAACGCCCGGAACGTCCCGGCGCACGGATCCCCTGTCATCTCACCACTCCCGTCGGCTCGCGACTCACTCGCGGTACTCAGGTGCGGGCCCCGAACAGCCCGCGGTTCAGGACCGGCCTCGCGACCTCCTGGAAGTCGATCCCGGGGTCCAGGTCGCGGATCGTCCCCTCGATGACCAGCAGCGACAGCAGCGGGAAGATCAGCTCGGACGCCGCGTGGATCCCGTACCGGCGCTGCAGGTCGAACATCTCCGCGGCGAACGCGATCAGGCTGAACTCCCGCGCGGGCAGCCCGTGGCTGCGTTCCACCAGGTCGGCCATCCGGACGGTGAACGACTCCAGGTCGGCGTCGGGGCGGACGTCCGCGGCGCTCTCCACCACGATCTCGGCGCAGCGGCGGCCCCGCCCCGTCGCCATGTTCAGGAAGAACTCCGCGAACAGGCGGCGCAGCCGGTCCGACAGCTGCACGCTGAACCCCGCGTCCAGGACGACGACCTGCCCCGACCTCGTGAAGTACAGGTTGCCGGGATGCATGTCGCAATGGACGAACCCGGTGACGAACAGCATGTGGTAGACGGCCGTCAGCGCGGACCCGGCGAACGCGCGGCGCAGCGCGGGCGGGCAGGACGCGGCCGTGTCCAGCTCCAGGCCGGGGATGAACTCCATGACGATGCAGCGCGGGCTCGACGCGTCCGCGTGGACCTTCGGCACCCACACCCGCGGCACGGCCGACAGCGCGTCCCGCAACCGGGCCAGGCTCTCGGCCTCGCGCCCGAAGTCGAGCTGGCCGAGGACCGCCGCGCACATGCCGTCCACGACCTCGGTCACCGGCACGCCCTGCAGCGGACGCGTCCGCGCCGCGAGCCGCGCGCCGCCGCGCAGCAGCGCCAGGTCGCGCCGCATCGCCCGCTCCACGCCGACCCGCCGCAGCTTCACCGCGACCGGCTCCCCGGACGGCAGCGTCCCGGCGTACACGCACGCCACGCTGCCGCTGGCCACGGGCCGTCCGGGCAGGCCGCCGAAGGGCGCCGGGCCGGACGCGCCGTACGCGGCGGCCAGGCCGCGCCGCGACTGGGCGGGCGTCATCGGGGTCATCGAGTCCTGGAGCAGCGAGAGCTCGTCGCAGAGCGCCCCGGGCAGGACGTCCCGGCGCGTCCCGAGGACCTGGCCCGCCTTCACGAACGCGGGGCCGAGCAGCATGAGCAGCGCCGTCAGCCTCCGGTAGAGGTGGCGCAGGCCCGCGTCGCGCCCGCGCAGCAGGGTGAGCGCGAGCGCGGCGGGAAGCGCGGCCGCCGCGACCAGGACGGTCGTCGCGGCAACCCGGACGGCCCGTCCGGTCAGCAGCAGCGTGTCCGGCGGCCGTCGCCCGCCGGGCAGGTCAGTCACCGGCGATCCCCGGGATCTCGATGGCCCGCAGCTGGAGCGTGGTGTAGTCGCAGTACCAGATCCGGGTGCCGTCCCAGGCGATGCCGGTCGGGTTCCCCGCCACCGACACCGACGCCACCTCGACGCCGCGCGCCAGGTCCAGCAGGTTGATCGTCGCGCCCCGGTAGTCGGAGTAGACGACGAAGCCGTCCGACATCGTGATGCCCGCGACCGGACGCTTCACCTGGTACGAGGCGAGCAGCCGCATGTCGTCCGGGTCGCGCAGGTCGATCTGGCGCAGGTCCTCGTAGCCGAGCCAGAGCCCGTGCCGGGTCGCCTCCAGCCCGCACAGCACGTTCCCGGGACGCGGGTTCGGCCGCTCAGCGAGGACCTCGCCGCGGCGCCGGTCGAGGATCCGCAGGTCCCGGTCGGGCCCGGCGATCTGGACGAGGTCGCCGTCCAGGGTGGTCAGGTCGGTGCGGACGTCGGCGCAGGGCACCCGGTGCCGCACCTCGCCGGTCACCGGGTCCAGGGCCATGATCTGGTTCGAGACGGCCTCGGAGAACCACAGGTCCTCGCCGGTCCAGGTCAGGCCGCACAGCTTGAACGCGCGGACCGGGATGTCCCGGACCGTGCCCGCCGCGAACGGCATCGTCATCTCCCCTTCCGCAGGCCGCACTCCAGCCGCCACCGGCCGACGTCCCGGACGTCCGGCGGCGGCACGAGCCGGACCCGGAGCATGTCCCCCGCCGTCACGGGCGTGTGCCGCAGCGGCCACACCCACACCGCCCAGTTGCACCCGGGATAGGACGGCAGGTTGGACAGCGTGACCCCCTTGGTGAGGGTCGCGGCGAAGTACCCGACGACCGCGTGCAGCCGGCCGGGCCTGGTGATGGTCAGCGAGCGCCCCGCGTCGAGCCGGGACGCGCCGCCGCCGGGCCGCTGGTCGGCCACCGTCGTCGGACGGCTCAGCAGCGTCGGCGGGCGCTGAAAGAAGTGCAGCTGCGCGGCGGGCTCGGCGATCTCCTGGACGGCGTCCAGCGTGTAGCCGTAGAAGTCGCCGTTCCACAGGCCCCAGCCCTCGCCGTCGAACTGGACGGCCGCGAGCCGTGTCACCAGCCGCTCCGGGACGGTCCGCCCGCCCGGCGCGAGGTTGGTCGCGTTGAACGCCCCGAGGACCTCCATCATCTGCTCCTCGGGGCCGAGGTTGCCCATCATCTCCGACACGACCACGTCGGCGGGCTCGGGGAGCTCCACGCTGCGCGCGTCGCCGCGGACGACCGTGAGCCTCCCCCGCAGGTCGTTGCGCTCGGCGATCCGCGCGGCGAGCTCGGCCGTCCCCGGGTCGGCCTCGACCGCGTAGACGTGCGAGGCGCCGTTGCGCAGCGCGAGCAGCGACAGCGCGAGGGTGCCCGCGCCGACGTCGGCGACCACGCCGCCCCGGACGGACGCCGCCAGCGCCTTGTCGTAGGCGTCCAGCCTGGGCCGGTCGGCGAGCATGGCCTGGTGCATGAGCACGAGGCTCTGGTCCACGGGCGGTCCTCCCAGAGGCGCGGCCCGGGACGGCGTGTCCCGGGCGGAACGGATCGCGATCGTTCGTCGGGTGATCGTCGGAGGCGGTCGTCGGTGCAGGTCGTCGGTGCAGGTGGTCGGTGCAGGTGGTCGGGGCCGGTCGTTCGCGGTGGACGGGCGGAAGCGCGTCCCTCCCGGGTTGTCGTCGACCCGGGAGGGACGCACCATCTGGACGTCATCGGAACCATCGTCGGTTCCGACTCCGGTCGCCGCGCGGGGCGGCGGATCCGGGAGACTCAGATGTTGACCGCGGCCGTCTCACCGACGTGCGCGTCGCGCATGACGAGCTTGAGGCCGGTGAGCCGGGCCTTGACCTCGCCGCCCGCGGTGAGGAGCGCGGAGTCCGCGCCCACCAGGGACAGCTCGGTGCCGGTCGGCTCGAGGTCGGACAGCTTGCCCGAGACGTGCACCGCGTTGGCCGCGTACAGGGTGGCCTGCGGGGCGACGAGCTCGAACTCGCCGTCGATGTGCAGGTCGGACGGGTAGCGGACGCGGCTGAGGCTCTCCTCGGTGCCCTCGCCGAGGGTTCCGCCGGACGGCCGCGGCCAGCTCGCCCGCAGCATGACCCGGCCGCCGAGCAGGTCGCTGTGACCGCTCATCGCGACGCGCGCCATCTGCGCCAGCACGCCGGCGCCCTGGTCGTGCTTCTCCGGCCCGAACAGCAGGATCTCGGTGCCGGCGGCCTTGCGGTAGTCGCCCGCGAGGTCGATGGTCTCGGTCCGGCCGTCCTTCTCGATCGTGACCGAGCCCTCCATGGAGACCTGCATGATCATGGACGGGTCGACCAGCATCGACATGCACGGTCCGGCGCTCGCGGCGAAGAACACCGTCGGGGTGATGCCGACGGGCTCGTTCTCGTCGTTGGCCGGGTACCACGCCTCGGGGAGGGTGGTGCCGCGCACCACGTTCGGCGCCTGCACGACGTCGAACGGGCCGTCGCCGCGCGGGGAGCCCAGGTACGGGCCCGTGAGCGGCTTCTTGTACGGCGGGATGCCGTCCACCACGCCGAGGATGTCGATGACGTTGCGGTGGGCCAGCCGCAGAGTGCTGGTCTCGAGGATGCCGAAGCGGCGGATGTAGAACTCGGCCGGGAAGTTCTTGCCCGGCACGATCTGCCGGACATGGCCGGTGTTGGGCAGGAACGGGTTGGACAGGACCTGGATGCGGTCGTCCAGCTCGTAGCTGTAGCCCTTGATGCCGACCTCGGGCGCGCTGATGAGCTCGAGGCTCAGCTCAGCGTGACCCTTCTCGTCGACCCGGTGCTCGAAGCCCGGCATGGGCCACTTGTTCAGCTGCACGAACCCCGAGAGGTTGATGGTCTCCCGGCGGCCCGCGTAGTAGTCGTCCCCGAACACGACCGTGGCCGCCGCGAGAATGTGCGGCCTGATCGGCTTGGGCTCGAGGTTGAGGGACTCGTACGTCTCACGGAGGGAACTCAAGCCAGACACCTCCAGCGTCTGATGAGATCGTCGTGCGGGGCCTCGGTCGCGCGAGCCCGAAGACCCGTAGTGAAAATCACTATAGCTTTTTATAGTGACCGGTCAACCCTCACCGCGACCGTACGAGCCCGGACGTCGGGGCACCGGCACCGCCGGGCGACGTCCGCCCAACCTTCCGGCAAGCCGGACGCGCACCTCACGAACCTCCGCCTCCCCACCCTGATCTACCAGCTCATCAGGGTCTACCGTCTCCACCATGGGGTGTTTCTCCAGGGCCATGCGACCCCCTTTCGGACCGGCCGGGACGCTCACTCTCAGCGAAACACGGGCTCGCCGCCTTGCTCGCGCCACAGCGTCGCGTAACTTGAGAATCAGATAGTAATGCTCGCGTCGATGGGGTGCACAAGATGTTCGAGAGGTTCACCGACCGCGCGCGGCGGGTTGTCGTTCTGGCTCAGGAAGAGGCCAGGATGCTCAATCACAACTACATCGGCACCGAGCACATCCTCCTGGGTCTGATCCACGAGGGTGA
>NZ_RFFG01000145.1 GCF_003696215.1 Actinomadura harenae | reverse complement strand
CGCCCGGCACGCGACCGGGCAGCTCGCGTTCGCCGAGGCCGTCGAGCTGTGGCGGCTCGCGCTGGACGTCCTGCCGCCCGGCCGGGACGCCGAGCGTGCCCGGCTCCTCGTCGAGCGCGGCCAGGCGCACCGCACCGCCGGACGGCCCGGGGAGGCGCGCCGCGACTGGGAGGAGGCCGTCCGCGTCGCGCGCGAACTCGGCGACCGCGACGCCCTGATCCCCGCCGCCACGGCGATCGGCGGGCCCGCGCTGTGGAACTGGTCCCCGTACGGCGTGGTCGACCGGGACCTGGTCGCCACCATCGAGGACCTCCTCGGCGGCCCGCTCGCGGACGCCGACCGCGCCGCGCTGCTCGGCACGCTCGGCCTGGAACTGCACTACGCGCCGCGCGGCGCCGGGGGCGAGCGGCACGCCGCCGACGCGGTGGCGCTCGCGCGGCGGCTCGGGGACGGCCCGCTCCTCGCCCGCACGATGAACAACTACCTGCTCGCCGCGTTCCGGCCGGGCCGCAACACCGAGCGGCGGCTGATGGCCGAGGAGCTCGCGAACCTGCCCGGACAGCCCGCCGGGGGCGAGGTGATGGCGCGCGTGTTCCTCATGTCGTGCCTGCTCCGCGACGGCGACCTGGCCGGATGGGACCGCGAGTTCGCCCGCTGCGAGGACCTGCTCGCGTCCGCGCCGGGCCCGGAGCTCGAGTCGATGGTCCGGATCGGGCAGACCGCCCGCGCCACCCTGGACGGCCGCTGGGACGAGGCCGAGACCCTCGTCGCCGACCACGGCGACATGCGCTTCGGGTCGACGCTGTGGGGCCGTCCGTTCCACCGCCTGGTGACCACCTACTCCTGCCGGCGCGGCCAGGGCCGGGCCGGCGAGATGCTGGACGAGCTCGTCGAGCACGCCACCGGGCCGCGCCTCGTGCCGGTGCGTCCGGTCGCGGTGCTGGCGGCGGTCGAGTCCGGCCGTCCCGACCTGGCCCGTGACCTGCTCGGACGCTGGGGGAGCGACGTCCCGGACAACTGGGTGGCCGACTTCCTCCTCCCGGTCTGGGGCTTGGTCGCGGCGCGCCTCGGCGCCCCCGACCCGCGCGTCCTGTACGACCGGCTCCTCCCGTACGCGGAGCAGTTCGTCACCGCGGGCATGGGCACCGCGTGCTGGGGCTCGACGCACCTCGTCCTCGCCGAGCTCGCCCGCCGCCTGGGTGACGAGCAGACCGCCCAGGCCCACGCCCGCGCGTCCCTCAGAACCCACGAACGCCTGGGCCTCGCCCACTGGACGGCCCAGAGCCGCGCCCTTCTCTGACCCCGGTCCTACAGCGGCATCTTGTAGCCCTCGTGGGTCGGGGCGAAGCCCAGGGAGGCGTAGAAGCGGTGCGCGTCCAGGCGGGTCTTCGTGCTGGTCAGCTGGACGAGGACGCAGCCGCGGGCGCGGGCGCGCTCGATCGCGTGCTCCATCAGCGCGCGGCCGAGGCCGCCGCCGCGCAGGTCCGCGCGGATCCGCACGGCCTCGATCAGGGCGCGCTCGCCGCCGCCCTTGCCGAGCCCGGGGATGTACGTCTCCTGGAAGCAGCCGACCACGTCGCCGCCGGACTCCATGACCAGCATCTCGTTGCGCGGGTCCGCGTCGATCGACGCGAACGCGCGCTCGTAGGCGTCGGACACCGCGACGGCCGCCGGGTCGACGACGGTGGTCTCGCCCGCGAGCAGGGCGAGGACGGCGGGGAGGTCGGCGCGCGTCGCGACACGGACGGAGGGGGTGTTCGGGGAGGCCATGCCACGGACACTACCCACGGCGCCCGGAGGGACATCCCTAGGGCGGGCCCGGATCTATTCCCTCCCGGGCCCCGATAGAGGGGTTTCCCCATGCATGGTCATTTTCGGTTCCCCCGCGCGTCCGCCGGGGCAAGTGCAGGGTGTGAGTGACCGGAAGGACTGTCCCGCCTGCGACGGAGGCGGGGAGCAGCGGCTCGGGCAGCTTCGTCTCGCCTGCTTCATCTGCCGCGGCATGGGACGCATCATGGAGAACGGCGGCCGCGGCGGTGGGCGGGAACCCGCGCCGAGACGCGCGTACACCCCCGTGTGGGACCAGCTCGGAGCGGAGATCCTGCCGGGATGCCGGGCCTGCCTCGGCGTCGGGCGCGTCATCAGCCTCGGCGGCGACGTCCGAGGGGGGAGACCCGCGACGATGACGGAGGCCCCCTGCCCCGCCTGCGCCGACCGCTGACCGTCGACCAAGCGAGCGCTAGGGTTGGCGCGTGGAGACCATGAGGGCGTACCGCGTCGTCGGCTGGCAGGAGCCTCCCCGCCTGGTGGACGTGGACGTCCCGAGGCCCGGCCCCGGCCAGGTCCTCGTGAGGGTCGCCGGGTGCGGGCTGTGCCACTCGGACCTCACCATGACCGGGATCCCCGCCGGGATCGGCGAGGCCCTCGGCTGGCGGGCGCCGTTCACGCTCGGGCACGAGACTGCCGGGCACGTCGCCGAGACCGGCGCGGACGTGACGGCCGTGAAGCCGGGCGACCCGGTCGCGCTGGTGTCGCCGTCGTCCTGCGGGACGTGCCGGTACTGCGCGCGCGGCCTGGACTCCTCATGCCCGGACGGCCTCGCGGGACGCGGGTACGGCCGGGACGGCGGCCTCGCCGGGTACGTCCTGGTGGACGGCGTCCGCGGGCTCGTGCCGCTGCGGACGCTCGACCCCGCGACGGCCGGGCCGCTCACCGACGCGGGCGCGACCGCCTACCACGCCGTCCGGCGGGCGCTGCCGCGCGTCCACCCGGACGGGACGGCCGTCGTGATCGGCGCGGGCGGGCTCGGCGCGTTCGCCGTGCAGTTCCTGCGGGCGCTGAGCGGCGCGCGGGTCGTCGCCGTCGACACGAACCCGGCGCGCCTGGACCTCGCCCGCGAGCTCGGCGCCGACGACGCGATCACCGGCGTGGACGCCGCGACCGCCGCGCGGATCGCGGACCTGACCGGCGGCCTCGGCGCGGACGCCGTGCTCGACTTCGCCGGAGTGGACGCGACGATCGCCGCCGGGGTCGCGATGCTCCGTCCGGCCGGGGTGTTCGGGCTGGTCGGGGCGTCCGGCGGGAGCCTGCGCGCTCCGTGGTTCGGCGGGCTGCCGCGCGACGGCGAGGTGTTCACCTTCCAGGGGTCGAGCGTCGCCGACCTTCAGGAGGTCGTCGCGCTCGCGGAGCGCGGCGTCGTCCGCAACGAGGTAGAGGTGTTCCCGCTCGACCGGGTCGAGGACGCGTACGCCAGGCTCGCGCGCGGCGACCTGCGCGGCCGCGCCGTGGTCCAGCCTTAGGCGTGTGGCCTAACCCTCGGGGTCGGCCGGGTGCGGGGCCAGGGGGAGCGGCGCGGCCAGGCGGTTCTCGCACATGTCGACCAGCACGTCGTACGCGGGTTGTCCCATGAGCTCGACCAGCTCGGGACGGTAGGTCACGTACAGCGGGTCAGGGGCCTCGTGCGCGGAGCGCGCGCTCGTGCACCACCAGTGCAGGTCGTGCCCGCCCGCGCCCCAGACGCCGCGCTCGTACTCGGTGATCGACACGACGAGGACGCGGCCGCCGTCCGGATGGTCCCGCCACTCGAAGGTGCGCCGGATGGGCAGCTGCCAGCACACGTCGGGCTTGTACTCCAGGGGTTCGCGGCCGTCCCGGACGGCCTGCGCGTGCAGCGCGCATCCGATCCCGCCCTCGAACCCCGGCCGGTTCAGGAACACGCACGCGCCCTGGAGGACGCGGGTGCGCCGTCCGCCGCCGGACGTGGCCGCCGTGAACCCGTCGCGCGTCCCGGTGCGGTGGAACTGCCACACCTCCGGGGTGAGGCGCGCGGCGTGCGCGGCGACGCGCTTCTCGTCGTCCTCGTCGCTGAAGTGCGCGCCGAGGGAGCAGCAGCCGTCGGTGGCGCGCCCCTCGACGACCCCCTGGCAGCCGCGCGCGAACAGGCAGTTCCAGCGCGAGGTGAGCCAGGTCAGGTCGCAGCGGAACACCTGCTCGTCGTCCGCCGGGTCGCCGAACTCGATCCACGCGCGCGGGAACCCCGGGGCGGCCTCATCATCCATGGGTCCACGTTCTCGCATGTCAGGGGCGCGGGGCCAGTGCCACGAGCAAGGGGACGGTCAAACGCAGGGCCATGCTCGGCACGGCGAACCCCGAGTCCTGCACCACGGCCCCGACGGCGGCGGTCGCCGCGACGCCCGCGAGCCCGGCGCGGAGCGTCCCGTGCCCGGCCAGCCATGCCGCGACCGGACGCGGCGGCCGCAGCGCCAGCCCGGCCAGGACGGCCACGACCGCGAGCGCCGCGACCGTCAGCGGCACCGACCCGCCGACCGTGTGGAGCATCGCGTCCAGTTTGCGTCCGACGATCGCGCCCGCCTCGCCGTCCCCGACCCGCGTGGCGAACCGTCCGAGGTGGGTCTGGGCCGCCGCCGGGCGGGCGTGGTCGGCCAGGACGAGCGCGGTGACCGCCGCGACGCCCGCCGCGCAGCCGAGGCCGAGCTTGGCCGGGGAGATCCGGCGTCCCGCGATGACCAGCGCGGACACCGCGATGCCGGGCGCGAACGCGAGCGTCCCGCCGAACTTGGCGCCCGCGTCCGGCCACGCGGTGATCGCGAGCGCGGCGAGCCCCGTGCCGGCGACGGCCAGGACGGCCGCCCGCCGCCGTCCGCGTTCGGCGAGCGGCCCGGCGGCGAGCGTCACGGCCAGGAGCACGGACGTCGCGAACACGGCGAACGCGAGGTTGGACAGGCCGTAGAAGCGTCCGGCGACGATCCCGTTGTAGCCGGTCAGGCTGTTCCACTGGAGGCGGGATCCGGTCAGGACGTCAAGCGCGGACACGGCGGCGGTCGTGCCCGCGACGGCCACGGCGCCCGCGACGGGCGAGGGCAGGCGCGACGCGGCCAGGCCGAGGACGGCGGTGAGCACGGCGATGCCCGTGACCAGGGACGACGCGGTATGCCAGGGGAACAGGTCCACCAGGTAGGTCGCCTGCGGGACGGCCATCGCGGCGAGCGCGAGCACCCGCGTGACGGCGCGGAGCCGCGGCCACCGGCGTCCGGCGATCAGCAGCGGGACGAGCAGCGCCAGCTCGATCGCGATCGTGGCCGTCCAGAACGGGCCGCGCAGGTTCTCGCCGATCCGGGCGGCCTCCGCGTCGCCGGCGAGCCGCCGGACGGCGCGCTCCGGCGCGACCCGCCCACCGGCCGGACGCCACGCCTCGCCGATCATCGCGGCCGTCGGCCGGAGCCCCGCCGCCGCCAGGATCGACGGCGTCAGGTCGGTCAGCGTGACCAGGCCCGTCCGGCGCGTGGACGCCGACGTCAGGTACCGCGTCGCGTCGCCCGAGGTCAGGAGGGGGTGGAGGGCGGCGTGGCCGGGCGCGTCGGAGATGCCGACGACGAACACGGCCGCGTCGGCCGGGACGCCGCGCAGCGCCGCGTCGGCCTCCCGCGCGTTCTCCACGTCCACCAAGGTCAGCGCGGCGGGCGTCGAGGCCGTGTCGACCTGTCCCGTGGCGTCGGCGGCGCCGAGGGCCGCGTCCGGGCCGGACGCCGCCGTCCGGAGCCCGGCGGCGTGGAAGGCGGAGCCGAGCGCGCCGACGTCCGCGCGGTAGCGGCCGTGACGGTTCCGCTCCCGGAGGACGGCGAAGGGCGACGGGTGCGCGCAGTCGTCCACCGAGGCCCGCTGACCGGCGGAGAGGGTGAGCCAGCCGTCCGCCGGGCAGGTCGTGTCCCGGACGGTCCGCACCGACACGTTCGCCAGTCCCGCGCGTCCGGCGAGCCGCCACAGGTTCGGGGTGCCGCCCGGGGTGATGTCGGCCCAGCTCAGCGCCCGCACCCCGAGCACGACGACCGGGCGCGGGCCCGTCCCGGCTTCAGCGGATGCCGGGACGGGCCACAGGACCATGGTCAGTAGGAACGCGGCCAGTGCGGTCAGTCGACGCAGGGGATGCCCCCGCCCTGGACCGCGCCGCCCTGCGCCCCGGTCGTCGGCAGCGTCGCCGTCGGCCCGGGGTGGTGCCCGCCGGACCCCGACACGGAGGGCACGGTGGCCGCGGGCCCGAGGACGACGCGGACCGTCCCCGCCGGAAGCGACGCGTCCGCGACGGCCTTCGCCCCGAACAACCCCGCGATCTTCTTGCCCGCCGCCTCGGACGACGCGCCGTACCGGACGGTCGTGCGCGCGTGCGGCGTGGTGTTGCCGACCTTCCCGGTCGTGAAGCCGTCCTGGGACAGCGCGCCCGCGACCTTGGCGGCCAGCCCGGCGTGCCCGCCGCCGTTCAGCACGTCCACGGTCGCCTTCGCGGCGCCTCCGCCGCTCGCGGCCGGGGCCGGGGCCTGCTTCGGCGGGTCGAGCGTGTCGTGCACCATCGCGCGGATCTTCCCGGGGTTCACCAGGTTCACCGACTGCCGGTTGATCGTGCCGAAGCCCTCGATCGGCAGCGTGTGGAACTCGACGTTCCCGCCGGTCAGGCTCTTGGCCTGCTGGGCGAAGCCGAGGACGTCCCAGCTCGCGTCCATCACGACGTCCTTCTTGGCGACCTTCAGCAGGCCCTGCATGCGGCCGAGGTCGCCGAAGATGCCGTCCTGCTTGAGCTTGTGCGTGACCGACGCGAGGAACGCCTGCTGGCGGTGCGTCCGGTCGAGGTCGCCGTTGGTGAGGCCGTGCCGCTGCCGGACGAACGCCAGCGCCTCCGAGCCGTTGAGGTGCTGCCGTCCGGCGGGGAAGTTCGCGCCGGAGTAGTGGTCCTGGACGGGCCGCTTGAGGCAGACGTCGACGCCGCCGAGCGTGGTCGCGAGGTCGTAGAACCCGGCGAGGTTGATCTCGGCGAAGTGGTCGATCGGCACGCCGAGCAGCTTCCGGACGGTCGAGACCGTGGCCTTCCGCGCGGCCTCGCGGCCGTCGTGCTCCAGCTGGTGCTTGCCGGTCTCGCCGCGCGCCCGGAGCCTGTCCTCGGTGAAGGCCTTGGTGACGCCGTACGCCTCCTTGATCTTGCCGTGCTGCTGCGGCCCGACGGCGTCCTCGTAGTCGACGTAGTCGTCGCGGGGGATGGAGAACGCGGTCGCCTTGCCGCCGTCGTTCGGGACGTGGAGGAGGATCAGCGTGTTGGTGTTGTAGCCGCCCACGCCCTCCTCGTTCACGCCGCGCGCGCTGCCCGCGTGCAGCTGCCGCAGGATCGCGTTCGGCAGCGGGTCGCCGTTCTGGTCCTTCCGGGAGTCCAGGCCGATGAGCAGGATGTTCGTCGCGCCGTCCTTGGACTTCGGGCCGTTGCCGATCGCATGCGACGAGCCGAGGCCGCGCAGGTTGCTCACGACGAAGTAGGACACGCCGCTCGCCAGCAGGACCAGCGCGGCGGCGGCGCACGCGAACGCGTACCCCACGTTCCCGGCGATCTTCAGCGCCCGTTCCCGCGGGGTCTCGCGGCGCCGTTCCGGCGGGCGCCTGCCGGGCGGCGCCTGCCGCCGCTGAGGCGGCGCGCCTCCTCCCGGACGCTCCGTCCGAGATCCGCTCGCGGACGGTCGTCCCGCCGACCCGCCTCGTGGCGGTCGTCCCGCCGGGCGGCCCCGGTGCGCGGTCGGTCCCACTGTTCCCCTTCCGGTCGGCTCGCGCCGGCGCGTGCCCGTGTCCTCAGCGTGCCCGCGTCGTGGTCGCCCGTACCACGGCGACCGCCGCGACCAGCAGCGTCGCCGTCGCCATCGCCACGAATCCGCTGCTGAGCCAGCGGCTCGCGGAGGTCGCGAGGCCGACGGTCCCGCCCGTCCCCCCGGAGTCCCCGACGAGTCCGGCGAACGCCGCCGCGACCGCGTAGGCCAGCGGCGGCATCGGCAGGACGAGCCGGACGTGCCGGGCGTGCACCAGGGCGACGGCCAGCAGCGATCCGGCGACCAGGCAGATCCCGAGCACGAGGCCGGGGCCGTGGTTCCCGAAGGCGTCCACGAGCGCCCCGGCGAGCGTCACCCCGGCGAGCAGCGCGCCCGCGCCGAGCGGGGTCAGCATCGGATCGGTCCGTTCACGTGGCGTCCTCGTCGTCCGGCGGTCGGTCGGCTGGTCGGTCAGGCGGCGGAAGGAAACGGGCGAATCCGCCACACCTTCCTTCCGTGCCGCCCAGCCTGCCAACACTTAAGCATGAGCGCAAACATACATGTGATCATTCTGCTGGACCGAATCCGTGCCCGTCCCCGACACGGCGAAACCCGGCCGGACCTTGGGAGGAGGTCCGGCCGGGCTTTGCGCGCCCTGGGGACATGCCTTGAGACGCGCCGCCGGAATGATCAGTTCAGGCCGAAGGCCCGGATCACCTCCTGCTCGACCGTGTTGCCCGCGTCGTCCCGTGCGGAGGCGCGGAGCGAGACGAACGCGCCGGGCGTCCGCGGGAACGCGACCTGGCCGTTCCAGGAGGAGCCGCTGTGGCCGAGCGCGACCCGCTGCCAGGTCCTGCCGTCGTCGAATGACACCTGGAGCGTGGCCGCGGTGGTCTTCTCACCCGCGCCGGACGCGTCCGGCTGCTGCCAGGTGGTGAGGCCGATGGTGCCGCGCGTCCCGGCCTTCGCGTTCCCGTTCACGTCCGTGCCGACCGTGTAGCCGACCTGGAGCAGCGGCAGGAGCGTCTTGGCCTGCGTGCTGGTCGTCGCGAACTCCCACGCGCTGTGCGTGGTGGTCGACAGCCGCCGGGACGTGTCGGCCGTGTCCTGCTCGAAGCGGTACTTCGCCGAGCCGTCCACGTGCGGCACGGACTTCTGGATCGCCTGCGAGTTCGACGTCCCGACCAGCGTGCCGTTCTGGAACAGCCGCGACGTGATCCGGCTCCGGTCGTCCGCGCCGGTCGTCCGCGTGCCGCCGTCGGTCGGGACGTTCACCTGGAAGAAGTCCGAGCTCTGGAACGGACCCCAGAAGCCCTGGCCCAGGCGCGGCCGGGTGACCGGCTCGAACCAGTCCAGCTTCGACGTGCCGGGGGTGTACGCGCGGTTCTCGAAGCGCTGCTCCCAGCCGTCCGAGGTCTGCGCGCCGGCGTACCAGGTGTTGCCCGCCTCGGTGGACAGGTAGCTCACCCGGGTGCGGCCGAGGCCCTGCGGGTCGTCCGGGCCCAGGCACGGCGGCCACTGGTAGTCGCGGCAGTCGCTGCGCGACTCGAACGCGATGCCCTTCGGGTCGCCGACGAACCGCTCGTCCACCCGGGCGAGCGAGCCGCTGGTGACGTTCCAGGCGAGCCCGGACGGGACGGCGCCCGGGTACGACCTGGTCAGGTCGTACTTGTACGGCGCGAACTCGACGGCCGAGCCGACGAGCCGCCCGCCCTTCCTGGAGCCCGCGAGCAGCCGCGCGCCCTCCGCCCGCGTCACCGACGCGACGGGCAGGTCCGACCCGAGGTGGTTCGTGAACCGCCCCGGACGGTCGTTCGCGACCAGCAGGAACGCCGCTCCGGCGGCCTGCGCGGCGGCGACCGCCTCGGCCGGGCCCACCGCGTCGCTGCGCGTGATCACGACCGCGGCGCCCTTGGCCTGGACGCCCTTGTACTCGTCCGCGCTCCCGTTCCCGGCGGACACGACGGGCAGGTCGACCTTGCCGTCGAGGCGCACCGAGCCCTGGAAGTACAGCGGGTCGAGCCCGCCGATCCCGGCGGTCCCGGACACGTCCAGGTAGGGCTTGGTCATCCGGTAGCGGACCGCGAAGTCGTACGTGCCGCCCCCGACCTTGCCGGTCGGCAGCGCGTAGAGGTCGTCCACGTCGTTCGGGGCCGCGTAGCCCGTGGAGAACGAGGCGAACTGCCCGCCGATGCCCGAGTCGTGGAACGACCCGATCCGCCGGTAGTCCGGCACCGACCGCTTCGGCGTCCGGACGGTCAGCCGCGCCGCTTTGCCCGCGTCCAGCGCGAGCGCGGTGTCCTTGGTGAGGTTCACGTGCGGGGCGCTCAGGAACGCGACGCCCTTCGAGCCGGGGCCGTGGTCGCCCGCGACCTCGACCACGCCGCTCACCGAGTACACGCCGGGCGCGAGCCGCTGCTGCGGCACGGCGCCCGTGGCCGGGTCGGCGGTGACGGTCTGGACGTACTGGTCGCCGTACCGGTACAGCGACAGGTCGCCGCCGACGGGCTTGCCGTCGCGGCCGGTCAGCCTGATGTCCAGGCTGTAGCGCTCGTCCTCCTTGACCAGGCCGAGGGCCGTGTGCGCGACGACCTTGCCGTCCTGGCCGGCGGCGTCCACCTGGCCGGTGAAGTTCCCCGTGCCGGACGCGTCGTCGGCGTCGGCCGTGACGGTCACGTCGGCGCTGCCGTGCGCCGGGACGGACACCTGCGGCGCCGACAGCCTGAACAGGCCGCCCGCGTCCTTGCCCTCGGGCCCGGTCGCGTGGGTGCTCAGCTTGAGGTCCCGCGCGGTGTCACCGGAGTTGGTGAACGTGACGGTCTTGGTGACCGGGTCGGATCCGGTGTGCGGCCACGGGGAGAAGCCGAAGAACTGCGAGCCCGTCGCGGACACGTCGCCGACCGCCCCCGGCAGCCAGAGCCGCCCGGAGCCGAGCTCGAATGCGGACGCGTCCTTGAGCTCGGTCGACGTCGACATCAGCGCCGCCTTGAGCTGCGGCGCCTTCCAGTCCGGGTGCTGCTGGGCGAGGATCGCGGCGGCGCCCGCGACGTGCGGCGTCGCCATGGACGTGCCGCTCATCTGGACGTAGCCGCCGCTGCCGGGCGAGTCCTTGGACCGCGCGGCGATGATGTCGACGCCCGGCGCCGCGATGTCCGGCTTCATGCCGTGGTCGCCGCCGCGCGGGCCCATGCTGGAGAAGTAGGCGCGCTCGTCGCTCGCGTCCACGGCCCCGACGGTCAGCGCCGAGTCGGCGGTGCCGGGGCTGCTGACCGTGCCCTCGCCGCCGCTGTTGCCCGCGGCGATGACGAACAGCGAGCCGGTCTGCGCGCTGATCCGGTCGACGGCCTGCGCCATCGGGTCGCCCGCGACGGTGATGCCCGGGTCGCCGAGGCTCATGCTGACGACGCGGGCCTTGGACGCGGCCCACTCCATGCCCGCGATGATCCACGAGTCCTGGCCGTAGCCGTCGTCGCCGAGCACCTTGCCCATGACGACCCTGGCCTCGGGCGCGACGCCGGACTGCCTGCCGCCCGAGGCCGCGCCCGTCCCGGCGATCGTGGACGACACGTGCGTGCCGTGCCCGACCTTGTCCGTGATGTCCTCGCCCGGGACGAACGAGGTGCTGCCGTCGGCGACGCGTCCGGCCATGTCCGGGTGCGTGACGTCCAGGCCGGAGTCGAGGACGGCGACCGTCGCGCCTCCGCCCTTCTGGCCCTTCTGCCACACCTCGGGCGCGCCGACCTGCGGGTTGCTGACCTCGTCGGACGCCTTGACCTTGCCGTCCAGCCAGACCTTGCCGAGACCGCCCGCGAGAGCGCGCGGCGCCAGGCCCTTCGCGGCCGGGGCGATCGAGGCCCAGAAGGCCGGGGCCCGGCCCTTGCCGATCTGGAGCGCGGCGCCGCCGATGCTCGGCAGGTCGCGCCTCTTCACCGCGCCCGCCGGGGCGGACCGCGCGGCCCGTCCGCCGTACAGGGCGATCAGCGGGAGGCCCGCGCCCGCCTTGTCGGTGTACCCGAACCGGACGAGCTTGCTGACGTTGAACAGTTCCCGGTCGAGCCTGCCCTGGGCGAGCAGCGGGCGGGCGGCGTCCGGGACGACGTAGGTGTCGTGGCCGACCGTCTGCGTCTCGGATCCGCCGGTCGAGCCGGGCGCGGGCCTGACCGTGGCGACGGCCTTGCCGTCCTGGGTGGTGCCGAGGGTGACGACGTCGCCGGTGATGAGCGTGACGGACGCCGTGGCGGCCGCGTCGGCGGCCTTGGGCGTGGCTTTGGCGGTGGGTTTGGCGGGGGAGGTAGGGGTGGCGGGGGAGGTGGGGGTGGCGGGTGTGGCGGCGAGCGCGGGGGACGCGACGCCGACCCCGAGGGCGACCGCGACCGGCAGCAAGGCCGCCGGCAGGCCGCGGGAGGGTGTTCTCATGAGGAACCTCCGGGGCTACGGGTGATCACCCCCGAGGATCATGGCGGGACCCCGTCACCCTCAATACGGAGATCATGGCGGTTTCGTGTCATGGCGTGTTCCCGTCATCCCGCCCTTCCGAGGTTTGGCGCGGACATGCCAGTGCGGGCTGTCATGCTGGCCGCGTGTTCGGACTCACCCCCGACGAGACGTCCGCGTACCGCGAGCTGATCGCCGTTCCCTCCGCGTCCGCGGCCGAGCTGGCCGGCCGCCTGCGGCTCGCCGTCGCCGAGACCCGCGCGCTGCTCACCACCCTCGAACGCCGCGGCCTCGCCTCGCACGACAGCCAGGACCTCGCCCGGTTCGTCGCCGCGCCGCCCGCCGCCGCGCTCGGCGCGCTGCTGGCCGAGCAGCGGATCGAGATCAAGCGCGCCGAGCTCCAGATCGACGCGCTGCAGGAGGTCTACCAGGCGGCCTCCGCCCGCCGCGGCATCTCCGGCCTCCTCGACGTCGTCCAGGGGCAGCGGCAGGTCGCCGAGCGGTTCCGGCTGCTCCAGATGGGCGCCGAACGCGAGGTGCTCGCGTTCGTCAAGGCGCCCGCGACGGCGGTCAGCGCGCGGGAGAACACCGCCGCCGAGCAGGCCGCGCTCGCCCGCGGCGTCCGGTACCGGGTGGTCGCCGAGCGCGCCGCGCTCGAGGAGCAGGGCGGGATCCAGGCGGCGCTCGCGACCATCCCCGAGGGCGAGCGGATGCGCCTGGTCGGCGAGGTCCCGCTCAAGCTGATCATCGTGGACCGGCGCGCCGCGTTCCTGCCGATCGTCGCCACCCCCGGCCCGGACGGCGCGGGCGCGGTCGTCGTCCACGAGTCCGCCCTGCTGGACGCGCTGCTCGCCCTGTTCGAGGCCGAATGGATGCGCGCCACCCCGATCCGCACCCCGGGCCACGGCCAGGACGACCCTGCCGCCGCCCGCAACGGCACCCCGCTGGACGAGACCGACGCCCGGCTCCTCGAACTCCTGCTCGCGGGCTACACCGACGACGCCGTCGCCAAGCAGCTCGGCATCTCGCTCCGGACCGTCCAGCGCCGCATCAGCGGGCTGATGGGCCTCGCCGGGGTGCAGACGCGCATGCAGCTCGGCTGGCACGCCGCCACGCAGGGCTGGCTCGGCCTCGCCTCCGGCTGACGGCCCGCGGAGGAGGTCGGGCCGGAGACGACGGATGCCACGGCCCCGCAGCGCGGGATCGTGGCACCGGTCGTCCTGGGTGGGCAGGTTCGGAGCGGAGATCAGTCGGTGCCGAACTCCATGGCGGCGCTGTCGAGCAGCTCGTCGCCGCCGGGGGCCGTGCCGCGCGAGGCGATGGTCTCCGCGCCGCCCTCGGGCATCGCGCCGATCAGCGCGGTGGCCGCGCCGCCCGGCACGGCCGGGTGGGACCCGCCGACCACGCCGATCCCGGCGTACTGCTCGAGCCGGGCGCGGGAGTCGGCGATGTCCAGGTTCCGCATCGTCAGCTGGCCGATCCGGTCGACCGGGCCGAACGCCGAGTCCTCGGTGCGCTCCATGGACAGCTTGTCCGGGTGGTAGCTGAGCGCAGGGCCGGTGGTGTCGAGGACCGAGTAGTCCTCGCCGCGCCGCAGCCGCAGAGTGACCTCGCCGGTCACGGCCGAGCCGACCCAGCGCTGGAGCGCCTCGCGCAGCATCAGCGCCTGCGGGTCGATCCAGCGGCCCTCGTACATGAGCCGCCCGAGCCGCCGTCCCTCGCTGTGGTAGGTGGCGATGGTGTCCTCGTTGTGGACGGCGTTGACCAGCCGCTCGTAGGCGGCGTGCAGCAGCGCCATGCCCGGGGCCTCGTAGATGCCGCGGCTCTTGGCCTCGATGACCCGGTTCTCGATCTGGTCGGACATGCCGAGCCCGTGCCGTCCGCCGATCGCGTTGGCCTCCAGCACCAGGTCGACGGCGGAGCCGAACTCCTTGCCGTCGATGGTGACCGGGCGGCCCCGCTCGAAGCCGATGGTGACGTCCTCGGCGGGGATCTCGACCGAGGGGTCCCAGAACCGGACGCCCATGATCGGCTCGACCGTCTCGACGCCCGCGTCCAGGTGCTCCAGGGCCTTGGCCTCGTGCGTGGCGCCCCAGATGTTGGCGTCGGTGGAGTACGCCTTCTCCGCGCTGGCCCGGTAGGGCAGGTCGCGCTCGGTCAGCCACTCCGACATCTCCTGCCGGCCGCCGAGCTCGCCGACGAACGCCGCGTCCAGCCACGGCTTGTAGATCCGCAGCGACGGGTTGGCGAGCAGGCCGTACCGGTAGAACCGCTCGATGTCGTTGCCCTTGAAGGTGGAGCCGTCGCCCCAGATCTGCACCTGGTCCTCGAGCATGGCGCGGACCAGCAGGGTGCCGGTCACGGCCCGTCCGAGCGGGGTGGTGTTGAAGTAGGCGCGGCCGCCCGACCGGATGTGGAACGCGCCGCACGCCAGGGCGGCCAGGCCCTCCTCCACGAGGGCGTCGCGGCAGTCGACCAGGCGCGCGACCTCGGCGCCGTAGAGCCTGGCGCGGCCGGGCACGGACGCGACGTCGGGCTCGTCGTACTGGCCCAGTTCGGCCGTGTACGCGCAGGGCACCGCGCCGTTCTCGCGCATCCAGGCCACCGCGACAGAGGTGTCGAGACCGCCGGAGAAGGCGATCCCGACGCGTTCACCGACGGGCAGGGAGGAGAGCACCTTGGACATGGGAAGAGTATGCACTGCTCTGCATGAACATTCAATTCATTCGACGGATTCCCCCTCTGGATTTTCCGAAACCCGGGCCGGAGTGAGGTGACCCTGCTCACATGGACAGGGTCACCAGGCGAATCAGAGACCCGTCCAGAGGACGGGCTTTCCCGCCCCCGTGCTGAGCAGCCTCGTCCCGTCCGCGTTGAGCGCCACCCCCATGCAGTGGTGCGGCGTGGTGAGCCGCCTCAGCTGGGTCCGGGACGCCGCGTCCCAGAGGCGGATGGCGCCGTCCGACTCCGACCCGTCGTCGCCGCCGCTCGCCAGGCGCCGGCCGTCCCCGGAGAACGCCACGCTCTGGATGCTCTTGTGGCCCGCCAGCCGCGCCAGCTCGGCGTGCGAGCGGACGTCCCAGACGCGGACGACGTTGCCGCCCGAGGCGCCGTACTCGCCGACCGCGAGCGTCCGGCCGTCGGGGGAGAACGCCAGCCCGGTCGCCGCCGGCGTGCCGAGATCGGCGATCCGCGCGCCGGTCACCCCGTCGTACAACCGCACGTACTGGTCGGCGCCGCAGGTCGCGACCATGCGGCCGTCCGGGCTGAACGCGACGGCGTACAGCTCGCCGGAGTACTTCTCCTTGCGGGCGAGGCGGGTCACCAGGCGTCCGCCCGCCTCCCAGAGGTACCCGCCGTCCTCGGACGCGGCGGCGATCCGGTCGCGGGACGACCACGCCACGTCCATCGCCCGCTTCGCCGGCCCGGTCAGCGTGGCGACCGGCCTCCCGTCGGGGACGGAGAAGACCCGGACCCTCCCGTCCGAGCAGGCCACGGCCAGGCGCTTGCCGTCCGGGGAGAAGGCCACGCCGTTCGCGCCGTCCTTGCCGGCCTCCATCTGCGCGAGCCGCGCGTGGGACGTCCCGTCGTAGATCCCGACGGCGTGGTCGCCGCTCGCGCTCGTCCAGCCGGACACGGCCAGGTACCGGCCGCCGGACGAGAACGCGGTGGCGCGCAGCTCGTAGGCGTCGATGCCGTCGAGCAGCGTCCACGTGCCGCCGGCCGGGTCGGCGTCGCCGAGACCGCTCGCCTTCTTCAGCGCGTTGGTCGCCGACCGCGCGGGCGATCCGCCGCCGCTGAGCTCCTTCCATCCGAGGATGCCCAGGCCGCCCGCGACGAGCGTCCCCGCGGCGGCCGCGAGCAGCGCCCGCCGCCGCACCTGCTGCTGCCCCGCCCCCGCCCCCTGGGGCAACAGAGGCACGGCCACCGGCGCGGCGAACGGGCCCGCGGCCTGTGGGGGCACGGCGTGCGGGGGTGCGGGGCGTGGCTCCTGGAGGCCCTGCGGGGGCGGCGGAGCTGCGGGCGGG
>NZ_RFFG01000144.1 GCF_003696215.1 Actinomadura harenae | reverse complement strand
CGCCTGCTGCTCGGCGCCGTCGCCGTCGTCCTCGCCGCGCTCGCGACGTCCCAGGCGGGCGCCGTCGACTTCGTCGCGCTCGCCGCGCCGCAGCTCGCCCGCCGCCTCCTGCGCGCCGACCGCCCGCCGCTGCTCTGCGCCGCCCTCACCGGCGCTCTGCTCACCGTCGTCGCCGACCTGATCGCCCGGACCGCGTTCGCGCCCGTCCAGCTCCCGGTCGGCGTCCTCACCGCCGCGCTCGGCGGCCCCTACCTGCTCTGGCTGCTCGTCCGGAGGAAGACCCGATGACCGACGTCTCCGAACCCCTGACCGCCGCGCCGGACCCGGCCGTGCCGGACGGCCGCCCGCCGGTCACCCTCGCCGCCCGCGACCTGACCGTCGGATACGGCGACCGGACGATCCTGTCCGGCCTCGACCTCGACCTTCCCGGCGGCGCGTTCACCGTGGTCATCGGCCCGAACGCGTGCGGCAAGTCGACGCTGCTGCGCACCCTCGCCCGGCTGCTCTCCCCGCGCTCCGGCTCGGCCCTCATCGACGGCGCGGACGTCCACGGCATCAACACGCGCGAGCTGGCGCGGCGCCTCGGCGTCCTGCCGCAGTCGCCCGTGACGCCCGAGGGCCTCACGGTCGCCGACCTCGTCGCCCGCGGACGCCAGCCGCACCAGCGCTGGTTCCGGCAGTGGAGCGCCTCCGACACCGAGGCCGTCGAACGCGCCCTCGCGCTCACCGACCTCACCGACCTGCGGGACCGCCCCGTGGACGCCCTGTCCGGCGGCCAGCGGCAGCGGGTCTGGATCGCGCTCACCCTCGCGCAGGACACCGACGCCCTGCTCCTGGACGAGCCGACCACCTACCTCGACCTCGCCCACCAGATCGAGGTCCTCGATCTGCTGAGGCGGCTCAACCGTCGCGGGGGCCACACGGTCGTGGCCGTCCTCCATGACCTGAACCAGGCGTGCCGGTACGCCGACCACCTGGTCGTCATGAAGGACGGCGCGGTCGTGCGGCAGGGCGCCCCCGCCGACGTGATGGACGCCGCGTGCCTGTCCGAGGTGTTCGGCCTCGGCGGCGTGGTCGTCCCCTGCCCGGTCACGGGCGCGCCCATGGTCGTGCCGGACGCCCCGGCCTGAACGAAGGAGAACACCCGTATGAGACTCATGAAGGGATTCGCGGTCGCCGCCGCGGCCGCACTGGCGCTGAGCGCGTGCGGCGGTTCGGGCGGGTCGTCCGCGTCCGGGGCGACGCACCTGGTGAAGCACGCGATGGGGGAGACCAAGGTCCCCGACGACCCGAAGCGGATCGTCGTCCTGGACACCGACAAGGTCGACACCCTCGCGACGCTCGGCCTCACACCGGTCGGCGCGACCGTCCCCGACCAGCAGGCCGGGATGCCCAAGTACCTCGGCGGCGGTCTCGGCGCGGTGAAGAGCGTCGGCACCACCCAGCAGCCGGACGTCGAGGCGATCGCCGCCCTCAAGCCGGACCTGATCCTCGGCTCGAAGTTCCGGATGGAGAAGTACTACTCCCAGCTGAACAAGATCGCCCCGACCGTCTTCACCGACCAGGTCGGCATCACCTGGAAGCAGAACTTCCTGCTGGACGCCGAGGCCGTCGGCAAGAAGACCGAGGGCGAGCAGAAGCTCAAGGCCTACGAGGACCGGGCCCGCGAAGTAGGAAGGTCGTTCGGCGACCCCGCGAAGCTGAAGGTCAGCGTCATCCGCTTCATGCCGGACGAGATCCGCCAGTACGGCCCGGACTCGTTCTCCGGCATCGTCCTGCGCGACACCGGCCTGTCCCGTCCGGACGCGCAGCTGCTGAAGGACAAGTCGGACAAGCGCTTCGCGCCCCTCAGCCCCGAGCGCATCGACCAGGCCGACGGCGACTTCGTCTTCGTCGCCGCCTACGGCGCCAAGGCCGCCGACGCGCAGGCCAAGACGACCGCCGGCCCCCTCTGGCAGCGCCTCTCCGCCGTCAAGGCCGGTCACACCAAGGTCGTCGACGACGAGATCTGGATGACCGGCATCGGCGTCACCGCCGCCGGCAAGATCCTCGACGACCTCCAGGCCAACCTCGCGGCCCTGGCCAAGAAGTAACCCCCGAAACGGCCCCGGACACTCCACACGTCCGGGGCCTCCTGGCCGCCCCTGACCGCCCCGACCCGCTCACTCGCCGGAGCCGGCCTGCGGCCGTTCCACCCGGGAGGCGATCCGCTCCAGCGCCGCGAGGTCGTCCGCGCCGAGCCGGTCGATGAAGTGGTGCCGTACCGAGGCGACGTGGGCGGGGGCGGCGTGTTCGAGGGCGTCCAGTCCCTGGGCGGTGAGGACGAGCAGGCAGCCCCGGCCGTCGGACGGGTCGGGTTCGCGGCGGAGCAGGCCGCGGGCCTCCATGCGGGTCGCGTGCCGGGAGAGGCGGCTGCGCGACCAGCCCATCTTGTCGGCCTGTTCGCCCAGCGTGCTGGTGGTGTCCGGACGTTCCGACAGCGTGCTGAGCACCTCGTAGTCGGGCTCGGACAGGCCGGCCGCGGCCAGGTCGCGCGCCGTCCCGGCCTGGACGGCGACCATGACGCGCCGGAACGCCCGCCAGGCCCGCTCCTCGCCCGCGTCCAGCCAGCGCACGGGCTCGTCCGAGGAAGTCGTTGACATGTAACCAACCTAGCATCTAGCTTCGTTTACATGTCAACGAAACCGCTTCGCGTCCTCGTCCTGGTGTGCAGCACCCGCCCCGGTGCGCTCGGTCCCGCCGTCGGACGGTGGCTGACCGGCGCGGTGGCCCCGCGCGCCGTCGAGCTCGGCGTCGAACTCGTCCCGCTCGCGCTCGGCGACCTCGGCCTGCCCTTCCTGGACGAGGAGGAACACCCCTCGTCGGGCGTCTACCGCAACGAGCACACCCGCCGCTGGAGCGCGATCGCGGAAGCCGCGGACGGCTTCGTCGCGGTCACCCCCGAATACAACTACGGCATGCCCGCGACCCTGAAGAACGCCCTCGACCACCTCGGCCCCGAGTGGGCCTGGAAGCCGATCGGGTTCGTCAGCTACGGCAACACGTCGGCGGGCACCCGGTCCGTCCAGCATTCCAAGCAGGTCGTGACCACGCTGCGGATGGTCCCGCTGGGCGCGACGGTCGCGATCCGCATCGCGGACGCCGTCCACGAGGGCCGCCTCCGCCCGGACGCCGGCCGTGACGCCGCGGCCGTCGCCCTCCTGGACGAGCTGACCCGCCTCGCCCGCGCCCTCCGCCCCATGCGCGACGCCGCCCGCCCCGGCGCGACGCCCGGCCCCCTCCCCGGCTCCTACGCGAGACGCCTCACCCCGGACGACGCGCCCGAGGTCACCGTCCTCCAGCGCGCCTGCTGGACGGACGAGGCCGTCGTCAACGACACCCTCGCCATCCCGGCCCTGCACGAGTCCCTCGACGACGTGCGCGCGTGGCTCGCGACCTGGCACACCACCGGCCTCTGGCTCGACGGACGCCTCCTCGGCATGGTCCGGTCCCGTCCCGACGGGACCGACGGGCACCTCGGCCGCCTGGCCGTCGTCCCCGACCTGCGGGGACGCGGCGTGGGCCGCTGGCTCCTGGACCATGCCGAGACCGTGGTCCAGGAACCGGACGTCCGCCGCGTGCTGCTGTTCACCGGCGCCAAGAGCACGCGGAACATCGACCTCTACCGGCGCCGGGGCTACGAGCTCCTTCCGCCGTTCGCCCCCGACGGGACCGTCCGCATGGCCAAGAAGGTCAAGGACGTCAGGGACGTCACGGACGTCACGGACGACCGCCGAGCCGGTCACGAAGCTCGTTCTTGAGCACCTTGCCCATGTGGTTGCGCGGCAGCGCGTCGACCTGCTCCAGGCGGGTCGGCAGGAACCACTCGGTCATGCCCGCCGCGAGCAGATGCCGCCGCAGCACGTCCAGGGTGGGCGCCGCGCCGTCCGGGACGACGACCGCGCACACGGTGTCGGTCCCGCTCGCGCGGTCGGGCCACCCGACGACCGCGACGTCGGCGACGGCCGGATGCCGCAGCAGCTCGTCCTCGACCTCGAGGACGGGGATCGGGAGCGGGCTCCCGATCCGGTCGGCGACGCGGGACACGTACTGGAGCCCGTCGTGCCCGTCGTCGCGGACCAGGTCACCGGTGTCGTACCAGCCGCCCGTGTTCGCCGGATCCCACACCACCCGCCGATCGCGCAGCCGGAACGTCCCGAGGCACACCGACGGCCCGCGCACGTGGAGCCGGAACACGTCACCCGTGTCCGACGACGCGTCCGGGGCCAGCCGGACCTCGCGTCCAGGGCTGGGACGCCCGATGCTCTGACCGGCCCGTTCGGGCGGGTCGTCACGGCCGGTCACGGCGAACCCGCCGATCTCGGTCATCCCGTAGGTGTTCCGCAGCCGCGCGCCCAACGCCTCCCGGACGGGCTCGACATACGACCCCGGAAGCGGCGCCCCCGTGCTGACGACCGTCTCCAGGAAGGGCAGAGCGCGATGCTCGCGCCGCTGCTCCCGGACGAGCTGCGTCAGCAGGAACGGCGACGCGAGCAGATAGGTCACCCGGTGGCGGTCGACGAGGTCGAGCCAGACGTCCGCGTCGCGCGTGTCCGCGAACACCGACGCGCAGCCGCGAGCCAGCGGCCGCAGGACGTTCGTCTGCAACGCCGCCCCGTGGATCAGGTTCGCCATGGACGCCAGCCGTGTCTCGGGCACCTCGGCCGGGCGCCTGGCCCAGAACGACGCGTACTGCGTGTTCGGGGTGTGCAGCACCCCCTTCATCTCACCCGTCGTGCCGGACGTGAACATCACCACCGAGACCTCATCGGCCCCCCGGGCCCGCGACACCTCAGGCCCTGGGGCCGGAGACGAGACACCTGGACGAGCGCCCGGGGTGAGCCCCGCGAGCAGGTCCCCGAACGCGATCGCGCCCGTCGCGGACGCGTCGCCGAACACGATCCGGTGCTCCAGGTCCGGCAGCCGAGCGGCCATGTCGGCCAGCAGCAGGTCGGGCCGGAGGGCGTCCCACTCGTCGATGACCACGCACGCGCTCGCCCCGGTCCCCGCGAGGATGCGTTCGACCTCGCGTCCGCCCAGCGTCATGAGGATCGGCACGGCGACCAGCCCGGCGTCCATGCAGGCGAGGAGGAGCGCCGCCGCCTCCCACCAGTTGGGGAACTGGAACCCCACGGCGTCGCCGCGCCGCAGCCCCAGCCCCCGCAGCCCGGTGGACAGCCGCGTGACGGCCTCCGCCAGCTCCCCGTACGTCACGATGACCTCGTGCCCCAGGTTCCGGCGCCAGTTGACGAAGACCGTCCGGGCGGGATCGGCCGCGGCCACCGCCCGGAGATCGTCGACGAACGTCTCCGTCCGCCACCAGCCGTGGGCGTGGTAGTCCGCGGCCCTGGAGGCCGCCGGACGCAGCGAGGCCATCACCCTTTCGAGCCCCTGCCCGGAACGCCCCCGCCCCGCACTCTCGCCGTCTTCCGCCATGGGGTCCCCTTCCCCTCGGCATACGCCTACCCGGGCAGCATGGCCGCGAACGGAGATCGTCCAAGTGCGTTTGAGGGAATGCGGATGAACGTCGAGCGCCCGGCTGATCACGACGCGGTGTTCCCCGCCGCGGATCACCGGCGACACCACCGGCGACACCACCGGCGACACCACCGGCGACACCACCGGCGACACCACCGGCGACAGCACCGGATGACTCTCCGCGCACCCCTCGCCTGTCCGTTCGGTTAGTTCTGCGGACCGGGGGATGGACGGAATGTCACGGTGTGTCTAGCGTCCGTAGCGGAGGTGCGACATGTCGCTGAACGTTTCGCCCGAGCTTCTGGCCAAGGCCGAGGCCGGGAAGGTCGAGCAGGACGAGTTCCTCAAGTGCGTCGCCGAGTCGCTGCCGTTCGCGTGGGCCATGGTGACGCGGCTGGTGGAGGAGATGGAGAGCGCGGACGCGGAGACCGTCCAGAACACGCTGGTCCCCGAGACCGAGGAGGAGTGGGGGCAGATGTTCCGCATGTTCTCCAGCGACTCCATGCGGAACGCGATCCAGGACCACTTCGGTGTGCGGCTGGCGTTCCAGAACTGCTGCAAGCCCGCGGTGTTCAAGAAGGACGCCGAGGACGCCTACCAGCGGTTCGTCTCGCCCGAGGCGCAGCTGCTCAACCAGGATCCGACGCTGCTGAACTGCTGACCCGCCGGACTGCTCGACCGCCGGACTTCTGAACCGCTGACCGGCACGTACGAGGCCCCCGGCGTTCCGCCCGACCGCGGGGGCCTCGTCGCGCCTGGATCACGGGGTTCCCGCGATCCAGCCTGTGCGCGTCCGCGGGTCAGGCGCCGACCAGGGCGTCCGGTCCGAGGACGAAGTGCGGGTCGATCTGCCGTGTGAGGTCGGTGCCGGTCGCCTTGTTCGCCCAGCCCTCCGCGTTCCTCACGTGGAACTCCTGGGCCTGCCGCAGGTACCGGTCCCAGTCCTTGGGCTGCGCGTCCACCTCGTCGTGGAGGCGCCGCAGCACCTTGCGCGCCGGCTCGTCCAGGTCGTCCAGGGCGAAGGGACGGCCCTGCTCCATCGCGCGCACCGCGGGCTGGTGCCCGATGACCGCGACCAGGTCGGACCCGACCTGGTCGCGCAGGTACGCCTCGTCCCCGGCGGACTGGACCTTGTTCCCGACCACCACGATCCGGACGCCGAAGTCGGACGCGTGCTCGGTGTACTGCCGGTACACCGCGACGCCCTTCCGCGTCGGCTCGACCACCAGGAACAGGACGTCGAACCGCGTGAACAGCCCCGACGCGAACGTGTCGGCGCCCGCGGTCATGTCGGCGACGACGTACTCGCCCGGCCCGTCCACGAGGTGGTTGAGGTACATCTCCATGGCGCCGGTCTTGCCGTGGTAGCAGGACACCCCGAGGTCGTCCTCGTCGAACGGCCCGGTCGCCATGAACGTGACGCCGTCCACCTGCCGCGACAGCGCGTGGACGGGGTCGTGCCCGTCG
The DNA here is from genome assembly GCF_003696215.1 of Actinomadura harenae. Taxonomy (GTDB): domain Bacteria; phylum Actinomycetota; class Actinomycetes; order Streptosporangiales; family Streptosporangiaceae; genus Spirillospora; species Spirillospora harenae. Next base: position 9,196 of record NZ_RFFG01000144.1, on the reverse strand, counting down.
AAGCGCAGCAGCCGCGACCCCCGTCCGGGCGGGGTCGTCTTGACCATCTCCGCCGCCGACGCGATCCGCGGGTTGTCGCCCCGCAGGTACTCCTTGATCTCCGCCAGGTGCGCCCCGAGCGCCGGAACGTCCGCGGACTCCTCCTCGGTCATCCCGAGCGCGACCCCGAGATGCTGGTTGATGTCCGCGTCGATCGCGACGACCGGAGCCCTCTCGGCGGCGAGATGACGGATGAAGAGCGAAGAGGTGGTCGTCTTGCCGCTCCCACCCTTGCCGACGAACGCGACCTTCACGATCGGTGCCCCCGTTCTGAAACTGAAAACCGTTTCCGAACTCCCGAGTCTGGCACCCCCGCCCGTCCCCGCGCTGCCGAACCGCGGACCATGCCGCTCTGTCGCCGATCTCCCGCTATGCCGCCCCGGGCTCAGCCGCCGTCGGCCGGAACCGGTAGCGGAGGCAGGGGCAGCGGCAGCCCCGGCAGCCCGTCGATGCTGGTCGCGACGTGCTCCTTCTTCTGGAAGTACGCGTCGAGCGTCTCGTCGGTCTCGCGCGCGAAGCGGGACGCGTGCAGCGGACGGTCCTCCTCGTAGGTCATGAACGGGACGGCGTACCCGCAGGTGTCGCGGATCTTCTCGGCGGACACGACGATGATCGCGCGCAGCCCGTGCAGGGTCGGGTCGATGTCGGGGAAGTGGCGCATCAGCCCGTCCCAGCGCGGGTCGTCGCGGAAGACGGGCTCGCCGCGCCCGTGCACGCGGACGATGTTGGGCGGGCCGTCGAACGCGCACCACATCAGGGTGATGCGCCCGTTCTCCCGCAGGTGGGCGATCGTCTCCGCGTTGCTGCCCGCGAAGTCGAGGTAGGCCACGGTGAGCTCATCGAGGACGGCGAACGAGCCGTTCAGTCCCTTGGGCGAGAGGTTGACGGTCCCGTCGCCGTCCAGCGGCGCCGTCGCGGTGAAGAAGATGTGCTGCGCCTCGATGAACGCCCGCAGCCTGCCGTCGATCTGCTTGTAACTCTTTCCCATGCGCCGATTATGACGAGACGCCGGAAAGGCGTCTCCGGCGGGTGGCGGTCCACTTTCGTTGACCCGGTCGACAACGGAACGCGCTTTCGGGGGTGATCGCCGCCGTCGGACGCTGGACGCATGACAGAAGAGTGGAGACCGGCTCCGTCCGCGCCCGAGCCTGCCGCCGTGGCGGAGCCCGTTGTTGTGGCGCGGGCGACGGCGCTGTGCAAGACCTATGGCGTGGGGGAGGCGCGGGTCGTCGCCCTGGACCGGGTGGACGTCGCGATCCGGGCGGGGGAGCTCACCGCGATCATGGGGCCGTCCGGCTCGGGCAAGTCCACGCTGATGCACTGCCTGGCCGGGCTGGACGCGGCCGACGGCGGCGAGGTCTGGATCGGCGACACCGAGATCACCGCGCTGCGCGACGACGAGCTGACCCGCCTGCGCAGGGACCGGATCGGTTTCGTGTTCCAGGCGTTCAACCTGGTGCCGACACTGACCGCGCTGGAGAACATCACGCTGCCCCTGGACATCGCGGGCCGGACGCCGGAGCCGGGCTGGATCACGCGGGTGATCGACGCAGTCGGGCTGTCCGACCGGCTTCGGCACCGTCCGGGCGAGCTGTCGGGCGGCCAGCAGCAGCGGGTCGCCTGCGCGAGGGCCCTCGCCGCCCGGCCCCGGATCGTCTTCGCCGACGAGCCGACCGGGAACCTGGACTCCCGGGCGGGCGCCGAGGTCCTGGACCTGATGCGGCAGTGCGTGGACTCCTTCGGCCAGACGATCGTGATGGTCACCCACGACCCGGTCGCGGCCTCTTACGCCGACCGGGTGCTGTTCCTGGCCGACGGCCGCGTCGTGGACGAGATGACCGGCCCGACCGCCGAGAGGGTCCTGGAGCGGATGAAGCGCGCCGAAGGGACCCGATGATGCTCAGGCTCACGCTGCGGAGCCTGGCGGCGCACCGCCTGCGGCTCCTGCTGACCGCGCTCTCGGTCGTCCTCGGCGTCGCGTTCGTCGCGGGGACACTGATCTTCACCGACACGATGGACGGCCAGGCCGCGGACATCGCCGGACGCCTGGGCCGCGGCGTCGCGGTCGAGGTGCGGGCGAAGGACCCGGGCGGGAGGACCAGGGGCGTCTCGGTCCCCGTCCCGGAAGCCGTCCTGAGGGACGTCCGCAGGGTCCCCGGCGTGCGCGGGCCGGTGGGCGTCGTCTCCGGATACGCGGCCCTGGTGAGCAGGGACGGGACGGAGGTCGCCGCGCAGGGGGCCCAGACCCCCGGCGTGCTCGCGCAGGCGGGCGGCAACTGGATCCCGGGTGGCGACTACCCGCTGAAGACCGGGCGCGCGCCGCACGGGCCGGGGGAGATGCTGGTCGACGAGGCCACCGCCGGGCGCGGCGGCTACCGGACCGGCGACGAGGCGACCGTCCGGCTCAAGGGCGCAAGCCGGACGATGCGGATCGTCGGCCTGGTCGGGTCGGGGGACCTGGCGGGCAGGACGCTGGCGCTCTTCGACACCCCGACGGCGCAGCGGCTGCTGCTGCGCCCGGGGGACTTCACCGCCGTGCGGACGGCATCGGACGGGGTGAGCGAGGAGGTCCTGCGCGGACGCGTCGCCGCCGTCCTGCCCGGCGACCTCGAAGCGGTCACCGGCACCCAGGTGCGGAACGAGCTGAGGAACGACCTGGCCGCCCTGTCGTACGTCGGCGGCCTCCTGATGGCCTTCGCGCTGATCGCGGTGTTCGTCGGCGCGTTCGTCATCTTCAACACCTTCTCCATGCTCGTTGCGCAGCGGACGAAGGAACTGGCGCTGCTGCGCGCGATCGGCGCCTCGCGCGGGCAGGTGTCCCGGGCGGTCGTCGGCGAGGCGTTCGCCGTCGGCGTCGTCGGCTCGACGCTCGGCCTGGTGGCGGGGACGGGGATGGCCGCACTCCTCCAGGTGATCCTCGACGAGGGGCCCACGAGCGGGCCGGCATTCTCCGGCCTGGCCGTCTCCGGCACCGCGGTCGCCGCGTCCTATGCCGTCGGCACGGTGGCCACGGTCGCCGCCGCCTACGTGCCCGCCCGCCGCGCCGCCAGGATTCCTCCGATCGCGGCGCTGCGCGACGACGTCGCCTCGCCGCAGGGCGCGTCGAAGCGGCGCGTCGTCACCGGAACCGTCCTGGCAGGGGGCGGTGGCCTGGCCCTCCTGGCAGGGCTGGCGGGGTCCGGCCTGACGGCGCAGGCGCTGGTGGGCCTGGGAGCCATGCTGGTGTTCCTGGGAGTCACGGTGCTCTCGCCGGTGCTCAGCGGACCCGTCATCGAGCTGCTCGGCAGGGGACTGCCCCGGTGGTGCGGAACCCCGGGCCTCCTGGCCAGGCGCAACGCCCAGCGCAGTCCCCGGCGGACGGCCGCCACGGCGGGCGCGCTGATGGTCGGCCTGGCCCTGGTCGGCACCGTCAACGTGCTCGGCGCGTCGATGAAGGCCTCCGTCGGCAGCCAGATCGACGCCTCCTTCGCCGACGACTACCTCGTCCTCCCCGTCCGCGGGAACTCCGTCGACGCGGACGCGGTCACGCGCGTCGCCTCGACGCCCGGTATCGCGCGGACCACACCGTCCTACACGGGTGACGTCGAACTCGACGGGACCAGGGTCGAGTACGGAGCCGGGAACCTGCCCACGCTCATGGCCTCCGTAGCGCACCGGATGGTGGACGGCGGCCTCGACACCGGAACCGACGGCGTCCTCGTCGAGGACGACCTCGCGTCCGCCCACCACTGGAAGGTGGGGACGGTCCTGACGGCGCGGTTCCCCGACGGCGGACGGCAGGAGGTGCGCGTCGCCGGGATCTACCCCCTGGTCGGGTTCGGGAACGCCATGCTCCCCGAGTCCCTCTACAAGGCCCACACCCCGCTCCCGGCCGTCCACGCGCTGAACCTCAAGGCCACGACCGCGGACGCGGCCACCCTGACGGCCCTGCGCCGCTCCCTGGCCGCCTATCCGGACCTGGGGATCTACGACCGTTCGGCGTGGAAGAGGGAGAAGGTCCAGAGCCTGGACCAGATGACCGGCCAGATCACCCTGCTGCTGGCCCTGTCGATCGTCATCGCCGCGATCGGGGTCGCCAACACCCTGGCGCTGTCGGTGTTCGAGCGGACGCGGGAGATCGGCCTGCTCCGCGCCGTGGGCGCCGACCGGGGCCAGGTGCGCCGCATGATCCGCCTGGAGGCGATCCTGATCGCGCTGTTCGGCGCGGTGCTCGGCCTGCTCATCGGCCTGGGGTTCGGCATCGCCCTGCAGCACGCGATGGCCGGGCTGGGGTTCGACGTCCTGGTGGTCCCGGCCGTCCCGCTCGCGCTCTGCGCCGTCCTGGCCGGGGTGATCGGTGTCGCCGCCGCCGTCTGGCCGGCCCGCCGGGCCGGGCGGATGGACGTCCTGACGGCGATCGCCCACGAATGACCTGGGTACCGTGAGCAGGGTGACGTGGTCTCAGACGTGGTATCGGACGTGGACTGGGACGTGGACTGGGACGTGGACTCGGACGTGGACTCGGCCGCCGCGGATCCGCCTCCCCCTGCTCGACGCCGGGTTCGCGGCCGCGGTCACGATCGCCGGCAGCGGACTCGGGCTGGGACCCGGCCCCCTGGCCCCCGGCCGGGGGGTGCCCGTGGCCGCCGTCGTCGTCGCGGGCATCGCCGGTCTCTCCCTGGCCGTCCGCCGCCGGTTCCCCTTCTCGGTGGCTCTGACGTGCTCGGTCGCCGCGGTGTTCGCGTCCCCGCTCGCGCTTCCCTTCAGCCTGTACGCCCTGACCCTCTACGGCCGCCGCCGCACGTCACTGGGATGGGTGGCCGTCGGAGCCGTCCTGCTGGCCGCCGTGGGGGTCCACCTGTACTACGCGAGGAACGCCTGGGGGACGGACCCCACCTGGGCCGAGATGGCGGGCGTCGTGGCGTCGGGCCTCGGGGTGGTCGTGGTGGTGCCCGTGCTGCTCGGCCTCCACCAGAGGTCTCGGCGGAGGCTGGTCCGGGCGCTGGCCGAGCGGGCGGAACGCGCCGAGACCGAGCAGGAGCTCCGGGCCGACCAGGCCCGGCTGGAGGAACGGGCCCGGCTGGCGGGGGAGATGCACGACGTGGTCACCCACCGGGTGAGCCTGATGGTGCTCCAGGCGACGTCGCTGCGCACCCGCGCCCCCGACGAGGACGTGCGGGCCGCGGCCGAGGAGATCCGCGTGGTCGGCAGGCAGGCGATGAGGGAGCTGCGCGATCTCGTCGGGGTGCTCCGCTCGCAGGACCAGGTGGGCACCGCCCTCGACGACAAGGCCGACGTACTGGACGTGTCGGACCTGGTCGCCGACTCCCGGTCCGCTGGAATCGCCGTCGAGCTGGCCACCGACGGGGAGCCGCTCCCCGCGGAGCCCGCCGTCCGGCGCACGGCGTACCGGATCGTCCAGGAGGGGCTTACCAACGTGCACAAACACGCGCCCGGCGCCGAGGTCCGCGTCCGGGTGCGTTACGACGACGGATGGATCCACCTCACGGTGCGCAACACCCCCTCGTCCCGCGCGCCCGATGTCGAGCTGGGCGCGGGCGGCACCGGCCTGGAAGGACTGCGCCAGCGCGTCGACCTGGTCGGCGGCCGCCTGCGCGCCTCCCCGCGCCCCGAGGGCGGATTCGAGCTGGAAGCGGCACTCCCCGCGGACGGACGACCATGATCAAGGTGCTGATCGTCGACGACGACCGGCTGGTCTGCGCGCACCTGCGGATCATCCTCCAGGACGCCCCGGACCTCACGGTGGTGGGAGTGGCGCACGACGGCGCCGAGGCGGTGGAGTCGGTCGTCCGCCTCGCCCCGGACGTCGTGCTCATGGACCTGCACATGCCCGGCGTGGACGGCCTGACCGCGACCGCCCGCATCGCGCGCCTGGACGATCCGCCCCGCGTCATCGCCCTGACCACCTTCGACCTCGACCGGTACGTGGTCCGGATGATCGAGGCGGACGCGGCCGGGTTCCTGCTCAAGGACACCCCTCCCGAAGACCTCATCGCGCTCGTCCGCGTCGCCGCCCAGGGCCACACCGTCCTGTCGCCGGGTCCCACCAAGCGGCTCGCCGCCGCGTCCGCCCGGCACCAGGAGACCCACGGCCGCGCCCAGGCGAGGATCGCCGACCTCACCCGGCGGGAACGGGAGATCCTGGCCTGCATCGGCGCGGGCCTGTCCAACGCCGAGATCGCCGAGCGGGTGCACCTGAGCGAGGCCACCATCAAGACCTACGTCTCCCGGATGCTGACCAAACTCGACTGCGCCAACCGCACCCAGGCCGCCCGCCTCGCCTTCGACGCCGACCTCGACGCCGACCTCGACGCGTCCTGAACGCGGGGCCGTACGACTTTCGTTGACCGAGTCGGCGACGAACGCCGATTCCAGGGGCGGGGCCTCAGATCACAGGATGGAGCCATCCCCGATCCCTCTGGTCAAGGAGGCCACCGATGCCGCTTGCCGCCCGTCCCTGGAAACGTCCGCTCGCAGCCGCCGTGACCGCGATGAGCCTCGCCGCCATCGCCCCGCCTGCCGCCGCCGCAGGCGGGCACATCGACTGGCACCCGTGCCCTCAGGACACGACCGCCGACTGCGGGACGCTCACCCTTCCCATCGACTGGGCACGTCCACAGGGAGCCTCCTTCGGACTCGCCGTCGCGCGACGCAAGGCCACCGACCCGTCGGCGCGCATCGGCTCCCTGGTGACCGACTGGGGCGGACCGGGCATCTCCGGCGTGGACGCGGTGGTGGGCCGCTACAAGGACGTGTTCTCACCTGCCGTCCGGACACGGTTCGACCTCGTCTCGTTCGACCCCCGGGGCTTCGGCCGCAGCGGCCCGGTCACCTGCGACATGGCGGCGGCCGGCCCGCAGCCGACCACCGATCCGGCCACCCGGCGAGGCTACGCCGACCTGGTCGCCTACAACCGGCGCCTGGCCATGACCTGCCGCGACCGCACCGGTCCGATCTACGACCACATCGACTCGCGCGCCACCGCCCGGGACATCGACGCGCTCCGGGCGGCCCTGGGCGACCGGAAGCTGACCTACTGGGGCGTCTCGTACGGATCCCTGATCGGGCAGCAGTACGCCGAACTGTTCCCCGGCCGGATCCGCGCCCTGGCCTTGGACAGCAACCTGGACCACAGCCGGCGGGCGCGGGGCTACCTCGACGCCATGACGTCCGCGAGCGAGGACTCCTTCGACCAGTTCGCCGCATGGTGCGCCACGAGCACGGACTGCGTCCTGCACGGAAGGGACGTCGCGGCGGTCTTCGAACAGCTGTATGCGCGAGCCCAGGCTGGCACCCTGCCCGACCCGGACGATCCGACGAGCGGCATCACCCCGCAATACCTGCTCGAACACACCCAGCACCAGTTCGCCATGATGGGCTCGGACGACTGGGCGTCGCTCGCCACCATGCTCGCCGCCATGAGCCGCCAACCGTCACGGTCCGTCCCGCCCAAGCCCGTCCCACCCTCCGGCCAAGGACTCGGCTACGACCAGAAGGTCTTCTGCGCCGACTGGCAGCTGTCCCTCGACGGGCCGAGGGCGCTGGCGAACACCCAGCGCCGTCTGGCCCGGATCGCTCCGCACATGCGCCGGGCGACGCTCGCCTGGAGTGTGATGGCGTCCTGCCAGGGCGACCCGGTGCCGCTCACCAACCCACCGCACCGCTACCGCATCTCGGGAACGCCGCCGATCCTGCTCGTCAACAACCTGCACGACCCCAGCACGCCCTACGCGTTCGCCACCGACATCGCCAGGCAGATCCCCGCCGCCGTCCTCCTCACCTACGACGGCCGGGGCCACGGCAGCTACAACAGAAGCCGCTGCATCGCCGACCTGACCGACCACTACCTCATCGACACCCGACCTCCCGCGCGAGGCACCCACTGCCCCGCCACCCCATAGAGACGGCTACGTCCCAGGTAATCGCTCTGGCTATCGGTTGTTCCTTAGCGTCATGGCAAGCGCTCCAGAGAAGAGGACTCCGATGACCACAGCCACGACCAGCACCACTTCCGGCCTGTTCTCCGACGGCCCCCGGTTCCTGCGCCTGGCCCTGCGCGCAGACGCTATCGTCACCGGCGCCAACGGCCTCCTCTACCTCGCCCTAGCCGCCCCCCTCAAGGACCTGCTCGGCCTCGACACCACCACCGGACGCGAACTGGGCGCGTTCCTCGTCGTCTACGCCGTCGCCGTATGGGCCATCTCCATGTCCGCCCACCCCAAGCGCCTCGCCGTGACGGCCGTCGTCGAGGCCAACGCCCTCTGGACGATCCTGAGCATCACCACCGCGATCGTCGGCTGGTTCTCCCTGACCACCGCCGGAACCGTATGGACCCTCCTCCAAGCCATCGTCGTCGCCGCCTTCGGAACCCTCCAATACACCGCCCTCCGCCGCACACGTTGAGCCTGTAACTTCAGGTGTGGAATGTTCGTGCAGGTAGATGGCCAAGTCTGGTTTACCTGATGCGTCCTGGATAGGCGATGGCGAGTTCGTTGAGTGCTTCTCGCCATCCTGCGGAGCGTTGTCCCTCGACGAGCCGGGCGGGTTGGAAGGCGTGTTTGTCGCCTTTCTCTCGCTTGGCGGCTCGTTCCCGGGCCCGTTTGTCCTCGATGTTGACGATGGCCAGCCACAGTAGTTTGACCACGGCGTCGTCGGTCGGGAAGTGGCCGCGGGCCTTGGTGACCTTGCGCAGCTGGTAGTTCAGCGACTCGATCCCGTTGGTGGTGTAGAGCAGCCGGCGGACCGGTGGTGTGAAGGCGAAGTACGGTGTGAAGCGCTCCCAGGCGTCCTCGAACACCTTCACCGCCTGCGGGTACTTGTTGCCCAGGTCGGTCCCGGCGAACTCGGCCAGCGCCTCCAGCGCGGCGTCGGCGTCCACGGCGGTGTAGACCTTCTTCAGCTCCTTGGCCACCGCGCCGGCGTCACGGCGCGCCACCGGCCGCAGCGCGTTGCGGATCAGGTGAACCACACACGACTGGACCACGGTCGCCGGGAACGCCGAATGGACGGCGTCCTCGAACCCCGCCAGCCCGTCGGTGCAGGCGATCAGGATGTCCCGCACTCCGCGGTTGCGCAGGTCGGCCATCACCGCAGCCCAGAACCGGGCACCCTCACCGGCGGTGGCCGACTCGACCGGGGTCCGCGCGAGCCAGATCCC
>NZ_RFFG01000143.1 GCF_003696215.1 Actinomadura harenae | reverse complement strand
GCACGGCCCGGCAGGGCGCACCGCGACGCGCGGGCCCGCCGGGCGCGGGGCCGCGGGCGCGGGCACGACCAATTCAGGCGAGTGGACGGGGGCGTGGAATGGCTGCGGACACGGCGGCGGGCGCTGTGGCGGGCGGGGCGGCGGGCACGGTGACCGGATTCCGGATCCCGGAGATGTCCCTGCCCTTTCCCGGCCCGGTGCGGCGCGGCGACGCCGACCGGTTGCGGGCCGGGGTGTGCGGGTGGGCGGAGGAGCGGGGGCTGGTGGGGCCGCGCGGGCGGGCGCGGCTGGAGTCGTCCCGGCTGCTGGACCTGGGGATCGCGCTGACGGGCCGGGCGGAGCCCGAGCGGGCCGAGGTGCTCCTGGCGTGGTTCCTGTGGGTGCTGCTGCTGGACGACCGGGTGGACGACGGCCCGTGGGCGGGCGACGGGGTGCTGGCGGACTTCGCCGCCTCCGCGCTGTCGGTGCTGCGGGGCGAGCAGGAGCGGGGCGGTCCGGCCGACCCGATGCTGGTGGCGCTCGCCGAGGACCTGTGGCCGAGGACGTCGGGGCTGGCGGGAGCGGAGTGGAAGGCCCGGTTCGCCGGGCACCTGTCGCGGCACCTGACCGCGCAGTGCACGATGGTGGAGCAGCGCACGACGCGCAGGTCGCTGCGGCTGCCGGGGTACGTCGGGCTGCGCCGGGACCTGTTCGGCGCGGACGTGTTCTTCGACCTGTTCGAGGTGGTCGACGGGATCGCGCCGCCGGACGACCGCGTGACGGCGGGGTTGCGGGCGGCGGCGGCCGACGTCATCTCCTGGACCAACGACCTGTTCTCGGTGGAGAAGGACCTGGCGTTCGGCGAACGCGCGAACCTGGTGCTGCTGCTGCTGAGCGAGCGGAACGCTGGAACGCTCCAGGAGGCGGTGGACCAAGCGGGGACGCTGATCGCCGACCGTGCCGCCGATTTCCAGATCATCCGGCGGGGCCTGCCCCGCGGCGCGCGTGACTCGGGGCGGCTCGCCGACCGGCTGCGCCGCGCGATGCGGGCGTCGCTGGACTGGCATCGTTCGGTGCCACGATACCGGCCGCGCACGGCCGCGTCCGCCGCCGCCGCGTCCGCCGCGGCGTCGGGTTCGGGGGCGGGCGCGGTGACGCTGGGGCAGGCGGGCCTGGCGCGCGGCGCCGCGGCGTCCGGCTCGGAGATGGTCGACCCGTCGCGGACGCCGCCGAGCCTGCTGTGGCCGGAGTTCGAGCGCGACCCGTACCCGCTGTACCGGCGGCTGCGCGAGGAGTTCCCCGTCGTCCGGGACGAGCCGCTCGACGCGTGGCTGGTCAGCCGGTACGCCGATGTGAAGATGGGCCTGTCGGATCCGCGGTTCACCTCGCGGAACTACGGCTGGCAGCTCGCGCCGATGTTCGGCCGGACGGTCCTGCAGATGGAGGGCCGCGAGCACGCGGCGCACCGGTCGTTCCTGACCCCGGCGTTCCGGGGGCGGGCGCTGACGTGGCTGCGGGCGGCCGTCGAGCGCACGACCGCCGACCTGGTCGACGGCCTGGTCGCGCGGGCGCGCCGCGGTGAGCGTGAGCTGGACCTGGTGGAGGGGTTCTGTCATCGCCTGCCGATCGCGGTGGTGGTGACGGCGCTCGGGCTGCCGGTCGCGGACGCGCCGCTGTTCCAGGACTGGTACCAGGCGGGGTTCTCCTACCTGAGCAACTACCGGCAGGATCCGGCGACGCTGGAGCGCGGCATGTCCGCCCGGGACGAGCTGTACGCCTATCTCGCCCCGTACGTGGCGCGGCGGCGGATCGCGCCGGGCCGGGACCTGCTGTCGGTGCTGTGCACGGCGGAGGTGGAGGGCGCTCCGCTGCCGGACGACATGGTGCTGGGCTTCTGCGGGATGCTGCTGGGCGCGGGCGGCGAGAGCACCGACAAGGGGATGCGGTCGCTGCTGGCGAACCTCCTGGACCATCCGGGGCAGCTGGCCGCGATGCGCGCCGCGCCGGACGGGCTGGCGTCGGCGTGGGTGGAGACGCTGCGCCGGGATCCGCCGGTGCAGGTGGTGCTGCGGCAGACCGAGGAGGCGGTGGACCTGCCGTCCGGGCGGGTGCCGGGCGGCGCGACGGTGGCGTGCCTGGTCGGCGCGGCGGGCCGTGACCCCGAGCGGTTCCCCGACCCGGACCGGTTCGATCCGTCCCGGCTGGCCGACGACCCGGACCGGCAGTTCACGGCGGCGGCCGGGCATCTGGCGTTCGGCGCGGGACGGCATTTCTGCCTGGGTTCGCAGCTGGCGCGCGCCGAGGCGGAGGTCGGGATCCGGGCGCTGCTGGAGGCGTTCCCGCGCATGCGCTGGGCGGACGGTTTCCGTCCGCAGTACGGCGGCCTGCTCACCCGCGCGCCGGAGCGGCTGATGGTCGCCCTGCGCTGATCCCCCTGCAGTGATCCCCTGCGCTGATTGTGCTGGTCAGGCTCGTTGGGGAGTTTGTGTGCCCGGCGGTGGCCGGGATGTTTCGAGGTTCGGCGAAACGTCCGCAGGCGACCCTGGGGCGCATGAGCTCCCCTACTGATGTCCGCCCTCAGACAGGGGCGGTGGCCGGTGGTGTTCGGCGGCGGGCGGCGCTGGCCGTGGTGTGCGCCGGGATGTTCCTGGTGCTGCTGGACGTCACGATCGTCAACGTCACGCTGCCCGGGATCGGGCGGGCGCTCGGCACGGGCCTGGCCGGGATGCAGGGCGTGGTGGACGGGTACGCGGTGGCGGTCGCGGGTCTGCTGCTGGGCGGCGGCGCGCTGGGCGACCGGTTCGGGTACCGGCGGACGCTGGTGGCGGGGCTGGTGCTGTTCGGCGCGGCGTCGCTGGCGTGCGGGCTGGCGTCCGGGCCGGGGTCGCTGATCGCGGCGCGGGCGGTGCAGGGGGCGGGTGCGGCGTTGCTGTTGCCGGGGAGCCTGGCGGCGGTGACCCGGATGTTCCCGGATCCGGTGGAGCAGGCGCGGGCGCTGGGGGCGTGGGCGGCGGTGTCGTCGACGGCGCTGCCCGCGGGGCCGCTGCTGGGCGGGCTGCTGGTGGACGGTCCCGGCTGGCGGTGGATCTTCCTGGTGAACGTGCCGATCGTCGTGGCGGGGATCGTGGGCGTCCTGCTGCTGGTCACGCCCGACGCGTCTGATGCGTTCGGTGGGGTGGGGCGAGGGCGGGGGCGGATGGATGTGGCGGGGCTGATGCTCGCGCCGGTCACGCTCGGCGCGCTGGTGTGGGCGGTGATCCGGCTCGGGCACGGGGACGGGGCCGGGGCACTGGCGGCGGCGGGCGCGGCGGCCGCCGGCGCGGTGGCGCTGGTGCTGGTGGAGCGGCGGGCGGTCCGTCCGCTGTTCCCGCCCAGGTTGGTGCGGGCGCCGGCGTTCCTCGGCGCGAACTGGGTGTCGCTGGTGATGAACCTGGTCACCAACGGGACGCTGTTCGTGGTGACGTTGCAGCTCCAGCAGGTGCAGGGCCGGTCGGCGCTCGCCGCCGGGGTGATGCTGCTGCCGATGGCGGTCCCGCTGGTGCTGCTGGCGCCGGTGAGCGGCGCGCTCAACGCGCGTTTCGGGCCGCGGCTGCCGGTCCGGGCGGGGATCGTGATCGCGTTGCTCGGCGCTCCGGGGCTGCTGTTCGCCGGTCCGGACGCCCCGTACGCGGTGCTCGTGCCGACGCTGCTGGCGATCGGGATCGGGGACGGGCTGATCGTCGCGGCGGCGGTGTCGGCGGCGATGCGGACCGCGCCGTCCGGGCTGGCGGGCCTGGCGGGCGGATTCAACAACACCGCGCGGCAGGTCGGCACGGCGCTCGGCGCGGCGGTGTTCGGCTCGGTCGCGGGTCCTCCGCTGCACGCGGCGGCGTTCGCGGGCGGGCTGCACGCGCTGGCCTGGGCGAGCCTCGCGCTGTGGCTGGCGGCGCTCGCGGGGACGGCTCTCATCCGCCTCTGAACCGGTCGCGGAGGGGCGGCGGCGCGACCGGGGGGCCGGTAGGCGAAAACGGCTTGGCCGCCCTCGATCATGCCGGTACAACATGGGACATGTTGCACAAGTACCCGCGCACCCGGCACCTTCAGGGGTCCCGGCTGCAGCCGGGCGACCACGACCTGTCGGCCGCGCCGTTCAGCGAACTGGCGGGCCGGTACCTGGTCGTGGAGGAGAAGCTGGACGGCGCGAACGCCGGGATCAGCTTCTCCACCTCCGGTGAGCTGCGGCTGCAGAGCCGCGGGCACTTCCTGACCGGCGGACCGCGCGAGCGGCAGTTCGCGCCGCTGAAGGCGTGGGCGGCGTCCGTCCAGCACGCGCTGTGGCCGAGGCTGCGGGACCGGTACGTGATGTACGGCGAGTGGCTGTACGCCAAGCACACCGTCTTCTACGACGCGCTCCCCCACTACTTCTGCGAGTTCGACATCCTCGACCAGCACGACGGGACGTTCCTGTCGACCGCCGAGCGGCGCGCGCTCCTGGACGGCACGCCCGTGGTGTCGGTGCCGGTCCTGCGGACGGGCCAGGTGTCGGACCTGAAGGAACTGACGGAGCTGGTCGGGCCGTCCACGTGCCGGACGCCGCGGTGGCGCGAGGCGCTCCGGGACGCCGCGACGGCGACCGGCGCGGACCCCGACCGGGTCGCCGCCGAGACCGACACCGCCGAGGAGATGGAGGGCCTCTACCTGAAGGTGGAGGAGGACGGGCGGACCGTCGGCCGCTACAAGTGGGTGCGGGCGGGCTTCCTCACGGCGATCCTGGACGCGGGGACGCACTGGCAGGACCGTCCGATCGTCGCCAACGGCCTGGCCGACCCGGAGGTGCTGTATGCGGGTATGGGCTGAGCTGTGCCCGGCGCCGCCGTCCTGGACGGTGCCGTGGGACGCGATCGTCGAGATGTTCGCGTGGGCCCGGCGGCTGGAGGGCGTGCCGCAGGACGCCGTCCACCACGCCGAGGGTGACGTCGCGACGCACACGCGCATGGCGTGCGAGGCGCTCGCGGCGTCGGCGGAGTGGCGGGCGCGTCCGGAGGACGAGCGGCGGCGGCTGTTCGCGGCCGTCCTCATGCACGACGTCGCCAAGCCGGACTGCACACGGCACGAGGACGACGGGTCGATCACCGCGCACGGGCATTCGCGGCGCGGTGACCTGATGGTGCGGCGGATCCTGTGGGAGCTGGGCGCGCCGGTCTCCTGGCGGGAGCACGTGGCGGCGCTGGTCCGGCACCACCAGGTGCCGTTCTGGGCGCTGGAGCGTCCCGACCTGCGGCAGATCGCGTTCCGGGTGAGCCTGCTGGCGCGCAACGACGACCTGGTGCTGCTCGCGACCGCCGACATCCTCGGCCGGATCTGCGGCGACACGGGCGAGGTGCTGGAGAACATCGCCCTGTACCGGGAGTACTGCGCCGAGCAGCGCTGCCTGGACGTGCCGCGCGTGTTCCCGTCCGACCACGCGCGGTTCTGGTTCTTCCGCCGTCCGGACCGGGATCCGGACTGGGCGGCCTATGACGACACGCGCTGCGCGGTGACGGTCCTGTCGGGGCTTCCGGGGGTCGGGAAGGACCACTGGATCGCGGCGAACCGGCCGGGGCTGCCGGTGGTGAGCCTGGACGCGCTGCGGGCGGAGCTGGGCGTCCCGCCGACCGGTGACCAGCGTCCGGTCGCGGCGGCCGCGCAGGAGCGGGCGCGGGTGCACCTGCGGGCGGGCGAGTCGTTCGTGTGGAACGCCACGAACGTGTCGCGGCAGCTGCGCGGGCAGGCGATCGGGCTGGTCGCGGACTACCGGGGACGGGTGGAGGTCGCGGCGCTGGAGGCCGCGCCGGGGGTGCTGCGCGCCCGCAACCGGGCCCGTCCCGCGCCGGTGCCGGACGGGGTGATCGACCGGCTCGTCCGGCGGTGGGAGACGCCCGACCCGACCGAGGCGCACCGGGTGGACTGGATCGCGACGGACTGACGCCCGGGCCCCTCGGCGGGGGCGCCGCGGGGTAGGGGACGTGATCGGGAATTCCCTGTCGCGCCTCTGGTTGGGCGACCATAGGATCGGCGGATGTTGAAGCCCGTATATCCGATCCGGACCGAACGCCTGGATCTGCGGCCGTTCCGCGACGAGGACCTCGGCGCGCTGTACGCCTACCAGTCGCTTCCGGAGGTGGCCCGGTTCCTGTACTGGGAGCCGCGGTCGCTGGAGGAGTCGCGGTCGTTCCTGCGGGAGAAGCAGGCGGCGGACGGCTGGGAGCGGGAGGGCGACTGGCTGGCGCTGGCCGTGGTGTGGCGGGAGCGCGCCGAGGTGATCGGCGAGATCAACCTCCAGTGGAGCAGCCGCCAGGACGGCAGCGGCGAGATCGGGTACATCTTCAACCCGGCCTACCACGGCAAGGGGTTCGCGACGGAGGCGTCGCGGGCGGTGCTGCGGCTGGCGTTCGAGGAGGCGGGTCTGCACCGGGTGGTCGGCCGGCTGGACGCGCGCAACGACGCGTCCGCGCGGGTGCTGGAGCGGCTGGGGATGCGGCGCGAGGCGCTGCTGGTGGAGAACGAGTTCGTCAAGGGCGAGTGGGCCAGCGAGTTGGTGTACGCGATGCTGCGCCGCGAGTGGGACGAGCAGGCCACCGCCCGCACGTGAACCACCGCCCGCACGTGGGCCGCCGCTCGTAGGTGGGTCGCCGCCCGCAGATGACGCGCGGGCCCGGGGTCACTGGACGGCGCCGTCCGGTGCCGGTTCCTCCACCGGCCGGTCCGCGCGTTCGCGTGGGGCGGGGACGGCGGGGCGGGGTCCGCGGCCGATGAAGGCGCGGCCGGCGGAGCCGAGGACGATCCCGAGGCCCCATCCGGCGATCGCGTCGGTGGGCCAGTGGTAACCGAGCGTGACGACGGCGACGGCCACGGTGGCGATCAGGGCGTGCACGGCGATCCACCAGCGGCGGGAGGCGTGCAGGAGCGCGGCGGCCACGGTGAGGCAGGCGGCGGAGTTGGCGGCGTGCCCGGACGGGTACGACAGGTAACCGTCGGTGAACAGGTGGTCGGCGCCGGTGCGGGGCGAGGTGCGGGCGAAGGCGACCTGGGCGGCGCGGATGACGGCCTCGGTGCCGACCAGCCAGATCCCGGCGCGGACGGCCGTCCAGAGGCTGCGGCGGCGCCAGGCGGTGAGCAGGGCGACGACGCCGACGATCGTCCCGACGAGCCAGTACTGGCCGCCGTTGACCAGGGTGCGCCAGATCCAGTGCCAGGCTCCGGTGCGGGGTGGCAGGCCGTCCTCGAACACCCGGGTGTCGGCGTGGCGGAGCAGGCCGTCGGCCAGCACGTCGAGTGTGGTGGCGACGGCGACGGTCATCGCCAGGAGCGGCAGCACCCAGGTCCGCGCAGCGCGGCCAGGAAGGTGCCCGCCCCCCGATCGGAGCACCTGCATGCTCCGATCCTGCCTCATCTTCCGAGGTGAGAGGGCCTGACAGGCCGGAGCCGCACGGTTTCGGCACAGGCTCGGCACATGATTCTCGTCACCGGCGGGCCGGGCGCGGGGGCGGCGGCGGGGCCCGGCGCGGACGTCCGCGCCGGGCCCGTTCGCTCATGCGGGCGGGGTCATGCGGGCAAGGTCATTTGCGGGGGTAGTCCAGGCCGTACCCGAAGGGGTAGAGGGTCTGGCCGGGGTTCCCGGCGGCGGGGATGGCGACGGGCAGGCGTCCCTGGGGGCGGTTGGCGCCGAACAGGGTCGCGGCGGCGGCGCGCAGGGCGTCGGGCGTGTAGGAGTAGGTGGCCAGGTAGGCGGGGGCATCGGGGAAGGCGTTGATGTCGTAGGCGTCGCGGACGGCGAGGACGACGACGGGCCTGCCCGTGGCGATGAGCGCCTTGACCAGGTCGGCCTGGCCAGGGCCGTTGTGGCCGTCGGCGGTGGAGGTGTCCCAGGCGCGGTTGGTGACCACGACGGTGAGGTCGTGGTCGCGGGCCGCGGCGGCGGCGGCCGCGATGGCCGCGGGGCCGGGGCTGAGGCCGGTGTCGTGGGCGGCGGCGGTCGTGCCGTACTTGCCGATCTCGGTGGCCAGGGTCGCGGTGGTGCTCGTCCCCCAGCCGGTGACGTAGACGCTGCGCGGGCCGGGGGTCAGGGGCAGGGTGCCGCCGCCGGGCTGCGGGTCGTTCTTGACCAGGGTGGTGGTGCGGTCGGTGGCGCGGCGCGCGGTGGCGAGGTGGCCGGGCGTCCCGACGACGGCGCCGACGCGGGACTCGTCGACGTAGGGGGCGCGGAACAGGCCGCGGCGCTGTTTGAGGTCCAGGACGCGGTAGACGGACTGGTCGATGCGGTCCTGGCTGAGCTCGCCGTCGCGGACGGCGTTCACGACGGCGTCGAGCTGGGTGGCGAACTGCCCGGCGGGCGGCTTGAGCAGGACGTCCACGCCCGCCTTGAGGGCCAGGACGGGGATCCGGTCGTCGCCGTACTTGTCGCGGACGCCCTGCATGTCGAGCGCGTCGGTGATCACCAGGCCCCGGTAGTGAAGCTGGTCGCGCAGGATGCCGGTGACGATCGGGTGGGACAGGGTCGCGGGGTCGCCGGAGGGGTCCAGGGCGGGCACGACCAGGTGCCCGGTCATGATCGAGTCGGCGCCGGCGGCGATCGCGGCCTTGAACGGCGGCAGGTCGGTGCTCTCCCACTGGGCGCGGGTGTGGCGGATGACCGGGACGCCGGTGTGGCTGTCGGTGTCGGCGTCGCCGTGGCCGGGGAAGTGCTTGGCGGTCGCGGTGAGGTTCGCCGAGCGGTAGCCGCCGAGCTGGGCGGTGACCATCCGCGCCACCAGGGCGGGGTCGGAGCCGAAGGACCGGACGCCGATCACCGGGTTGGCGGGGTTGACGTTGACGTCGGAGTCGGGCGCGTAGTCCGTGTCGACGCCGATGGCGCGCAGTTCGGTGCCGGTGATGCGGGCCAGGGCGCGGGCGTCGGCGGGGCGGCGTCCGGCGGCCAGGGCCATCGCGCCGGGCTGCTGGGTGGCGGGGGCGCCGACGCGGGCGACGATGCCGCCCTCCTGGTCGATCGCGATGGTCGCGGGGACGCCGTGCCCGGCGCCGCGGGCGGCGCGCTGGATGCCGTTGGAGAACGCGGCGAGCTGCTGGGGGCTCGTGACGTTGTTGCCGTAGTAGATGATGCCGCCGGGCTGGTCGCGGGCGATGAGCTGGGCGGCGTTGTCGACCCCGTAGAGCGCGCGGTTGGCGGCGACGTCGGCGGGGTCGGTGGTGTCGGCGGACATGCCGTAGATCTGCACGACGAACAGCTGGGCGGCCTTCTGCCGCAGCGTCATGGAGTCGATGAGCCTCATCAGGCGGGGGTCGCGCCCCTGGGTGGTGCTCGTGCGCGCGGGGGCCGCGGCGTGGGCGGAGGTGGCGGCGGCGAGGGGTGTCGCGGCCAGCAGGGCGGCGGTGAGCGCGGCCGTGATCGGCGCGGCGCTGCAAAGCCGGGTCCAGGGCCTCGATGTGGTGCCGTGGCCCGTTGGACGCGTGGCCGTTGGACGCATGGGTGTTCTGCGCATGGACGTTCCCTTCCGCCCCCGAGAACGATCTTGCGTGGTCGTCCGCACGCTAACGGGGCGGGGGCGGCGCGTCCATGGCAGAACTCGACGAGGCCGGTCCGCCGGGGTCAGTGCGAGGGTCAGACGGGTGGTCGGGCGGGGCCTTCGCGGCGGCTTTCGGTGCGTTTCTCGGTGCGTTTCCCGGGGCGGGTGCCGGTGGGGTGGTCCTCGACGACGTCGTAGCGGCGGACGTAGGCGTCCAGGAACGCCTGGAGGCTGGCGACGAGCGGCAGGCTGAGGACGGCGCCGATCGGGCCGATGATCGCGGCCCCGGCGATGACGACGCCGAACGCGACGGCGGGGTGCATGTCGAGGGTGCGGGCGGTGATGCGCGGCTGCAGGACGTAGTTCTCGAACTGCTGGTAGGCGATGACGAACAGCAGTGTCCACAGCGCGGTCGAGGGCGCCTGGGTGAGCGCGATGAGGACGGGCGCGGCCCCGGCCAGGTAGGTCCCGACGGTGGGGATGAACTGGGACACCACGCCGACCCAGATCGCGAGGGTCAGGGCGTAGGGGACGTCCAGCAGGGTGAGGGCGGCGTAGTGGAACACCGCGGAGATCGCGGCGAGCAGGGCGCGGGAGTAGATGTAGCCGCCGGTCTTGTCGACGGCGATCGTCCAGGCGCGCAGGACGTGCCGCTGGCGTCGCGGGGGCAGCAGGGAGCAGACCGTCCGCCGGAACCGGGGGCCCTCGGCGGAGAGGTAGAAGGTGAACAGGAGCACGCCGAGGCCCTGGAACAGCACGCCGAGCGTGGTCACCCCGATCCCCCACACGTTCCCGGCGAGGCCCGACAGGTGTTTGGACAGCTCGCCGCTGACGGCGGGGATCTTGCCGACCAGGGTGTGCCGGGACAGCCGCGCTCCGAACGACCGGTTGATCCAGTCGATGACCTGGTCGGCGTACCGGGGGGCGTTGTCGACCAGGGTGGTGGTCTGCTTGATCACGACCGAGCCGAGGGCGACGACGAACCCGAGGACCAGGACGGTGAGGAGCACGAACATCAGGCCGGTGGCCAGGCCGCGCCGCCAGCCGCGGGCGGCGAGCCAGTTCACGCCGGGTTCGATCGCGAACGCCAGGAACAGCGAGATGACCAGGAGGAGGAGCAGGCCGCGCAGCCGGTCCAGGAGCCACAGGCCGGCGCCGAACGCGACGACGGTCGCGGCGGCGAGGACGAACGCGCGGGGCAGCCAGGGCGGCATCCCCTGCCGGTCGCCGCGCACGCCGCCGTCGCCGCGCTTGCCGCCGCCGGTGCTCCCGGTTCCGCCGGTGGCCGGGGCGGGCGCGTGGTCGTGGGACGCGTCGTCCGGCGGGGGCGCGGGGCTGCTCTCGGCGCGGTCGGCCGTGTCAGCGGCGGCGGCTGCGCCAGCGGTGGTGGGGTTGGCCGGTTCGGCGCTTTCGGCGGGGTCGTCGTCCGCGCCGGGGGCGGGGGTCTGCGCCATGGCTGGACGCTAACGGCGGGGCGCGGGCCGTCCGGTGGGGCGCGGCGCGGGCGGGGCGAGCCTTTGCCGTCGTTTCGCGCTGCCCTTGCGCATGCGGCGTGTGAACGTCCGGGGGTGTGGGGTCAGGGGGTGGTGGGGTGGTCGGCGGCGGCGCTGCTGAGGTGGTCGCCGAAGGTCCGGCGGGGTTCGCCGTCGTCCGGGCCTTCCAGGTCACGGGCTCGGGGGGCGCCGGCGGGGAGGGCGTTGGCGAGGGGTTTGACGGCGTAGTCGCCGATGCCGTGTTCGAGCAGGTCGAAGGCGTGGTCGGCGGCGGCGTGGACGCTGTCGCGCATCTCCTCGAGGGTCTCGCCGGCGATCTTGCGTCCGGAGATCTCGTTCACCAGCGTCCGCTGCGCGGTCATGATCATGGCGGCGACGATCCGGGGGGTGACGTCGTCGGGGTCGGCGCCGGTCTCGTCGGCGAGGACGCGGGCGAGCACGTCCTGGGAGGCCTGGCCGATCTCGCGCTGGCGGGCCGTCAAGGCCTGGCTGTCGCGGATGGTGCGGGCCCAGGTCTCGGCGCCCTCGTGGAAGCCGGTCTGGGACGAGCCCTGTTCGAGGCCCTCGAGGAACGAGCGGCGGTAGAACGCGACGGCGGACTCGCCGGGGCGGCGGGCGCGGAAGGCCTCGGCGACCTTGGCGACGATCTCGTCCTGCCGGTCGAAGAACAGGTCCTCCTTGGTGTGGAAGTAGTTGAAGACCGTGTTCACCGACACGTCGGCGCTGCGGGCGACGTCGGCGATGGTGACGTTGTCGAAGCCCCGCATCATGAACAGCCCGGTGGCGATGTCGGAGATCCGCCGCCGGGTCTCGCGCTTCTTGCGTTCCCGCAGGCCGAGCGGGGGTTCTGCGGTCTGCTGCGGGCCGTCCTGCGCGGTCTGGTCACCCATGGTGGACATTCTAGGCGCTCGGGTGTCACTGAAAACTTGGTGTGACTGCAAAATTGGGGTTACTCTAGCGGGGTCGTGGTGACCGCCACGGCGACCGGTTTTTCCCTTCGTCGGAGGTTTTCGTGATCGAGGCGCGCGGGCTCGCCCGCACCTTCACCGGCAAGCACGGCACCGTGGAGGCGGTACGCGGGGTGGACCTGTCGGTCGCGTCCGGGGAGGTCGTGGGGTTCCTCGGGCCGAACGGCGCCGGGAAGACCACCACATTGAGGATGCTCACCACGCTGCTGGCGCCGACCGCGGGGACGGCGACTGTCGCGGGCCGTGACCTGCGCGCCGATCCCGCCGGGGTGCGGCGCCGCATCGGGTACGTGGCGCAGGGCGGCGGCACCGACCCGTCCGTCCCGGCGCGCGAGGAGCTGGAGTTGCAGGCCCGGCTGTACGGGGTGACCGGCGCGGACGCGCGGATCGATGAGCTGGCGCGGCGGCTCGAGCTGGACGGCGACGGGCTGCTTCGGCGTCCGTCGGCGGCGATGTCGGGCGGGCAGCGCCGGCGGCTGGACATCGCGCTCGGGCTGGTGCACCGTCCGCCGCTGCTGTTCCTGGACGAGCCGACCACGGGCCTGGATCCGCAGAGCCGCGGGAACCTGTGGGAGCACATCCGGCGACTGCGCGACCGGGACGGCACGACGGTGTTCCTGACGACGCACTACCTGGACGAGGCCGACGCCTTGTGCGACCGCATCCTGATCATCGACCAGGGGCAAATCGTGGCGGAGGGCTCCCCCGCCGAGCTGAAGCGCCGGGTGTCGGGCGATGTGGTGACGGTGGAGCTGGGCGCGTCCGGCGCGTCGCCGGCGCAGGTCGCGGACCGGGCGCGGACGGCGCTGGCGGGCCATCCCGCGGTGCGCGAGGCGGTGGTGCTGAACGGGTCGCTGCGGCTGACCGTCGACGACGGCGAGCGGTCGCTGATGGGCCTGATCCGCGCCCTGGACGAGGCGGGTGTGGAACTGGCCGCGCTGCGGATGGCGCGGCCGACCCTGGACGACGTGTTCCTGACCGTGACCGGCCGTTCCCTGCGGGACGCGGCCTGACCCGGATCATTCGAGGAGAGAGTGAGCGATGGCTACGACGACGGCCGGCATCAGTACCGGCCCTGACGGTGAGCACGGTTCTGACGGCGAGCATGGCCCCGGTGGCGATGCCGGTGGAGACGGGATGGAGGCCGCGGTGGAGGCCGCGGCCGGGCGTGACGGGTTGGTCCGGACGCTGCGGGACACGCGTCTGATCTTCCTGCGCTACGTGCGGCAGGCGCTGCGGAACAAGGTGGGGGTGGTGTTCGGTCTGGTGCAGCCGCTGCTGTACCTGGTGTTGTTCGGGCCGCTGCTGAGCAAGGTCGGCGGGGTGCAGGGCGCGGGCGGCGGCAACACGTGGCGGGCGTTCGTGCCGGGCATCCTGGTGCAGCTGGCGTTGTTCGGCGCGGGTTTCGTGGGGTTCGGGCTGATCGCGGATCTGCGGTCGGGTGTGGTGGAGCGGTTGCGCGTCACGCCGGTCTCGCGGCTGGCGTTGCTGCTGGGCCGGGTCCTGCGCGACACGCTGATGCTGGTGGTCCAGGCGGTGATGCTGCTGGCGGCGAGTGTGGCGCTGGGGTTGCGGGCTCCGCTGTGGGGCATCGTGGTGGGGCTGGTGTTCGTGGCGCTGCTGGCGCTCAGCATCGCGTCGCTGTCGTATGTGCTGGCGATGGTGACGCGGGTGGAGGACGCCTTCGCGCCGCTGCTGTCGACGGTGACGCTGCCGTTGATGCTGCTGTCGGGGATCATCCTGCCGATGAGCATGGCGCCGGGCTGGCTCGACGCAGTGTCGCGTTTCACGCCGTTCCGGTATGTGGTGGACGCGGCGCGGGCGGCGTTCCGCGGTGACTTCTCCTCGGCGCCGGTTCTGGAGGGTGCGGGGGTGACCGTGGCGCTGGCGGTGGTGTCGGTGGCGCTCGGCGCGCACCGGTTCCGCAAGGAGAACGCCTGAGGTTCGTCCGCGTCCGCGTCTGACGAGCGACGGGGCCTCGGAGCGGACCCGGCCGGGACGGACGCCAGAGGGCACGGCACGCATGGCACCGGTGCCCTCTGGCGTCCGTCCCCGAGCCGGTGGTCGCCTTCGCCCGGCCCTCTCACGGCCCGCCCTGCGCACCACTCCGCACCCCATGCCTTAGGCGGTCGGGCGGCCGGGCGATCAGGTGGGGGTGTCGGCCGGGACTGCGGGGGCCGGGCTGGGTGCGGGTGGGAGTGCTTCGGGGTGGAGGGTGTCGGAGGGGGTGGGGGTGGTGGCGACGGAGCGTTGGGCGAGGTAGGCGCCGGTGAGGACGATGGCGCCGCCGAGGAGCTGGACGGGGGTGAGGTGCTCGTCGAGGACGATCCAGGCGATGAGGGTGGCGGCGACGGCCTCGGTGTAGGAGAGGGCTCCGGCGACCTGGGCGGAGAGGCGGTGGACGGCGGCGTTGCCGGCGATGTAGGCCAGGACGGTGCTGACGCCGATGATCCATGCGGCGAGGGCCCAGCCGGGGGCGGTGCGTCCGGCGATGGGGACGGGGTCGGCGAGGACGTGCCAGGGCATCGTCCAGGGCAGGGCGGGGAGGGTGAGCAGGGCGGCGGCGACGATGCCGCCGGCGGCGTTGGTGACCAGGGGGTCGACGGCGTCGCCCATGCGGTCGAGCAGGAGGAAGTAGGCGGCCTGGCAGGCGGCGGCGCCGAGTCCGGCGGCGAGGCCGAGGGCGTCGAGGCGCAGGCCGTCCCAGACCTGGACGACCAGGACGAGGCCGACCATCGCGACGGCGACGCCCTGGCCCGCGGTGCGGCGGACGGGTGTGCGGCGGACCAGGCGCATCCACAGCAGGACGAGGACGGGCCCGCAGAACTCCAGCAGGATCGCGACGCCGACGGGCAGGCGTGAGGCGGCGAGGAAGTAGAGGCCCTGGCATCCGGCGATCGCGGCGACGCCGTAGGCGACGAGCGGGGCGAGGTGGGCGCGCGCGGTCGTCCACGCGCGCCGTCCGCGGACGGCGGCGGCCAGGACGGTGAGGACGAGGGCGGCGCCGGCGATCCGCATCCACACGGCCTGGAGGGGGCTGAGCCCGGCTTCGATGAGGGCCTTGCCGAAGGGCCCCGATCCTCCGAAGCAGACCGACGAGAAGACGATCAGTGCCAGTCCGCCCGCGCGGGTGCGTCCCGCGGCGGTTCCGGGGTTCCCCAATTTCGGTGTCCTCCCACCCTCGGTTTCAGGAGCATCGTGGCATAACGCTCCTTACGTGTCGATGGTGATGTTCCTCCCGTTCGGTCGTCGGAGGACTACTATTCGCGGGGTGAACTTGCAGGCATCGGGGACCGGATCGGGCGGATACGGCGCAGGCGGGGAGGCGGGCGGGGGCGGCGGTGACCTGTTCACCGCCGTCGAGGGGAACGTCCGGGAGCTGGTGGCCTCGCCGTGGTGGGCGTCGGCGCCGCCCCAGCAGCGCGCCGAGCAGATCGTCGCGCGGATGCTGTGGGGCGCGGGCGAGTGGTGGCTGTACGGGGCGTGGGGGCGCTGGTACCGGTGCGGCCTGGACGGCAGCTGGCATCCGTGCCCGCCGCCGTCCGACCCGGCCTCGCGGAACGCCGCGATGCCCGCGCCGCGCGGCGCGGGGAACCCGCCCGTCCCGCCGCAGCTGTTCCCGACCGGCCCGGACCTGGCCGCCGGACGCATGGTGTCGGCGGGGTTCCTCGGGCCCGTCCCCGACACCGCGGTCGTCGCGCGGATCTCGCAGGCGCTGACGACGGCCCTGGCCGTGGACCCGGCGCAGTTCCAGCAGCACGACCCGATGTTCCAGCCGGGCACGCCGTCCACGGTCGCCGCCGCGTGGGGGGCGCTGCTGTGGTGCGCGGGCGCTCCGGTCGCGCTGACCGAGCATCCGCTGATCGAGTCGTTCGTGCCGTTCCTGACCACGCCCGCCGACCGCCTGCATTGGATGATGCCGCCGGACTTCTCGACGCTGGCGGGGTACTACGCGTCCCGGCTGGTCATGGGGGACGGCGCGGGCGCGGCGCACGTCGTGCGCGTGATGTACGAGGTCGCGGCGGGCCTGGCGGGCGACGCGCGGTTCCGTCCGGGCGCGGACGCGCTCGCGGCGGTCACCGCGGCGTCGCTGCGCATGGTCCCGCAGGACCTGGCGACCGCCCGGTACGGGCAGCAGGCGGTGCTGGCGGAGTGGCGGCGTCGTTGCCCGGCCGAGCACGCGATCCCGATGATGCGGGACGCCGCGCCGGGCGAGCATCTGCGGCTCGCGCTGTACGACCTGCAGCAGACCGTGGCGGAGCTGGCGGGCGACGCGCTGCCCGGCGTCGGCGGAGGGCTCGGCGGGCCGGGCGCGACGCAGGGCGCGGGCATGCCGGGGATGACCGGGGGGACGTCGGCGGCGGGGCGCCGCCACGACGCGGTGCGCCGCGCGGGCGTCGCGCT
>NZ_RFFG01000142.1 GCF_003696215.1 Actinomadura harenae | reverse complement strand
GCCTGGGCGACACTCTCCAACCCCTTGATGATGGCCATGACGTCGAATCCCCCCGAATCCGATGGATGATCTTCCCGATTCCTCATCTACCCCTGAAGATCATTCCCACGCCTGAAGAGATACCCCCCACACGTTGAGTAACGCACCGTGCGCTATAGCTCGATAGAAGGTTCAGGAAGAGCTGGACGGATCGAGTGGCGGGAGCTCTGACATGGGCAAGCATGACGAGAAGAAGGAGCAGGACGGTCAGTGGGACAGGCCGGTCCCGCCGAAAGAGCCCAAGGACCCGCCGGGAGGCGGCAGGCACGAGAAGGGCAAGTAGGTGACCGACGCCGCGGAGTTGTCGGCCCGTCTCGTCAAGGACCTCACCAACGCCGGGGCACTCACCTCGGACTGGCGTCCGGCCTTCGAGGCGGTGCCCCGGCACCGGTTCCTCCCCGACACCGTGTGGATAGAGGACGGCGACCGCCTGCTCCCAGTGCGGCGAACCGCAGACCACGCCGCATGGCTGGCCCTGTGTTACGCCAACGAGGCGGTCATCACGCAGGTGGACGACGGTGTCCCGGCCGAACCGGGGGAGGTCGGGCAGGAGATCACGAGCTCGTCCAGCCGTCCCGACGTCGTGGCGTCGATGCTCGCGGCGCTGGAGGCCGAGCCGGGCATGAACGCGCTGGAGATAGGCACGGGCACCGGCTGGAACGCCGCGCTGCTGGCCGAACGGCTCGGGCCCGGCCGGGTGACCTCGGTGGAGGTGGACCCGGCACTGGCAGGACGCGCGCGCCGCGCCCTGCAGGAATCGGGCCACGAGATCACCGTCGTGACAGGGGACGGCGCGTCGGGTCACCCGGAGCATGCGCCGTTCGACCGGGTGATCGCCACCGTGGCGGCCGACCGCGTGCCGCCCACGTGGGCGGCCCAGACGCGTCCGGGCGGCCGGGTGCTCGTGCCGTGGACCACCGACTTCCACAATGGCGCGCTGGTGGCGTTCACCGTGAACCGGGACGCCACGATGCGCGGACGGATCGTGGGGAACGTCGCGTTCATGCGCCTGCGTGACCAGCGCGGCAAGCGGGCCCGGCTACCCCGCGACGTCACCGGCGCGCGCCGGTCGTCCACCGAACTGCACCCCTACGACGTGGTCGGCGAGTACGACGTGTCGCTCGCGGTCGGCCTCAAAGTCCCCCGCTGCAAGCTCGTCGTCCGACACCGGAGCAACGGCGCGTACACGCTCTGGCTGGTCGATCCGTGGTCGGGCTCGTGGGCCAACGTGAAGGTCGAGCCGGGCACCGAGAAGCACCCCGTCCACCAGTCAGGCGACCGCAACCTGTGGCAGGAGGTCGAAGACGCCTACCACTGGTGGGACGCCCTGGACCGTCCCACCGCCACCCGCTGGGGCCTCACCGTCACCCCCGACGCCCAACACACCTGGCTCGACACCGACGACAACCGCACCGACGGCTAAGAGCCGAACTGCCCCTCCGCCGTGCATGGTCGAGGCTCACAAGGACTCGTGCTCGCCGCCGCTGCCTTCCAAGAGTCTGCGGAGGCGTCGGACCTCGGCTATCAGCCGTGGAACGTCCCGTCGCGCGTCGGCGATGAACTGGGCGTTCTGGTCCCAGAGTCCGTCGGCCAGATCGACGTAGCGCGGCTCTTGGACGAGGGTGGCGGCCACGATCTCGCCGTGGTCGAAGTCCGGCCAGCGTTGGTTCTTTTCGCCACCGGGCACAGTGCTGACGGCCACCATGCACATCGCGTAGGTGTCATCGAGTTGCCGGACGTACCAGGGCCCCGGACTCGCCGCCTCGACACCCTCCTCGATCGAGTCGAGCTCCTCGTCCGGCAGGGGCGCATCAAGGTCCACCGCACGTTCCCTTCCGCTCGTGAGGCTCCCCGCGAGTCTGCCCAAGCCCGCCGGACGCGGCCAGGGATTAAGACGACGGTGTCCCGTAACGGCTGGTCAGGCACCGAAACCCCGTGGGGGTTGAGGGTCCGGTGCCGGTATCGTCCGGTTCAGATCAGCCGCACCAGCGGCCTGCCGTGTGTCCCAGGAAGCGATTCATATGACCAGCCGGCGAGCGACGACGACACTGTGGCGCCCGACGGGCCCCGAGGAACTGGCTCTGGTCCGTGAGTCGAACTGGCGCGCCTGGCCGCCGCGGCTCCCCGAACAGCCGATCTTCTACCCGGTCCTCAATGACAGGGGCTTCGGTCTACCAGGGATGGGCCGTACCGCCATGGGCGGCGCTGTTCAGGTTGTACGGGCGATGGCGATGAGGGACAGCGCCAAGAACACTACGACCACGATCGCGGGGATGCCGAAGGCGAGCAGGGTGGTGTGCCGCGTGCCCCATGACTCCAGGCCAGGGTGGGTCTTGGCGAACTCTTCGGCGCTGACGATCTTCGCGATCTCGTCGCAGGGCACGTCGAGCGCGCTCACCAGCCGGGCGACGTCCTCGTTCGAGTAGTAGTGGCCGGAGTACACCTTGGCGAGCAGGCCGCCCTGCGCGTCGAGGACGAACAGGATCTCGGCAGGGGTGTTCCGGCGTCCCTCGATGACGGACGCGCGCACCACGCGCGCGACGCTTCTCCGCGGGTGGCGCTGCCGCCTGAACAGACCGCGGACGAGGAGCTCCTGCCGGGTCAGGACGATCCTGGAGCGGCTGGTGTCCACGACCGCCAGGACGAACAGGACGGCGGACACCGCGCCGATGACCACGGCCGCCGTCCGGCCGAGCTCGAACACGGCGGTCGTGGCGAGGATCGGGCCGACCACCGCGATGATGGCCAGGTTGATCCAGGCCTTCCGCCTGCTCGGCCGCAGTACGAGATCACGCTGACCCTGAAGCACGGAACACCCCATCTCGGCCGTCGAACCAGGCATCACACCCATGATCGACGATCTTGGACACCCTTCGGAGTGTAAGCGCTCGCAGCCGATGGGAGCACCCGGCCGCACCGGCGGCCCTCGGGCGCGCATGCCATCCCTTGATCTGGAAGGTGTCCGAGAAGGGTGAGGCGGATGACGATTTCCGAGGTGACGGACCGGTGTTCGTTCCCCTTGGACGGTTCATCCCGCGCGTCCACCCAGTTGTGCTCGACGAGCTTCAGGAGCACGAATGAGGCCGATGTGCCGGACGGGTGCGCTGGAGCGGCCGTCAGAGGTCGTGGGTGCCGTGCTTGATGTCTTGGCTGAATGCCTGCCATGCGGCGAGCGTGAACGTGAGCTGCCCGCTGTCGGGCTTCTTACTGTCACGGACGGCCACCGCGCGGGGGAGGTGGGCTACGGCGACGCATTCCCCGTTCTTCTGGCTGCGCTTGCTGGTGCGCCAGGCAGCACAAGGGCGGTCTGAAGCTCTCATCCCCTTTCTCCTCGGAGGGGTGTCGAAGCTCGCAGGCCGCCATCTCGGACGTCCGGGCATTCGGAGGCCCCGTCATGGCGGGCGCCGTGAGCAGTTCCGGGTCAGCGTCAGATGGTGTCGGGCTGGCCATATTTGACTTGGTGGACGAGTTGGTGCCAAGCGGCGGGCTCGAGCGCGAGTACGGGGCCGGATGCGTCCTTGCTGTCGCGGACGGCCACGCAGGGGAGGGCCAACGTCACTTCAACACAAGCACCGCCCGATCCGTTGCTGCGGCTGCTCTTGCGCCATTGGGCGCGAGCGAGATCCGGTGTGGACATGCCACGCCCTTCGAGATCGGTTATGACAGGGCATCCAAGATGCTTCCAATGAAAGCCGTTGAGGCTTTGGGAGACAAGGCAGATGCTCGCAAATGGTCGATGACCCGCGCATAGCGTTCGATGTCCTCTGGCTCCCTCCAAGTACTGGCTGCTCGTCAGGTCCTCGATGTAGACGAGGCAGGTATCTCCTTCTTCGGGGAAGGTGAGGTAGGTGAACGCCGAGCCCATCGCGGCGTGCGCGCCGTGATCGAAGCGGGCGCGTTCCGGGTGTCGGACAGCCGGGCCGTCCATCGCTGGTCGGTGTGGTTCGAGATGGCCGCCGACCTGCGGTGAGGGTGTCCACTCGAACGCTTCTCCGCCGGGCGGCGGGGTGGCACCTCTTACAGCTCGGCCTGCTGGCTGCGCCTATGTATGAGGAGTGGACGAGGTGACAACGTGCCCCTGGGCGGAAGCCCAGGGGCACGTTCGTGGTCGGGTGGGTCAGCGGCGGTAGCGGCCGCCGGGTGGGGGGAGGGGAGGATCTTCGTCGGGGTGGTCGGTGGGGCCGCTGCGGTGGCGTCCGGAACCGGAGCTGTACGGATCGTCCTCCGGGACGGCGTAGCCGCCCGTGGCGTATCGGCCGGACGGCTCGTCCGGCGCCGCATAGGGGCCGGTCGTTTCGTAGCCGCCGGTCCGGCCCGGGTTTCGGCCGCCGGTTGCATAACGGCCCTGGGCGGGGGAGCCGCCTGAGGCGCGTGGGGTGTCGGGGGTGGACGGTTGGCCGTAGCCGAGGCCGATGAGGTCCTCGTCGTTCTGGTAGTAGCCGCCGCCCTCCAGCCCGTAGTTCTCCTGCTGTGCACGCCGGTGCGGCGGGACCTCGAAGGGGTCGTTGCTCGGTGGTGTCTCCACCATCGGACGGTCGTACTGCTGACGTTCGTACCGAGGCTGTGGCGGCGCTTCGAACGAGCCGTACCCGGGGGGCGGCGGCGGGGACGCGTCGAACGGCATGGGCTCGGGCGTCATCGGCGCGGGCGGCAAGGGGCCGGTTGCCTGAGGGACGAAAGGCGCAGGTGCGGGGGTCATGGGGGCGCCGGTCGGGGCGGGGACCGGGTAGGGCATGGAGATGCGGGCGGGTGGGGGCTGTTCGAGCAGCAGTTTCAGCTGGCTTCGGCGGCGTCCGTAGGCCAGGTACAGGACCATTCCCGCGGCCATCCAGATGCCGAAGTACGCCCACGTGCGCAGCTCCAGGTTCAGCATCAGCCACGCGACCAGGATGATCGTGACCACGGCCGTGAGCCGTGCCGCCGGGACGCGGAACGGGCGGTGCAGGTCGGGCTGGTCGCGCCGCAGGCGCAGGACGGACGCGGCGACGAACAGGAACGCGAACATCGTCCCGATGACGACCATGTGCTCCAGGGTCAGCACGTTGAGCGTCTGCGACATCAGGACGGCGGCGGCGCCCGCGACCAGCGTCGCCCGGGTGGGGACGCGATACCTCCCGATACTGGAGATCCGGCGGGGCAGCAGGCCGTCCCGGGACATCGAGAACAGGACGCGCGTCAGGCTGATCAGCACCACCAGGATGACCGTGGTGAGTCCCAGGACGGCCCCCACGTCCACGATCTTGCCCATCGAGCTGGCGCCGACCATGCCGAACGCGTTGCTGAGCGCGGGCTTGGCCGGGTCGAGGCTGCTGTAGGGGACCATGCCGAGCATCGTCACGGCGACGCCCACGTACAGCACGACCGCGACGCACAGCGAGGCGATCATGCCGCGCGGGATGCGGTGCGGGGCGTCGTCGGTCTCCTCGGCGGCCGTCGCGATGAGGTCGAAGCCGATGTAGGCGAACACGATCGCGGGCGTCGCGGCGAGGATGCCCCAGACGCCGAAGACGTGCGGGGACGATCCGGTGACCGCGCCGGTCAGGGCGTCCAGGACGGTCTGCGCGCTGTCGTCCGGCGCGGCCTTGGCGGGCGGGACGAACGGGGTGAGGTTGTGCGGCGCGAAGAACTTCAGGCCGGTCGCGACGAGCAGCGCGATGACGATGAGCTTCCCGAGCACCATGAACCACAGCGTCCGGATGCTCATCCGGCTGCCGATCGCGAGCATCACGACGATGAGCACCAGGATGCCGAGTGCGAAGACGTCGAAGCCCTTCGGCTGCCCGATGACGCCGCTGAGCGCGTGGGGTATCGGGACGTTGAAGTCGTGCAGCGTCTGCGTGGCGAACAGCGACCAGGCGCGCGCGATGACGGACGCGGCGAGCAGCAGCTCCAGGATCAGCGACCAGCCGACGACCCACGCCCAGACCTCGCCGAACGCGACGTAGCTGAACGAGTAGGCGCTGCCCGCGACGGGGATGATCGACGACAGTTCGGCGTAGGAGAGCGCGGCGAGCAGGCACACGATCCCGGCGACGACGAACGAGACGATCACGGCGGGGCCGGCGGTCTGCGCGGCGAGCTGTCCGGAGATCTTGAAGATCCCGGAGCCGACCATGACGCCGAGGCCGAGCACGATGAGGTCGCGCGTGCGGTACACGACGCGGAGCCGGTGGCGTCCGCCGTGCAGCTCTCCGGTCGCGCGTTCCACCGGAAGCCGCCGGAACATGTTGTTGGGCATGGCGAAGTCCCAGGTCTTAGGCGATGTTTCCCCAGGGCCTGAACCCGCGCCGCTGTTCGCGAGACAGCACTGCTGAAGCCCCAGAATTCACCACACACGGTGAGAACCGCAACGATTTGCCCGAGATTCGTGAGGCGGGACGGACCGGAGTGACCCGGGAGAACGCCGCGGCGCGGGCGGGATGGGACGTCCAGGGTCGGTCGGGACGCTGGCAATCGAACGGGATCGGTGACACGGTTGGGGGCGCCGGTTCCGGAGGAGGTCCAGTGTCGTTCCCCGCGCCGTCCCGTCGCAGCGTAGGCCCACGTCCACGCCGTGGCGCAGACCCACGTCACCGTCCCAGCGTCCGCCTGTTCGGCCTCGACGCCCGCGCGCTCGCGCGTCCCTTTCGTCCGCTGACGGGAGCCGTGTTCACGCGCGGCCGCCCGGCACTCGCCGTCACCGCCGCCGCGGCGGTCGTCGCGACGCTGGCCGCTCCCGGCCAGGCGACGGCGGCGCCCGCGCCGACGGCCCCGGCGAAGGGACACCACCCTTCCGGGGGCAAGCAGGCCGTCGCGACCGGTTACGGAGGCGCGGTCTCGACCGTCGACCTGGACGCCAGCCGCAGCGCGATCGAGGTCCTGCGCAAGGGCGGCAACGCGATGGACGCCGCCGTCGCCGCCACCGCGACCCTCGGCGTCACCGAGCCCTACGTCTCGGCGATCGGAGGCGGCGGCTTCTTCACCTACTACGACGCCCGGACTCGCCGCGTCTCCACGATCGACGGACGCGAGAAGGCCCCCAAGGCGGAGAAGGACACCTCCTTCATCGACCCGGACACCGGCAAGCCGCTGTCCTTCGACGAGGCCGTGACCAGCGGACTCTCCGTCGGCGTCCCCGGAACGGTCGCGCAGTGGGACACCGGGCTGCGCCGTTTCGGGACGCGTTCCATGGCCTCCCTGCTCCAGCCCGCGATCCGCGTCGCCGAGCACGGCTTCACCGTCGACCAGGAGTTCCAGGACCAGACCGCGACGAACGAGGCGCGGTTCCGCGACATCGTTCCCACACGCGAGCTGTTCCTGCCCGGCGGGAGGCTCCCGGCGGTCGGCTCGACGTTCCGCAACCCCGACCTCGCCCGCACCTACAAGGAGCTGGCGAAGCGCGGGCCGTCCTGGCTGTACGGCGGTGAGCTGGGCAAGGAGATCGTCCGGACCGTCCAGCATCCGCCGAAGGACCCGAACGCCACCCGCAACGTCCGTCCGGGCCTGATGGCCGACGCCGACCTGCCCGCGTACAAGCCGGTCTGGCGCGACCCGACTCACGTGAACTACAGGGGCGTGGACGTGTACGGCATGGCGCCGTCCTCGTCCGGCGGGATCACGGTCGGCGAGGCGCTGAACATCCTCGGCAACTACAAGCTCAGCCCCAAGGACCCGGTCACCGCGCTGCACTACTACCTGGAGGCGTCCAAGCTCGCGTACGCCGACCGGGGCGCCTACATCGGCGACAGCGACCACGTGAACGTCCCGATCAAGGAGCTGCTCTCGAAGGGCTTCGCCCGCGAGCGCGCCTGCCGGATCAAGCCGGACGCCGCCGCCCCCGCGCCCGTCCCGCCGGGCAGCCTGGACGGGACCCGGCCGCCCTGCGGCTCCCCGGTGAAGACCACGCAGGCGCTCACGCACGAGGGACCCCAGACCACGCACCTGGTCGTCGCCGACCGGTGGGGGAACGTCGCGTCGTACACGCTGTCGATCGAGCAGTTCGGCGGCAGCGCCCTGACCGTCCCCGGACGCGGCTTCCTCCTCAACAACGAGCTGACCGACTTCAGCTTCCAGCCGCCCGCGCCCGGTCAGCCCGCCGACCCGAACCTGCCCGGACCGGAGAAGCGCCCGCGTAGCAGCATGTCCCCGACGATCGTGCTGAAGGACGGCCGTCCGCTGCTCGCCGTCGGCAGCCCCGGCGGGTCGACGATCATCACGACCGTCCTGCAGATCCTGCTGAACCGGATCGACCTCGGCATGAACCTCCCGGACGCGCTCGCCGCGCCGCGCGCCACCCAGCGCAACACGCCGCAGGTGTTCGCCGAGCAGGCGTTCATCGACCGGTACGGTCAGGCGCTGACGGCGAAGGGGCACCAGCTGACGCTGTTCCCCGGCCCGCCGGTCGGCCAGATCGGCGCGGCGACGGGCCTGGAGTTCCTGTCGCCCGGCGTGGTCCAGGCGGTCGCCGAGCCTGTCCGCAGGCATGGCGGCAGTGCGCTGGTGGTATGGCCGACGAAGTGACCGGGAGTCGCCCGGCTACGATCGGTGCACGGGGGAAGGAGACGGTCATGGCCGACGCGTACGTCCAGGTGACCACGAGCACCGACTCGCGCGCGGAGGCGGCGGCGCTGGCGAAGTCCGCCGTCTCCGAGCGGCTGGCCGCGTGCGCCCAGCTGGTCGGCCCGGTCGCCAGCACCTACTGGTGGGAGGGCGTCATCGAGGCGGCCGAGGAGTGGATGGTGGTCTTCAAGACCACCGTCGACCGGTTCGACGAGCTGGCCAGCCTCATCACCGAGGAGCACTCCTACGACACCCCGGAGATCATCGCCACCCCGGTCGTCGCGGGCAGCATGGACTACCTCGCCTGGGTCGCCGAGCAGACCGCCTCGCCCGAGTCCGAACCCGAGCCCGAAGAAGCCTGACGCCCCGTCCGAGTCCGCGTCCGAGCCCGAGCCCGAGCCCGAGTTCGAGTCCGAAGAATCCTGACGCCCCGTCCCCGGGGTGATCGCCCGTCCGGTGTGAGTCCCGCCATATCCGGGAAATAAGTGAGTACTTGCGACACCGGTCGTGGTTACCTCGGGGGCGTGCGAGCGGCGCCGGCCGGCTCGAGGGCGGCGCGGAGAGGAGCGGGCGATGGCTTTCGACGCGCCGACCGGAGGACCCGGGCGAGGAGCGGCCGACGCGACGGCCGGAGGACCCGGCGAGGGAACGCCCGACGCGCGGGACGGCACGCGGGACGGCGCGCCCGTCGACTTCGGGTTGTTCGGGCCGGGGTCGGTCACCTGG
Source organism: Actinomadura harenae (assembly GCF_003696215.1). Lineage (GTDB taxonomy): Bacteria > Actinomycetota > Actinomycetes > Streptosporangiales > Streptosporangiaceae > Spirillospora > Spirillospora harenae. Next base: position 7,109 of record NZ_RFFG01000142.1, on the reverse strand, counting down.
CGGGTGATGGGCGAGCCGGTGCTGATCGTCGGCGGGATCCGCGCGCTGCTGCTCCAGGCCCTCCACCCGCACTCGATGTGGGGCACCGCGCAGAACTCCGAGCTCATGGACCCGGCCACCGCGTGGGCGCGGCTCGGCCGCACGGTCCAGTTCGTCCGGGTGCGGACGTACGGCACGCACGACGAGGTCGAACGCGTCGGACGCCGCGTCCGGAAGATCCACGCGAAGCTCACCGGCACGGACCCGCGCACCGGCGCGGTCTTCCCCGTGGACGAGCCGGAGAGCCTGCTCTGGGTGCACATGGGCGAGGTCGACTCCTACCTGGACGTCGCGCGCCGCTCCGGCGTCCCGCTGAGCCGCGCCGACGCCGACCGCTTCGTGGACGAGCAGCGCCGCGCCGCCGCCGTCGTCGGCCTCGACCCGGCGGACGTCCCGTCCTCGGTGGCGGAGATGCGCGACTACTACACCGACATGCGTCGCCGCGTCTGGGCCTGCGACGAGGCGAAGGACGGGTTCCGCCGCATGTTCAACCCGGCGCTGCCGAGCAGGCTCATGCCCCTGAAGCTCGCCGCGCCCGCCCTCGGCGTCCTCGTCGCGTCCACCCTCCCGCGCTGGGCGCGCCGCAAGTACGGCCTGCCGGGCCTGCCCACGTCCGACCTCGCCGCGACCCTCGCGCTCAAGGGCCTCTACCGGACGACCCGGGTCGTCCCCGAGCGCTACCGGTACAGCCCCGACGCGCGCCGGGCCCGGGAGCTCACGCGCGAACTCGGCTCCGCCCCGTCCACCTGGGCCATCGCGTCCTAGCGTCCTGGTCAGGCCGCCGGAGGAGCGGGGGCGGCGTCGTCCTGGGTGCGGCGGCCCCGGTGGGGGAGCAGGAGCGCGGGGACGATCAGCGCCGCGCCGAGGACGAGGGCCACCCAGAACGTGGTGGAGAAGGCCGTGGCCAGGTGCGGGGCGAGCAGCGGGCGGAGCGCCTCCGGAATGCCGCCGCCCAGCGTGTTCCCGCCGGACGCGCCGCGCGCGGCGGCCGGGATGTTCGCGGTGAGCTGCTGGGACAGGACGACGGCGAGCAGTGCCGTGCCGAACGATCCGCCCAGCTGGACGACGATGTTGAGCGCGCTGGTGGCGCGGGGCACGGCCGTCCGTTCGAGGGTGGCGACGGCCGCGGACATGGACGGCATCATGGTCGCGCCGATGCCGAGCCCGCGGACGAACATGGCGGAGCCCAGCAGCCAGTAGGACGTCTCCGCGTGGAGCTGGGTGAACGGGATGGTCCCGAGTGTCAGGACGATGATCCCGAACGGGACGACGCGGCCCGCGCCGAGCCGGTCGGTGAGGACTCCGGCGAGGGGCATGGACACGGCCGCGCCGATGCCCTGCGGGGCCATGAGCAGCCCGGCGTCGAGCGCGCCCTGGCCGCGTCCGAGTTGGTAGTAGAGCGGGATCAGCAGCATGGAGCCGAGCAGGACGGTGCCGACGAGGAACGCCACGGCGGACGCGGTCGCGTACGTCCGGTTCCGGTAGAGGCGGACGTCGATCAGCGCGCGGTCGCCGCGCCGCGCGCCGTGCACGACGAACGCCGCGACCAGCAGGGCCCCGGCGATCAGCCAGGCGAGGGTGTCCGGGTTGCCGAACCCGCCGTTCCCGCTCGCCGTCGACAGCCCGTAGATCAGCAGGACGAACCCGGGCGACAGCAGCAGCATGCCGCGGACGTCGAGGGTCGCGCCGTCCTCCCGGGGCCGTCCGCGGGGGACCTTCCACCAGGCCAGCAGCAGCGCGACGATTCCGACCGGCAGGTTCACGAAGAAGATCCACCGCCAGTCCGCGCGCTGGACGAGGTAGCCGCCGACGACGGGCCCGAACACCGGGCCGAGCAGCATCGGGACGCCGACGATGCTCATGACGCGGCCCATCCGGCGGGGCCCGGCGGCCAGGGTGAGGATCGCCATCCCGGTCGGCATCAGCATGCCGCCGCCGAGGCCCTGGAGCACGCGGAACGTGATCAGCGAGCCGATGTTCCAGGACAGTCCGGCCAGCGCGGACCCCAGGACGAACAGGACGATCGACGTCATCCAGACGCGGCGAGCGCCGAACCGGTCGATGGCCCAGCCGGTCAGCGGGATGACCATGGCGAGGGCGAGCAGGTACCCGGTGACGACCCACTGGATCGTGCCGAGGCCCGCGTGGAAGTCCTCGCCGAGGGTGCGCAGCGCGACGTTGACGATCGTCGTGTCGAGGATCGCCATGACGGTGCCGCAGACCACCACCAGGCCCAGCACGATGGTCCGCCGGTCGAGCCGGTCGCCCGGCGGCGCGGCGGGCACCCCTCCGGACGCCCCCTCGGACTCCCCTCGGGAGGGCGTGCCCGAGCGGGCGCCGGACGGGGCGCCGGGCGTGGTGCCGGGCTTGTCGTCGGGTCGCGCGGCGCCGGTCAGCCGGTCTTCGGCCATGGCGGAAGGCCCCCTGGTCGGGCCCGGGGCGTCCCGGGACCCGTCGAAGTTCACGCTCGTTTCAGAGCATCACGGCATATGCCGAACTTCAAGGGATGTTTCGCCTGCTCAAGGGTGAAAAAGGTAAAGCCGGTCAGCCGCGTCGCATGATGCGGCCGACGGCGGCCATCAGCTCCGTCGACATCTCCTCGGACTTGCCCTCGTGTGACCCCTCGGTCACACAGTGTCGGACGTGTCCGTCCAGTAGTCCGAGGGCCACCTTGTCCAGGGCGGCCTGGATCGCGCTGATCTGGGTGAGGATGTCGATGCAGTAGCGGTCATCCTCGACCATGCGCTCGATGCCGCGCACCTGGCCTTCGATACGGCGAAGCCTGGTGCCCAGCTGGTCCTTGGTGGCGGTGTAGCCGCGCGTCGGAGTCTCGCTCGTCGCCATCTCGTCCTCACAGTCGCCGGCGGGTGCGGGGGTTCGGCCACGATACCCCCCGGGGGATACCCCCCGAGGGGTATCCTACCCGCTACTTCGGGGGCACGTTCCAGGTCGTGATCACGGGACGCCCGTGCTCGGTGCCGAGGGTCGAGACCGTCCCGGTGGCCAGGGCGAACAGCCGCCCCTCGGACGGGTCCAGGCCCAGCCAGCGGGCGGTGAGGACGCGCAGCACGTGCCCGTGCGCGACCAGCACCACGTCCCCCTCGGCCAGCAGCGGCCGGACCCGGGTCAGGACGTCGTCGGCGCGCTTGCCGACCTGCCCGACCGTCTCGCCCGGATGCTCGGCGTCGCCGGGGATCACGCCGTCGTCCCAGAGGTACCAGCCCGGCCGGGTCGTCCGGATCTCGTCGCTGGTGATCCCCTCGTAGCCGCCGTAGTCCCACTCCCACAGGTCGGGGTCGGTCCCGTCCACCGTGAGGCCGGCGAGCGCGGCGGTGCGCCGCGCCCGCTCGGCCGGGCTCGAGACGACCCGCACCGGGTCGATGCCCGCCAAGGCCGGGACCAGGGCGCGCGCCTGCTCCTCGCCCCTCGCGGTCAGCGGGATGTCGGTGCGGCCCGTGTGCCGCCGGTCCCGGCTCCATTCGGTCTCACCATGCCGAAGGATGATCAGTTCCCCCATAAGGGACAGCCTAGGGGTCAGACGGAGGCGAGCCACAGGTCGGGGCCGAAGACCTCGTAGTGGATCGCCGACGCCGGGACGCCCGCGTCGAGCAGCTGCGCCCGGACGGCCCGCATGAACGGCAGCGGGCCGCACAGGTAGGCGCGCAGGCCGTCCGGCAGCGCGACGCCGGACAGGTCCACCCGGCCCGTGCGGTCGGCCGGCCACGGCTGCTCCGGCGCCTCGTACCAGGTCAGGCCGGTGCCGTCGGCGAGCTTGCCGAGCAGCCGCGCCCGCTCGTCCCGCAGCGCGTGCGCGGCGTGCGTCCGGTCGCCGTGGACGGAGATCACCGGGGCCTGGTGCCCGTCGTCGACGAGCTGCTTGAGCATCGCGACGATCGGGGTGCAGCCGATGCCCGCCGACGCGAGCAGGACGGGGCCGTCCGCGTCGTCCAGGACCAGGTCGCCGTACGGCGCGGAGAGCTCCAGCGTGTCCCCGGCGCGGACGGTGTCGTGCAGGCGGTTGGAGACCTCGCCCGCCGGGTCGCCCTCGTCGCGCTTCACGGTGATCGTCCGCTCCCGCGCCCCGGGGGCGTCGGTCAGGCTGTACTGGCGGATCTGGCGCGCGCCGTCCGCCAGCGGCACCCGCGCCGACACGTACTGGCCCGCCCGGAACGGCGCGACCTCGGCGCCGTCCGCCGGACGCAGCCGGAACGTCGCGGTGGCCTCGGTCTCCTCGACGCGCTCGGCGACGACCCACGGCCGCCAGGTGTCGCCGGACACCGCGCCCTGCTCGGCGTACAGCCGCCGCTCGATCTCGATGAGCGCGTTCGCCATCAGCCAGTACACCTCGGTCCAGGTGGCGGCGACCTCCTCGGTGACCGCGTCGCCGAGCACCTCGGCGATCGCGGCGAACAGGTGCTCGTGGACGATCGGGTACTGCTCCGGCAGGACGCCGAGGGACGCGTGCTTGTGCGCGATCCGGCTCAGCATCGCGTCGGGGCGGACGTCCGGGTGCTCCACGAGCGCGGTCGCGAACGCCGCGATCGACCCGGCCAGGGCCTGCCGCTGCGTCCCGGCGGCCTGGTTGCCCCGGTTGAACAGGTCGCGCAGCAGCTCGGGGTGCGCGGCGAACAGCCGCTTGTAGAACACGTCGGTGATGGTGCCGATCGCGCCGCCGACGACGGGGAGCGTGGCACGGACGACCTCGGTGGACCGGGGCGAGAGCATGGGCGTCTCCAAATTGGTATTTGATCTACTGATTTAACGGCGGACGGGGGCCCGGAGGGAGGGGGGGGAAGATCGCCTACCCGGAGGGCGGGCGTCCGACGAGCCCGAGCAGGACCGGGCCGGTCGGCGGCGCGACCAGGTCGGCGAGCGTGACCTCGTCGAGCGAGGCGAAGAACGCCTCCTGCGCCCGCCGGAGCGCGGACCGCAGCCGGCACGCCTGCCGGAGCGGGCAGGGCACGTCGCCCTCGCACTCGACGACGTCCCCGGCCCCTTCCAGGTCGCGGACGAGCCGTCCGACCGACGCGGTGCGGCCCGTGTCGGTCAGGCTGAGCCCGCCGCCGCGTCCGCGCCGCGTCTCGACCACGCCCATCCGCTGGAGCCGTGCCACCACCTTGGCGAGGTGGTTGTACGGGACGCGCATCTCGTCGGCGATCCGCCGGGCCGTGCTCGGCTCGGGATCGGTCGCCGCGAGGCTCATCACCACGCGGAGCGCGAGGTCGGTCGCCTTCGTCAGCCGCATGACCCCAGCGTAGGAGAACTCGCATCCCAGATGCGCCTTTTGCGCCCGTGCGTGCGGTCACATGACCATCCGCGACCACCCGGCCACACGCCGCGCGCACCCGGACACGCCGCACCCGCGCATACATGCCGCACCCGCGCATACGTGCCACACCTGCGCATACGTGCCACACCGGTGCGGACCCGTGCCGCACCCGCGCGGACGTGCCGCACCCGCGCGGACGTGCCAGGTTCCGCGTTCGCCCGGACGCGCGACGGCCCGCGGCCGGGCCTTCTGCGGGGAAGGCGGCGGACGCGGGCCGTCGGGCGTGTGCGGGAGGGCGTCAGGCGAGGACGGACTCCAGGGTCACGTGGCTCATGCCGTGCGCCTCGGCGACGTGGTCGTAGACCAGGTTGCCCGCGTGGGTGTTGAGGCCGCGGGCGAGCGCCGGGTCGGCGAGCAGGGCGTCCTTCCAGCCCTTGTTCGCGATGGCGACCGCGTAGGGGAGCGTCACGTTGGTGAGGGCGTGGGTGGAGGTGTTCGGCACCGAGCCCGGCATGTTCGCGACGCAGTAGAAGACCGACTCGTGCACCTTGAAGGTGGGGTCGGCGTGCGTGGTCGGACGCGAGTCCTCGAAGCAGCCGCCCTGGTCGATCGCGATGTCGACCAGCACCGAGCCCGGCTTCATGTGCGCGACCAGCGCGTTGGAGACCAGCTTGGGCGCCACGGCGCCGGGGATCAGCACCGCGCCGATCACCAGGTCGGCGGCCCGGCACTCCTGCTCGATCGTGTACGCGTTGGAGACCAGGGTCTTGAGGCGGCCCTGGTAGATCGCGTCGATCTGGCGGAGCCGGTCGACGTTGACGTCGAGGATGGTGACGTCCGCGCCCATGCCGACCGCGATCTGCGCCGCGTTCAGGCCGGACACGCCGCCGCCGATGACGACGACCTTGGCCGGGGCGACGCCCGGGACGCCGCCGGGCAGCACGCCGCGGCCGCCGTTGAAGCGCATGAGGTTGTACGCGCCGACCTGCGGGGCGAGCCGGCCCGCGACCTCCGACATGGGGGCGAGCAGCGGCAGCGACCGGTCGGCCAGCTGGACGGTCTCGTAGGCGATCGCGGTGACGCCCGCCGACAGCAGCGCGTCGGTGCACTCGCGCGACGCGGCCAGGTGCAGGTAGGTGAACAGGGTCTGGCCCTGCCGCATGCGGTGGTACTCGGCGGCGATGGGCTCCTTGACCTTGAGGATCAGGTCGCCCTCGGCCCACACCTCGTCGGCGCTCTCCAGGATCTTGGCCCCGGCCGAGGTGTAGTCGTCGTCGAGGATCGCCGAACCCTCGCCGGCGCCGCGCTCCACGAACACCTCGTGGCCGTGCCGGGTCAGTTCGTGCACCCCGGCGGGAGTGATGGCGACGCGGTATTCATGGTTCTTGATCTCGCGAGGAACGCCGACCTTCATCTTGCCCTCCGTCAACGCTGACAGGTTGTGACCAGCTGGTATGCCTCAAGGGTGAGGCCAGCCGACCACTGACTGCCACGTCCAGTCTGTATAGTCATTCCCGCATTGGCTGACAGTATGTAAAGGTCAAAGAGGCGGGCTGTGAGCCGGGTTCAGCGGTGCGGTCCACGGGGCGGCAGCCACTCGTCGGCGACGGCCACGGTGAGGCGTTCCAGGAGGGGGCCCGCGGCGTTCGGCGTCCGGGCGAGCGCCGGGTCGATGTCGGTGAGCGCGTAGACGGCCTGGATCCGGGCGCGGCGGAGGCGCTCGCCGGTGAGTCCGCGCCGTCCGACGACGGCGACCGCGGGGACGCCCGCCCGCGCGGCGGCCCGCGCCACCGACGCGGCG
>NZ_RFFG01000141.1 GCF_003696215.1 Actinomadura harenae | reverse complement strand
CCGGTGCCTCCGGGTGCCGTCCCGGACGCGGCCGCTCCCCCGCCGCCGCCCGCCCCCTACCCGTCGTCGTCGCAGAGTGGGGCACCGGTGAGCGAGGCGTCGTTCGGCGCGCCCCCCGCGCCCGGCGACCCGTCCGCGGGTGCGGGTGCGGCACCCTTCGGCTCCCCCGGCAGCCCGGCACCTGCCGCTCCCGTCCCCGCACCGAGCCCTCCGGGCGCTGACGGCATGCCGGGGGGCGCGTTCGTTCCGGGTGCCGTGCCTCCGACCGCTTTGAGCCCGAGCGGCTCCGGTCCGGGTGCGGCTCCCGCTACGGCGCTGAACCCTGGCGCCGCCGACCCGCAGGCGGGCGGGTGGGCTTCGCCGTCCGGGCCCTCCGCCGGAAACGCCGCCGGAAACGCCGCCGGGCCGGCTGGCGGTGGGTTTCAGCAGGGGGTGACGACGGCGGATCCGTCGTACCGGATGCCGCCCGCCGGGCCCGCGGCCCCGCCGCCGGGTCCTCCCCCGGGTCCGCCGCCGGGTGGCGGGGTTCCGGTGTGGTCTGGTGATCCGGAGGCGACGCAGCTGGATCCGGGTCGCGGGCGTTCCGCCGCGCCGGGTGCGGGCGGCCGTGCGTTCGACGCGACCACCGCGGACGCGTCGTCGCCGGGTCCGGCGCCTCTGGCGGGTGCGGGCGGGGCGTGGGCGTCGGACGCGACGACGGCTGACGCCTCGGCGCAGCCGGTGCTGCCGCCGCCTCCGGCGCCGGTGTCGGAGCCGCCTCCGCCGATGCCGCAGGCCCCGGTTCCGCCGCAGGGCCCGCAGGTCGCCGAGGCGTACGGGATCCGGTTCCTGTGCGGGGCGGACGACATCGAGCGTGTGGTGACGGAGGTGCGGCGGCGCGGGAAGTGGGCGCGGCGGCTGCGCGGCCAGGAGGTGTCGAGCGCGTCGGCGCCGGGTCTGCTGCTGATCGGGGAGCCGTCGAGCGGGCAGCGGCGGCTGGCGCGGATGGCGGCGCGGGCGCTGGCGGAGGTCGAGGCGGGCAGCGGCGAGATCCGCACGGTGCGCGCGGAGGAGGTCGCGGCGAACGGCCCGGAGGGGCTGGGCGAGCTGCTGGCGGGCCACGCCGGTCACGTCCTGCTGCTGGACGGCCTGGACGCGCTGGTCCTGGACGAGCCGCGCGGCGCGGGGTACTCGGCGGCGCTGGCGCGCGCCCGGCTCGAGGGCGTGAGCGACACGGCGCTGGTGGGGACGTGCGCGCCGGCGCGGGTGGGTGAGCTGTCGGCGGCCGCGCCGGAGCTGGTGACGGATCTGCGGGCGGTGCGGCTGCCGGATCTGTCGCGGCCGCGTGAGCGTGAGGCGCTGCTGCGGCTGCTGGCGGAGGAGCGCCGCCTGCGGATCGGCGAGGACGCCTGGACGGTGGTGCGGCGTGATCTGGCGGCGCTGCGCGGGCGTGGCCGCGTGACCGGCGCGCGCCTGGTGGAGGCGTACCTGGACCGTGCGGCGACCAGCCATCTCGGCCGTGCGGCGGCGACGCAGGCGATCGGTGACACGGGAGCGCTGACCTTGTCGGCGTCCGATTTCGAGGGGGTCGCCGACTCCCTCGTCACCCCCTGACCTCCGTCTGAGAACCATGGCAGGGCCCGTCCTCCTCGCTGGAGGACGGGCCCTGCTCACGTTGTGGTGAGGGTGCGGCGGAGGTCCTCGAGGCGTTCGCCGGTCCAGTCGATGGCGGGGTCGGCCTCGAGGAAGGTCATGACGATGCCGGCGATGCCGAGTGCGGGCTGTGACCATTCGGCGGGTCCGGGTGCGCCGAAGGGGTTGGCCTGGAAGCGGCGGGTGGCGATGGAGGGGTTGGCGGGGGCCATGACGACTAGGCCGCGGATGGTGGCGCTGGCGAGGTTGGCGACGGTGTCGAAGCCGGCGTCCAGGTCGGGGCGCAGGCGGAGCCCGAGCAGGCCGGTGACGTGTTCGTAGGTTCCGGCGACGCGGTGGATGAGGGCGTGTTCGGAGGTGGTGAGGGCGTCCTGCACCTCGGTGCGCAGGTCGCCGTCGGGGAGGCTGAGGAAGGTGGCGTGCAGGGCGAGGTAGGTGCGCCACTCGGGTGAGCCGAGGAAGGTCTCGAACTCGCGCAGGGCGCCCTGCCGGAGGATCTCGGCGGCCAGGGCGCGGCGGTGGGCGGGGGTGCGGAGCCAGTCGAGGTGGTCGAGCACGACGCGTGCGACCGCGTCGGTCGCGGCGATGTCGCCGCTGCCGGCGGCGGGGCCGGTCCCGCGGGCGAGTTCGCGGAGCAGGTCGCTGAAGAAGAGGTCCTTGTAGGGCCAGCGGCGGTAGACGGCGCTGCGGGCGACGCCGGCGTCGCGGATGACGTCCTCGAAGCTGATGTGGTCGAGGCTGACGGTCAGTCCGGCCTGGTTGACCATCGCGAGCGCGGTCGTCAGCATCCGCTGCTCGGTCTCCTCGTCGGAGAGGCGGCGGCGGCGCCGGGTGAGGCCGCTGGGGGCCGTCGCGTCATGGCTCACTTGTCGCCCTCCATCCGTTTGAAATACGATGTCTCAAGTTCCAAGTTTTAAGTACCAAGTCTGTTCGGAGTCTATCCCACACCCCTCGCCCGGACCGTGGGAAACGACGGGAGCGCAGGAGACCATGACCGGAACCCCGAACCACCCGACCACCCCCGAGCCGACACGGCGCCGCGGCCGCGCACTGCCCCTCACCGCCGCCGCCCTCCTCGGCGTCGCCTCGGCGGCCGCGCTCGCCGCGGGCGGCCTCGCCCTCGCCAAGGCCAACGGCCACGGCGGATACGTCGGCCTCGGCGACGCCGACCTCCACACGGGCCACCCGGCCGTGATCAGCGACGCCTACGACTGGAGCAAGGCCAAGCCGTTCCTGTTCGGCAGCGCGCGCGAAGTCCGCATCCGCCTGGTCCCCTCCTCGGGCGGCGCCCCGGCGTTCATCGGCCTGGCCCGGCCGGACGACCTGCGCACCTACCTGTCCGGCGCCGCCTACACCACCGGGCACAGGAACACCGGCAACGGCGTCACCTTCACCCAGCACCCCGGCGCACCGTCCGCGACGCCACCCACCACCGCCTCGGTCTGGACCGCCCGCGCCACCGGCGCCGGCACGCTCACACTGCGGTTCGACGCGGCGGACCAGCGCGGCGACCGGGTCCTCGTCGCGATGAACGCCGACGGGTCACCGAACGTCGGCGGGCGCGTGGAGACCGCCGCGACCCAACCCTCGCTCCCCTGGATCGGCGGCGGCCTGCTCGCCGGCGGCGCCGTCCTGCTCGCCGCGACGGCCGGGGCCGTCACCGTCGCGCGCCGCCGCGGGACCGCCCGCCGCTCACCCGGGGCGGCCTGACCGATGGCCCGCCTCCCCCTGATCCTCGCGACGGTCTCGGTCGGCCTGTTCGCCGGATTCTGCTTCTGCTACACCGTCGCGATCACCCGCGGCCTCGCCCACCTGGACGACCAGCAGTACGTGACGGCGATGCGGAGGCTGAACGACGCCGTCCCGAGCGTCCCGTTCCTCCTGGTGCTCGGCGGTTCGGTGGTCTGGCCGCTCGTCGCGTTCGCGCTGGCGTCACCGCGGCACCCGGCCCCCCGCACCTGGCTGATCGCGGCGGCCGCCGTCTGCTGCCTCGCCGCGTTCGCCGTCACCGTCGCGGGGAACGTCCCCCTCAACGGACGCCTGGCCGCCGCTGTCACCCACGACGCGGCGGGCTTCCACCGCGCCCGGGAATCCTTCGAGCACACGTGGAACGTCCTGCACCTGGTCCGCACGCTGCTTTCCGGCCTGGCGTTCGCGCTGCTGGTCGGCGCGTGCCTGCCCCACTCCCGCCAGCACGCACCGGCGTCCGCGACGTCCGCCGCCACGTCCGCCGGGGCCCCATCCGAACCCCACCCCGCCTGACGGCGTCCGCGTTACCGCCCTCGCGATCGCCACCCTCGCCCCGGCCGGCGCGGCGTCAGCGTCCGAGTCGCGCTCCGCCACGGCAACGCTTACAACGCCATGCACGGCGAGGCCCTGGCCCATGCGAACTACCGCTTCTACGCGGCCCAGGCGGGGCGCCAGCGTCTGCGCGGGGTCCAGGCCCTGTTCACCAAGACCGCCGCGACCGAACTCCACGACCACCTCACCCAGGAGGCCCGCCTGGTCCACTTCGTCCACGACGACATCACCAACCTGTGCGACAGCATCAAAGGAGAGCTGGAGGAGGCGACGCGCCTGTACCCGCGCTTCGCCGCCCAGGCCCGGCAGGACGGCGACGACAACGCCGCCCGCCTGACCGCACTGGGTGCCGCGACCGGGCAGCCCCGCGCCACGGTCTTCGGCATCACCGCCGCCATCGGCGTCGCGACCTACGCCCTCAACGGATTCGCCCCGCACATCGGCGCCGGTGCCCTGCGCTACGCCACCCCCTTCCACTACTACATCGGCACCCACCCCCTCACCAGCGGCTTCGACCCCGCCCCGATCCTGGCCATGACCGGCGCGACGCTCCTCCTGCTCGCCCTCGGCACCTGGCGCTTCACCCACCGCGACCTCGGCCGCTGCCCCCTTTCCCTTCCAGTCCCCGAGCCCGACGGCCCGGGGACTCAGCCGTCGACACGCGCGGAAGATCCGACGCTCGATGAGCGGCCTCCGCCCGCCGGCTCCGGTGGTGGAGGTGTTGATCGTGGGGTGCGGCGGGACAATCGGGATGAACGCGAACGCATCCTCGCCAGCGGGCAAGTAGGGGTATGACCCTCTATAAGAAGCCGGCCGCGGCGTCGGGCGCCGACACGGCCAAGCCGTCCTGGGTGAAGTTGTGCTCGCCCAGAGGCCCCGCCGACGCCACCAAGGAGAGGGCCTGCGTCAGGTCGGCGGGCACGCCCGAGAACCACGACGAGTTCTCCGACCCTGAGAAGGGCACCAGCAGCCGTTTCACGCCCCTGCTCGTCGAGGGGGCTTGCGACAACGCGATCCATGACGCGCACAAGGCGGCGTCGTGGAAGAGGGTTCCGCGTGTCCGTGACTGAGGACATCGGGCGCCCGGGAAGCGCATCGGGGAGTGAAGCTCAGAGGTCTTCGCCGCGCGGGTCGGGGAAGTCGGCCAAACAGCGGCTCGGGGCGTTGGTGTCGCCGGAGATGCGGTTGCGGGTCTCCAACTCGCTGTTCCAGCGTCGTCACCACCGTCTGCCCGACGGATACCTGCTGCTACCGGTGAACGGGCGTCTGCGGGTGGTCGGGGTGCGGGAAGACCCCTCTCCGATGCAGGCATGGCGGGAGACGCTGGAGTTCGTCTGCTCGGTGTTGTCGGCGGCGTCGGTGCCGTTCTTCTGCCTGCGGCCCGTGGACTTCCGGGCCTCGGGCGTCGCCGTGCCGAAGGCCCACCAGAAGACGGCCGCGGAGGCGCTGGCCGCGGCCGCCGCGGAGGTGTACGCGCAGATCGGCCCCGTGAACGACCCGGACGGCAGCAAGTCCACCAGCAAGCGGGAGGCTTGGGAGCGGCTGGGCGCGCGCAAGGCGTTCCGCATCTCGCGGAACTACTGCGCGCCGGACGGGCGGATGGTCCTCGGGCCCGAGCACGGTTGCGTGGTCGAGTTCTGGGAGTCGAAGGACGGAGAGCTGACGGCCCCGCGCGCCAACCGCATCACCGACGTGCTGCCCCCCGAAGGCGAGATCACCTACGTCTCCGCGCCCGTGCTGACCCTGATGGCGAACAGGGACGACACCGAGGCGCGCTATCCCACCCGGGCCGACTTCCTCTTGCCGGTGGTGGACGAGGTCCCGTTCCCCATCGACGTGGTCTACACGTGGGTGGACGGCGGCGACCCGGCGTGGCGGACCCGCCGCGACGCGGCCCACGAGCGGGCCACCGGCGAGACGCTGCACGAGCAGGCGGCCAACGAGTCCAGGTACATCAGCCGCGACGAACTCCGGTACTCGCTGCGCAGCCTCGCCCTGTACGCGCCGTGGGTGCGGCACATCTACATCGTCACCGACGCGCAGGTGCCGCCCTGGCTGAACACCGCCCATCCGAAGATCACGGTGGTGGACCACAAGGAGATCTTCGGCCCCCGCGGCCTGCTGCCGACGTTCAACTCCCACGCGATCGAGTCGCAGCTCCACCACATCGAGGGGTTGTCGGAGTACTTCCTGTACTTCAACGACGACGTGTTCCTCGGACGCCCGCTGGTTCCGAACTCGTTCTTCCACCCGAACGGGACCGGCAAGTTCTTCCCGTCCAGCAAACGGGTGGACCTGCGTGACCGGTCGGCGGCCGACCTGCCGGCGACGGCGGCGGGCAAGAACACCCGGCGGCTGATCGAGCGGACCTTCGGCGGGGTGCCGCTGGCGCGGATCAAGCACACCCCGCACGCGCTGCGGCGCAGCGTCCTGTCGGAGATCGAGCACCAGTTCGCCGCCGAGAGCGCCGAGACCGCCGCCCACCAGTTCCGGCACCCGGACGACGTGGCGATCCCGTCGTCGCTGTACCACTACTACAGCTTCTTCACCGGCCGGGCGGTCGAGGCCGACATGACGTACCGGTACATCAACCTGGCCTCCCCGGAGGCCGCCGAGCGGCTGGACACGGCGTTGGAGCAGCGGCCGTACGAGTGCTTCTGCATCAACGACACCGAGTTCGACGCGGAGGAGACGGCGCGGCAGCACGAGTTGGTCGAGCGGTTCCTGCAGGCGTACTTCCCGATGCCAAGCCCGTACGAGGTCGGATCGGACGAATGAGGCTGTCCCTTCCGATACGGGCGCAGGCCGTGATCGGTGTCGTCCTGCTGCTCCTGTCGGGCGTGGTGGTGGTCCAGGGGGTGGACGCTCGCCACACGACCGGCGCGACGCGGCTCGCCGGGCCGTCCTCGGTCGCGTTCATGCAGGTCGTCGCCCATCCGGACGACGATCTGTACTTCATCGACCCCGACCTGGTCCAGGCGGTGCGGTCGGGGGCGCCGGTGAGCACGGTCTACGTCACCGCGGGAGAGGCCAACGGCCGGAACGGCGCCCGAGGGCAGCCCCGGGTCCCCGTCGACTACCCGGCCTACATCGCGGCGCGGCACGCCGGGCTGCGGCGCGCCTACGCGCAGATGGCGACCGGGGACCCGAACGCGGCGTGGACGCGCGGCGTCCTGCCCGCCAAGGACGGGCCGGTCGAGTCCGACACCCTGGCCGAGCGGCCGAACGTGCGGCTGGTGTTCCTCAACACCGGCAACTGGCGCGGCCCCGGCGGCACGATGCAGCGGTTGATGGGGTTGTGGGAGGGCGGGGTCGGACGGCTGCGGACCCGTCCGGCCCTCGGCAGCCCGGTGAGCGGGTCGGTGTCGTACACGCGGGCCGCGCTGATCGCGCAGTTGGACGAGCTGATGCGGCGGTTCCACCCGTCCGTGATCCGCACCCTGGATCCGGACCCGGAGCGTGGCACCGACTCCAAGGGTTTCGAGCATCGCATCGACCATCCCGACCACACCGCCACGGCGCTGATGACGCGAGAGGCCGCGCGGCGCTACCAGAAACAGGTGTCCGGGCCGGTGGTGACGGAGTACTACCGGGGCTACTACAACCGGCACTGGCCGGCCAACCTCGGCCCCAAGGCGTTCGAGGAGAAGATGTCGTTCATCCGTACCTACGGGTGGGCCGACAAGGGCCGATTCCCCTGCCGGGATCCCGGCGGATGCGGCGACCTGCAAACCGGGAACTCCGGCGACCGCAACGGCTGGCCGCAGAGCACCCACCCCCGCTACCCCGGTTCCACCCGTTGGATGCAGCCGCAGGCCGATGGACGGCTGGTGGCGTTCGCGGTGGTCAGCGACCGGGTGATGCGCTGGGAGCAGGACCGGCCGGGCGGCGGATGGCGTCCGGGCGTGCCGATGCCGGATCCCGGCTTCGTGTCCGACCTTGACGTGGCGCGGCTGCCGGACGGCCGTCTGGCGGTGTTCGGGCTGCGCGTGCTGCGGACCACCGCGCTGACCCGGCCCCGCTACCGGATCATGTACGCGCGGCAGGACCGCCCCGACGGGCCGTTCGGTGACTGGCTCGACCTGGGCAACCCCGCCGGATCCACCGTGGTGCGCGAGCACGACGCGGGCTCTCCGGTGACGGCCGTGGACGGCGCCGGTCGGATCGCGGTGTTCAGCCGCAACGCCGGTCAGGGCGTCAGCGTCCGGTACCAGAACGCCGACCAGACCTTCGGGCCGTGGACCGACCTCGGCGGCAAGCGCGTCCAGGACGGATTGACCGCAGGAACCGACGCTTCGGGACGCATCGAGGTATTCGGTGCCGCGATCCCGGCCTGGGCCAAATGGCGATGGAACAGGCCACCGGGCACGCCGGGCCTGTGGCACTGGCGCCAACCCGCCCCCGGGCGTCCGCTCGAAGGCCCCGGGGCTTGGATGCCGACGAAGGTGGGCGTGGCCGGGCCGCTGACCATGGCTCGCGACGGGCAGGGGCGGCTGAGCCTCGTCGCGCGGCAGGTCGGAGGGCCCGGCACGCTGGTGTTCCGGCAGCAGGCTCCGGACGGAGCGTGGCCGCACCGACCCGAGACCCTGCCCGGCCCGGGCGGGTTCGGCCCGGTCGGTGCGGTGGGCTCGGCTGAAGCGGTGGCCCCGGCGGAAGCGGCGGGGCCGACCGGAGCGGCGGGGCGGGCTGAAGGGGCGGGGCGGGCCGGAGCCACTGGAGGTGGTCTGCTGCTGGTCGGACGGGACGCGTCCGGTGGCGTGGGCGCCTCGGCGGGCGGAGTCCGCTGGCAAAGCGCGCCGGGCCTGTTCATGCATGCCCCCGCCACGGTGGTGGACGGACGGGGCAGAGCCGTCACGGCCGTGCTGGACCCGTTGGGGCGGCTCCAAGTGACCCGCCCCTACACCCCCTCCGGTTCCGGAGCAGATGCCGCCCGATGGCAGTGGCAGACCGTGGGCGCACGCGTGCCCGGTGAGAGATGAGAGCGGGAGACGACAAGCGATGAACGCGTCGCGGTACTGGCGCATGGCGCGCAGCGATCCGGGCTGGTTCGCCCAGCGCCTGCGCGAGGAGGCCGAGGTCCGTACGGTGGCCGCGCAGCGGCGCATCCGCCGTGAGACCGACGACGCGGTCCGGGTGGCCGTCGCGCGCAGCGGGCTGGCCAAGGTGGTCGCCTCCGGGCCGTCGGCCGAGGTGTCCTACTTCGCGGTCCTGGACGGCTGCACCCTCAACCTGCACGCCCGGCTCCCCGAAGCGGTGGACGGCCCGGCCGAGCTGGTGTTCGCCCGCGCGGGCCAGCGTCTTCGCGCGCCCGTCGACCCGGTGGTCGCCGGGGAGCTGACCGCGACCGTGCCGCTGGGCGAGGCCACCGGCGGCGTGCGGCTGGGACGCGGCGGTTGGCGGATCGGCCTCCAGGTGCACACCGCCGCCGGTGAACGCGCCTTCACCCTGCTCGGCGGCGCGCGCGTCCTCGGCGCCTGGGACGGCCCGACCACGCTGACACCGCCGTGCCCCCTGTCGGGGATGCGGTTCGTCCCCGAGACCTCAACGACCGGGATGTGCCTGCTGCGGGTCTCCGACCCCGAGCCGTCCGCCGAGATCGTCGGTCTGGATCTCACCTTCGCCCGGATCGCCGTCGACTTCGAACTGGTCGGAGCGTCGGCCACCGCACAGGCCGCGGTGCGTTTCCAGGCGCGCGGCAAGGCGGGCGGCTCCGCGTCCGCGCACTCCGTCGCCGCCACACCGGTCGAACGTCCCGGCGCGCGCGGCCCGGGCTTCCGCGTCACCGCGCCGCTGGGGCAGATGGCCTCCGGCGGCGGCGGCCGGGAACGGCTGTGGCACCTGTTCGCCGAACCGTCCGGTGAGCGTCCGCTGCGGCTCGGCCGCCGCCTGCACGACGTGCGCGACCCGCGCCGCACCCTGCGCGTGGCGCAGCGGATGCTGGCCGTCTCCCCGGACGCGCTGCTGCGCGTCCGCCCCTACTACACCGGCTCCGGCGATCTGGTCCTGGCCTGCGCGCCCGTCCCGACCAGCGCCCCCGCCGCGTCCCCGGAGGTTTCCTCGTGAAGATCACGTTCATGCTCACCTGGGCCGACGCCATGGGCGGCACCGAGCGCGCCGTCTACACCCAGGCCGAGTTCCTCGCCGCGCGGCACGACGTGGAGATCATCAGCGTCTTCCGGACCAGCGCCGAGCGGTTCTTCGACACCACGATCCCGGTCCGCTACCTGGTGGACGAGACCGGGCCGGTGCCGCGCCCGGTCCGCGACAGCGGCATGAGCGACGAGGTCTGCCGCGCCCTGGCCGCCGCGCCGTCCCGGCTGATCGAACCGCGCTGGGAGAAGGCGTTCCACCGGCTGTCGGACATGGAGATCGAGCACATCCTGCGCGAGCTGGACACCGACGTGCTGGTGTCCACCTCACCCGCGCTGATGGCGGTGACCACCACCCTGCCGCCCGCGCGGGTCCTGACCGTCCACCAGGAGCACCGGCCGTCGCAGATCCGCGGCGGCACCGGCGAACCGCTGTTCCGGTACGCGCCGCGTCTGGACGCCCTCGTGGTGCTGACCGAACGCACCCGCGAATGGTTCGCCGAGTCCCTGACCGACTGCGCGCCCCTGCTCGAGGTGATCGTCAACCCCGTCCCCGCCGGGTTCCGGCCGCGCTCGTCGCTGTCGGCCAAGGCGGTCACCATGGCGCGGCGGCTGGTGCCCGACAAGCAGGTCGACCACGCGATCCGCGCGTTCGCCCAGGTCGTCGAGACCCACCCGGACTGGGTGCTGCGGGTGTTCGGCGACGGTCCGCAGGCGACCGCGCTGCGCCGCCTGGTCAACGCGCTCGGGCTGCACGACAACGTCCAGCTGCTCGGCCCGACCGGGCGCATGGCCGAGGAGTGGGCCAAGTCGTCGATCTGCCTGCTCACCTCCCGCGACGGCGAGGCGTTCCCGCTGGTGCTGGGCGAGGCGTTCGCCGCCGGGGTCCCGGCGGTCAGCTACGACTGCCAGACCGGCCCCGCCGAGATCATCACCGACGGCGTCAACGGGTTCCTGGTCGCCCAGGACGACATCGACGGCCTGGCCGCCGCGCTGCTCAAGCTGATCGACCACCCGGACACGCTGAAGGACTTCGGCGCCGCCGCGCTGCGCCAGGCCGCCGAGTACGACATCGACCTGATCATGGGCCGGTGGGACGACCTGTACCACCGGCTGCTGGCCGGCCGCGACGCCCCCGCCCGGTCGTCCGGCAAGATCGACCGGCTCGCCGCCTGGGGCGTGCGCACCGGCGGCTCGGGCTTCGCACCCGCCGTCCCGGCCCCCACGACCCGGCTGGACGGACCGTCCGCCCGCCGCGAGACCACGCTGGCCGCCCAGGACACCGGGCTGGTCCGGTTCGGCGGACGCCTGTGCCGCGTCGCGGGCGACCTGATGCCCGGCGACATCGCCCAGGCCAACCTGGGGCTGGTGGCCGACGCGCTGGAGGACGCCGGGATCGCCTACCAGGTCCTCCGCGACCCCGGCCCCCGGCACCGCGTCGTCACCAGCGCCGAGAAGCGGGCCGCCGCCATCGACGCGCTGACCGCCGCCTTCGCCGACCGGCCCGTCTACGCCGACCGGATGCATCCCGGCGGACGCACCGGCCGGACGACCCTGGTCGCCGACCTGACCGACGACATCGACATCGCCGGGCTGCGCATCTTCCAGCCCGTCGTGTCGGCCTCCCGCACCCTCAGCTACGGCGCCGCCTACGGTTGCGACCTGGAGTTCTGGACCGAGGACCCGGACGGCGGCGACCTCGTCCCGCTGCGCCGGACCCTGATCGGCGACACCGTCCCCAAGGCCGTGCTGGCGGGCGTCGGCCGCGTCACCATCGGCGACCGCACCCACCCCTCGGTGTCCGCCCTCGACCGCACCCTGGTCGCCGACCTCACCTTCCCGATCGACGTCGTCTACACCTGGGTCGACGGGGACGACCCCGCCTGGCGGGCCCGCCGCGACGAGGCGTTCACCGCGATGGGACGCCCGCCCGTCGAGGCCGCGGGTTCGGAGGCCCGCTTCCGCTCCCGCGACGAACTGCGCTACTCGCTGCGCAGCCTGGAGATGTTCGCGCCCTGGATCCGCACGATCCACCTGGTCACCGACCGGCAGGTCCCCGCCTGGCTCGACACCGGCCACCCGAGGATCCACGTCGTGGACCACAGTGAGATCTTCGGCGACCGCGGACGGCTGCCCAGCTTCAACAGCCACGCGATCGAGTCCCAGATCCACAACATCGAGAGCCTGTCGGAGCACTTCCTGTACTTCAACGACGACGTCTTCCTCGGCACGCCCGTCAGCCCCGACCGCTTCTTCCACCCCAGCGGCACCACCAAGTACTTCATGTCGCCGACCTCGGTCGCGCTCACCCCGATCGACCCGGAGGACGACTTCAACTTCGCCGCCGGAAAGAACAACCGCGTGCTGATCGAGGAGGCGTTCGGCCACACCCTGACCCACGCGTTCCTGCACGCGCCCCACCCACTGCGCCGCGACGTCCTGACCGACCTCACCACCGCGTTCCCCGAAGCGGTCGCGCGCACGGCCGCCGCGCAGGTCCGCTCGCACACCGACATCTCCATCCCGTCCTCGCTGCACCACTACTACGCCCACTTCACCGGACGCGGCGTACCCGGCGACATCCGCTGCACCTACGTCAACGTCGGCGACGCCGGCCAGCACCCCAGGCTCACCCAGATCCTCACCCAGCGCCGGCACGAGGTGATCTGCCTCAACGACACCCACCACGGCGACCTGTCGGCCGAGGAACAGAGCCAGGTCGTCTTCGCCTTCCTGGAGAGCTACTTCCCGATCGCCAGCTCCTTCGAAAAAGCCAGCACCCGCAACCGGCGCCTCCGCGTTGCGACATGAGGGAGGGCAGCGGCAGCGCCTTGAAGGCGTGGGCTTCGTCGACGAGGACGAAGTCGATGCCGAGTTGTTCGAAGGTGACTCCATCGTCGCGTTCGGAGTCCGTGAGCTGTTCGTAGCGGGCCCTGAGCCGCAGCACCTGCCTGGCCAGCGGAGACCGGTCGTCCAGGTCGTCGGAGTGGGCCGCGTCTTGGAACCGCTCGATCAGGTCGAGCATGAACTCGGCCTCGGTCTCCGCACCATCCTCGGCTTGGGCCTCAGGTCCGTGCCACCCGAGGAAATGCAGCTCCGTGTGACGATGGTGACGGGTGTGTTCGCGCGAGGGCTCTTGCGAGACCGGGCGGGTGGAGCCGAGCCCGCCGACGCCGTTGAGCTGGTCCGACTGCCCGAGCTGTGAGGTGATGGCGCCGCCGGTGTGCCGGACGCGGGACGGGAAGGCCGCCTCAAGACCGCGCCCCACGACCGCTCAGGCGCCCCGTTGTTCCAGGGCCTTGCGCAGGCCGTAGACGGCGGCGCCGGCCGCGATCACCCCGGCGCCCCACAGCACCGAGGCGAGCGGCAGGGCGAAGGCCAGGACCAGGCAGCCCGCCGTGCCGACGATGGGGACGATCCGCGCGGGGCGGCCCTCGGCAGGAGTGAGCGTCCAGGCGGAGGCGTTGGCGATGGCGTAGTAGGCCAGCACGCCGAAGGAGGAGAAGCCGATCGCGCCGCGCACATCGGTGGTCGCGGCCAGAACGGCGACCACCGCGCCGACCGCGAGTTCGGCACGGTGAGGCACCTTGAACCTCGGGTGGACGGCGGCCAGGACATGCGGCAGGTGCCGGTCGCGCGCCATCGCCAGGGTGGTGCGTGAGACCCCGAGGATCAGCGCGAGCAGCGACCCGGTCGCGGCGACGGCCGCCCCGACGCGCACCACCGGGGCCAGGCCCGGGACACCGGCGGCGCGCACGGCCTCGGCGAGCGGGGCGGCGGTGTGGGCGAGCAGGTCAGGCCCGAGCACCGCGAGCACGCAGGCGGCGACGGCCGCGTAGACGACCAGCGCGATGCCGAGCGCGACGGGGATGGCGCGGGGGATCGTCCGTTTCGGGTCGCGGACCTCCTCGCCGAGGGTGGCGATGCGCGCGTACCCGGCGAACGCGAAGAACAGCAGCCCGGCCGCCTGGAGCACGCCGCCGAAGGTGATGTCCGCGCCGGCGTCCAGGTGCGCGGCCTGCGCCGTGCCACCGGTCAGGCAGGCGGTGACCACGGCGGCGAGCACCGCGAGGACGACCGCGACGATCCCGCGCGTCAGCCACGCGGACTTCTGCACGCCGACGTAGTTCACCGCGGTCAGCGCCACCACCGCGCCGACCGCGACGGCGTGCGCCCGTCCCGGCCATGCGTACGCGCCCACGGTCAGGGCCATCGCCGCGCAGGAGGCGGTCTTGCCGACCACAAAACCCCAGCCGGCCAGGTAGCCCCAGAAGTCACCGAGCCGCTCGCGGCCATAGACGTAGGTGCCCCCCGACTGCGGGTAGCGGGCGGCCAGCCGGGCGGAAGAGGTGGCGTTGCAGTACGCCACCACCGCGGCCAGCGCCAGGCCCAGCAGCAGACCGGACCCGGCAGCCGACGCGGCCGGTGCGAGTGCGGCGAAGATCCCCGCGCCGATCATCGAACCGAGCCCGATCACCACGGCGTCGAACACGCCCAGGTGCCGCTTCAGCTCTCCCGCTCCGGCAGACGCCGTCCCACCCATCGCTCGCCCCTCGACCACGGCCGCACAGCTATGACGGAATCCGATATCGGCGCACGATATAGGGCCGGGATGTCGGGCAGACGACCCCGCCCCGACGCGAGGTGTACGCATTTGCCGCAGGAAACAGGGCGGGCCGGAGCAGATGAGCGCGAGCGCCGCCGAAGTGATCTCCCTCGGACGAGATCAGCCCGAGTCCTTCGACGAAGCGGTGAAGGCACACCTCGGGTCGACGGGGACCGGCGGGTCGTCGACCCGAGCACCATCAACCGGGAACTGTCGGAGATGAAGGCCGCCGTCGATCGTGCCGAGGAATCCGTCCTGAGAGGATGGAGACATCGGGAGCAGGGTCACTGCCGCCTCGGCGCACCCCACCACGTTCCGTCGCTCTGCCTGTAGACGCGGTTCCAGTCCTCATCGGAAGCACCGGCAGGGACTTCGACGAGCATCGTCTTCGCTTCGAGGCGGAGGTCGTCGATCTGGTTGATGGTCAGGCGCCGACAGGCCCAGAGCAACTCGGCCATGTCGTCCGCCGGCGGATCGTCGGGTGGCGGCGGCTCGTGCAGGTCGATGCCGGTGACGGCGGCCAGATCGGCGGCGGGAATGCCGAGGACGGTTGCGAACCCGGCCAGCCAGCGCGGCTTCAGATCGGTGCGGTTCCCGGAGATGCTGTGGAGAGTCGAGGCATCCACGTACATGCGTCCCCGTGTCAGCCACGCCAGGGTCATGGCGGCAGCGACCGGGGAGTGCAGGTTCCGGTTGGCGGACAGCATGGTGACGAGCATCGAACCGGCGCTGCCGTCCCGGCAGTAGTACGTCCGTGGTGGATCGGCCGGACGGAGGTGCGGTAGCTGGGGCAGGTTGTCGGCCTTCTCGCGGATCCGATTCCGCTCGCCTTGGGGCAGCGCCATCGCAGTTCTGACGAGGCGCTGAAGTTCGTGCCCTGCCGCCCGTTCACAGGGCTCCATCGATTCCGGCACCGGCACCCCGGCGATCACGAACAGGTCGGCGGCGTGGAAGCCGAGCCCAGCAGCAAGACCTTCCAATTGCGCTGGGGACGGCGCCACCCCGCTCATCACCGCGCCCACCTCGGACTCCGGGAGGCCGGACACCGACGCCAGCCAGGCGACGTCAGCCCGGCGGCCGTGAAGCAGCCGTGCCAGCAAGGCACCAAAGCCCGGATGTTCGACCATGTCGGGAACCCTAGCCTGGCCACAAACCACCGGCCGGACACGTCCCTGACCAGCAACGAATGCTGCCTGCGGCCCGTTGTTGCCGTATTCCGGTGGCACTCCCGGTATGACCGCACGGGGGCCGGTGGGGGCGGTTCGGGTGGGTGGCGCGGGCGGGACATGGGTGTCACCGGGCGGCATAGTGCCGACGCCGGCGGTCACGATGGGTGCGTGGGAGACGACCGAGGAGTTCGCGAGGACCTTCCCCGTCACGTGCCGGACCGGGCGGCCGATGTCGACCGGGTCGACCGGCTGCTGCTGCTGGTGGCGGAGTTGCGGCGGGCGTCGCCGGACGCGGTGGAGGCCGGTGACCTGGCGCGCAGGCTCGGCGTCAGCGCGCGGACCGTCCGCCGGGACATGGAGCTGCTGACCGGCGGGGGCCTGCGGGTGCGGCACGAACGCGGCCGCGGGTACGCGCTGGGGCCCGAGCCGCCGCGCGAGCCGCTCGGTGAGGCGGCGTCGCTGGTGGGGCCGGTGCGCGACACCCTCGCCGAGGCCGTCCGGACGCGGCGGGTCGTCCGCCTGCTGTACATCGACCGGCAGGGGACGCGGACGGTCCGGGACGTGGAGGCGCACGGCCTGGTCACGGCCCCCGACGCCGACTACCTGGTCGGGTGGTGCCGGTTGCGGGAGGGTCCGCGGATGTTCCGGCTGGAGCGGATCGGCGCGGCGTTCCTGTCGGAGCGGGGCGTGGGGGTGCGGGACCTGGACGCGCTGCTGGCGGCGTTGCGGGTGCCGGTTCCGCGGCCGCCGGCCGAGCCGGTCACGCGGGGTCCGCTCGGGCGGGACGGGGCGGGCGCGGCGCGGGCCCGCGC
>NZ_RFFG01000140.1 GCF_003696215.1 Actinomadura harenae | reverse complement strand
CTGGGCCTGTGGCGGGGCCCGGCCTTCGCGGACGCGGCGGAGACGGCGTCCGGCGAGGCGGCGGCCGCCCGCCTGGACGAGCTGCGGTTCGCCGCGCTCGTCGCCCGCGCCGAGGCGGACCTGGCGCTCGGCCGCCATGACGCCGCCGTCGCCGAGCTGCGCGACCTGATCGCCCGGCATCCGCTGCGCGAGGACCTGCGGGCCCTGCTGATGCGGGCGCTCGCGGCGGGCGGGCGGCAGGCCGAGGCGCTCACGTTCTTCGAGGAGACCCGCGTCCTGCTCGCGGACGAGCTGGGCACCGACCCGTCGCCCGAGCTCATGGCCCTCCACCAGGCGCTCCTCCAGGGCGCGCCCGCCGGGCCGGTCCCGGCGGCGAGGCGTCCGCGGGTGGCGCGTCCGGGCACTCCGATCAGCGGTTTCGTCGGGCGGGACGACGATGTGGCGGGCGTCCTCGACGGCCTGGCGTCCGGGCGGCTCGTCACCCTCTTCGGGCCGGGCGGCGTCGGCAAGACGCGGCTGTCCGGCGAGGTCGCGCGGCGCTGGGACGGCGAGGTCGCGTTCGCGCCGCTCGCGCCCGTCGCCGATCCCGCGCAGGCGGTGCTCCAGGCCCTCGGCCTGCGCGAACGCGGCCTGCTGAGCGGCGGCGGCGCCGACCCCGACCCGGAGGAGCGCCTGGTCGCCGCGCTCGCCGAGCGGGACCTGCTGCTCGTCCTGGACAACTGCGAGCATGTCGTCGCGGACGCCGCGAACCTCGCCTGGCGGCTCCTGTCCGAGTGCCCTGACCTGCGGATCCTCGCGACGAGCCGGGAGCCGCTGGACGTGGACGGCGAGCGCCTGTGGCAGGTCCGGCCGCTCCCGCAGGACGACGCGGCGCGGCTGTTCGAGGAACGGGCCCGGGCCGCGCGCCGCGATGTCGTCCTGCCCGGACCGCTCGTCCGGAAGGTCTGCGCGGCCCTGGACGACCTGCCGCTCGCGATCGAGCTGGCGGCGGCCCGGCTGCGCACGCACGAGCTGTCCGACGTGGCGGAGCGCCTGGACGACCGGTTCGCGCTCCTCGCGCGCGGCAGCCGTACGGCCGACGCCCGGCACCGGACGCTGCGCGCGGTCGTCGACTGGAGCTGGGAGC
Organism: Actinomadura harenae; assembly: GCF_003696215.1. Lineage (GTDB taxonomy): Bacteria > Actinomycetota > Actinomycetes > Streptosporangiales > Streptosporangiaceae > Spirillospora > Spirillospora harenae. The sequence goes on along the minus strand of NZ_RFFG01000140.1, from coordinate 15,818 downwards.
TGCTCACCGAGGACGAGCGCGCCGCGGCACGCCGGTTCACCGTGTTCGCCGGGGGAGCGACCGCCGCGACGGCCTGGGCCGTCGCGCGCGCGGACGAGGAGACCCTCACGGCGCTCGCCGACCGCTCCCTTCTCGACTTCTCCCAGGGCCGCTACCGGATGCTGGAGACGATCCGCGCGTACGGGGCGGAGAAGCTGGACGAGGCGGGCGAGACGGACGAGATCCACGCCGCGCACGCCGCCCACCTGCTCGACCTCACCGCCGCCGCGGACCTGCTCGGAGCCGGGCAGCTCGCGGCGCTCGACCGGCTCGCCGCCGAGCACGACGACCTGTTCGCCGCGCTCCGCCGGGCCGTCGCCGCGGGCCGGGCGGACACCGCGTCCCGGCTGCTCACGGCCATGTCGGTCTACCTGTGGATCCGGGGCCTGTCGGTGTCGGCCGCCCCGCTCGCCGCCGCGATCCTGGATCTTCCGGACACCGGCCTTCCGCCCGAGGAGTACGCCGTCTGCGTCACGATCGCCGGGACGCACGCGACCGAGCGGCAGCGTGAGCGCGCCGGGCTGGCGCTCGCCGAGGCGGACCGGCCGCTGAAGAACTCGATGGCGGCGTTGCAGTGGCTGATGGGCTCGGTCGGCGGCGGCGACGTGAGCGTCCAGTTCAGGACGCTGATGGCCGAGCGTGAGAGCCCGGACCCGTGGGCGCGGTCGGCGGCGCACCTGATGTCGGGCTACCCGCAGCTCGCGCAGGGCGATCTCGCGCAGGCCGAGCAGGAGTACCAGACGGCCGCCGACGGCTTCCGCGGCCTGGGCGAGCGCTGGGGGACGGCGCTCGCGCTGGACGCCCTGGCCGGGCTCGCCGCGACGTCCGGGGACACCGTCCGCGCGATCGCCCTCACCGACGAGGCGCTGACGCTCGCCGGGGAGCTCGGCGCGGCCGACGACCTCGCCGACCTGCTCTGCAACCGGGGCGACCTGCGCGCACAGGACGATCCGGAGGCCGCCGCCGCCGACTACGCCGAGGCCGCCGCCGTGGCCCGCCGCGCCGGAAACGCCACCTACGTCGCGGCCGCCCTGCGCGGCCTAGCCGACATGGCCTTGGCCAAGGGCGACAAGGACGAGGCCCGGCGTCTCTACGAAGAAGCCTTGGACGGCTTCGATCCGACCTGGATCAAGAGCGTCGGAAACCGCGTCCGCACCCTCATCGGCCTGGGACGCATCGCCGAACCCGCCCCCAAGGCCGCTGACCTCTACCTTCATGCCGTCGAAGTGGCCGCCGTCATCGGCGCCCTCTCCGAAGCGGCGCGCGCGGTCGTCGCGCTCGCGCGCGTGCGCGAAGGCGAGGAGGCCGCGCGCCTGCTCGGCGCGGCGACCGTCCTACGCGGCATGGACGCGATCGGCGAACCCGACGTCACCGAGATCGAGCGGGCCACACGCGCGCGGATCGGCGACGACGTCTACGCGGTCGCGTACCGGGAGGGGCTGCGGCTCGGCCACGATGACGTCCTGCGGTTGGCGGGCCTGTCCGAGGAGATCGTCCGGAGCACGCCGCTGCACGTCCTGCCGGAGTTCTGAGCGCGGCGCGGCCGCCCGGACGGTGGCGGCGGTGAGCGGGCGGTGAGGTCGCGGTGAGCGGCCTCCCGCAGAGTCAGGGCCATGACGAAGAACATCCTGATCTCGGGCGCCTCGGTCGCCGGTCCCGCCCTCGCCTACTGGCTCCACCGCCACGGACACACGGTCACGATCGTCGAGAAGGCCGCCGAGCTGCGCGACGGCGGCTACGCCGTCGACTTCCGGGGCGAGGCGCACCTGCGGATCCTCCAGGAGATGGGCGTCCTCGACGACATCCGCCGCGAGCAGACCCACACGGGCGCGATGGTCTACGTGAACACCCGCGGGAAGAGGCTCGCGTCCATGCCCGCCGACCTGTTCGCGGGCGACGTGGAGATCCTGCGCGGCGACCTGGCCCGCATCCTGTTCGAGAAGACCGCGCCGTACACCCGGTACGTCTTCGGCGACTCGATCGCCCGCATGGACGAGGACGCGGACGGCGTCCACGTGACCTTCGACAGCGGCGCGGCCGGACGCTACGACCTGGTCATCGGCGCCGACGGCCTGCACTCCAACGTCCGGCGCCTCGCGTTCGGCCCCGAGCGGGACCACGTCTCCCACCTCGGCCTCTACTGCGCGATCTTCACCGTCCCGAACTACCTCGGCATCGACCACGCGGGGCTCGCGTTCACCACGCCGGGCAAGGTCGTCACGATGTACAGCGCGCGGGAGAACACCGAGGCCAAGGCCGTGTTCTACTTCGGCGCGCCGCTCACCGACATCGACCGCCGCGACGTCGAGGCCCAGAAGAGGATGCTCGCCGAGACGTTCGCGGGCAACGGCTGGGAGTCCGACCGGCTCCTCGGCATGATGGCGGACGCCTCCGACTTCTACTTCGACTCCGTCAGCCAGGTCCGCATGGACGGCTGGACGCGCGGCCGCGTCGCCCTCCTCGGGGACGCCGCGTACTGCCCGTCCTCGCTGTCCGGGATGGGCACGGGCCTGGCGATGGTCGCCGCGTACGTCCTCGCGGGCGAGCTGGCCGAGGCCGGCGGCGACCACGTGGCCGCGTTCGCCCGGTACGAGGAGGCGATGCGCGAGTACGTCGCGGGCTGCCAGAAGCAGGGGCAGGGCGTCGCGAGGCTGATGGTGCCGGAGAACCGGGTGATCGCGTGGCTGCTGCGGCAGAACTACAGGCTCATGCCCTACCTGCCGGGCAAGAAGATGATCGCCAACGGCGTCCGCAAGACGGCCGAGAACATCGTGCTGAAGACCTACCGGGTTCGCCGGTCGAGCCAGACCGGCACGAGCACGAGCGCGAGCAGCGCGGCCGTCACGGCGAACCCGCCCGAGTAGGACGTGACGGACACGACGATGCCGAACCCGACCGCGCCGACACCGATCCCCGCGTCGTACGCGATGTTCCACAGGGCGCTGACCGGGCCGAACTCCGGCCGGTCCACGCGGTCGAGCATCAGCGACAGCGTCGCGGTCTGCGCGATGCCGAACCCGGCGCCGAACAGCCCCGGGCCGAGGATCACCGCGACCGGGCTGCCCGTCCACACCAGCGTCGCGGCCCCGGACGCCGTGAGCAGCACCATCGGGACGAGCAGCGCCCGCGTCCCGTACCGGTCGGCGAACCGGCCGGACAGCCAGCGCGTGAACGGCGTCCCGAAGGACTGCGCCATGAGCGCCCCGGCCGCCATCCCCGCCGTCGCGCCGTGCACCGCGAGCGGCAGGAACGTCTGGAGCACGCCGGTGGCGAACGTGATCGCCGCGAACATGATCGCGAGCCGCGCCAGCTCCGGACGCCGGGCGGCGGCGAGCAGCCCGCCGTGCGTCCCGGGATCCCGGTGCCCGGCGGGCTCGTCCCCGCCGCAGGCGCCCGGCAGGCCCCGCAGGACGGCGAGGGGGACGAGCGCGACGACCGCCGCCGACACGAACACGACGTCGAAGCCCACGTGCCCGCTGAGCCAGAGCCCCAGGGGCAGGCAGGCCAGCGCGGGGATCCCGACCGAGACCCCGTACACGCCGAGCGCCTCGCCGCGGCGTTCGGGCGCGACGGTCTCGGCGGTGAGCGCGGTGCCCGCGACGACGAGGATCCCGAGGCCCGCGCCGCGCAGCGCGCAGGTCAGCAGCACGACGGGGAGCGTGCCCGACGCGAGCGGCAGCAGCGCCGGGAGCCCCATCAGGACGAGCCCGGCGCCGAGCGTCAGGCGGTAGCCGAAGCGGCTCGCCAGGCGCGGCGTCACCGGCTCCAGCAGGAGGGTCGCGAACATCATCGCGCCCGTGCTCAGCCCGGCCCCGAACCCGCCGCCGCCGTGCCGCGCGGCGAACAGCGGCATCGTCGACATCAGCAGGTAGCAGCTCGCCATGCCGCCGAGCGAGCAGGCCATCATCGTCACGAACGCCCTGGTGAAGATCGGCGGCCGGACGGCCTCCCGGACCGGGGCCTCCTGAACGCTCACGGCATGGCTCCTGGGGGCGAGGGGGTGGGCCTCCCATCGTCCGCCGCCCGGGACGAACCGGGGATCGGGCAATCGCCCTATTTTCCGCGTCCCGCCGCGGGTTCGCGGGGCCCGGGGGCTAAGCCGGGGCGCGGAGCGCGGCGGGGTCGACGACGTCCAGGACGGGGAGGAGGCGGCGCTCCTCGTCGGCGAAGTGGGCGTCGATCGCGACCGTCATCCGCTCGATCTCCGCCCGCCGCTCCTCGGGGTCGAGGTCCGCCCGGGCGCAGAGGGACTCCAGCTCGGCGCGCATCCCGGCGAGGACGGTGTGCTGGCGGCGCAGTTCGTCCAGCACCGGGGCGAGCGCCGGGTACAGGCGCTCGATGCGCGGGAAGACGCCCTCCTCCTTGCCGTGGTGCGACTCCAGGTCGCCGCAGACCGTCAGGCACCGGACGCGCAACTGCTCCAGCAGCGTCGGTGTGGGGCCGCCGCCGAACGCGGCCACTTCGAGCAGGTCGCCGAGCGCGGTCCGGAGGTCTTCGTGGATCCGGGCGAGCTCGGCGCCGATCGCGTTCTCGCGCCGCTCGTCCACGCGGTACAGGACGACGACGGGGAACCTCCGGGCCGTCCGCTCCCGGTATCCGGCGAACGCCTCGGACGCGTCGGCCATCCGGTCGTAGAGCCGGTCGCGGTCCTCGCCGTGCGCGGGGATCGCCGTCGCCGTGTACGTGGACGTCCCGATCTCGACGGTGACGCGCGGGTCCTCGACCAGGTTCCGGTACCAGAGCGGGTCGTGGTCGCTGCCCGCGTTCGTGGCGAAGACGACGGGACGCCCGTGGTCGTCCTCCTGGTAGGCGAGCGGCGCGGTCCGCGGCTCGCCGGACCGGGACCCGGTGGTGGTGAGCAGGAGCAGCGGCGTCCCGGCGAAGAACCCGCCGACCTTCCCGCCGTTGCCCCGGAACTCCTCGACGATCGGACGGTTGCGCTCGGTAAAGGTCATGCCCCTGGCCTCCGCGTAGGCTTGCCCCGGCGATTCATGTTTGCTTTGCAAGCAAATCTACTTTGGATGCAAAGGTATCTGTATGTCAACGGGCCAAGGGGCCGAGATCGAGGGGCCGGACGTCGAGGCCGGCATCCGGGCGATGCTGCTGCTCATGCCGCGCCTGGTCGGCCGGACCAAGCGGCTGCCGCCACCGGAGTCCCTCTCCGGGTTCGCGCTCGCGCCGCGCCACCTCTCGCTGCTCGGCTACCTGGTCTTCGACGGCCCGATGCCGGTGAACGCGCTGGCCGAGCGCCTGGAGGTCGCCCCGACGACGGTCAGCCTCATGGTCGGCGACCTCAGCCGCCAGGGCATCCTGGAGCGCCGCGCGGACGACGCCGACCGCCGCCGCACGATCGTCGCGATCGCCCCCGGCCACGTCGACGCCATCCACGGCTGGCTCGCGCGCGGCGCCGACGCCTGGCGCACCGCGCTGGAACCGCTCACGCCGTCCGAGCGCCGGGTCTTCATCGAGACCATCCGCCGCTACGAGGACGCGACCCGGGACCTCTGACCATGAGCGGGGCCCGGACGGGGGCGTCCGGGCCCCTGGGGGCTCCCGCCGGTCAGAAGTGGGTGCCGCCGTCGATGCGGATCTCGGTGCCCGTGACGAACGCGCCGTCGTCCGAGGCGAGCATCGCGACGACTCCCGCGACGGTCTCCGGGCCCGCGAAGCCCTGGCCGAGGGCGGGCGCGAGCTTGACGAACAGGCTCATGTCGGCGTCCTCGGGGAGGCCGGGGCCGCGTCCGGTGGTCATGCCGCTCTCGATCGAGCCGGGCGCGACCGACACCGCCCGCAGTCCCTGCTTGGCGTACTCGCTGGCCAGGACGTGCGTGAACGACTGGATCCCGCCCTTGGACGCGGCGTACGCGGCCATGTAGGGGTGCGCGAAGCTCGCCGAGGTCGACGAGAAGTTCACGACGACGCCCCGTCCGGTGGCGAGCAGTGCGGGCAGCGCCTCCCGCGTCACCAGGAACGTCCCGGTCAGGTTGACCTTCAGGACGGTGTTCCAGAAGTCGAGCGTGGTCTCGTGCGTGTGCGCGGAGCGGAGGATGCCCGCCGCGTTGACCAGCACGTCCAGCCCGCCCATGGCGGCCACGGCCGCGGCCACGCCGGACGCCACGGCGGCCTCGTCCGCGATGTCCAGGGGAGTGGTGGTGAGGCGGCCCGCGGTGCCGTTCGCGGCGGCCTGCGCGGCGGTCTCCTCGAGCCCGGCGGTGCTCACGTCGAAGCCGGTGACCCGCGCGCCCTCGCTCAGCAGGCGGTGCACGGTGGCGCGGCCGATGCCCGACCCGGCCCCGGTGACGATGACGCGGCGTCCCTCGAAGCGTTCCATGATCTCTTCCTCCATTGGCAGATCGTGTCTGTATGGCACAACGTGCCACACCTGCACTTTATGCCTACGATGGGGTCATGGAGGATCGCCGGACGTCCCTGACCGAGCGCCGCCGGGCCGCGACGCAGATGGAGATCGCGCTCGCGGCGGCCGAACTGTTCGCCGGACCCGGCGGCGCGGGCACCACGTCGGCGGACGTGACGGCCGAGGCGGTCGCGCGCCGCGCCGGGGTCGGGCTGCGCACCTTCTACCGGTACTTCCGCACCAAGGAGGACGCGATCGCGCCGCTGCTCGCGCAGGGCGCGGAGCGCTGGCTGCGGCTGCTCGCCGAGACGGCGCGGGAGATGCCGCTCCGGGACGCGCTGGTCACGGCGGCCGGACGCGCGCTCGCCCCCGCGGACGACGAAGGCCGCGAGTCCTGGACCTGGACCCGCGGCCTCCTCCGCGCCGCCCACGCCGACCCCGCGCTGCGCGCGGTGTGGCTGCGCGTGAACCACGACACCGAGGAGCGGCTCGTCCCGCTGCTCGCCGAGCTGACCGGGCGTCCCGCCGGGCTCGGCACGCGGCTGGCCGCCGCCGCCGCGAGCGCCGCGATCCGCGTCGCCGTCGAGACCTGGGCGCTCGGCGACGCGCCCGACTCGGGCCCGGGTTCCCCCGCCGACCTGGGCGTCCGCGCGATGCGCGACCTCACCGCGAACCTCGACGCCCTGGCCTGACCGCGCCCGGCCCCGGACCGCGCGCCCGGCCTCCCAGACCGCGCGCCCGGCCCCCCGGACCGGGCGCGCGGTCTGGGAGGCCGCGATCCTGGACGTGCCAGGGCCGGGGTCAGGAGCGGGCGCGCTGGATCAACCGGGCTCCCGTGACGATCCGGTAGATCCCGTACAGGACCGGGCCCCACGCGACGATGTACACGCCGCCGTGGGACGCCGCGTTCGAGTAGGTGATCAGGGACAGCAGCAGCCCGCCGATCAGCCACGCGGCGCCGAAGCCGACACCGCGGCGGCCCTTGGTCTCCCAGATCTCCCGCTGCTCGTCGGTGACCCGCGTGTACGCGGGCGCGGGCGCCGCGTACGGCGGAGGTTTCTGCTGGGGTGGGGGGTTCTCGGACATGGTTCTCCTTACTGGACGGGGCGGCCGAGCGCCTGGACGTTGGTGATGATCCGGTCCATGAACGGGTCGCGCCCGTCCTTCAGGACGAGGGGGACGGCGAAGGGCGCGCCCCGGGACGGCGTGATCGTGTAGCCGAGCACCTTGCCCTCCCGGCCCTGGTCGCGCCGCTCGTAGAGCGGGCTGAGACCGGTGATGTCCTGCCAGGTGAACGCGTCCTGCCGGGTGCGCCGCGCGAACACCAGGCCGTTCTCGTAGAGGTAGTGGGCACGTCCGCCCTGGGCCAGGCCCCGGATCGTGTAGCCGACGCCCCAGACGAGCCCGAAGAGCAGCGGCAGGTGCACGGCGTAGGCGATCTGGTGCAGGGACGAGAGGAACGACGCGCTCTTGGTCAGCTCGAACAGGCCCCACATGAGCAGGACGCACACGACCGAGGTGACCACGCCGATGATCGTCATCGACGCGGTGGTGAGCTGGCGCCGGACGTCCACCAGGGCGCCGAGGCCGCGGTCGGCGGCGAGCCGGGTGACGGGGTCCGGTACGGGGCCGGGGGACGCCTGCGGGGTTCGGTAACCGTCCGCGTCCGGGCCGGGGATGGCGCCTTCCACGTGAGCCTCCGGTGGTCAGGGTCCTCATGACCCGACCACCGTGGCAGCGGGTGGTACACGTCCGGTACGCGCGGCTCGCCGTCCCGCGCGCCGGGGCCGGGCGCGGGCTCCACCGGGGGCTACCTGGCCGGGACCGGCCCGGTCACTCGGCCGGGACCGGCCCGGTCACTCGGCCGGGACCGGCCCGGTCACTCGGCCGGGACCGGACCCGCCTACTTGGCCGGGACCGGACCCTCCAGGTTCTTGGTGAACCAGGTCAGGATGTCCGGGAGGAGCTTCTGGAGGTCGGCGGTGTAGTGCCCGCCGTTCTTCTGGATCTCCACCTGGACGGTCGTGGGCGGCCGGACGATCTGCTTGAACGCCATGATCCGCTCCTTGTCGGACCGGAACAGCTTGCGGTCGCCCGCGAGGAGGAACAGCCGGACGTCCGGGCGCTTCTTGACCATCTCGGTCGGGCTGTTGGCGCTCATCTGCTGCGGCGTCCAGCGCGGCCCGGCCTGCGGCTCGGGGGCGAAGTACCCGGCCCACGACATGGCCGACCGGTAGCGGTCGGGGTGCTGGAGGGCCAGTTTCACCGCGCAGAACGCGCCGGACGACGCGCCGCCGAGCCCCCAGCCGTCGCGTCCGGGCAGCGTCCGGAAGTTGGCCTTGACCATCCGGTAGACGTCGTCGCCGAGGAACGTGCCCATCTTCGGCATGCCGGGGATGTCGCTGCACTCGGTGTCCTGGCGCGTCGACATCTGGAGGACCGGCATGACCATGATGAAGGGGTGCGCCTTGTGCCGCTTCCGCATCTGGACGGCGACCTTCTGGATGGGCTCGACCTCTTCGTGCGCCCAGAAGTTGTAGTTCACGCCGGTGTTGCCGGTGTAGAGCGTCAGGACCGGGAAGCCGCTCTTGGCGTAGCGCTTGTCCTTGTACTCGGGCGGCAGCCACACCCACACCTTGCCGGTGACGCCGGACTTCGCGCCCTTGAGCGTGGTGACCATGATCGGGCCGCCGGAGGTGTTGTGCGAGAACCTGAAGTGGGCCTTCGGGCCGGTCGGCATCACGACGGGCGGCTCGGTGCGCCCGGCGGGAGCCGCGGGCGCGGGCGTCGTGGACGGCGGCGGCGCGGCCTTGGCGCCGCTCGAAGAGCAGCCCGCGGCCGTCGACGCCACGAGCGCGGCGGTGAGGAGCGCTGCCCCGACAGCGCGCGTCCTCGGTCGTGGTTCCATTTGTGGCCTCCCCGTAGGCCGTCTTCTGCTTGTCCGGAAACAAGTCACAGAAGCACACGAACTGGCTGGAGCATAGGGGCGGCCGGGCGAAAGGCGAAAGTTCCGCCGATGGTCACCTATCCGTACGCACCGGGTGAGGGGCCTGTTTCGGCCCCTGTCCGGCGCGAACCATGCCTATCGGTATTTGCATCATCGCGCAACTACGGATCCCGGAGGGGCCGGGAGGGCGCGCGCCCAGGTCAGGGGGTGAGAAGGCGGGTGATCAGGTCGTCCATGGCCGCGCCGGTCTCCGCGCGGGCGGCGGCCTGGTCGGGGGCCACGGCGATCGCGGCCCCGGCCTGGTTGGCCGCGCCGAACAGGAGATGGGCCAGCGCGTCGGCGCGTCCGGCCGGGACGAGCCCCTGCCGCTCGGCCTCCCGCAGCCCGGCGCGCAGCTGCTTGCGCGCGCAGTAGGGGTCGTCGAACGTGACCGATCTCTCCCAGCCGAGGACGAGCGGACCCTCCCGCAGCAGGACGCGCTGGACGTGCGGCTCGAGGCAGGCGTCCAGGTAGGCGGCCATCCCGGCGCGCAGCCGGCCGGCCGGGGTGGGCTCGGCGGCCCGCGCGGCGGCGGCGCAGCGCTCCGCGACCTCCCGCTGGACCCCCTGGTAGGCGGCCTCGAACAGGGCCTCCTTGTCGGCGAAGTGGTGGTAGAGCGCGCCCCGCGTGACGCCCGCCGCCTTCACCACCGCCGTCGTGGACGTCCCGGCGAAGCCGTGCTCGGTGAACAGGGCGACGGCCGTGTCCACCAGGCGCCGCCGGGTCGCGTCGCCCTGTTCGGCCTTCTTGCTCATGCGCGCTCGCTCATGCGCACATGGTAGGGACCGGTGCACGCGGACCTATCCGCCGTGGACGTTCACCTCGGCGGGGAGGCCCAGCACGGACGCGTCGAGGCGTCCGGTCGCGACGAGGACGAAGCGGTGCGGGTCGCCGGTCACGACCGTCCCGCCGCCGCCGACCTCCGCCTCGGGGAAGCCGTCCAGGCGGAGCGTGACCGCGACGCGGCCCTCCAGCTCGTCGCGCAGCCAGGACAGCGCCGCGTCGAGCCCCGGCCCCGTCTCGGCCGGGCGCCCGAGCGCGGCGCGGACGTCGTCGGTGTGCACGTAGGCGTCGTACCAGAGCATCGTGACGCCGTTGCCGATCGTCCGGTCGACGGGGCCGGGCGCGGCCCACAGCTCGTCGGTCAGCCGGGCGAACCGGGGTTCGAGCCTGTCGACCGCGGCGCGCAGTGCCGTGGCGTGCTCGGCGGGGGTGCCGCCGCGCAGCGCGGCGGCCTGGTCGTCGGGGGAGCGGTCTCCGGGGGTTCCGGTGATGACGTCCACGACGTTGCCGAGCACGTGCGCGGCGACGTCCCGGACGAGCCATCCGTCGCACCGGGTGGGGGCGTTCCACTCCGCGTCGGACAGGCCGCCGATGAGGTCGGCGAAGGCGCGGAACTCGGCCATGAGGCCCTGGACCGTCGTGTCGCGGTCGAGTCGTCGGATCATGCCGCGACCATACATACATGCAGTCTGTATGTGAAGGGGTGGGGAGAACCCGAAAGGCGATCCGGTGGAAGGCCCCGTTCCGGCCGGAGCCCCCGCGCGATGAGATCTGGGTATGACGTTCGCCAGCGCCCACGCCGCCGCCCCGCAGGGAATGCCCCCTGGTCACCCGGGGTACCCGCCGCCCATGCCGCCCGCCGTCGAGCTCCGGTCCGTCGCGCGCCGGTACGGGTCGGGCGACACGTCCGTCACCGCCCTGGACGACGTGAGCATCGCGTTCCCGCCCGGCACCTGGACGGCCGTCATGGGCCCGTCCGGATCCGGCAAGTCCACGCTCCTGCACTGCGCCGCCGGACTCGACCGCGCCGACGAGGGACAGATCATCCTCGCCGGACGCGACATCACGCGCGCGCCCGAGCACGTCCTCACCGAGCTGCGCCGCCGCTCCCTCGGCTTCGTCTTCCAGAACTTCAACCTCGTCGGCGCGCTCACCGCCGAGCAGAACGTCGCGCTCCCCATGCGCCTCGCCGGGGTGCGGCTCGACCGCCGCGCGGTGAAGCGGGCGCTCGCCGACGTCGGCCTCGGCGACCGCGGGAACCACCGTCCGCGCGAGCTGTCCGGCGGCCAGCAGCAGCGTGTCGCCATCGCGCGCGCCCTGGTGACCCGTCCGGCCGTCCTGTTCGCGGACGAGCCGACCGGCGCGCTCGACTCCCGCTCCGCCCGCACCGTCCTGGAGCTGATGCGCACCGTCGTGGACGAGCGCACCGGGCAGGACGGCGCCGCGCCCCAGTGCATCGTCATGGTCACGCACGACCCGGTCGCCGCCGCGGCCGCCGACGCCGTGGTGTTCCTCCGCGACGGCCGCCTGGTCGACCGGCTGGCCGGGGCGTCCGCCCGCCAGGTCGCCGACCGCCTCGCGACCCTGGAGGACTGACCATGTGGCGGATGTCGTGGAGCACCTTCCGCGAGCGCTGGACGCTGTTCGCGGGCGCGCTGCTCACCGTGGTCTTCGGGGTCGGGCTCCTCCAGGCGTCGATCATGGTGTCGCTCGGGGCGGAGCACCCGAGGATCCCGGCCGGATCGACGCCGGGCGAGACCGCCCGGATCAAGGACGCCTACGAGGGGGCCGGGTCGCTGCTCGGCATGACGGCGATGCTCGCGTGCTTCCTCGCCGTGTTCATCATCGGCTCGACCTTCGCGTTCACCGTCGCGCAGCGCCGCGCCGACCTCGCGCTCCTGCGCACCCTCGGCGCCAGCCGCCCCCAGGTGGTGACGCTGCTGTTCGGCGAGGCGCTGCTGCTCGGGCTGCTCGGCTCGGCGGGCGGGATCCTGTTCGGGATCCCGCTGATGTGGGCCCAGGCGTACCTGCTGACCAGCAACGGGATCCTGCCCGACTCGTTCGCGCCGCACTGGGACAACGGCGTCCTCCTCGGGTCGGTGGCCGCGGGTGTCGGGATGGCGCTGACCGGCTCGATCGCCGCGACGCTCCGGGCGGCGCGGGTCCGCCCGCTGGAGGCGCTGCGCGACATCGGAGGCGCCGCGCGGATCATGACGCCCGGCCGGTGGATCTGGGGCGTGGGCATGCTCGCCCTGTCCGTGGCGATGGTCGCGATGGAGGGCGGCGCCGACTTCCTCGGCGCGATGCTGATCGCGATGGGCGTGTCCTTCTCCGGGGCGATCGGGCTGAGCGCGCTGAGCCCCCTCGTCGTCCCGCTGGCCGGGCACCTGCTGCGTCCCTTCACCCGGTTCGGGCCGCTCGCCGAGCTCGCCCAGGCCAACCTGCGGGACGGCAAGCGCCGCGCCGCCGCGACCGCCGCCCCGATGATCGTCCTGACCGCGCTGGTCGTCGGGCTCACCGCGATGCTCGGCACGCAGGCGAAGGCGGGCGGCGTGGACGTCAAGCGCAAGATCGTCGGCGAGTACGTCGTGACGTCCAACGGGGTGGACGCCAGGAGGATCGCGTCGGTGCCGGGCGTGGCGGCGTCGTCCACGGCCGTCACCGCCGACATCTCGCTCACGGTCACCGAGAACAACGGCACCAAGCGGGGGTACCGCAAGAAGGTGCAGGCCGGGATCATCGCGATCGACCCGGCCGCCTACCAGGCCACGCACACCTCGCGCCCCGTCTCCGGATCGCTGGACGCGCTGCGCGGGAACGCCGTCGTCGCGGGCCCCGGCTCGGCCGAGGACGGCGTCCGGCGCGGCTCGACCGCCGTCGCCGACCTCGGCGACCGGAAGGTGAGGCTCAAGGTCGTCGCGCGGATGCCCGCCACCCTGGAGAACAACGCGGACGCGTTCTTCGTCCCGAACTGGCTGCTCTCGGAGGACATGCTCGCCAAGGCGGAGGCCGAGACCACCGTCAAGGTCGCGTCCGGCACGTCCCCGGCGGACGTCGCGAACCGGCTCCGGGACCTGCGGATCGGCAAGGTCCAGACGGTCTCCGCGTGGGCGGACGCGCGGGTCGGCGAGCAGATGAAGCAGAACAACAGCGTGATGATGGTCCTCATGGGCCTGTCGGCGGTCTACGCGATCGTCGCGATCATCAACGCCATGGTCATCGCCGGGACCGAGCGCCGCCGCGAGTTCGCCGTCGCGCGGCTGACCGGGCTGTCGCGTCGCCAGGTCGTCCGGTCCGCGCTGCTGGAGGCGTCCGGGGTGACGCTGATCGGGGTCGGGCTCGGCCTGGTGGTCGCGCTCGCGGCGCTCGGCGGATTCCTGTTCGGGCCGGACGGGCTGGAGGTCCTCTCCGTCCCGTGGACGCTGATCGTCCTGATCGTCCTCGGCGCCTTCGGGATCTCGACGCTGACCAGCACGTTCACCACCCGGGCGGCGACCCGCCCGGCGCCCGTCACGCTCGCCGCCGCCCGCGAGTGACCGGGCTCCGCCCGCGAGTCACAGGCCTCCGTCCGCCCGCCGCCCGGCTTCGGGGTACGGGCGGCGGGCGGACGGTTTCGGATGCGGCCGGGCGGCCGGCGGACCACGGACGAGGCGGGACGCATCGCGCCTAGCATGAACGGGTGGACATCCTGGAGCCGGACGAGTGGCGGGCGCGCGCCGAAGCGCACCGCCGCCGCGTCGACACCTGGCTCGGACCGCACCTGGAGCGCCGCAGGCGCGGCGAGAAGCACCCGGTCGAGGACTTCCTGTTCACCTACTACAGCCACCGGCCGAACCGGCTCCAGCAGTGGCATCCCGGCGCCTTCGTCGAACTCGCGGGCGCCCGCGATCACGGCCGCGACTACGTGGACACCGATCGCGGCGTGACGGTCGACGTGGACGGCCTGGTCGGACGGCGCCGCTCGTCGATCGAGTGGACGGCCACGCTCCTCGCCCGGACGGCGTCCCGCCCGGCCCAGTTCGGCTGCTTCGGCCTGCACGAGTGGGCCATGGTCTACCGGGCCCCCGAGGTGCGGCACGCGGCCTGGCCGATGCGGCTGCCCGCCGCCGAGATCGCCGGGATCGTCGAGGAGCGCGGCGTCCGGTGCAGCCACTACGACGCGTTCCGGTTCTTCACCGGGCCCGCGCGCCCGCTGAACGTGCTCCAGCCGACCCGCGAGACCCAGCACGAGCTGGAGCAGCCCGGCTGCCTCCACGCCACGATGGACCTCTACAAGTGGGCGTACAAGCTGTCGCCGCTCGTGCCGTCCGAGCTGGTCGCCGACTGCTTCGAGCTCGCCCGCGACGTCCGCGCGGTGGACATGCGGGCCAGCCCCTACGACCTGGCCGATCTCGGGTACCCGCCCGTCCGGATCGAGACGGCGGAGGGCCGCGCCGAGTACGCGGCCCTCCAGCGGGACTTCACCCGACGCGCGGAGCCCCTGCGCGGCCGCCTGCTGGCGGCCTGCGAGGGGCTGCTCGCGGTGCCGGTCTAGCCGCACGGTCAGTCGCGGGCGGCGAGGGTCCGGGTCGGGTCCGCGCGGAGGGCGGCGCGGGCGGGGAGCGCGGTCGCGGCGAGCGCCAGCAGGGTCGCCGTCGCGATGATCCCGACCACGCCGAGCGCCGGGACGTGCGGGGCCGACGCGCCGGTCATGCCCGCGCTGTAGTTGACCAGCGTCCAGAACGTGATCGCCGTGCCGAGGACGGTCCCGACCACCGCGACGGCCAGGGTCTCCCAGCGCAGCATCCGCAGCACCTGGCGGCGGGTCGCGCCCGCCAGCCGCAGCAGCGCCAGCTCGCGGGAGCGGCCCGCGACGGCCATCGCGAGGGTGTTGACCATGGCGATCCCCGCGAAGGCGACGATCAGCCCGAGCGCCAGGTAGTTCACGGCGGACGCCCCGTTCGCGCCCTTGTTCGCCTCGGCCGGGGTGGCGAGCGCGATCCCCGGCGGCAGCGCCCGGCGCAGCGTGTCGGCGCGGACGCCCGGCGCGGACACCAGCACCGTCCCCATCGGGGAGTCGGAGTGCGCCGCGACCAGGTCGTACGGCAGCGTCAGGTCCCCGAAGCCGAGGCCGCGAGCGTAGACGGCGACGACCTTCTGCGTGACGCGGGTGCCGTCCGGGAGCGCGAAGGCGACGTCGTCGCCGACCTTCATGCCGATCCCGGAGCGGACGGCCATCGTGCCGGCGCCGAGGCGGTCGAGCGAGCCGTCCCGGACGTCCAGGTCCATGGTCGAGGAGAGGCCCGCCGGGGTGACGCCCTGCACGCTGTACGGGCTGTTCATGGCACGGACGCGGCTGTGGACGACCTCGGTGACCGCCCGCACGCCCGCCACGCCGCGCAGCGCCTCCGCCGCCGGGGCCGGGACGGCCGGGCCGAGCCGGAAGTCGGCGATCGTGCCGGTCCGGGCCTGCGCCTCGGCGGCGCCGGTCAGCGTGGACTGCGCGAACAGCAGCGTCCCGGACATCGCGATCATCAGCGTCAGCGGGGTGATCACCGCGGCGAGGCGGCGCGCGGACGTCCGCAGGTTGGCGGCGGCGAGCTCGCCCGTCCCGCCGGACGCCCGCAGCGGGACGGCGGCCACGGCGACCGCGGCCCGCGCCAGCGGCGGCCCGAG